>NZ_JAJFER010000007.1:0-317174 GCF_020707295.1 Massilia sp. IC2-476
GGCCGGCCGTACAACCCGGTCGTCACCCTGAACGGCTGGTCGCTACCCTGGCGCATGAACAATGGCGTCAAGGAGTTCCACCTGATCGCCGAACCGGTAGTGCGCGAGATCGCCCCGGGCATGAAGGCCAACCTGTGGGGCTACAACGGCCAGAGCCCGGGCCCCACGATCGAGGTGGTCGAAGGCGACCGGGTGCGCATCTTTGTCACCAACCGCCTGCCCGAGCACACCAGCATCCACTGGCACGGCCAGCGCCTGCCCAACGGCATGGACGGCGTGACGGGACTGACCCAGCCCGGCATCCAGCCTGGCAAGACCTTTGTCTACGAATTCGTCGCGCGCCGGCCCGGCACCTTCATGTACCACCCGCACGCGGACGAGATGGTGCAGATGGCGATGGGCATGATGGGCTTCTGGGTCACGCACCCGAAGAACCCGGCCCAGCATCGGGTCGATCGCGATTTCGTGTTCCTGCTGAACGCCTACGACATCGAGCCGGGCAGCTATACGCCACGGGTCAACGAGATGCTCGACTTTAACCTGTGGACCTTCAACAGCCGCGCCTTCCCCGGCATCGACACCATGAACGTGCGCCAGGGCGACCGCGTGCGCATCCGCGCCGGCAACCTGACCATGACCAACCACCCGATCCACCTGCACGGGCACGAGTTCGAGGTCACCGGCACCGACGGCGGGTGGACCCGGCCCGAGTCGCGTTGGCCGGAGGTCACCACCGACATCGGCGTGGGCCAGATGCGCGCCATCGAGTTCATCGCCGATGAACCCGGCGACTGGGCCTTCCACTGCCACAAGTCGCACCACACCATGAACGCCATGGGCCACGACGTACCGAACCTGATCGGCGTCGACCACCGCGGCGTGGCCGAGAAGATCACGAAGCTCGTGCCCGACTACATGGTAATGGGCGAGAAAGGCGGCTCCATGGGCGACATGGAAATGCCGCTCCCGGAAAACACCCTGCCGATGATGACCGGCCAGGGTCCCTTCGGCGGCGTCGAGATGGGCGGCATGTTCACCGTGCTCAAGGTGCGCAAGGACCAGAAAGCGGGCGACTACAAGGACCCGGGCTGGTACAAGCACCCGGCCGGCACCGTCGCCTACGAATGGAAAGGCGAGCCTCCGGCCGCGGTACGCAACCAGGGCGCGGGTGGCCAGTCCATGCCGGCGAAGAAACCGGCGGACGCGGAAGTCACCGTCCGCAAACCGGGCGGCCACAAGGGCCATCATTGAATAATAACCCACGATAAAAGGAGAACCCCATGAACGCAATTCCAACACTGATGCTGGCAGCCGTCATGGCCGCCGCAACTTCGATGGCGGTGGCCCAGGACAGCGGGCACGCGCATCACGAACATGCCGCCCAAGGCGCGCCGGCCGCCGCCGAACTGGCGGACGGCGAGGTGAGGAAGATCGACAAGGACGCCGGCAAGATCACGCTGCGCCATGGCGAACTCAAAAACCTCAACATGTCCGCCATGACCATGGTGTTCCGGGTCAAGGACTCGGCCATGCTGGATGCGGTCAAGCCAGGCGACAAGGTCAGGTTCGCGGCCGAGCGCGTGGACGGCGCCATCACGATCGTCCAGCTCCAGGCGGCCCAGTGAACCGGGAGCCCGGCATGGAAACCACCTCCGTCCTGCGGGCTGCGGCGAGGGCCCTGGCCCTCGGTGCTGTCCTGTTCACCGTATCCCCGCTTACTCTGGCGGCAACGCCGAAAGAGACGCTCGAAGCCTTCCACCAGGCTCTCGCCAGCGGCGACAAGGCCAGGGCCCTCGCCCTGCTGTCGCCGGAAGTGGCGATCCACGAATCCGGCTATGTCGAGCGTTCGCGCGACGAGTACGCCAGCCACCATCTAGGCGGCGACATGGAGTTCGCCAGGACCACGAGCCGCAAGCTGCTGAAACAGACCGAGCGTATCGACGGCAACACGGCGGTCGTGTGGGAAGAAACCGAAACCACGGGCACGTCGCGCGGCAAGCCCGTGCACCTGTTCGGCACCGGCACGGCAGTCCTGGAGAAGAAGGGCGATGGCTGGGCCATCGTTCACGTGCACTGGTCCTCGCGCAAGGCAAAGTAAGAGCACTCCAAGCCAGCCATGCGCCTGCCCCGGCGGGCGCATGCTATCGTGCCCCTGCAATGTCGCAGGCCAGCAGGGACACGCATGCACCCGTCGAACATCGTCCTCCTCGAATTCCATCCCGAACGCGACGAGCTTTGCTACGGCAAGGAGCTGCGCGACGGCCTGTCGGTGGCCCTGCGCACCGGCAGCTCGCTGTGGGTCGCCAACGACGAATCGGTCAGCCTCGAACGACTCACCGTGTGCGCGGAAGACAGCACCGGAAAAAGCAGCTTAACGCGCGATCATCGCCAGTACGCACTGCACGATTTTTTCAATCTGCCGCTGCCGCCGCACGGCGACACCCCGAACGATATCAACGAAGCCGACATCGAAGGCCTGGCCTGCGATGGCAAATACCTGTGGATCGCCGGCTCGCACAGCCTGCGCCGCAAGCAGCCGAAGGACGGCGACGGCGTGAAAAAGGCGCAGAAGCGCCTGGCCACCATCAGCGCCGACGGCAACCGCTACCTGCTCGGGCGCATTCCCCTGGTCAAAGACGGCGACGGCTATACCCTGGCCCGTGAAACCACCCACAAGGACAAGCTGCGCAGCGCCGCCCTGCTGCGCGGCGACGAACACGGCAACGAACTGACGGCGCTGCTGCGCGAGGATGAACACCTCGGTCCCTTCCTCGCCATCCCCGGCAAGGATAACGGCTTCGACATCGAAGGCCTGGCGGTGGCCGGCAAGCACCTGCTGCTCGGCCTGCGCGGCCCGGTCTTGCGTGGCTGGGCGGTGGTGGTGGAAATCGCGCCGGTGGACGATGCCGAACCGGGACGCCTGCGGCTCGGGCCGGTGGACGACGAGGGCCGCCCCTACCGCAAGCACTTCCTCGACCTGCACGGTCTCGGCATCCGCGACCTGTGCGTGCAGGGCAAGGACATCCTGGTGCTGGCCGGACCCACCATGGACCTGGATGGCCCGGTGACCCTGTTGCGCTGGCGTGGCGGGGCCGAGCCGGGCAAGGACTGCGTGCTGGCGGCGCAGGAACTCGAAAAGGTGCTGGAACTGCCCTACGGCCACGGCGTCGACCATCCCGAGGGCATAGCGCTGTTCGCCGACGACAGGCAGGGTGGCGCAGCGCTCCTGGTGGTGCACGACGCGGCCTCGCCGAGCCGGCAGATCGGCGACAGCACCCTGGTGGCGGACGTGTTTACGCTGCCGCGCCGCGGTAAATAGCCGCGCGCCGCTTAATGCCGGTCACTTAAGGCCATCGCTCATCCGTAGGGTGGGCGGGTCTTCCGCCCACGCGGTCAAATCACAGTACTGCAGCCTGTGCGGCTGTTCATATCACAACTATCACCGCGTGGGCGGGCAAGCCGCCCACCCTACCATTCTCACTAACTGACCGGCATAAGCGCGCCGCTACCCTTTGTGCATAAGCTTCACGACATTATGCATATTTCATCCGCTTCGTGAGTTTTGTTGAATTTCGTGCCCCGGGCCCGGTGGTATTCTCGCCGCCTTGCTTTAGCTTGCACCCAATGACACCCAAGAACACCCTGCTGGCGCTGCTCGCGCTGATGTTTGCCTGCGGCCTCACCCAGGCCATGTACGACGCCGCGCACATGCGCATGCCTTCCTGGTGGGCGATCCTGTCGGCCTTGCTGTCGAACTTCCTGCCTTTCTACTGGTACCGCCTCGACAGCGAAGCGCGCCGCTTCCGGCGCTCGCGCTGGATGAGTTCTGCCGTGGTCGCCGTCTCGCCGCTCGCCATTCCGCTCTACCTGCTGCGCAGCCGCCCGAAGGGCGCCCGCCTCGCTTCCCTGGCCCGCATGTCGGGATTCGTGCTGCTGATGCTGGGCGCCACCGTTGTCGGCGGCGTGGCCTTCTTTGCCATGCCCGGCTGAAGCGCGCGAGGCCTGCGCCCCATCCGCCGCGTTTTTGATAAGGTGGCCTCAACGCCGCGCGCCGCGCGGCCGCGGGGGATTCCCCGCCCTTTTCACGAATGGGAGAACAGCATGCGCAAGATGATCATGATGGCCATTGCAGGCCTGCTCTGGAAGAAGTTTGGCGGCAAGATGGCGCAACGTTACCCGATGGGCCGCGGCGGCTATCGCCGCTACTGACGCACGGACGGCCAAATGGCCGTCCCAAGCAGTCCACCTTGCAGTAGAATCGCTGGCTTTAAGGCAACTTTCGTATCACCACCTTAAGGCCGACGATGGAACACGCTCAGCAAGAACACCGCAACGAACTCCGGCGCGGGCTCAAGAACCGCCACATCCAGCTGATCGCCCTCGGCGGCGCCATCGGCACCGGGCTGTTCCTGGGCGTGGCCCAGACCATCCAGCAGGCCGGCCCATCCGCCCTGCTCGGCTACGCCATCGCCGGCCTGGTCGCCTTTCTGATCATGCGCCAGCTCGGCGAGATGATCGTCGACGAACCGGTCGCCGGTTCCTTCGGCTATTTCGCCACTAAATATGGCAGCCCGATGATCGGCTTCATCTCGGGCTGGAACTACTGGGTGATGTACATCCTCGTCAGCATGGCCGAGCTCTCGGCGCTCGGCATCTACGTCCAGTACTGGTTCCCCGAGATCCCGACCTGGATGTCGGCGCTGGCCTTCTTCTTCCTCGTCAACGCCTTCAGCCTGCTGAACGTGAAAGCCTTCGGCGAGCTCGAATTCTGGTTCGCGATTATCAAGGTGGCGGCCGTAGTCGGCATGATCGTGTTCGGCGTCTATCTCCTGGTCAGCGACACGGCCGGCCCGCAAGCCGGCGTGGCCAACCTGTGGCAGCACGGCGGCTTCTTCCCCTACGGCCTCACCGGCCTCGCGCTCTCGATGGCCGTGATCATGTTCTCCTTCGGCGGCCTCGAGATGATCGGCATCACCGCCGCCGAAGCGGACAATCCGGGTCGCACCATCCCGCGCGCGATCAACCAGGCCATCTGGCGCATCGCCATCTTCTATGTCGGCGCACTGGCCGTGCTCCTGATGCTCTACCCGTGGCAGAAGGTGGTCACGGGCGGCAGCCCCTTCGTCCTGATCTTCGCCGCGCTCGACAGCAATGTCGTGGCCAATGTCCTGAACCTGGTAGTGCTGACGGCCGCGCTGTCGGTCTACAACGGCTGCGTCTACGCCAACAGCCGCATGCTGTTCGGCCTGGCCGAACAGGGCAATGCCCCGCGCGCCCTGCTCAAGGTGTCGCGGCGCGGCGTGCCGCTGGCGGCGCTGGGTGTGTCCGCCATCGCAACCGGCATCTGCATCTGCATCAACTACTTCCTTCCGAAGGAAGCCTTCGGCATGCTGATGGGCCTGGCCGTGGCGGCACTGGTCATCAACTGGGGCATGGTGTGCTGGAGCCACCTGCGCTTTCGCCGCACCAAGGAGGCCGCCGGCCTGGCGACCGCCTTCCGCAGCCCGTTCTTCCCCTTCACCAACTACCTGTGCCTGGCCTTCCTGGCCGGCATCGTGGTGGTGATGTACCTGACGCCGGGCCTGCAGCTGTCGGTCTGGATGATTCCGGCCTGGCTCGCCCTGCTGGCGGTCGGCTACTTGCTCCGCCAGCGCAACGCGGCGGCGGTGGCGGGCGTGTTGGCCGTAGGCGAAGATTAGCGCGCGCGCCAACGGCGGTGCACTGGATTTAGTGCCGGGCTATTGCTACAGTATGCCGATGGGGCCGGTGTTGATCCGGCCCTCGATGTATTTACCGACCGTCATCACACCATCCACGCGCTGAAGGAAATGCCTTGAAGAAGATCGTCGCCAGTCTCGTCGCCCTCTCCCTGTTCTCCGCCGATGCAGTGTCCATCGCAGCGGCCCAGGACTATGCCAAGTACTCCGCCGAAGCCCTGGACAAGGAACTGGCCGCCATCGCCAGCGCGCGCCTGTCGGTGATGGTGCCGATGCGCGACGGCGTGGGACTGTCGACCGACATCTACCTGCCGAAGAATGCCACCGGCAGGCTGCCGGTCATCCTGTGGAAGACGCCCTACAACGAAGGCAAGCTGAAGGGCTCGACCCAGCGCTACGTGCTGGAGTCGGTCAAGCGCGGCTACGTCTTCGTCGTCCAGAACGAGCGCGGCCGTTACTTCTCGCAGGGCAAATGGGAAATCCTCGGCAACCCGCAGACCGATGGATACGACACCCTGTCCTGGATCGCGCAGCAAGCCTGGTCGAACGGCAAGGTCGGCACCCTCGGCTGCTCCTCGTCCGCGGAATGGCAGTTGGCCCTCGCCGGCCTGAACCATCCGGCGCACGCGGCCATGGTGCCGATGGCCTCGGGCGCCGGCATCGGCAAGGTCGGGCGCTTCCAGGAACAGGGCAACTGGTACACCGGCGGCGTGCCGCGCAACCTGTTCTTCGTCTGGCTCTACGGGGTCGACAATCCGCTGCGCGCCCAGCTGCCGGCGATCGCTAACGACAAGCTGCGCGCCCGCATCGAGGCCTACAACGACCTGAATCCGAGCAAGCCGCAAGTCGACTGGAACAAGCAGATCAAGCACCTGCCGGTCGACGGCTTGCTCAGCTCCCTGGGCGAACCCGCCGGCACCTTCGAACAGCTCATCAAGCGCACGCCAGGCGACCCGGCCTGGCGCCAGGGCGGCCTGTACCACGAAGGCATGGGCTGGGGCGTGCCGGCGCTGTGGTTCAACAGCTGGTACGACGTGTCGATCGGCCCGAACCTCGAGCTGTACAACCACGCGCGCGCGGCCGGCACCGACAAGGAAGCCAGCGCCAACCAGTACGTCGTGGTGGCGCCGAATACCCACTGCGCCTACGCCCGCCTGGGTCCGGACATGACGGTCGGCGAGCGCTCGATGGGCAACGCCAGCTTCGACGTCGACGGCGCCATCTACGGCTGGTTCGACCGCTGGCTCAAGGGCGATACCAAAGCCTTCCCGTCCACGACCGCGCATGTGCGCTACTTCGAGATGGGCGCCAACCGCTGGCAGAGCGCAGGCACCTGGCCGCCGGAGACGGCGAAACCGATGCGCCTCTACCTGCGCTCGGGCGGCCGCGCCAACTCCTTGTGGGGCGACGGACGCCTGAGCAGCGAAGCCCCAGGCGCGGGCGAGGCGGCGGACCGCTACCGCTACGATCCGATGAACCCGGTGCAGACCGTCGGCGGCGGCGACTGCTGCAATGGCGGCATCGTGGTGCCGGGCGCGTTCGACCAGCGTGCGGTCGAGGCGAGGAACGACGTGCTGGTCTACACCAGCGATCCGCTGCCCAAGCCGGTGAGCGTGGCCGGGTTCGTCGACGCCGTGCTGAAGGTCTCGTCCAACGCGAAGGACACCGACTTCGCCGTGAAGCTGGTCGACGTGGCACCGGACGGCATCGCCTGGATCATTGGCGACACCATCTTCCGCGCGCGCTACCGCAACGGGTTCGACAAGCCGGAAATGCTCGCGCCGGGCCAGGTCGTGACCATCCGCCCGACCCCGATCGCCACCGCCATCCAGTTCGGCGCCGGGCACCGGATCCGGGTCGAGGTGACGTCCTCGAACTTCCCGAAGTTCGTGCGCAACCTGAACACGGGCGGGCCGAACGAGAGCGAGAAGCAAGGCGTGGTTGCGGACAATGCCGTCCACCACGACGCGGCAAACCAGAGCTACATCGAACTGCCGGTGCTACGCTAGGTCCATGACCACCCGCCTCGCCTCCTGCACCTGCGGCCAGCTCACCGCGCAAGTAAGCGGTGAGCCGGTGCGCATCTCGATCTGCCACTGCCTGAACTGCCAGCGCCGCAGCGGTGGGCCGTTCGCGCAGAAGGCGCGCTTCCTGCGCGAGCAGGTACGCCTTGATGGGCGTTCGACCGAGTTCGTGCTGGCCGGCGACTCGGGCGCGCGCGCCCGCTTCCACTTCTGCCCCCAGTGCGGCGCCACGGTATGGTACGAGCCCGAGGCACTGCCGGAATACATCATGATCCCGGTCGGCGCCTTTGCCGACCCGGGCTTTCCCGCCCCGACGGTGTCGGTCTACGAGGAACGCATGCACGGCTGGGTGGTCCCGCCGCCGGACGCCGACCACTACCCTTGATGCCGGCTAACCGGCTGCCCCTAGCGCGGCCTCCGGTTCCGTCATCTCCTGCATCCGGCGCACGATGTCGGGAAAAGCCATCGGCCGCCCGAACAGCCAGCCCTGGGCATACTGCACGCCCTGCTTGCGCAGGAAGTCGGCTTGCGCCTGGCTTTCCACCCCTTCCGCGATCATGCGCAGCCCGAGGTCCTTGGCCATCCGGATGATGTGGCCGACCACCTGGCTGGTCGGCGCCCCGGTGCCGATCGCCTCGATGAAGCCGCGGTCGATCTTCAGGTAGTCGAGTTCCAGCGATTCCAGGTAGGACAGGCTCGAGTAGCCGGTGCCGAAGTCGTCGATCGCGAGGGCGAAGCCGTGGCGCCGCAGGACGCCCGAGGTCTCGCGCGCCACGACCGGGTCGAGCAGGCCGCGCTCGGTCACTTCGAGGATCAGGCTGGCCGGGCGCGCGCCCATGCGGCGCAGCGTGTCGTGCAGCTTCTCGACGAAACCCGGCGAATGGAAATCGGCCGGCGACACGTTGATCCCGATGTGGAAGCCCGGGTGCATCTCCAGGTAGAAACCCGTATCGCGACAGACCCGGTCCAGCACCTGGCGCGTCAGGCGCACGATCAGGCCGTTCTGTTCGGCGATCGGGATGAACAGGTCGGGCATGACGATCTCGCCGGTCGGCCGGCGCCAGCGCACCAGGGCCTCGACCCCGATCCAGGCGCCGCTATGCAGGTCGACCACCGGCTGGTATTCGAGGAACAGCTCCCGGCGCCGCAGCGCGGTCTTGACCGCCTGCGGCAGGGCCAGCTGCTGGCGCGCCAGGTACAGGATGGCCAGGGTGAGCGCGATCCCCGCAAGCAATCCTGCCGGCACCAGGCGCAGCGCCACATCGTGCGAACGTCCCTGCAGGTAATGCAGCGGCACCGCGGCGATCCCCGCTGCCCGATAGTTGGTGGAGCGCACCACCGCCACGATATGGCCGCCTTCCTCGAACACCACTTCAGGCGCGCCGCCCAGGCGTTGCAGCCAGCGCGGGTCGACCGGGCCGCGGGCGCTGATCGGCGCCGGAAAATCGAAGGACATCACGGCCAGCCCCACGTCCGGCTCGCTCTTGGCCGTGTCGATCGCCAGCTCCGAATGCAGGATGCCGGCAAAGCGCCCGAACTGGACCACCAGGAAGCGCTGCTGCGGCGCGAACGGAAAGCGCACCGCCCTGCGTACCAGTGCGCCAGACGCGCTCGTATAGTCCGGCGGACCGAGTTCGAGCACGGTTGCAGCGCCAACGATCGAGGAACACGGCATGCGGTTGCCCTCGACATAGCCGACCGCCTGGATATAGGTCGAGCCGAGGTCGATCTCGCGCATCTCGTCGATGCTGGCCGGCGAACACGGCGCCCGCGCATAACCTTCCAGCCGCGCGACGGCGGCCTCGACCTGGCGCCCTGTCTCATTGGCGCGCAGCACGACATCGCGGGCGTAACCTAGCGCATGGGCACTTTCCGCATTGAATGCCTGACGTTGCGACTCTTCGATGGCGAGCCAGATCGGCAGACCGATGCCGGCGATCGCCACCAGCAGCGTCAAGAGCATGACGGCAGTTTTTTTCATGTTCGCCTGCGAACGGGCATGAACGGGATGCTGCGCCAGTCCCATACTACAGACGCCGCGGCCGGCCCGCAAATCGCCGGCGTCCGCAGCATCCGGGGCCCTATGCTGCATAGCAATATGAAAATAGTTCGCCAGGGTCTTCGTGTGCGCGGCCGTAAGCCTTATCATGCTTGCCGCAAGTCACCTTACAAAGGGGAAGCGTTTATGAGTCAGAGTAAGCCTCTGTCGCTGCATGTACCGGAGCCTACCGGCCGCCCGGGATGCAAGACCGATTTTTCGTATCTGCAATTGAGTCCCGCCGGCGCCATCCGGCGCCCACCCGTCGATGTGGCGCCGCTCGACACGAGCGACATCGCAACCGGCCTGATCCGCGTCCTGGATGAGAACGGCGACGCCGTCGGCCCCTGGGCCCCGGAACCGGATCCCGAACTGCTGCGCTTCGGCCTGCGCACCATGATGAAAACGCGCATCTTTGACGCGCGCATGGTGATCGCCCAGCGCCAGAAGAAAATGTCCTTCTATATGCTGTCGCTCGGCGAAGAGGCCCTTGGCACCGCCCAGGCGCTCGCCCTGGAAGACGGCGACATGCACTTCCCGACCTACCGCCAGCAAAGCCTCCTGATCGCCAAGCAGGTGCCGCTGGTCGAGATGATCTGCCAGCTGCTGTCGAATGAAAAGGATCCACTCAAGGGCCGCCAGCTGCCGGTGATGTATTCGGTGCGCCGCGCCGGCTTCTTCACCATTTCCGGCAACCTCGCGACCCAGTACCCGCAAGCCGTGGGCTGGGCCATGGCCTCCGCCATCAAGGGCGACACGAAAATCGCCTCGGCCTGGATCGGCGACGGCGCGACTGCCGAATCCGACTTCTCCACCGCGCTCACCTTTGCCCACGTCTATCGCGCGCCGGTGATCCTCAACGTGGTGAACAACCAGTGGGCGATCTCGACCTTCCAGGCGATCGCCGGCGGCGAGAGCGTCACCTTTGCCACCCGCGGCATCGGCAGCGGCATCGCCTCGCTGCGCGTGGACGGCAATGACTTCCTGGCCGTGCTGTCGGCATCCAGGTGGGCGGCCGAACGGGCGCGTTCCAACCTGGGCCCGACCCTGATCGAATGGGTCACCTACCGCGCCGGCCCTCACTCCACCTCGGACGACCCGTCGCGCTACCGCCCGGCGGACGACTTCCAGCACTTCCCGCTGGGCGATCCTGTCGCCAGATTGCGCCAGTACCTGACCAAGCAGGGCTGGTGGTCGGATGAGGAGCACGAAAAGGTCCAGCTTGAGCTCGAAGCGGAAGTCCTCGCGGCCCAGAAAGAGGCCGAGTCCTACGGCATCCTGGGCGATGAGCGCGCCCCGAGCGCCGCCACGATGTTCGAGGACGTGTACAAGGAAATGCCGGAGCACCTGCGCCGGCAGCGCCAGGAACTGGGAGTCTGATGATGGCACGCGATGATCAAACGAAGGACCAGGAGAAGGACAAGGACGCGGCCACCATGCCGATGACCATGATCCAGGCGCTGCGCTCGGCGATGGACGTGGTGATGGAACGCGACAGCAATGTCGTCGTCTACGGCCAGGACGTGGGCTATTTCGGCGGCGTGTTCCGCGTCACCGATGGCCTGCAAGCGAAATACGGCAAGTCGCGTGTATTCGATGCGCCGATTTCCGAAGGCGGCATCGTCGGCACCGCGGTGGGCATGGCGGCCTATGGCCTGCGTCCGGTGGTCGAGATCCAGTTTGCCGACTATTTTTATCCGGCGACCGACCAGATCGTGTCGGAAGCGGCGCGCCTGCGCTACCGCTCGGCCGGCGAATTCACGTCGTCGATGGTGATCCGCATGCCCTGCGGCGGCGGCATCTACGGCGGCCAGACCCACAGCCAGAGTCCGGAAGCCTTCTTCACCCACGTGTGCGGCCTGCGCACCGTGATGCCGTCGAACCCGTACGACGCCAAGGGCCTCTTGATCGCCTCGATCGAGAACGACGACCCGGTGATCTTCCTGGAGCCGAAGCGCCTGTACAACGGCCCCTTCGACGGCCACCACGACCGTCCGGTCGTGCCCTGGTCCGGTCACCCGCTGGGCAACGTGCCGACCGGTCACTACACGGTGGAGCTGGACAAGGCCAACATCGTCCGCCCCGGCAGCGACGTCACCGTTCTGGCCTACGGCACCATGGTGTGGGTCTCGGAAGCGGCAGCGCGCGAGAGCGGTGTCGACGCGGAAGTCATCGACCTGCGCAGCATCTGGCCGCTCGACCTCGACACCATCGTCGAGTCGGTGAAGAAGACCGGCCGCTGCGTGATCGTGCACGAAGCCACCCGTACCAGCGGCTTCGGCGCCGAACTGGCGGCCCTGGTGCAGGAGCACTGCTTCTACCAGCTGGAGGCGCCGATCGAACGCGTTACCGGTTGGGACACCCCCTATCCGCACGCGCAGGAATGGGCATACTTCCCGGGCCCGGACCGCGTCGCGGCGGCCCTGAAACGCACGATGGAGGGTCGCTGAACATGGGTATTCACGTTATCAAGATGCCGGACCTGGGCGAAGGGATCGCCGAGGTCGAGGTCGTCGCCTGGCACGTCAAGCCGGGCGACACGGTCAAGGAAGACCAGGTACTGGCCGACGTCATGACCGACAAGGCCACGGTCGAGATCCCGTCGCCGGTGGCCGGCACCATCACCAGCCTGGGCGGCGAAGTCGGCCAGGCCCTGGCCGTGGGCGCGGAGCTGATCCGCCTCGAGGTCGAAGGCGCCGGCAACTATTCAGGCGAGCAAGCCAGGCAGCAAAAAGAGCAGGCCAAGGCGCCCGCCGCGACGGCGCCGGCCGAAGAAGTCGGCGATCCGCAGCTGGAAGCGGTGGCGCAGGCAGAAGCCAAGCAAGGCGCGACGGCGAAAGCGGCTGCTCCAGCTGCTGCGCCGCCGCCGAAGGCGCCTGCTCCGCAGCAGCGCAGCTACCAGAACGGCCCCACGCCGATGCGCGCCGAAGGCGAAAAGCCGCTGGCCGCACCGGCCGTGCGCCAGCGTGCCTGGGACCTAGGCATCGAGCTGCAGTTCGTGCACGGCACCGGTCCGGCCGGCCGCATCACGCACGCCGACCTCGACGCCCACGTGGCCGGCCGCCGCGGTGGTGGCCAGGGCGGCGGCAGCGACAATCGCTACGCGAAGCGTGACGGCGAACACGCCGCGCCGGTGATCGGCCTGCGCCGCAAGATCGCCGAGAAGATGCAGGAGGCCAAGCGCCAGATCCCGCACTTCACCTATGTCGAAGAGATCGACGTCACCGAACTGGAGCTGCTGCGCGCCCAGCTCAACGCCAGGTACGGCGCCGAGCGCGGCAAGCTGACCTTCCTGCCGCTGCTGATGCGCGCCGTGGTGCTGGCGCTGCGCCAATATCCGATGATGAACGCGCGTTTCGATGACGCCAACAACATCCTGACCCAGTATGACCCGGTCCATCTGGGTATCGCGGCCCAGACCGACGCAGGGCTGATGGTGCCGGTGGTGCGCCATGCGGAAGCGCGCGACCCGTGGGACAGCGCGCAGGAAGTCGCGCGCCTGGCCGACGCGGCGCGCACCGGCAAGGCCACACGCGACGAGCTCACCGGGTCGACCATCACCATCACCAGCCTGGGACCGCTGGGCGGCATCGTCACCACCCCGGTGATCAACCGTCCGGAAGTCGCGATCATCGGCACCAACCGCATCGTCGACCGTCCGGTCATCAAGGACGGCGCGATGGTGGCGCGCAAGATGATGAATCTGTCGTCCTCGTTCGACCATCGGGTGATCGACGGCCAGGTGGCGGCGAAGTTCATCCAGGCGATCCGCGGCTACCTCGAAACCCCGGCCACCATCTTCGTGGAGTGAAGCTATGGAGACCATTAATACAACCCTCCTGATCATCGGCGGCGGTCCCGGCGGCTACGTGGCCGGCATCCGTGCAGGCCAGCTGAACGTGCCGACCGTGCTGGTCGAAGGCGCCTCGCCCGGCGGCACCTGCCTGAACATCGGCTGCATCCCGTCCAAGGCGCTGATCCACGCGGCCGAGGAATTCTGCAAGGCCCGCAGCTACGCGGCCGAGACGTCGCCGCTGGGTATCACGAGTAGCGAGCCCAGGATCGACCTGGAACGCACGGTGGCCTGGAAGGACGGCATCGTCAAGAAGCTGACCGGTGGCGTCGGCGCCCTGCTCAAGAAGAACGGCGTCAAGCTGGTGAACGGCTGGGCCACCATCCTGGACGGCAAGACCGTCGAGGTGCGCCAGGAAGGAGAGCTCGAGGCCTCGGTGCGCATCCGCTGCGAGCACATGCTGCTGGCGGCCGGCTCGCTGCCCGTCGAACTGCCCTTCATGACCTTCGGTGGCCCGGTGATCTCGTCGACCGAGGCGCTCTCGCCCGACGCCGTGCCGCAGCGCCTGGTGGTGGTCGGCGCCGGCTACATCGGGCTGGAACTGGGTACCGCCTACAGGAAGCTGGGCAGCCAGGTGACCGTGGTGGAAGCAGCCGACCGCATCCTCCCCGCTTATGACGCCGACCTGGTCAAGCCGGTGGCGGCGGCGCTGGGACGCCTGGGCGTCGAGCTGCGCCTCGGCACCTCCGTGCTGGGCATGGACGGCAACAACGTCCGGGTACGCGATGCCTCCGGCGTGGAAGCGCTGCTGGAAGCGGACCGCGTGCTGGTCGCGGTCGGACGCAAGCCGCGCACCACCGGCTGGGGCCTGGAAAACCTGATGCTCGACATGATTGGGCCCGCGATCAAGGTCGACGACCAGTGCCGCACCTCGATGCGCAACGTATGGGCCATCGGCGACCTCGCCGGCGAGCCGATGCTGGCGCACCGCGCAATGGCGCAGGGCGAGATGGTGGCCGAGATCGTGTCCGGCAAGCGCCGCCACTTCGCCCCGGCGGCGATTCCGGCGGTGTGCTTCACCGACCCGGAGATCGTGGTAGTTGGCATGTCGCCGATGGAGGCGGACAAGGCCGGTGTGGAGATCGTCACCGCGAATTTCCCGTTCAGCGCCAACGGCCGCGCCATGACCATCGAAAGCACCGACGGTTTCGTGCGCGTGGTGGCCAGGAAGAGCGACCACCGCATCATCGGCTGGCAGGCCGTGGGCGGCGCCGTATCGGAACTGGCGGCCGGCTTCACCCAGTCGATCGAACTCGGCGCCCAGCTCGAGGACATCGCCGGCACCATCCATGCCCACCCGACCCTGGGCGAAGCGGTGCAGGAAGCCGCCTTGCGCGCGCTCGGACACGCCCTGCATATTTGAGGCATTCCTGTCTTCGCTTCCCATGCCGCCCCGAGAGGCGGCATTTTTCATTCTGAGCGCATGTTCTTTGCCAGCCGCCTTAGCATGGCAAACGTCATATGCATATTTTCTTACATTTGCAAACAATATTTGCAGTTTTGTGCCAAGTGAAAAATTGCGTGAAGTGTAACCCTGACGCAATAATCACTTTGCGCTCGGGAATGAGCCCCAGCGCGTCACCAAGATAAGAAAAGGCACAAACATGTTCAAGAATATTGCAGCCGCTACTGCCCTGATCCTCGCCGCATCGAGCGCCCTTGCCGCGCAGCCGAATACCTTCTACGGCGGCGTCGACGCCGGCCGCACCAAGATCGATGACTTCTCCAAGCGCGACACCAGTGTCGGTGCATTCGTGGGCTACAACATCAA
This sequence comes from Massilia sp. IC2-476, assembly GCF_020707295.1. Classification (NCBI taxonomy): domain Bacteria; kingdom Pseudomonadati; phylum Pseudomonadota; class Betaproteobacteria; order Burkholderiales; family Oxalobacteraceae; genus Massilia; species Massilia sp. IC2-476. Next base: position 15,404 of record NZ_JAJFER010000007.1, read on the forward strand.
CCAGAACTTCGCCGTGGAGGGTGGCTATCGCCGCCTCGCCGACCAGGACATCTACCTCGACGGCGGCGCCGGCGTAGTAAAGGGCAGCGCGAAAGCCGACCAGGCGCACCTGTCCGTGATCGGCAGCCTGCCGGTCAGCGAGAACTTCAGCGTCTACGGCCGCCTCGGCCTCAACCGCCTGGAAGCCAAGGTCGACTCCAACGTGTACAGCGCCAAGGATCACACGACCAAGGCACTGTATGGCGTGGGCGTCAGCTATGCGATCACGCCGGCCGTATCGGCGCGGGTCGAGGTCCAGAAGCCGACCAGTGATTCGACCAATGTGAGCGCAGGCGTGGCCTTCCAGTTCTAAGCACAATGCCCGAAGGACGTGCCGCCTGCGGGCGGCATGTTTCATTCATCCGGCATATCTTTTGCATTTACGCCGCTTTGGCATAGGAGATATGCATACAAAGTTACATTTACAAACAATATTCGTGGTTTTTGCGCAAATCATGAATTGCGTAAAGTGTATCCTTAGTGCAATAATTCGCCCCGCGCTGGGAAATATTTTTCGGCCGCAATAACCAAGATAAAAAAAGGTACTAACATGTTCAAGAAAATCGCAGCCGCCACCGCCCTGATCATCGCTTCGTCGGCAGCCTTCGCCGCCCAGCCGAGCACCTTCTACGCAGGCGCCGATGTCGGCCGCACCAAGATCGACGACCTGGACCGTGACACCAGCTACGGCGCCTTCGTCGGCTACAACTTCACCCAGACCCTCGCTGTGGAAGCGGGCTTCCGCCGCCTGGCAGACGTGGACTACCGCGTCCTGAACGTGAACACCAAGGTCCGTGCCGACCAGCTGGCCCTGTCGGTCGTCGGTACCTACCCGATCGCTGAAAGCTTCAGCATCTTCGGCCGCCTGGGCCTGAACCGCCTGGAAGCCAAGGCAAGCGCCGGCGGCTTCAGCGCCAAGGACGACGAGACCAAGGCCCTGTACGGCATCGGCCTGAGCTACGCCTTCACCCCGGCCGTGTCGGCCCGCGTCGAAGTGCAGAAGCCTGCCAGCGACGTGACCAACGTCAGCGCCGGCGTGTCGTTCCAGTTCTAATCGGAACGTCGCTCCATGAAAAAACCCGGCCAAGGCCGGGTTTTTTCTTTGGCGCGCGCCCTAGATGTCGCGGAATGTATCAGGCGGCCGCCCGGCCCCTGCCCTGCGGCGCCGACAGCACCATGCCAAGCCGCAGCGCCGTGTCGACCACCTGCTCGATGTCGGGCGCGTAGCCCTTGTCGATCCAGCGCAGCGCGATGTGGATCACGCCGCCGACCACGCCGGCCTGCAGCAGCTCGTCGTCGGGTGCGCCCGGCGGCGCCACGATGCGCGCCACTTCGTGCCCGATCGCGCGCAGCGCACCGTCGAAGGCCTGGTCCACGGCGCGGCTGACGCCCCGGATCTCGACCAGGAACACGCGCGCCGACTGCGGCTCGCGCTGCAGCGCCGCGAAATACGCGTGCAGCATGGCGCGCGAACGCGCGATGCGCCCGCGCCCCGCTTCGCGCGCCGCCTGGGTGATCTCGTCCAGCACCGAATACGTGACGGCGTTGAAGGAGTCGATCAGCAGCGCTTCGCTGTTGGCGAAGGATTCGTAGAAGTAGCGCTCGGTCAGTCCGGCGGCTTCGCACACCGCCTTGACGGTGGCCTGGTGGTAGCCGCGTTCGCCGTAGACGGCGATCGCCGCGGCGATCAGGCGCGCCTTGCGGTCGGCGCGCCGCTCCTCCTGCGACATCCCGCGGTAGGAACGGGTGGTGGTGAGCTCTGGGTTCATGCCGACATTCTACACAGAAACTTGCCACGAAAATTCTGACAATGTACAGTGTCAACATAAGCTCAAAAATACGAGACAGCATGCATCCATCCGCACCTTCCCCCGCGTGGGCTGCGCCCGACCAGAGTCCGCTCGACGTCCTGATCGTCGGCGCCGGCCTGTCCGGCATCGGCGCCGCCAGCGCCCTGCAGCAGGGCTGCCCCGGCAAGCGCTATGCCATCCTCGAGGCGCGCGAGCGCCTGGGCGGCACCTGGGACCTGTTCCGCTATCCCGGGATCCGTTCCGATTCCGACATGTACACTCTCGGCTACTCCTTCCGTCCCTGGCTGGACGCCAAGGCGATTGCCGACGGCCCGGCCATCCTCGACTACGTGCGCAGCACCGCGCGCGAGAACGGCATCGAGCCCCACATCCGCTACGGCCACAAGGTGGTAGGCGCCAGCTGGTGCTCGCAACAAGCCCTGTGGACGGTCGAAGCGCAGCTGGCAAGCGGCGAGAAGCGCACGGTGCAGGCGCGCTTCCTCTACTTGTGCAGCGGCTACTATAGCTACGACGAAGCCTACCGCCCCCGCTTCGAGGGCGAGGACGGCTTCGCCGGCCGCATCGTGCAGCCGCAGTTCTGGCCCGAAGACCTCGACTACAGCGGCAAGCAGGTGGTGGTGGTCGGCAGCGGCGCCACCGCCGTCACCGTGGTGCCGGCCATGAGCGAACGGGCGGCCCACGTCACCATGCTGCAGCGCTCCCCTACCTACGTGGTGGCGCGGCCCTCGCGCTACCGCTTCGCCGAACGCATGCGCCGCCTGTTCCCCGAGCAGCTGGCCTACGGCCTGACGCGCTGGCGCGTGATCGGCGAGAGCATGTTCCTGTACTGGCTGGCGCGCAGCAAGCCGGAACTGGTCAAGCAGAAGATCGTCGAGATGGCCGGCCAGCAGCTCGGCTCCCAGGAAGCCGCGGCCGCCCACTTCACGCCCAGCTACAAGCCCTGGGACCAGCGCGTCTGCGTGGTCCCGGACGGCGACCTGTTCAAGGCGGTGCGCAAGGGCCGCGCCTCGGTGGTCACCGACCGCATCGCCCGCTTCACGCCGGGCGGGATTCAGCTCGAATCGGGACGCGAACTGCCTGCCGACCTGGTGGTCATGGCCACCGGCCTGACCCTCAAGCTGTTCGGCGGCGCCACCCTGGTGGTCGATGGCCGGGTGATCGACCCGAGCCGCGCCATGTCCTACAAGGGCATGATGCTGAGCGGCGTGCCGAATTGCGCGCTGGCCTTTGGCTACACCAACGCCTCCTGGACCCTGAAAGCCGACCTCACCGCCGCCTGGGTGTGCCGCCTGCTGCGCCACATGGATGCGCGCGGCCAGGCCATCGCGGTGGCGCACCGCGACCCGCAGGTTCCGGAAGCGCCCTTCCTCGACTTCAATTCCGGCTACGTCGAACGGGCCCGCCACATCCTGCCCAAGCAGGGCGCGCGCAAGCCCTGGCAGGTCTACCAGAACTACCTGCGCGACCTCCTGACCATCCGTTACGGCCGTATCGACGACGGCGTTCTGCGCTTCGGCGCGCAAGGAGCCATGCCATGAAACTCGCCAACCGCGTCGCGGTCGTTACCGGCGCCGGCGGCGGCATCGGCCGCGCCACCGCGCTCTCCCTGGCGCAGCGCGGCTGCCACCTGGCCCTGGCCGACATCGACGGCATGGCTGCCGCCGATACCGCCCAGGCCGCGCGCCAGCTGGGCGTGCGCGCCTCCAGCCATGCGCTCGACGTAGCCGACCGCGCAGCCGTGCGCGCGCTGCCGGAGGCGGTATTGGAAGCGCACGGCCGGGTCGACCTGGTCATTAACAATGCCGGCGTGGCCCTGGGCGGCAGCTTCGAACAGGTGCTTGAGACCGACTTCGACTGGCTCATGGAGATCAACTTCCACGCCGTGGTCCGCATGACGCGCGCCTTCCTGCCGCACCTGCACGCCAGCGACGACGCGCGCCTGGTGAACGTCTCGAGCATCTACGGCATCGTCTCGCCGCCCGGCCAGAGCGCCTACTCGGCCAGCAAGTTCGCGGTACGGGGTTTCAGCAATGCGCTGCGCCACGAACTCGAAGGCAGCAAGGTAGCGGTCAGCGTGGTCCACCCGGGCGGCATTGCGACTTCGATCGCGAAAAATGCCCGGGTGCCGCAGGGCGCCCCGGCGCACGAGATCGAGCGCGGCCGCGCGATCGCCCAGCGCCTGCTGCGCATGCCGCCGGAACGGGCGGGCGAGATCATCGTACGCGGCATCGAGCGGCGCCAGGCCCGCATCCTGGTCGGCAGCGACGCCAAATTCGTGGCCATGCTCGAACGCCTCAGCCCTGTCCATTACTGGAAACTTCTCAAGAAAGCGAGCGCCCGATGATTTCACCCCTGCTGTACGTGCTCGGCGGCCTCGCGCTGCTGCTGGTCCTGCTGGCTGTCTTCACCCGGCGCACCGCGCGCCGCATCGAAGCCTACCTGCCGCCCAGCGGCAGTTTCGTGGAGGTCGAGGGTGTGCGCCTGCACGTGCGCGACGAGGGCCGCGGCCCGGCCCTCCTGATGATCCATGGCCTGGGCGGCCAGATGGCGCACTTCAACTACGGCGCCGTGCGCGAACTCGCGCAGCGCTACCGCGTGGTGACCCTGGACCGTCCGGGTTCCGGCTACTCGACCCGCCCCGAGGGCGTGCCGGCCGACCTGGCGACCCAGGCGCGCGCCATCGCGTGTCTGATCGACAAGCTGGGGCTGGAGCGTCCGACCGTGGTCGGCCACTCGCTGGGCGGCGCTACCGCGCTCACGCTGGCGCTCGATCATCCGGGCCAGGTCGGCGCACTGGCCCTGGTGGCGCCGCTGACGCACGCACCAGGCACGGTGCCCTCGGCCTTCCGCGCCCTGACCATCGAAACCGGCTGGCTGCGCCGCCTGTTCGCCGCGACGCTGGCGGTTCCCTTGAGTATCGTGGCGAGCAAGGGCGTGCTGGCCGAGGTGTTCGGCCCGGAGCCCGTCCCGCGTGACTTCCCGACCCGCGGCGGCGGCCTGCTCAGCCTGCGTCCGGGCCAGTTCCTGGCGAGCAGCGCCGACCTGCAGGCGATTGGCGGCCACATGCCGCAGCTGGAACAACGCTACGGCGCGCTGCGCGTGCCGCTGCACATCCTGTTCGGCCGCGAAGACCGCCTGCTCGACTGGCGCGCCAACGGCCAAGCGCTGGCCGACAAGGTCGCCGGCGCACGCCTCGAACTGGTCGACGGCGGCCACATGCTGCCGGTGACCCAGCCCGAACTGACGGCGCGCTTCATCGAGGAAGCGGCGTCTACCCGCCTGGCCTTGGCCGGCTGAACGCGCTTTATTCGCGCGGCGCCGTACCCTGGTCGTACTGGTCGGCGTCGGTCTGGCTGCTGTCCTGGCCGCCCTGGCGGTTCTGGTCCTGGCCGGACTGCTGGCTCCCCGGCTGGCCGGACTGGCGCTTGCCCTGTCCGATGCCTTCCATCCCCGTCTGTACCTGGCCGGACTGGCTGCCGCCGCTGAAGGCCTGGTCGGCCTCCTGGTGCGTGGTGTCGCCGGCGAGCAGGTCATCGCTGCGGCTGGACTGCTGGTTGCCCTGGCCGACCGATTCGCTGCCCATGGCGCCGATGTCGCCGGTACCGCCGGTGCCGACACTGGCTGCGCTGCCCGTGCCGTCGCGCGTGGTCTGGTGGTAGTTGCGTCCCTTGGCGTTATTGCCTTCGCTTTGCATCGACATGCTGGCCTCCGTATTCATGGAATGATGCGAGCATCATAGACCCACGAGGAGCGCGCACGAATAGGCCGGCGCCTGCCGCGACTGTAGGAAGAGGCCGCCGGAAGACAGAAGTTTATTGCAGGAGGGATATGACCAACTGCGACATGCTGTTGGTTTGCTTGAGCATGGCAGTGCCGCTCTGCATCAGCATCTGGCTGGCCGTCATCGCTGCGGTCTCGCTGGCAAAATCCGTGTCCATGATGCGGCCGCGGGCGACCTCGGTATTGGTCTTGATGTTGCTGAGATTGCGATGCGCGCTTTCCAGGCGGTTGGCCGTGGCTCCCAGCTGGGCACGCACCTGCCCCACGTCCGCCAGTGCCTCGCCGACCTTGCCGACCAGCACATTGGCCGATGCACTGGAGGTCAGCTCGGTGCCGGCCGCGTCGACCGGGTAGCCTGCAAGATTGCCGCCATCGATCGCATAGTAGAGCGAGCCGTTCAGCCTTCCCAGTGCAGGACGGAAATCGACCGACATGGTCTCATCCGCGCTGGCGCCGATCTGGAACACCTGCGGGCCGCTGCCCAGCGTGCCCGGAGTGCTGACCGTATAGCGGATCAGCGGCGAGCCGTTATACGGCGTTTCGTGAATGGTGTCGAGCACCTGCTCGCTGAGCAGGACGTATTCCGCATGCAGGGCCGCACGGTCGTCGTCCGTACTCGAGGCGTCGGCAGCCTGGATCGCCAGGTCCTGGATGCGGATCAGGATGGTCCCGACCGTATCCATCAGCCCTTCCGCCGTCTGCAGCATCGAGATGCTGTTCCGGGTATTGCGCATCGCAACCGCCATCCCGCTGGATTGGGCCTTCAGGCGCGTGGCCACCTGCAGGCCGGACGCGTCATCCATCGCCGAGTTCACCCGGCGCCCCGTTGCGAGGCGGGTCTGGGACTGCGCCAGTGCCTGGCCCGAACGCTGGAGGGCGTTCTGGCTGACAAGAGAAGCGCGGTTGGTGTGGAGACTCAGCATGAAGCTGATTGTATCAGGAAATACATCTTGTCAAAAGGCAAGACGCCACATTACCCTTTCTGGGTGCGGCATCCTGCCAACCGTTTCCCTCCTGTCAAGCGGCCACTGCCTGTTGCCCCAGCACCCGCATCAGGCTCTGCAGGTCGTATGGCTTGCGCAAAACGAGCGCATCCGGCCAGTTCGCCACTTCTCCATTCCCGGTCGCGAACACGATGCGCACGCCCGGCGCATTGCTGCGCGCCTGGGCGGCCAGGGCGTCGCCCCACATGCCCGGCAGCTGCACGTCGGTGATCAGGACATCGGTGGCGGCGCTGATCATGGGCAGCGCGCTTTCCGCGTCGGGCGCCGACTGCACCCGGTGTCCCAGGTGCTCGAGCAGGGCCGCGGTGCTGGTCCGGATGTTTTCTTCATCCTCGACCAGCACGATCGCCAGGCCGGACGCCTTCGGCGGGGCCGGCGGCGCGGGCGGGGCCTCGGGCGCCCGCTTCTGGTTCGCCAGCACCTGGCGGATGCGCCGCGCCAGGCGCTCGCGGGTATAGGGCTTGCCCAGCAGTTCGACGCCCGGATCGAGGCGTCCGCCGTGCACGATCGCGTTCTCGGTATAGCCCGAGGTGAACAGCACCGCCAGGTTGGGCAGGCGCTCGCGCGCCATGCGCGCCAGCTCCGGGCTGCGCAGCCGCCCCGGCATGACGACGTCGGTGAACAGCAGGTCGATCGGCACGCCGCTGTCGATCACGGCCAGCGCGCTGGCGGCATCGGGCGCCTTCAGCACGCGGTAGCCCAGGCCCGACAGCATCTCGACCACGGTGGCGCGCACCGCTTCATCGTCCTCGGCCACCAGGATCGTTTCGCTGCCGCCAACCGCCTGCTGCTGCTCGACCGGGCCGAGCGGTTCTTCGGCGGCGGTGGAGCGCGGCAGGTAGAGCTTGACCGTGGTGCCCTGGCCGATCTCGCTGTAGATCTTGACGTGGCCGCCCGACTGCTTCACGAAACCGTACACCATCGACAACCCGAGGCCCGTGCCCTTGCCTTCTTCCTTGGTCGAGAAGAAGGGCTCGAAGGCGCGGTTGGCGACTTCCGGCGGCATGCCGCAGCCGGTGTCGCTCACCGCCAGCATCACGTACTGGCCGGGGATCACGTCGCCGTGCGCGCGGCAGTACAGGTCGTCGAGCACCGCATTGGTGGCTTCGATCGTCATGCGCCCGCTGCCCTCCATCGCGTCGCGCGCATTGATCGCCAGGTTCAGGAGCGCGTTCTCGACCTGGGCCACGTCGACCGCCGTGTTCCACAGGCCGCCCGAGATCACCATTTCGATCTCGATCTCTTCGCCCAGCGAGCGGCGCAGCAGGTCTTCCATGTTGGACACCAGGCGGCTGATCCTGATGACCTTCGGCTCGAGCGGCTGGCGACGCCCGAAGGCGAGCAGGTAGCTGGCCAGCTTGGCGCCCTTGTCCACCGCCAGGCGCGCGTTCTCGATCCAGCGCCCGCAGTCCGGGTTGGCGGCGCTTCTCGCCACGCCCGACATCTGCAGCAGCTGCAGGTTGCCCGAGATGATCTGCAGCAGGTTGTTGAAGTCGTGGGCCACGCCGCCGGTCAGCTTGCCAATGGTTTCCATCTTCTGCGACTGCTGCAGGGCCAGCTCGGTGCGGCGGATGGTTTCCACCTGCTCGCGATCGGCCGTGATGTCGCGCCCGATCGCATGCACGTAACGCTCGTCCGGCGACGCGGTCCAGGACAGCAGGCACCAGCTGCCGTCCTTGCGCCGGTAGCGGTTCTCGAACTTGTTGACGTAGGCGCCGCGGCCCAGCGCCGCCATCTGGGCGACGGTGGCGCTGCGGTCCTCGAGGTGTACCAGTTCGAGGAAGTTCTTGCCAAGGACGTCGGTTTCGGACCAGCCCAGCAGGGCGCCGAAGGCCGGACTGACCGCCTCCACCCGGCCATCGAAGGCGCACACCATCAGGATGTCCTTCGACAGCCGCCACATGCGGTCGCGCTCGGCCGTGCGCAGCGCCACCTGGCCTTGCAGGTCGTCGTTCAGGGCGGCGTAGCGCTGCGCCGTGTTCTTCTGCTCCTCGATGTCGGTATTGGTTCCCACCCAGCCGACCACCAGGCCATGCTCGCCGCGCAGCGGGACCGCGCGGTTCAGGTGCCAGCGGTAGCTGCCGTCGTAGCGGCGCAGGCGCACCTCGGCCTCGAACACGGTGCCGGTGGCCACCGCTTCGGTCCAGCGGGTGCGCACGGCGTGCAGGTCGCCCGGGTGGATCATGCGCCCCCAACCGTCCGCCGCCAGGTCGGCGTGGCTGAAGCCGCTGTAGCTGTAGATCTTTTCGTTGAACCAGTCGAGACGCCCCTGGGCATCGGCGCCCCAGACCTGGTTCGGCATCGCCTGCGCAAAGGTTCGGAAGCGCGCCTCGCTTTCGCGCAGGGCGCGCTCGGCCAGCACCCGCTCGGTGACGTCGTTGCCCTGTACGAAGATGCCGATTACGGCGCCGCCTTCTTCGCGTACCGGCTGGAACACGAAGTCGAGGTAGTGCAGGCAGCTCTCGCCAGAGGCGGCGGTGAGCCAGATCTCGGTGGCCTCGCCGGTGTGCGATTGGCCGCTTGCATACACCCGGTCGAGCAGCGCCAGGAAACCCTGGGCGGCGACTTCCGGCAGCACGTCGCGCACGGTGCGCCCGACCACGTCAAGCCGGTCGACCAGGCCGAGGTAGGCTTCGTTCACCAGCTCGTAGCGGTGCTCCGGGCCAAGCAGCATCGCCATGAAGCCGGGCGCCTGGGCGAACATCGCGCGCAGGCGGTCCTGCTCGCCGGCCAGGTAGCGCTCGGCCCGCACCTTGGCGGTGGTCTCCGTGAGCAGGGCGAGCACGCCGAGCACGCTGCCGTCCTCGGCGGCGACGGGCGAATAGTCGAGATTCAGCCAGACCTGCTCGGGTTCGCCGTGACGGCGCAGGTTCAGCTCGGCGTCGCGGTAGGACAGCGTGCCGCCGGCCAGGCAGACCCGCATCACGTTGTCGTTGAAGTCCGCTTCGTCGGGCCAGCTCTCGCGTACGGGCGCGCCCAGCTGCTGGGGATGGCGCTCGGCTGCGATTTCCGCATAGCCGTCGTTGTAGATCATCACACCGTCAGCGCCCCACATGGTCACCATCGGCACCGGCGAGCGCAGCATCAGCTCGACCGTGTTGCGCACGACGGCGGGCCAGCCGGCGATGGGTCCAAGACTGGTGGCGCTCCAGTCGAATTGCTCGATGAGTCTGCCGAGTTGGCCTGTGCCCTGAGCGAAAGGCCGGGATGCTGCAACTGCCGCTTGCGCCATGCTGAGTGATCCTCGTTTGTAGATAGGCAATTGTAATATCTATGCACTAACAATGAAACATGAATGTGACGCGTCATTACGCAGCGAAGACACATACCTGGAAAATGCGCCATGACATTCTTGCAATGTACAATCGCGCCATCCCAACGGCTTTCGCAGGAGCTGCCCATGACGCCCGACCAACCCGACGCGCCCGATTTGCGGGCTCTGGTCGTTTTCGCCGATCCCTCGCTGCACCGCTCGCGCATCAGCCGCCGGGTGGCCGAAGCCGTGGCCGCCCTGCCCGGGATCCAGGTCCAGGACCTGTACCAGCTGTACCCGGATTTCTACATCGACGTACGGCGCGAACGCAGCCTGCTCAAGGCGGCTCCGCTAGTCGTGTTCGTGTTCCAGCTGGCCTGGTACACGATGCCGGCCCTGTTGAAGGAATGGTTCGACAACGTGCTCAAGCCCGAGTGGACGCAGCCGCCGGGACGCCTGCAGGGCAAGGCGGTGTTCGCGGCAGTCGCCTGCGCCGGCGCTGCCATCGACTACCGCCCGGGCGGTGTCCATGGGCGGCCGCTGGAGGACTACCTGGCGCCGCTCGAACAAAGCGCGCGGGCCTGCGGCATGGACTGGCTGGCCCCGCACGTGTTCTACGGGGCCGACGCCCAGGACCTGGATGCCGCCGCACGCCACGCCGACGACCTGCGCTCGCTGCTGGCCCGGCATGCGGGCATCGATACCAAGGAAGGACTCGAGCATGGAGCATGACCTGCTGCTCAACGCGCTCGTCTACCTGAGCGCGGCCGTGATCGCGGTGCCGCTGGCCAAGCGCCTGGGCCTGGGCGCGGTGCTCGGCTACCTGCTGGCCGGGATCGCCATTGGTCCCTGGGGCCTGGGGCTGATCCGCGAAGTCGAGACCATCCTGCACTTTTCCGAGTTCGGCGTCGTGCTGCTGCTGTTCGTGATCGGGCTCGAACTCGAGCCGAGCCGCCTGTGGTCGCTGCGCCGCTCGATCTTCGGCTGGGGTACGGCCCAGGTGGTGGGCGTCACCGCCCTGCTGCTGCTTGCCGCCGTGCTGGCCGGGATCGGCTGGAAGACCGCCCTGATCGCCGCGCTCGGCCTGTCGCTGTCCTCGACCGCAATCGCGCTCACCACCATGCAGGAACGCAACCTGATCCCGACCCCGGCCGGCCAGGCGGGTTTCTCGATCCTGCTGTTCCAGGACATTGCCGCGATCCCGATGATCGCGCTGGTGCCGGTGCTGGGCGTGCCGGAAGCGCACGCGGGCTCGGGCTGGGTCGGCGTGCTCAAGGCGCTGGCCGTGATTGGCGCCCTGGTGGTGGCGGGACGCTTCCTGGTGCGCCCGCTGCTGCGCTTCATCGCGCGCACCGGCATGCGCGAGATCTTCACCGCCTGCGCCCTGCTCCTGATCATCGCGATTTCGCTGCTGATGGCCTCGAGCGGGATGTCGATGGCCCTGGGCGCCTTCATGGCCGGCGTGCTGCTGGCCGACTCCGAATACCGCCACGCGCTCGAAACCGACCTCGAACCCTTCAAGGGCCTGCTGCTCGGCCTGTTCTTCATCGCGGTCGGCATGTCGGTCGACTTCGGCGTGTTCCTGGCCCAGCCCTGGCGCATCGTCTTCATGGCGGCCGCCTTCCTGGCCATCAAGCTGGCCGTGCTGTGGTTCCTGGCGCGCTGGTTCAACATGAGCGGGCGCCAGCGGGTGCTGTTCGCCTTCCTGCTGTCGCAGGGCGGCGAGTTTGCCTTCGTCGTGTTCGGCGCGGCGGCCGCCGCCCGCGTGTTCTCGGCTGATACCGCGTCGACGCTGGTAGTCGTGGTGGCGCTGTCGATGCTGGCCACCCCGCTGCTCCTGATCCTGTACGACCGCGTGCTCGAGCCGCGCTGGCAGCGCCGCCACCAACGTGACGCCGATACCATCGACCCGAACCAGGGCCACGTGATCATCGCCGGCTTCGGGCGCTTCGGCCAGATCGTCGGCCGCCTGCTCCACGCCAACCAGGTGCCGCTCACCATGCTCGACCACGACCCGGACCAGATCGACACCCTGCGCGACTTCGGCTTCAAGGTGTTCTATGGGGACGCGACCCGCACCGACCTGCTGCACGCCGCCGGCGCCGGCCATGCGCGGGCCCTGGTGCTGGCGGTGGACGGCATCGACGACAGCCTGAAGCTGGCAGCCAGCGTGCGCGAGGAATTCCCCGACCTGCCGATCCTGGCGCGCGCCCGCAACGTCACCCACTACTACCAGCTGATGGACCTGGGCGTGACCGTGATCGAGCGCGAGACCTTCGAGTCGGCCCTGATGCTCGGACGCCGCACGATGGAGCAGCTGGGCTTCGGGGCCTACCTTGCGCGCCAGGCAGCGATGCGCTTCCGCGAGCACAACCTGCGGAGCGTGCTCGACGTCTACCCCTATTACAAGGACCGCAAGCAGTATGCGTCGATGGCGCGGCGCGCGCGCGAAGAGCTGCACGCCATGTTCGAGCGCGACTTCGTGGCGATCCGCGACGATCGCGAACCGGACCGGGATTGAGGGTCACCCAAGATACGGAAAGTTGCCTATACAAGTGTCGTAAATTCGCTCCCCCGGCACTGTTGCCCTAAGGTAACAGCTATACTCACGCATGCGGGGCGCATAAGCGGTCCTGCCATTCCAGGCGGCGCCGGCCGCGACACTCGTGAATATCTTGGACACTTCCACTGGCTCCACCGACGCTTCGGCGCTGCTCGCCGCCGAATACTCGGCCCTGATCGACAATGCGCTCGACCTCATGGTGGTGCACGACGGCGCCGGACGCATCCTGCGCGTGAACGCCGCCGCGCGCGCCCTGCTCGGCTACGAGCCGGAAGAACTGGCCGGGCGCCATTACACCGACCTCCTTGATCCCGGCCAGCACGCCGAAGCCCGCGCCATCGAGGCCAGCCTGCATGGCGATTGCCCGGAGCGTACCGACGTGGCCCTGCGAGTGCGGCGCAAGGACGGCAGTGTGATCCAGATGGCGAGCGCGGCGCGCTGGTCGGCCTCGCACCGCCGCATGTTCGTCACCGCGCGCGACGTCACCGGACAGCAGCAGGCGCGCGAAGCCTTGCTGCGCTCGGAGGCGGCGTTGGGCAGCATGTTGGAGAGCATCGGCGACGCCTTCTTCGCCATCGACAGCAACTGGCGCCTCACCTATGCCAATCGCAAGGCCGCCGCCTTTGTCGGCGTCGACGCCGCCGAATCGATCGGCAAGCCGCTGCTCGAGGTGGCGCCCGACCTGCAGCACTCGCCCTCGCTGCCGCGCTACCAGCGCGCGATGCAAACGCGCCAGGCCGACGCGTTCGAGGTGTTCTGGGAGCCGGGCCAGGTCTGGATCGAGGCGCGCGTCTATCCGCACGCGGACGGCATCTCGGTCTACTTTCACGAGATCACCGCCAAGCGCGAGGCCGAGCACGCGCTGAAGAAGAGCGAGCAGCGCTTCCGCAAGCTGTTCAACCAGGCCGGCGACAGCGTCATGATCGTCGACGGCGCGCTGCGCATCGTGTCGGTCAACGACCGCGCCTGCGCGCGCTTCGGCTACAGCCGCGACGAATTCCTCGGCATGCTGGCCACCGACGTCAATTTCGGCTTCCCCGAGGGTCGCGCCCTGCTGGCCGGCCTGCGTGCCGGCCAGGCACAGCTGCTGCGCACCGACAAGCGCTGCAAGGACGGGACCAGCTTCCCGGCCGAAGTGCAGATCTCGCGCTTCGACGATGAGGGCGAAGAATACTTCCTGGCGGTGATCCGCGACCTGAGCGACCGCGCCGAGGCCGAGCGCCAGCTGCGCGAGAGCGAACGGCGCTTCCGCGAGGTGATCGAGATGACGCCGGCCGGCTACCTGCTGGCCGGCCGCGACGGCGCCCTGCAGGACGTCAACCCGGCCCTGTGCGCCCTGTCCGGCTACCCGCGCGAGATGCTGCTGGCGCTGAGACTGGACGACCTGTTCGTGTCCTGCCCCTTGCCGACGCTCGACCTGTGGGACGCGGGGCCGGCCACGGTGCAGGGGGTGGAAGCGGTCCTGCAGCACCGCCACGGCTACCATATCCACGTGCTGTTCAACGGCAGCATCAAGCGTGACGACGAGGGTCGCGCGCTGTCGCTGACCGGCCTGATGACCGACATCACCGGACGCAAGGCGGCCGAGAACCGCCTGCAGGAACTGGCCACCCACGACACCCTGACCGGGCTGCCCAACCGCGCCCTGCTCGGCGAGCGGGTGCAGCAGATGCTCGATGCCGCCCCTTACGGCAGCTCGGTGGCGGTGATGTTCCTGGATCTGGACCGCTTCAAGGAAGTCAATGATTCCTTCGGCCACGAATCGGGCGATGTGCTGCTGTGCGAAGTCGCATCGCGCCTGCGCAAGGTGATCCGGCCGACCGACATCATCGCGCGCCTCGGCGGCGACGAGTTCGTGGTGGCGGCCCATTGCGCCACTGGCCAGGCGGCCGCGGCGCGCATCGCCGACAAGCTGCTCGACGTGCTCACCGCGCCCATTGCCGTGGGCGGCATCGATGTCATCGTCGGCGCCTCGATCGGCATCAGCATGTACCCGCAGGACGCGCAGACGCGCGAACTGCTGTTCCAGACCGCCGACACTGCGATGTACCGCGCCAAGAACAGCGGCCGCAACCGCTACCGTTTCTTCGAGCCCGAGATGACGGTAGCGACCCGCGAGCGCATGGCGCTCGAGGTCTCGCTGCGGCCGGCGCTGGCGCGCGGCGAGTTCGAACTGCACTACCAGCCGCGCTATGCGCTGGACGGGATGGCGCTGGTCGGCATGGAAGCGCTGATCCGCTGGAACCATCCGGAACGCGGCCAGGTCTCGCCCCAGCAGTTCATCGGTATCGCCGAAGAGACCGGGCTGATCGTCCCGATCGGGCGCTGGGTGCTGCGCGAAGCCTGCGCCCGCACGCGCCGCCTGATGGACGACTACGGCACCCGCGTCATGGTGTCGGTGAACGTCTCGGCGCGTCAGCTGGCCCAGCCCGGCTTCGCCGCCGAGGTCTGTGCGGCGCTGGCCGACAGCGGCCTGCCGCCGGCCTGCCTGGAACTGGAACTGACGGAAAGCGCCCTGATCGAGGACATCGAGCACACCGCCTCGATGCTGCGCGAACTGAAGCGGCTGGGCATCCGCATCGCTGTCGACGACTTCGGGACGGGATACTCCGGCCTGGCCTACCTGCGCCGCTTCCCGATCGACGTGCTGAAGCTCGACCGCTCCTTCGTCACCCAGCAGGACGAAAACGTCAGCACCTTCGACTTCGTGAAGGCCTTCGTGGACATGGCGCACGCGCTCAACATGGAGGTCGTGGCCGAGGGCGTCGAGACGCAGGAGGTGTGCGACTTCCTGCGTGCGGCGCGCTGCGACCAGGCCCAGGGATATTACCTGGCGCGGCCGATGCGGCTGGGGCAGTTGCGTGCACTCGTCGGCAGCCAGCCGCCGCCGAAGGAAGGCTAGAAGGCCGGACGTGGCAGCCAGCCCAGGGCCTTGCCGTCCACGTTGTGCAGGTAGAGCCGCTCGTCGGTTTCGGTCGCGCCGGTGATGGCAAGCGAAGCGCCGCCCGGGTCCTGGAGGCTGGCCACGACCGCGCCGTCGTCCGTGAATGCCAGCACGTGGCCATACGCCCGCGGCATGCGCCACAAGGCGCGCGGCACCCGCAGCACGAGTTTGCGCAAGAAGGGCCGCTCGCCCATCGCATCAAGGGCGTTGCGCTGGCCGGCCAGGCCAAGCCAGATCCTGCCCCCGCGCCCACGGGTCAGGTTGTCGGGGAAGCCCGGCAGGTTGTCGAGAAGGACGCTTGCCTCGGTGGACGCGATCCCGATGTCGAGCCGGTCCGAGGCCATCGCGATCTTCCACACCCGGTAGCGCCCCGACTCGGCCACGTAGAGCGAACGTCCGTCGCCGCCGACGGCGACGCCGTTCGCCAGCGAGAAGCCGTGGGCGACAATCCGGGTCATGCGCGTGGCCGGGTCGTATTCCAGCACGCGACCCGTCGCGCTCTGTTCGAGGACCTCCAGCAGCGCCGCCTCCTCGGTGCCACCCCATCGCCCCGGCGTGAAGCGTGTCGACGAGTCGGTAAAGTAGATGCGGCCATCGGGGGCGACCGTCACCGAATTGGCAAACGCGATCGGGCTCCCATCCACCGTGTCGCTCAGCACGGTCGTAGCGCCGTCCGGCGCTATCGAGAGCAGGCCCTTGATGGCATCCGCCACAATCAACGCGGCCTGCGCATCGAAAGCCAGGCCGAGCGGCCTGCCGCCGGTGGAAGCCACCAGCTCCCTGCCGCTGCCGTCTGCCTGCATGCGCAGGATGCGACCGTCCCGCAGTCCGGTGTAGATCCGGCCGTCGGGCGCCGCCAGCACGTGTTCAGGACCTTGTCCGCCCTCCAGCGCAATGAATCGCTGCTGTCCGAGCTTGTCGTTCGTGGCATAGGGCCCCGTGTAGCCAGGGGCGGGCAGCGCTTTCCAGGCAACCGGATCGACCGGCACCGGCCATAGGCTCAGGTAGGCGGCAAGCGCCAGGAGGATCAGCATGGCGGGAAGACAGCTGCGCAGGACAGCGACATGAGTGGCTCGTGATGGATGCACACCGGCAGTGTAGGTGCGATGTCCTGTTCCGGCAAATCGTCCCGCATAGACCCACAGGCAGCCATTCGGGCGAAACCGTGTAGGATGCGTCATCCGAACCAGAGATAGGTAAGCATCGATGAAACCGGCCATTGCGGTCTATGGGAATGTCTGGCCCGACGAGGCCTTGTCCGCGCTCGAAGCGGAATTTACCTGCTACGTGATGGGGCGCATGGCGCCGGCCGAGGTGGCGGCCTTCTTCGAGCGCGACGCGGCGCAGGTGCGCGGCGTGCTCACCACCGGCACCGTCGGGATCGATGCCGCGCTGGCGGCGCGCTTTCCGGCACTGGAAATCGTCGCCGTACACGGCGTCGGCGTGGATGCGGTCGACCTCGAGGCGCTGCATGCGCGCGACATCGTGGTCACCAATACGCCGGATGTGTTGACCGAGGACGTGGCCGACCTGGCCGCCACCCTGCTTCTCGCCGTGTCGCGCCGCATTCCCATGCTCGACCGCTACGTGCGCGCCGGCCACTGGCTGGAAAAGCGCCCCTTGCGTCCCGCGCGCAGCCTGCGCGGCAAGGTCGCCGGCATCTACGGCTACGGTCGCATCGGCCAGGCAGTGGCGGAGCGCCTGCGCGCCTTTGGCATGGCGATCCGCTATTACCAGCGCAGCACGGGGCCGGAGCCGGCGCTGCGCAGCGACTCGCTGATGGCGCTTGCCGCCGAGAGCGACTTCCTGGTGGCGTGCACGCCCGGCGGCGCCGCAACCGAGCGCAGCGTCGATGCGGCGGTGCTCGACGCCCTCGGTCCGGAGGGGACCCTGGTCAACATCGCGCGCGGCAGCGTGGTCGACGAAGCGGCGCTGGTGGCGGCCTTGCGCTCGGGCCGCCTGGGCGCGGCCGCGCTCGATGTGTTCGAAGACGAGCCGATCGTACCGCCGGCGCTGTGGGAGATGGACAATGTGGTGCTCACGCCCCACGTCGGCAGTCTCACGGTGGAGGCGCGCCAGACCATGCGCGAGCTGTGCTTCGACAACCTGCGTGCGCACTTCGCCGGCAAACCGACCCTCACCCCGGTAGCGCGCTGAACGCATGCAAGTCGACGAACGCATGCTGGAAGACCTGCGGCGCTTCAACCACAAGCTGGCGCGCGCGCCGCGCTTCAGCTACCGGCACCCGATCGTGCCCCGGCTTGGGCAGCTTCTCCTGCGCCTGAGCCAACTGGGCGCCGACCGCAAGTTGCGCCGCCAGGGCATTGCCGTCGAGCGGCTGACTGCCGTGGCGGATGGCATGCGGGTGCCGGTGCGCGTGCTGCGGCCCCCGGCTTCGCCGCGTGGCATCGTGCTGGACATCCATGGCGGTGGCTGGGTGATCGGCAATCCCGAGATGAACGACGCGCTGAATGCCGCCGTCGTGCGCGCCTGCCGGGTCACCGTGGTCTCGGTCGACTACCGCCTGGCGCCTGGAGCGTCGATCGGGGCCATGATGGATGACTGCCTGGCCGCGGCCAGGTGGCTGCTGGAAGGCGGCCTGGCCGCGAGCGCGCACTTGCCCGTGATCGTGCTCGGCGAATCGGCGGGCGGGCACCTGGCCGCCGCCACGCTGCTGCGGCTGAAGGCCTGGCCATCGCTATTGCAGCGGATTGCCGGGGCCGTGCTGTATTACGGCGTCTACGATCTGGCGGGCAGCCCCAGCGTACGCAACGCGGGCCGCGACACGCTGGTGCTCGACGGCCCGGCGATGCTCCCTGCCCTGCGCCTCTTGACGCCCGGGCTGGACGACACGCAGCGGCGCGCGCCGCCGCTGTCGCCGCTCTACGGCGACCTGGCCGGCATGCCGCCGGCGCTGATGTTCACGGGCGGGCGCGACCCGCTGCGCGACGACACGCTACAGATGGCTGCGCGCTGGCGCCACGTCGCGGACGTGGAATTGCAGGACCTGCCCGAGGCCCCGCATGGCGTGATCCACTTCCCCACTGCGATGGGCCGGGCGGCCTGCGCCCATGCCCATGCGTGGATCAATGCGCGCCTGGCGGCTAGAGCACCAGCCCGGCAGGCGCCGGCTGGCGCGTAAAGGTCGGTCCGGCGGTGCCCGGTTTGCCGCCGTCCCACACCAGGCGGTCGATGCACATCCGCCGCCCCGTCATGGCGGTGTCCCAGGCGTGGTACACGATCCAGTCCTGGCTGCCGTCGGGCGAGGCGGTGAAGGAATTGTGGCCGGGGCCGATCACGTTCCCGGGCCGCGAGCGCATCAGGAGCGCTTCGTCGCTCCCCTCCGGCCGGGTGAACGGCCCGAGCGGGTGGTCGGCCACCACGTAGCTCACGCCATAATTTTCCTTTTCCCAGGCGCCGCCGCTGTAGAAGCAGTAGTACTTGCCGCCGTGGACGAGCACCGAGGCGCCCTCCACCGTGTGCCAGTCGTACACCGCGTCGTACATCGCGCGCTGCTTCTTGAACAGGTGCCAGTCGGCGTGCGGGCGCGCCACCGTGCGCGGCTCTCCCGCCAGGCGGTCCATCGCCACCAGGCGGTCCACCACGATGCCGGTGCCGATGCGGTGGTCGTCCTCCAGTTCCAGGAAGTCGACGCAGTAGTACAAGTACCACTGGCCGTCCTTGTCGCGGAAAGGATGGGCGTCGATCGAGAATTGCAGGTTCGGCACCAGCAGCACGCCACAGTCCGTGAACGGGCCGACCGGATTGTCGGCCACCGCCACCCGCAGCTTCTGGTGCTTGCCTTCGATGTCGCCGCGCGAGTAGTACATCCAGAACTTGCCCTCGCTGTAGGCGACTTCTGGCGCCCAGAAGTGGTCGTCGCCCGGGGTCGTGATGGCATAGCAGGCGCGGTGCCAGTCGACCAGGTCGTTCGAGACCAGCACCGGGAAGCGCCCGCCCCCGGGACCGTCGGGGGCAGTGCCGTAGGCGTAGTAGCGTCCTTCGTGCTTGAGCACGAAGGGGTCGGCCATGATCTCGGGATAGACCGGGTTGCAGTAGGTCTTCAGCATCTGGCTTTCCTTACATTTGGTAGCGCAGGCTCAAGCCATACGTCGTCGGCGTGTAGCGGATGTCGCGCGGACGGATCGGGTCGCCCAGGTAGCTCTCGTAGCGTTCCTTGGTCAGGTTGATCGCGTCGAAATTCAGCGACAGGTTCGGCGTGATCGCATAGCCGATGCTCAGGTCGACATAAGTCGAGGCCTTGACGATGCGGTCCTGGCCGAAGCGCGGCTCGGCGATCTGCTCCACGAACTTGCCGCGCCGGGTGGCCGCCAGGCGCCCGGTCCAGCCGGCGTGCTCGTACAGCAGCGCGAAGTTGTAGCTCTGGCGCGCCACGTCGATCAGCGCGGTGGTGCGGTAGTCGCCGTTCGGGGTGCGGGTCTGGTTCTCGCCGTCGGTCCAGGTGTAGTTGAACTGCGCGCCCAGGCCGCTCCAGGCCCCCGGCAGGAAGTCGAAGAATTTCTGGATGCCGAACTCGGCGCCCTTCAGCTTGCCCTTGCCCGAGTTCTGCGGGCGGGTCACGCGGTAATTGACGCCGTTGATGGTTTCCTGCTGCTCGAAGCGCTGCAGGTAGCCGTCGATATCGCGGTGGAACAGCGCGATCTGGGCGTAGCCATTGTCCTTGAAGTAGTACTCGAGGGTCGCGTCGGTGCTGATCGACTCGGTCGGCGCCAGGTCCGGATTGCCGGCCGAACCGGTGCCCGGTGCGTTGACGGTCGGCGGAATCAGGGACAGGGCCGGATTCA
The DNA here is from genome assembly GCF_020707295.1 of Massilia sp. IC2-476. Taxonomy (NCBI): domain Bacteria; kingdom Pseudomonadati; phylum Pseudomonadota; class Betaproteobacteria; order Burkholderiales; family Oxalobacteraceae; genus Massilia; species Massilia sp. IC2-476. Next base: position 35,603 of record NZ_JAJFER010000007.1, read on the forward strand.
GGTCCGCGAATGCCGGACGGGTGATGGTCTTGCCGATGCTCAGGTGCGACTGCAGGCGGTCGGTCCAGCTCACCACGGCCGAGGCGTTCGGCAGGAAGTTGGTCTCGTCGCTGTCGCGGTTGATCGGCGTGACGACGTCGCCGATGCGCTGGTTGCCTTCGAGCTTGCGGTCGACCTTGATCAGGCGGCCGCCGATATTGCCGGTCACGTCGATGCCGCCCAGCGCGGCCTTCCAGCGTGCGCCCAGGTGCAGCGCGGCGGTGCGCTCGCGCTGCTCGAATAGGCGCATCGGGTCGTCCGGCACCCGGCCCGCCGGCTGGCCGTAGAAGGCGCGTACCTGGTCGGCGTTATGGATCAGGAAGTCGCGCGACGGCGTGTACCACGGGCCGCCCAGGCGGTCCAGGCCCGGGGTCAGGTTCTGGAAGGACGGGCCAAAGGCGGCGATCGGCGACGGGCGCACGGCGCCGGCAGGCAGGTCGCTGGCGCGTTCGCCGCTATGGAAGCTGGCGTCGCGGGTGGACAGGCGGATGCCGCCGGTCAGGGCGGTAATGAAGCTGTCGCCGCCCAGGCGGTAGACGGCGTCGGTGCGGAACTGCGCCTGCTCGCCGCGCGACTCGGCCCAGTTCTGCACCATGCCGCGCAACACGAACTGGTTCGGATCGCGCAGCGGGTTGCTGGAAGTCGGCGTGGTGATGGCGTTGTAGCCGCCATGGCCGTCGCGCCCGTAGGTATAGACCGCGGAGCTGGCGCCCGGGATCTGCTGGTCGACGATCACGGTGTCGTTGATGAAGTCGGAGCGGGTGAAGGCCAGGTTGCTGTCGACCGACAGCGGGCCCTGGCGGTACTTCAGGCCAAAATTCAGGAAATGGGTGTCGGTACGCTCGCGCACGCCCCAGGTGCTGGTGGCGGTGTAGGGATCCCAGTCGTAGGGACCGCCGAACTGCGCTGCGGGCGCATAGGCCGACTGGATCGGGCAGATCACGCCGTCGGGCGTGTTGCAGTAGTCGCCCTGCGGGGCCAGCACCACGTTCTGCAGGCGCGGCGTCCAGGTGGCGATGTTCAGGATGTAGTCGACTTCGCTGCGCGACCGGTAGTTGGTACCGAGGTACTGGGCGGTGAATTCGGTCGCCGGGTTGAGCTTCCACTGGAAGGCGGCGTGCACGCTGCCGCGTTCCCGTTCGCCGGCATTGTAGATGCCGCCGATGTTCGGCAGTTCTCCCAGGCGGTCGCCCGGGCGCAGCGGGGCGATCGGCTGGTCGTCGTTCAGGCGGGTCGCGGTGCCGTCGGGGCTCACGGAGAAGATCCGGTCCGGACGGTCGACCCACTGCACCGGCATGCTCCAGTGGTTCTTGTTGTAGGCCACGTCCACCAGTACGCCGATCTCGCCGAGTCCGGTCTGCCAGCGGTTGCTCATCAACACGCCCAGGCCCGGGTTGTTCTTGTCCTTGGTGCCTTCGCTGCCCTCGACGTAGTTGCGGCGCGTCTCCAGGTAGCCGCTGGCGGTATAGCCCTTGAAGTCAAAGGGCGTGCGCAGGCGCACGTTGACCAGGCCCGCGATGCCGCCCTCGAACTGGTTGGCGGTCGAGGATTTATACACGTCCAGGCCGGCGATCGAATTCACCGGCAGGTCCTGGTAGGACAGGCGGCGGCCGGTACCCGTGAAGATCTCGTTGCCCTCGATGGTCGTGGCCACGTCCGGCAGGCCGCGGATAATCACGGTGCCGGTTTCGCCCAGGTTGCGTCCCACCTGGACGCCCGCGATGCGCTGCAGGGCGTCGCCGGCGGCGCGGTCGGGGAACTTGCCGATGTCGTCGGCGTTGATCGAATCGACCACCTGCTCGGCATCGCGCTTGATCTGCTCGGCCGAACGGATGCTGGCGCGGATGCCGCTCACCGTCACGGTGGCGACGCCGCCGCCGGCGGGGGCCGGCGCCGCGGCGCCGTCCTGGCCAGATTCTCGCGTGCCGCTTTCAGCGGTCGGCTGGGTAGCCTGGCCGGTTTCTCCTCCCGTTGCCTGGGTCGAAGTTTGGGCGGCGGCAAAGCCGACATGGGCGCACAGCAGCATGACGGCGGCGCAGACTGGCCGAACTTTCAAGGTGCTCATCGAGGTCTCCTGAAAAACGTGGCGATGCCGGCGTCCTCGTGGTGGACGGGCCCGCCCTTATTGGAATCGGGTTTGGTCATAAACATGAATTGCAATTCATAATTTATGACCAATATGACAAAACTATCCGAAATCGCACCGCAATGGCGCACTCAAGAAACGCTCAAATCCGGCAAAAAGGAGCGACGGAATCACGCTCCACCAGAGGGCAATCCATCTTCATGCTGGTGCGCCGGGCTACCCCGCCATTGACCTGGGCGACCAAACTTTCTGCAGCCCAGTGCCCCATTTCGTAGTTTGGTAACAACACTGTGGTGAGTGGCGGCTGGGTATAACGGGCGATGTCCTGGTCGTCGTAGCCGACCACGGAGACCTGGCGCGGCACGTCCAGCCCACGCTCGCGCACCGCTTCGATGGCGCCGACGGCCATTAGGTCGTTTGCGCAGAACAGGGCCGTGGGCGGGTCCGGCAGGTCGAGAAGCGCCCGCGCGTGCTCGTGGCCGCTGCTCACCTGCCAGTCGCCTTCGCACACCAGTTGCGCATCGAAGGGGACATCGCGCGTGGACAGGGCCTGGCGGTAGCCCTTGAGGCGCTCGGCGGCGGCCTCGATCCAGCCTTCGCCGTTGATCAGGCCGATGCGGCGGTGCCCGGCGTCGAGCAGGTGGGTGGTGGCCGCAAAGCCGCCCAGGACTTCGCTCGGCACCACCGAGGAGTACAGGCGCTCCCGCGTATGGCAGTTGAGCAGCACGGTCGGCACCCCGGCCAGCGGGGCTGGCACCGAGACCGAGCGCGTGAAGATGGTGGCGTAAACCACGCCCAGCAGGCTGGGGTCGCCCAGCACCCGCTGCAGGATGGTCTGTTCGTATTCGGGGTCGCTGCGGGTGGCGTACACGGAGAGCAGGCAGTCATGCTTCCACGCCGCGTCGCGGGCGCCGTCGATGGTCTGCATCGCGTGCGGGCTGGTGGACAGCTCGTCGGTGAGATACACGATCAGGTTGCGCTCGTGGACGGCGGCCGGATGGCCGGGCCGCTCCACCGGGTAGCCCAGCTCGCGCGCGATGCGCAGCACCTTGTTGCGGGTGGCGGCGGACACCTTGGCCCCGCTCATGTGGTTGATGACGAGGGACACCGTGGACTGCGACACGCCGGCCAGCTTGGCGATGTCGGTCATGGTGGGCCGCCGGGCGCGGCCCGTTTCGCTCATCGCGGCAGCGGCGCGCGCGGCAGCGCGGCGCCGTCGGCATCGAACAGGTGGCCGTGGGCTGGATCGAAGGCGAGCGTCACCCGTTCGCCGTTCTTCGGACAGGGCGCATCGGGACGGCACTTGAGCGACACCATCTCGGGCACGCCCTCGACCTGGGCGTAGACGATGGTGGAATCGCCCAGATACTCGACCAGGGTCACGGTGGCCGGGATCCCGGCGCTCCCTTCTCTCTCAACGCGCAGGTGCTCGGGCCGCACGCCCAGCGTGACCGCGCTGCCCGGCGCGGCATGGGCGGCGTCGGCGGCCACGTGAACCACGGCGCCGCCCGCGAGGCGCACATGGGCGGTTGCGCCCTCCTCGCCTGCCAGGGCCCCCGGCAGGAAATTCATGCGCGGCGAACCGAGGAAGCCGGCCACGAACTGGTTAGCCGGCCGCTCGTACAGCTCGAGCGGCGTGCCTGCCTGCTCGATGCGCCCGCCATTGAAGACCACGATCTTCTGACCCAGGGTCATGGCTTCGACCTGGTCGTGGGTCACGTAGATCATGGTCGCGCCCAGTTCGCGGTGCAGGCGCGCCAGCTCGACCCGGGTCTGGCCGCGAAGGGCCGCGTCCAGGTTCGACAGCGGCTCGTCGAACAGGAAGACCTCGGGCTTGCGCACGATGGCGCGGCCGATCGCCACGCGCTGACGCTGCCCGCCCGAGAGCGCCTTGGGACGGCGCTCGAGCAGGTGGCCGATCTGCAGGATCTCGGCGGCGCGCGCCACCCGTTCGGCGATCTCGTCGCGCGGGACCTTCGCCAGCTTGAGGGCGAAGCCCATGTTCTCTGCCACCGTCATGTGCGGGTACAGCGCATAGCTCTGGAACACCATGGCGATGCCGCGCCGCGCCGGCTCCACGCCGGTGCAGTCGCGGCCACCGATCTCCACGGTGCCGGAGCTGACGTCTTCCAGGCCCGCGACGATGCGCAGCAGGGTCGACTTGCCGCAGCCCGACGGGCCGACCAGCACCACGAACTCGCCGTCCGCGATGTCCAGGTCGATGCCCTTGATGACCAGGTTGTTCTCGTACTGCTTGGTAATGCCTTGCAGGCGCACAGATGCCATGCTCTCTCCGTCGATTAACCTTTGAGGCCGGTGGCGGCCAGGAAGCCGTGCGTCACCCGGCGCTGGAACAGCACATAGGCCAGCGCCACCGGCAGCGCGCCGAGCAGGGCCGCCGCCATCAGCTGGGCATAGATGACGCCATAGGCGTCGTAGGTCTGGGTCAGCCCGAGCGGGATCGTCATCATCTCGTTCGAGGTGACGATGATGAAAGGCCACAGGAAGTTGTTCCACGCGGCGATGAAGGTGACGATCGCCATCGCCCACACGATATTCCCCGAGAGCGGCAGGTAGACGCTCCACAGGATGCGAAGCGGCCCGGCGCCGTCCATCACGGCGGCTTCGCGGAAGTCCGCCGGCACGGTGTCGAAGAACTGCTTGAACACATAGATGACGACCGGCGCCACCACCTGCGGCAGCACGATCCCGGCATAGCTGTTGATCAGACCGAGCTGGTTCATGACGCGGAACAGCGGCACCAGCAAGGCTTCGAAAGGCACCAGGAAGGACAGCATCGTCAGGCCGAACAGCAGCGAGCGTCCGCGGAAGCGCAGCTGCGAAAAGGCGTAGGCGGCCATCAGGGACAGGGCCATCGTCGCCACCGTCACCAGCAGCGCCACCAGCGCGCTGTTGAATAGCCAGCGCCCGACCCGGCCCGCAGCCAGCACCTTGGCAAAGGCCGCCAAGGTCCATTGCTGCGGCAACCAATGGAAGACAGCGGAGACAGTCTCGTGCTCCGGGCGCAGCGCCGTGCTCATGGCCCACAGCAGCGGCGCCACCCACAATGCGACCAGCAGAACGGCCGCGACGGCGCCGACCATGCTCCAGCCGGCATTGGCGCGGGCGTGCAGCGTGCCCTTCATGCGCCCTCCCGCGACAGCCAGCGCGAGAACGCGGCCTGGGCCAGCGACAGCGCCACCACGATCGCCACGAACGCCATCGCGATCGCGGCCGCATAGCCGGCGTCGCTCTGGATGAAGGCGGTCTCGTACATGTAGTGCAGGGTCATGCGGGTGGTGTTGAAGGGGCCGCCGACGGTCAGGATATAGGTCTGGCCGAACACCTTCATCGAGGCGATCAGCTGCAGCACCAGGGCCAGGCCGACGACCGGGCGCATGGCCGGCCAGGTGATGGTCCGGAACAGGGTAAAGCCGCGGGCGCCGTCCAGCGCCGCCGCCTCGTACAGGTCGGCCGGAATGTTGCGCAGGCCAGCCAGGAAGAGCAGCATGTTGAAGCCGACCGTCCACCAGACCGTCGCGATGGCGACCGAAGGCAGGGCCCAGGTCAGGTCTGCCAGCCAGGCGCGCTGGGTATCGAAGATGTGGTTGATCACGCCCGATGATGGCTGCAGCATCCAGTCGGCGATCAGGGTCATCACCGAGATCGGCAGCACGTAGGGAAGGAAGAAGGCCCCCTGCAGCAGCGCGCTGGCGCGGGTGAAGTGGTCGACCAGCAGCGCCATCAAGAGGCCGAGCGCGGTCAGCGGCACCACGGTCAGCAGCGCGAAATAGAAAGTATTGCCGACCGCCGACCAAAAGGACGGGTCCTGCACCAGCGTCACGTAGTTGTCGATGCCGATGAAGGCATTGGTGCGGGTCAGGCTGCTCTCGGTCAGGCTCATGTAGAAGGTCTGGAGCGCCGGCAGCAAGAAGAACAGCAGGAACACGATGGCGAAGGGCGCCAGCAGTGTGAATGCCGACAGCGTGTCGCCGCGCCCGCCCTGGGTATGGTGCCTGGACATCGTCCCTCCTAGTAGCGCGGCGCGCGCTTGCGCAGCAAGAGTGCCGCTTCTGTTTCGAACATGCGCAGCGCCTGGGTAGGCGTGAGTTGCGACGAGAGCGCGGCCGGCAGGTACTTCGAGGCCATCGCCTCCAGCGGACCGGCGGCGCCCATGTACCAGGCGTCCGGCGCGTAGATCACGCTGCGCGCCACCTCCGCATACAGGCGATTGGGCATGAGGGACAACGCGGCCGGCGACTCGGCCACCGGCCGGTAGGCCAGCACGTGGCCGCCCTCGGCCCAGGTCAGCGAATTCTTGGTGACAAAGGCGATGAAGCGCATTACGGCGCGCAGCTTCTGCGGCGACATCGGCTCGCCTTCGTTGGCCGGGATCGCGAAGGCGTGCGAATCGGCCCAGACGCTGTCGTTGCCGTACATGCGCGGCAACGGCACGATGCCGTACTCGAAGCCGAGGGTGCCCTGCTTCGTCGCGCGCACCATCTCGGGCACTTCCCACACGCCGTTGATCATGAAGCCGGCATTACCGCCCATGAACTGGCTGGTCGAAGCCTGGTAGTTCAGCCCGGCCTGGGCATAGCCCTTGGCGAACCAGTCGCTGATGCGGGTCAGCGAATCCACGCCGGCGGCCCCGTAGGCGAAGCGCCCGTTCTGGATCAGCGGCACCTCGCGCTGGGCCAGCATCGAAAGCCACAACCGCAACACCGCGTAGGAACTCTGGTTGCTCTCCATCGTCATGCCGGGGCGGCCGGTGGCCTGGCGTACGGCGCGGAAGGCGCTTGTCAGGGCATCGATGCCTTGGATCGGCTTCAGATTGCCGCCCGCGTCGAGCAGTCCCGCGTTGCCGACCAGGTTCTTGTTGTAGTACAGGACCAGCGGGTGCAGGTCGAGCGGAATCGCATAGGTCTTGCCGGCGTGCTGGGATTTCTCCCACTGGCGCGGATAGAAGTCGCCCGGGTTCAGGCCCGCCTGACGCAGTTCGTTGGGCGCGATCGGGCGCAGCACGCCGCCGCCGGCCAGGTTGGTCATGCGCGACAGGTGCACGGTGGCGATATCGGGACCGGCGCCGACCACGGACGAGGTGATGAGCTTGGTGTAGAAAGGCTCGCCCCACTTCAGCGTGGTGCTGACCACCCTCACCTCGCGCTGGCTGGCATTGAAGCGTTCAACCAGCGCCGCCATGCGCGCACCATCGCCGCCGCTCAGCAGCGTCCACATGCGCACTTCGGTCTGCGCCAACGCGCACGTGGGTGCGCACAGCAGCGCTGCCAGCACCGCGCCGGCGAGGCGCAACGTGAATGGGGTCAAGCCTGTCTCCTGGTCGATCTGGTGGGATGCCACTCTTTTATCATTAATACTAGCAAATAATTATTAATAGGGGCTGTCCTGCAGGCATGAATGCGTGCGAGGTAGAATCAGCCTTTTTGGCGGGTGGACGGGGATGTGGATCGGTGTGCTGTGCGGCCTGGCTGCAGGGGCCTTGTGGGGCCTGGTGTTCATCGCGCCCGCCCTGCTCGCGGCGTTCTCGCCCCTGGAGCTGGCGGTCGGCCGCTATACCGCCTACGGCGCCATGGCCCTGGTGCTGCTGCTTCCGCGCCTGAAGTCCCTGCTGGCCAGCCTGCTGCCTGCCGATTACGCGGCGCTGCTGCGCCATGCGCTGGCGGGGAACATCGTGTATTACATGTTGCTCGCGGCCGGCGTGAAGTATGCCGGGGTGGCGCCGACTTCCCTGATCATCGGCATGCTGCCGGTGGTGGTCACCCTGATGGGCCGCAACGACCACGGCGCCCTGCCGCTGCGGCGCCTGGCGCTGCCGCTCCTGCTGGTGGCGGCCGGCATCGCCTGCATCAACGTCGACAGCTTCCTGCATGCCGGCCCTAGCACGTCTGCCGGCGACATCCTGCTCGGCATGCTGTGCGCGGCGGGCGCTCTGCTGTGCTGGAGCTGGTATGCCCTCGACAACGCGCGCTACCTGAAGCGCAATCCGCAGTTCTCCAGCACCCAGTGGTCGGCCCTGTATGGCCTCGCGACCGGCGTGATCGCACTGGCTCTGGGCTGCGTCGCCTGGGTCTTCGGCATCGGGGCGGACGCAGGGCCGGCGCGCGACTGGCAGCTGTTCTGGGCCTGCAATGCGCTGGTGGCGCTGGGCGCTTCGGTGATCGGCAACGGCCTGTGGAACGTGGCCAGCCGGCGCGTGCCGGTCACGCTGTCCGGCCAGCTGATCCTGTTCGAGACCCTGTTCGCGCTGCTGTATGGCTTCCTGTACCGCGGCCACGGCCCGCGCGCGCTGGAGCTGGCCGCGATCGTGCTGCTGGTGGCGGGCGTGACCTGGTCGGTGCACGCCCATGCAGCGCAAGACGACTCAGCGCGGCAGGCGCTCGATCCGGACCTCGTCGATCGTGACGGCGTGTCCGGCGCCGCCCATCGCCACCAGCCCTAGGCGGGCCTTGCCGCCCAGGCGGTGGGTCCAGGTCGTGCCGCCGACCCAGGCGCCCTTGGTCTTGCCCTCGGCCTGCGACCAGGCCGTGTAGTGCTCCTCGTCGCCGACGCGGCGGATGTCGATGCGCAGCCAGGTCCATTCGCCCGGCGTGCCGGCCACTGTGTTGCCGTAGCGCGGATAGCCCCTGGCGACCGGCGCCAGCTCCTTGCCGAACTCCACCTGGCGCAAGCCCTCGTGCGCCAGCTCCACCAGCTTGACGTAGTTGTCGTCGTCGCCCATCACCACGATCCCGGCTTGCACCGGCTTCTCGCAGCAGTCGAGCGGCGCGTCCAGGCGGATGCGCGCCAGGATGCGCAGGTCGCCTTCGGGCAGCGGCGTGGCCAGCACGGCGGCGCTGTTGGTGTCGACATGCAGGTCGGTCGGCTGGGTCGACAGGCGCAGGCCCGGCTGGCCGCTGCTCCAGCTGCCGGCTGCGCGCGGGCGGATCCAGCTCCAGCGTGCGTCCAGCTGGGCCTTGTCGAAGCGCTCGCTCCACAGCGGTGTGGTCGCCACCGGCGTAGGCGCCGCCGGCAGCGCCGCCGGCAGCGGTCCCGGGGTGACCGCAGGCCCCTGCATGGGGCGGTCCGACGGCCCGTCACCGCGGTTGATGACCGGCCACCCATCCACCCAATCGACACGGTCCAGCAGCAGCGGGCGCCGTGTGAGCTTGTCCTCGACGCTGAAATAACCCTGGTTGCGGTCCACCGCGTGGTACAGCGTCCACCACTGACCGGCCGCGTCCTGGAACACGCTGTTGTGGCCTGCGCCGACCCAGCGGTTAGCGTTCTGCGGCAGCACCGGGGTGCCGCCGGCGCGCGCGGCGGCCATGTCATTGCCCTCGCGGTCGAGGAAGGGGCCTTCCGGACTGGTCGCGCGGCCAACCATCAGGGCGTAACCGGTCAGCGGGCCGCGGCAGCAGTCGGTGGTGGACGCGAACATGTACCAGTATTTACCCACCCGCACCACTTCGGCGCCCTCGTAGCGGTTGGCGGCCCCCACGCGCACGGCATTGCCTTCGACCTGCAGCCCATCCTTCGACAAGCGCTGGACAAAAATGCCGCCGCCGTAGCTGCCGTAATACAGCCAGCGGTCGCCCTGCCCGTCCTCGACCACGTCCGGATCGAAGGTCCATTGGAAGTTACAGCCGGCGCCGGCGCGGCGCGGCGCCACCACCGGGCGCTCCACCGCTTTCCAAGGTCCGGCCGGCGAAGCGCTGGTCGCCACCGCGATGCCGCTGTCCGCCTCGCAGCCCTTTTCCGGGCTGTGGCGGTCGGCCACGTCGGTGACCGTGAAATACAGGTAGTAGCTGCCGTTCTGGTACACCGGCTCGGGCGCCCACAGCCCGGCCTTCGGGCCCGCGAGGCCGGCCGGGCGCCGGTCGAAGGAGTCGCGCACGAAGTGCCAGTTGACCAGGTCGACCGAGCGGTAGACCGGCATCATGCGGAACTTCCAGCCCGCTCCATCGCGTTCCTTGCGGCTGACCGGGTCCATGGTGCAGTACAGGTACCAGACGGTGGGCGACGAGGTGCGGTCGCGCAGCAGCGCCGGGTCGGCGCAGCTCTCGGCCAGGCTGCCGTCGGCCAAACGCAGCGGCAGCGGATTGGTATAGGTGCTCGCGGCAGCGGACTGGGCCGCGGCGCCGCAGGCCAGGAACAGCGCCGCCAGGCAGACGGGCAGTCGCAGGAATCGCATCATGGGGTCTCCTCGTGGGCGCCCGGGGCAGGACGCCTGTTATTGCCCAAAAAATATTCTATTCGTGTGTCCGGCGGCGCACGGGTGGGCCTCGGCCTTGCCATTCTGGCTAAATTGTCTAGTCAATCGTTGTAGCTGGATGATATTTTCGTTCAATTATTTTTGTAGGACTATTGCCCGTTGTCACTACCTGCTAGACTGCCCGGGCTGCATCCAAGCATCATCGCAAAGTTGTCGAAATAGAACAACAGGGATGCGGCCAAAGTGAGAGAATTAACAAGAAGAAACAGGGGAAGTCTGAAATGAAAGTCATGCAGGTCCGTCCGGCGCGCAAGCTGCTGGCGCTTGCCGTATCCAGCGTCGCCTGCGGCATGCTCAAGGCACAGGAAGTGCCGGCCGCCCACGAAGACGCCGTTCCGGAAGTCGTGGTCACGGCCCAGCGCACCGTTTCCACCATCTCGCGCACCCCGGTCGCGATCAGCGTGCTCCAGGGCGAGCAGCTGCGCGAGCTCGGCCTCGACAATCCGGCCTCGGTCGGTGCGCGGCTGCCCAACGTCCACGTCGACCAGGCCTTCTCGGGCCTGCGCGTGAGCATGCGCGGCATCAGCAATAACGACACCACCGACAAGGGCGACCCGTCCGCCGCCTTCATGCGGGATGGCGTCTACATCGCGCGGCCGGCCGGCCAGACCGCCAACTTCCTCGACGTCGACCGCATCGAAGTGCTGCGCGGTCCGCAGGGCACCCTGTACGGCCGCAATACCACGGCAGGCCTGATCAACGTGATCTCGAACGCGCCGACCGCACGGCTGGAAGGCCGCGTCGCCCTGGAGGCGGGCAGCTATCGCAACCGCAAGGTCGAGGGCGTCATCAACGTACCGGTGAACGATGCGCTGGCCCTGCGCGCCGCCGTCAGCGCGCGCAAGCAGGACCCTTTCCTGGAAAACCGGCAGGGCACGCGCTGGACGCCCGGCATGAACCGCGACGACCGCGATGCCCGGCTGAGCGCCAAGCTCGCGCTTGGATCCGACGCCGCGCTGCTGCTGCGCTACGACCACAGCCTCGTCACCGACAACAACGACCGCATCGTCCCCGACACCAATTTCTATACCGGCGTTTCGAGCGGCGCCCCGGCATGGAAAGCCGGTAGTACCGACGAGCGCCTGGCCATGGCCTTCCGCCCCGCGAACATCGCACCGGTGCAGGGCATGCAGGACCGCCGCGCGCGCGGCCTGTCGGCCGACCTGAGCTGGAAGCTGGGCCCGGCCACCTTCTACTACCTCGGCTCGCACCGTGAACTCGACCAGCAGATGGTCAACAATTACTATTACCGGATCGCGCCGACACTGGCCCTCGGCGTGATCAACACCTATGACGGCGCCAACGCCCAGGATTCGCACGAACTGCGCGTCGCCAGCAATGGCGATGGCCCGTTCAGTGCGCAGGGCGGCCTGTATTGGTTCAGCGAAGAATCCGACACCAGCTATGCCTTCCAGGGCCTGCGTCCGGTCGGCCTGCCGCCCTACTACTCCTTCCCGCTGCGTACCGAAGCGCGCAGCCGCGCCGCATTCGGCCAGTTGACCTGGCGCGCCCGCGCGGACCTGCGCCTGACCACCGGTGCGCGCCGCACGCTGGACCGCAAGTGGCGCGTCGGTTCGACCGACTTCCAGCAAGGCCCGGTGTTCAACCCGGCCCTTGATCGCCGAATCCTGAGCGCCGCCGACCTGTCGACAGGGCGCACGACCTGGCGCCTGGGCGCCGAGTTCGACCTGGCCCCAGGCACCATGGCCTACATCAGCCTGGCCACCGGCTACAAGGCGGGCGCCTTCAACGACGGCTGCGTGGCCGGCGCCAGCGCCCTCGGCATCGCCTGCCCGGCTGCCACCGCCGTCACGCCCGAGTACCTGTACTACCAGCCGGAAGAACTGCGCGCCTGGGAAGGCGGCGTCAAGTCGCGCCTGATGGGCGGCCGCCTCACGCTCAATGCGGCTGTATTCGACTACGACTACACCAACCTGCAGCTGACCGGCAATGCGATTGTCGCGGGCGCCCCGCGCCTCCTGACCCGCAACGCCGGCGCCGCGCGCAGCCGCGGCCTCGAGCTCGATGGCGAACTGCGCGTCGGCGCGGGAGGGCGCCTCAGCTACGGTCTCACCCTGCTCGACGCCCGCTACGTGCGCTATATGGCGACGCCGACCGTGTCCTGGGCAGGCCACAAGCTGGACCGGGCGCCGAGCCGCGTGATCACGCTCGGCTACCAGCAGCGGCTGGCGCTTGCGGGCGGCCAGCTCAGCGCCGGCGTATTCACGCGCGCCAGCAGCGCGTACATCCTCGGCATCCCGACCCAGCTGCTGACCTACCGCGTGCCCGCGCACACCAGCAGCGACGCCACGCTGGCGTGGGCGCCGGGAGCCGGCGCTTGGCGTCTGCTGGCGCGCGTGCGCAATATCGAGAACAAGGTGCGCCCGACGCTGATCGACAGCTTCGGCATGACCACGCCGAGCGCCCCGCGGACGGCCGACCTGCGCCTGGAGCTGCGTTTCTGACATGTGCCGGGAACCGCCCGGCTTTTCCTTATCCGTGAATTCTTCTGCTGGAGGCTGAATGAAGCGCGACGCCGTGCCCTTGACGTCCCCCTCGATGCGGGCCGACCCGCCCGCCGACGACACCGTCGCCCGCCTGCTGGCCGGCGCCGACGGTCCCCATGCACTGGCCGAGCGCGTCGCCGCGCTCAACCGCGAGCTCGCGCGCTGGGACAGCAACGGCGGTCTCGCAGCCTGGCAGCCAGGGCCGGATTGCGATCCGCAGCTCAGCGCTGCCCTGAAAGACTACTTGGCGCGCTGCTGGCAGCTTCCCGACTGGGCCGATGTGGAGAAGATCGACCGCGCGGAGCACCTGTTCATGGACATGAGCATGCTGTCCTGCACCCTGCTGTTCTGCGCAAGCCTGCCCGAGTGCTACGTGCTGCCAGACCTGTCCGCCGTGCTGCACGCCGCCGGCCAGCTGGAACAGCACACCGACTACCGGATCCGCTCCACCGCCGCCATGATCTTCCCGGTCATGATGCGCGGCGGCCTGACGTCGCCGCAGGGCTTCGGCGTGGCCCAGGCCCTCAAGGTGCGCCTGATCCACGCGACCATCCGCCACCTGATCCTGCGCGGCGCTCCGCCAGCTAGCGAAGCCGTGGCCGCGCCGCCGCTGGCGCCGCTGCGCCCGGCCGGCGGCGGCATGTACCACCTGCTCTACGCCCACGGCTGGGACAGCGCGGAGCGCGGCTTGCCCTGCAACCAGGAAGAACTGGCCTACACCCTCCTGACCTTCAACTTCGTGTTCCTGCGCGGGCTGCGCCGCCTCGGCCTGGGCCTCGAGCGCAGCGACGAGGAAGCCTACCTGCATGCCTGGAACGTGCTGGGCAACCTGCTCGGCATCGAGCGCGAGCTCATGGCCTGGACCATGATTGACGCCGAGGCGCGCTTCGCCGACATCCAGGCGCGCGCCCGCAAGGCGCCGCGCGAGAACGACCCGCGCCCGCCCCTCGCCGCGGCCCTCATGCGGGAAATGGAAAACCAGATCCCGCTGCGGATCCTGAAAAGCTTCCCGACCCTGTTGACGCGCCGCCTTTGCGGCCCCCAATCCAGCCGCGACCTCGGCCTCAACGGCCGCGTGTCGCTGGCCTCGCGCATCCTGTTCCGGCTGTGCTTCGGCGCCGTGCGCGCCTTCGACGCCGTGCTGCGCCTGTTCGTGCCGGGCTTTTCGATCAGCCGCATGCTGACGCGGGTAGCCGGCTACCGCCTGGTGTCGCGCTTCCTGATGGACCAGACCCGCCCGCTGCGCCTGCCCGATGCGCTGCTCAACCAGGTCGACGCCGCTTTCGAGGACTGGCGCAGCGACCCGGACGCACCGCGCTGGCTGAACCGGGTCGAGGACAGGCTCGCCGGCCGTTCCACCACGGCCGGAGGAACGCCCGCATGATCGCTACCCTCGCTATGCTGCGCGCGCACCTGCGCAGCTACCTGCTGCTGGCCCTGGTGCTGCTCCTGGCTTGCGCGAGCGCAGGCGCCGCCGCCCCCGCCCCGCTCGTGCTCGGCCCGGAAACCTCCAGCGTCGACGCCTGGCCCGCCACATCGGTGCTAGTCGACGAGGGTGGCCGGCTCGACGCCGCCGCCGCGCTGGCGCTTGGGGCCCGCTACGCTCCGCCGACCACCTCGCGCGGCGTGCTCAAGCTGGTTAAGGATCCCCACTGGGTGCGCATCCCGCTGCGCCTGGCCCCTGATGCGCCGCGCGACTGGGTGGTGCAGATCGACTTCGGCATGCTCGACGAAGTGGCGTTCTACCTGGAACACGAGGGGCGCCTGCGCAAGCTTGCCAGCAGTGGGCGCCGCCTGCCGGAAGACGGGGCGCTCAAGGGGCGTGTGCCGGCCGTGGCGCTGACGCTGGAACCTGGCGCCGACTACACCCTGCTGGTGCGGGTATTCACCGTGGGTTCGCGCGTGGCCCCGATCAGCATCATGCGGCCGGACGCCTACAACCGCGCCGCGCTGGGCGAGCAGATGCTGCAAGGCCTGCTGCTCGGCCTCGCGCTCTGCCTGGTCGCCTACAGCCTGGGCCAGTGGCTGGCCCTGCGTGAGACCCTGTACCTGAAATACGCCATGTACGTGGGCGGCCTGACCCTGTATTCGATGGCCTGGTTCGGCCTGGGCGAGCAGTTCCTGTGGCGTGGCCAGGCCTGGTTCAGCATCCACGTGCTGGGTATCGCCTCGCAGATCGGCTCCGCCGGCGCCTACCTGTTCGTGGAACAGATCCTGGCGCGGCCCGGCGTCGACCGCCGCTTCAGCCGCATCATGAGGGGCGGCGCGGCCGTCTGCATCCTGGCCGCCGTGCTGTGGGGCGCCGGCCTGGTGGGCCAACGCGCCCTGATGGTGTTCACCATGACGATCGGCGCCCTGCCGATGTTCCTCGGCCTGCCCGGCGCCTGGCGCCGCATGCGCGCCGGCGACGAGATCGGCTTGTTTTTCCTGTTCAGCTGGTTCTTCAGCGCAGGCGGCGCCGTGGTTCAGGGCATGCTGGCCGTGGGCGTGCTGCCGGCGAATTTCTGGACCCTGCACTCGCTGCAGCTGGGCGTCACGATCGACATGCTGATGTTCCTGCGCATGATCAGCATCCGCAGCAAGGCGACCCGGCAGGCGATGCTGCGCGCGGAAGCGGAGGCGCGCATGAAATCCGAATTCCTGGCCAACATGAGCCACGAGATCCGCACGCCGATGAACGCCATCATCGGCATGAGCCGCCTGGCCCTGATGGGCGACGCGCCGCCCAAGCTGCGCAACTATCTGAGCAAGATCCTGGGCGCGGGCGAGCACCTGCTAGGCTTGATCAACGACATCCTTGACTACTCCAAGATCGAAGCCGGCAAGCTGGCGATCGAGGACGTCGCCTTCGACCTGAACGAATCATTTGACCACCTCTCGAGCGTGATCAGCGTGAAGAGCGACGCCAAGGGTGTCGAGCTGGTCTTCCGAGTGGGCCCCGGCGTGCCGCAGCACCTGGTGGGCGACCCGTTGCGACTGGGCCAGGTGCTGGTCAACCTGGCCGGGAATGCCGTCAAGTTCACCGAACGCGGCGAGATCGTGGTGGCAGTCGAAGTGGTGGAACGCCTGGACGAGCGCGTGACCCTCGAATTCTCGGTGACCGATACCGGCATCGGCATGAGCGAGGAAGAGATCGCGCGCCTGTTCCAGTCCTTTACCCAGGCCGACAGCTCGACCACCCGCAAGTACGGCGGCACCGGCCTGGGCCTGTCGATCTCGCGCCAGCTGGTCGAGCTGATGGGTGGATCCATCGGCGCCACCAGCACGCCCGGCAAGGGCAGCCGCTTCGCCTTCACGCTGCCGCTCGGCATGCCAGCGGACGAGGCCGCGGCGGCGCGCCCGGTCGCCCTGCGCCAGGTGCGCGCCCTGGTGGTCGACGACAGCGCCACCGCGCGCGCGGCACTGGCCGAGATGCTGGACGCGCTCGGCGTGCAGACCGACACCGTTGCCTCGGGCGAGGAATGCCTGGCGGCGCTCGCCACGGCCCGCCAGGGCGACAAGCCGTACGGCGTGGTGCTGATGGACTACCTGATGCCGGGCCTGGACGGGGTCGAGACCATCCGCCGCATCCACGCCGCCAGCCCCGGCGCGGCGCCGCCGGCGATCCTGATGGTGTCGGTGTGCACCCGCGACGCCGTGCTGGAGCAGGAAGGCGAGCTCCCGGTTGACGCTTTCCTGCACAAGCCGGTTGCCCCGGCCCTGCTCTACCACAGCATGCTGCAGGCACTGTCTCCGCAGGGAGCGGGCCTCGGCCCGCTGGCCCCGCCCGCAATGGCGCCAATGAGCTCGGTGGCCGAGCTGCCGCGCCTCGATGGCGCCCGCATCCTGCTGGCCGAGGACAATGCCAACAACCGCGAAGTCGCACTCGACTTCATGGCCGCCGCCCGCATGCAGGTGGACGTGGCCTTCAACGGCGTCGAGGCGGTGCGCATGGCAAAAGCAGGCGACTACGACCTGGTGCTGATGGACATCCAGATGCCGGAACTCGACGGCCTGGACGCCGCCCGCGAGATCCTGGCCGATCCGCGCCTGCGCAAGCTGCCGATCGTGGCCATGACCGCGCATGCGCTGCCGAGCGACCGCGCCCGGAGCCTGGAAGCGGGCATGATCGACCACGTCACCAAGCCGATCGACCCCGACCTGCTGTTCTGCGCTCTGCTCAAGTGGATCGACCCGACGCGGCTGGCAGGACGCCCGCTGCCGGCCGCCCAGCCGCAACCGGCAATCCAGTTCGAGGGCCTGGCCGCGCTGCCCCGCGTGCCCGGACTCGACTGGCAGCGTGCGCTGGAAAAGGTCGACGGCCAGCGCAGCCGCCTGGAAAAGCGCGCCAGCAGCTTCGTGCGCGAATACGCCGATGCGCCGCGCATCCTGCGCGAAGCCCTGGGCTCCAGCGACCATCCGCGCCTGCAGTCGCTGGCGCACAACCTGAAGTCGAGCGCCGCCTACGTCGGCGCCTTCGAACTGGCGGCCAGCGCGCATCGCCTGGAACAGGACCTGCGCAACGGCCAGGCCGAGCGCCTGGCGACCCAGGTCCCGGGCCTGGTGCACGCCGCCGAGACCGTGCTGGCGGCCCTGGCGCAGCTGGCCGAGGCGGCGCAGCCACGCCGGGCCGACCCGGCCGCGCTGGCAGAGTTGCTGGGACGACTGCAGGAACACCTGCACCAGGACGACGCGCGCGCCGAGGACGTCCTGCGCGAGCTGGAAGCCCTGCTGCATGGTGGCGCCCACGACGCCGTGCTGGGCGAACTGCGGCGCGCGGTGCTGGACCTCGAATACGGCGCCGCCCTGGCGCCGCTGGCGCGCCTGGCCGCCAGCCTGGAACTGAGCATGGAGGACGCCCGATGAATGGGGTGGAGATGCAGAAGGTGCTGGTCGCCGACGACGACGCGGTCAACCGCGACGTGCTGGGCGAACTCCTGATGCCCGAATACACCGTACTGCTGGCCCGGAACGGCGCCCAGACCCTGGAGCGCGCCCTGCGCCACCTGCCCGACCTGATCCTGCTCGACGTGATGATGCCGGACATGGACGGCTACGAGGTGCTGCGCCGCCTGCGCGCCGAGCCGCAGACGGCGCACATCTCGGTGATTTTCATCTCGGGCCTGGACCGGCCGGAAGACGAAGCGAGCGGCCTCAAGATGGGCGCCTCGGACTACATCACGAAGCCCTTCAACCAGACCGTGGTGATGGCGCGCGTCGCGCTGCACCTGCAGGTGGTGCGCCAGCGCCGGATGCTCGAGCGCCTGGCCAACATCGATGGCCTGACCGAGCTGGCCAACCGGCGCCGCTTCGACGAAGTGTATGCGCTCGAGTGGCAGCGCGCGCGGCGCAGCAGCCGCCCGCTGTCGCTGGCCCTGCTCGACATCGACGCCTTCAAGCAGTACAACGACCGCTACGGCCACCCGGCCGGCGACCGCGCCCTGCGCGCGGTGGCGCGCCTGGCCGCGGGCGCGATGCGGCGCCCGGCCGACCTGGCGGCGCGCTACGGCGGCGAAGAGATGGTGCTGCTGCTGCCCGAGACCGGCGCCCTGGAAGCCTGCCAGGTGGTGGCGCAGCTGCGCGAGGCCGTGTCCGGCCTGATGATCACCCACGAAGCGTCGAGCGTCGCGCCGGTGCTGACCGCCAGCGTGGGCGGCGCCACCCTGGCGCCGGACGACCCAGGTTCGGCGGCCGACCTGTTCGAAGCTGCCGACGCCGAGCTCTACCGGGCCAAGCAGGCCGGCCGCAACCAGGTGGCCTGGCGCGGGCTCGATGCCTGCGCCGTCCAGTAGACGGAGCCTTCAGCCGCGACAGGCCAGGCCGTAGCGGGTCGCTTCGCAGCCGCGCTTGAGGCAGGCGGTGGCGTGGTAGCCCGCCGCGCGGCACATGCGCAGGGTTTCCGTGAGCGGATCGTCGACCGGCGGCGGCGCCGGCGGCGGTTCGGCCACAGGAGCGGCAGGCCTGGGCCTGACCGGCACGCTGGCCCGCGCCAGCACCCGTTCGCGGGGTGGGGCCGCCTTCGGCTTCGACGCGGTCTTTTTCAACTCGGGTCGCGGGCGCTTCACCGGTGCGGCGACGACCCGGCGCTCCGGCGGCGGCTTTGCAGCCACCGGCGCTTTCGGCTGCACGGTGGGTGGAGCGGGAGGGGGCGCGGCGGCAAGGATTTCTTCAGGCTCGGCGGCCGGTGCGGGAAGCGACGCCACAGCCACCGGCTCCGACGGCAGCATGCGCAAGGGCGGCGGCTCATCCTGCACGGCTGCGGGTGCGGGCGCTGGCGGCGGCGCAGCGATGGCGGGCGGCGCCGCCGCCGGCGTATGGTCGGCCACCACCGCCAGCGTCGACTGCACCTCGGTCTCGCGATACATCCACACGCCGGCGCCGGCCACGGCAAAGGCAGAAACCACGGCGGCCGTCCAACCCAGCACCTTGCGGCCCCAGCGCTCGGTCCAGGGCGCCGGTTCGGGCGGCAGCGGCCTGGCCCAGTCCGGCTGCGGGCTGGAGAACGAGGCCATCGCGGGGTCGATGCGCGGCCGCGCGGGGGCTTCGGGCGCGGGTGTGGGTTGTGGTGGAGGCGGCGGTGTCGGTGTCGGTGTCGGTGTCGGTGGCGACAATGCCGCGGCGTCGCGGCTGCGCCACACGCCCGCACGCTGGCGGGCGGCCGGCTGTGGAGCCGGGGCGATTGGCGCGGGGGCGGCAGCCGGGGCGCGGCGTAGCAGCCGTCGCGGCACGCTGGACTGGCTGTCGCCGAAATCTTCCAACAACTGATTCTTCATGGGCGGGCCTGCTTTGGAACAAGCCGAGTGTAGCCGAATCGCCGCGAACCTGCCTCCGCACGCCATGCTGCGGTGCGGCAGACACGCCACAACCCGGGTTCAAGCCTTGGCCGGGCGGTGCGTGACGACGCGGTAGAGGTACCAGGCCAGCAGGATGCCGAAGATGCCTTTCGAGATCGGGTCGATGTATTTCCCCACCTGCTCATAATTGCTTTCGAGCAGGTAACCGGCCCCGGTCAGCACGCCGGTCCAGGCCAGCGAACCGATACTCGAATACAGCAGGAACTGCCCGAGCGACATGCAGGCCAGGCCGGCGGGTACCGAAATCAGGGTGCGGATGGCGGGAATCAGGCGTCCGAACAGCACCACCGAGCGGCCATGCCTGTCGAAGGCGGCAATCGCCTTGTCGATGTCTTCGGAAGTGACGGTCATCCAGCGCGCGTGGCGATCGGCAAACTTCTTGAGGCGTTCCTTGCCGTAGACGCGCGCGCCGTAATACCAGGGCAAGGCGCCCGCAATCGAACCGGCAGTGCCGGCCGCCAGCACACCCACCACGTTGAGGTCGCCACGGGCGGCAACGAAGCCGGCAAAGGGCATGATGAGCTCGGACGGGATGGGCGGAAAAATGTTTTCCACTGCCATCAGGACAAAGACGCCCAGGTAGCCGCTGGTCTGGAGGAATTCGGTAATGAACTCGAACATGATTGGTCGCCACTCAAAACAGTCAGCCTGGACCTTATCATGTTGTCAAAAATACTTGCGCCCGCCTGCGCGTCCGGTACCATGCCGGATTAATTGCAAGCATTCTTACAGGAAAAAGGACCGCAATTGCTGAAGCTCAGCCTGGATGCCCTCGAAATCGTCGAAACCATCGCCCGCAAGGGTTCCTTCGCAGGCGCCGCGAAGGAATTGTTCCGCGTCCCTTCCACCATCTCATATACGGTCTCCAAGCTGGAAGACGACCTGGGCGTGCGCCTGTTCGACCGCTTCGGCCCCAAGGTGGCCTTGACGGCGGCCGGCAAGGAATTGCTGAAGGAGGGGCGTTTCCTGCTGCGCGCGGCCGGCGACCTGGAGTCGCGCGTGCGCCGCGTGGCGTCCGGCTGGGAAACGGAACTGGCGATCGGCATGGATTCGATGCTCGCACCGAGCGCCCTGGAAGACGACATCGCCGCTTTCTACGACGTGGCCGACCAGACCCGGCTGCGCATCGTGCGCGAGGTGTTGTCCGGCACCTGGGATGCGCTGCTGGACCGTCGGGTCGACCTGCTGGTGGGTGCGGCCGGCGAAGGCCCGTCGGGCGGCGGCTACACGGCCGAGCCGATCGGCAAGAGCAGCTTCGTGTTCGCGGTCGCCCCACACCATCCGCTGGCCGCGATCGACCGTGCGCTCGACAAGGCCGACCTGCTCGACTACCGGGCAGTGGCCGTGTCGGACTCGGCGCGCCAGCTGGGCCCGCGCACCGTCGGCCTGCTGTTCGGCCAGGACATGCTGGCGGTGCCGGACATGGAAACCAAGTACTCCTTCCAGCTCAGGGGAATCGGTTTCGGCTTCCTGCCCGAAGCCTGGGCCAGGCCCGCGATCGCGGCCGGCCTGCTGGTCGAGAAGCAGGTGGTCGAGCCCAAGCCGGACGAGACCTTCTATCTGGCCTGGCGCAGCGGCGAGGAAGGCGCCGCCCTGTCGTGGTGGCTCAAGCGACTGCGCGATCACCCGCCGTTCGCGGGGATGATCGCACGGCACTGTCACGAGGCTGAACGGGCACAGGCTGAGGGAGTGCGGGCGGGCTAGCGCGCTTCGGTCTCGATGCGGATGCTGCCGCTGAGCGTCTTGTGCACCGGGCACTTGTTGGCGATCTCGGTCAGGCGCTGGCGCTCCTCCTGGCCGAGACCACCCACGTACTCGATGTGGCGCCGGAAGGCGTATCCGCCTTCCTCCTGCCGATGCTCGATGCGCACCCGCACGTCGTCCAGCGCCATGCCCTTGCGCCGGGCATACATGGTGACGGTCAGCGTGGTGCAGGCCGCCAGCGCGGCGGCCAGCAGGTCGTGCGGTTCCGGCCCGCTGTCCTCGCCGCCGAAAGCTTCCGGCGCGTCGCTCAGCAGCTGGTGCCGGCCGACGGTGATTACCTGCTGCAGCTTGCCGCTGCCCTTCTGTGCGCGCACTTCCATGGCATTCCCCTTGTCGTCAATACTTACTGTGGCAGGTCGAACACCAGGATCTCGGCCGCTTCGGCGCCCTCCAGGCGCACTGCGTCCTCGTCGGTGACCTTCAGCGCGTCGCCGCCGTGCAGCTGCACGCCGTTAGCGCTGGCACGGCCGCGGATCACGTGCACATAGGCCTGGCGCCCTGCCGCAAGCGGGTGGCTCAGCGCGTCGCCGCCATTCATGATGGTGGCGTAGATCGACCCATCCTGGCGCATCGACACCGAACCCTCGCGGCCGTCGTTTGAGGCGATCAGGCGCAGCCGGCCCTGCTTGGAAGCGGTGTCGAAGTGCTTTTCCTCGTAGCCCGGCGGCTCGTTCGTGGTGTTCGGCTCGATCCAGATCTGCAGGAAGTGCACGCCCTCTTCCTTCGAGTGGTTGTACTCGCTGTGCACCACGCCGCTGCCGGCGCTCATGCGCTGGACATCGCCGTAGCGCAGCACCGAGCCGTTGCCCATGCTGTCCTTGTGCTCCAGCGCGCCTTCCAGCACATAGGAAATGATTTCCATGTTGCGGTGGCCGTGCGACTCGAAGCCGCGGCCCGGCGCCACGTGGTCTTCATTGATGACGCGCAGCGGACCGAAGCCCATGTGCTTCAAGTCATAGTAGTGGCCAAACGAGAAGCTGTGCTGGGATTTCAGCCAGCCAAAGCTGGCGGCGCCGCGTTCATTGCTTTTACGTACGTTCAACATGGTGTTCTCCTTGTGTCTGGTTGATCATCGACCGCTTCGATCCTCGGGTTCTCTCCCGTGCCGCTGTTCGTTCGATGCGATGGTCATTATGCGCGCCACACTCGGAATTGAAAAACGAGTAATTTACCGCCAATTAATCGAAATTTTCGATGATGCTCCTTGAGACCACCGCCCGTGCTCCCCGTGGCGCCGCCCTGTGGTCTAATCTTCGCATCACCCGATGGAGAAAACGATGCAGCAAGCCCCCGACCCGACCCAGCTCGACGAAGAGACGCTGGCCTTCGTCCGTTCCGTGTTCCAACACGCACGCACCGGCGAGACAGGGACGCTGGCCACGCTGCTGGGGCAAGGACTCCCGCCGAACCTGCGCAACGAACGCGGCGACAGCCTGCTGATGCTGGCCTGCTATCACGGCCATGCCGAGACCGCACGCGTGCTGCTCGAACATGGAGCCGATCCGGAACTGATGAACGACGCCGGCCAGACGCCGCTTGCGGGCGCCGCCTTCAAGGGCGACCTGCTTGTTGCGACGCTGCTGCTGGAGCATGGCGCCAGCGTGGACACCGCCGGGCCGAACGGCAAGCAGGCCCTGATGTTCGCGGCCATGTTCAACCGGCTCGACATCGCCCGCCTGCTGCTGGACCGCGGGGCCGATCCTGCCGCGCGCGATGCCGACGGCGTCTCGGCCATGGAGGCGGCACGGCGCATGGGCGCGGCCGACACCGCGGCACTGCTGGCGTCCCTGGGTTGACCCGGCAGTTCGTTTGCCTGCAGCAAGATTGCAAACTGTCTCTGGTTCTGGCGTAATACATCCAAGCAAAGAGATCGGACAACCCAGGATGGAACGACCCCGTATTCCGCTCGACGAAGCCCAGCGCCTCGCTGCCCTGCACGCCACCCGACTGCTCGGCAGCGCGCCGGAAGAAACCTTCGACCGCATCACCCGTACCGCCGCACGCCTGCTCGGCGTGCCGATCGCCCTGGTCTCCCTGATCGACAAGGACCGCCAGTGGTTCAAGTCGCGCACCGGACTCGACGCCTGCGAAACACCACGCGACGTGTCCTTCTGCGGGCACGCCATCCTGGCCGACGAGCCCATGGTGGTCCCTGACGCCGCCCAGGACGCGCGCTTCGTCGACAATCCCCTTGTCACCGGCTCGCCCCACCTGCGCTTCTACGCCGGGGTGCAGCTGTATTCGGTAGACCGCAAGAAGATCGGCACCCTGTGCGTGATTGACCGTGAGCCGCGCGAACTGAGCCCGGGCGACCTGGATGCGCTGCGCGACCTGGCGCGGATGGTCGAGCAGCTGGTCTACCACCGCCAGCTGGCGATGGCGGCGCAGTCCCTCAGCGAGCGGCTGGCGGACGAGACCTCCCCTGGCAAGGGCGCCCCGTCCGGCGAACTGGCCTGGCTGGTGGCGCACGACCTGCTTACCGGCCTGCCCAACCGCCAGGCCCTGCTGCGCGCCATCCAGCACAGCATCGCCGCCTGGCGCGAGGACGGCACGCCGGCCCTGATCGCCTGCATCAACGTCGACCGCTTCAAGCGCTTCAACGAAACGCTCGGCCACCGCGCCGGCGACGAGATCCTGGTGGCGCTGGCCACCAGCCTGCAAGCGCTGCTGCGCGAAGGGGACATGCTGGCGCGCGCCGGCAGCGACGAATTCCTGGTGCTGCTGCATGCACGTGGCGAGCACCCCGAGCCGGAACGGGCGCTGGAGCGCATCAGCGCCGCCGCCAACCGCGCGGTGCCGATCCCGGGCGGCGAGATCGCCCTCACCTGCAGCATCGGGACCACCCTGCTGCCGCAGGATGGCGAGGATGCCGACGCCCTGCTCAACAACGCGGTCACCGCCATGCGTCACGCCAAGGCCCAGGGACGCGGCGCTATTCAGCGCTTCACGCCTGACCTGCGCACCGAGCATGGCCGCCGCCTGACCCTCGAGAGCCACCTGCGGCGCGCGATCGCCCAGGACGAACTGTTCGTGCAGTACCAGCCCAAGGTCGACCTGAGGAGCGGCACCCTGGCCGGTTTCGAGGCCCTGGTACGCTGGCGCCATCCGGAATACGGGGTGATCCCGCCGGACGAATTCATCCCGATCGCCGAAGAAAGCGGCATGATCGTGCCGATCGGCGAATGGGTGCTGCGCACCGCCGTGGCCCAGCTGGCCGCCTGGCGTGCGGAGGGTCTGCCGCTGGCGCCGGTGGCGGTCAACCTGTCGGCGCGCCAGTTCCTGCAGAGCGACGTGATCGCCATGGTGGGCGACCAGCTGGCGCAGTCGGGGCTCGCCCCGGAACTGCTGGAACTGGAGCTGACCGAGAGCGTGTCGATGGCCGACCCGGAACGCAGCGTGGTGGTGATGCAAGGCCTCGGCGAGCTCGGCGTCATGCTCAGCATCGACGACTTCGGCACCGGCTACTCCAGCTTCGGCTACCTGCGCCGCCTGCCGCTCGACAAGCTCAAGATCGACAAGTCCTTCGTGCAGGACATGGCGTCCAGCGCCGAATCCTCGGCCATCGTGCAGGCGATCGTGGCGATGGCGCACCGGCTGCAGCTGGCCGTGATCGCCGAGGGTGTCGAGACCGCCGAACAGGTGGCGGCGCTGCGCAAGGCCGAGTGCGACCAGATCCAGGGCTACTACTATTCCAGGCCGCTGGCGGTCGAGGACTGCGCCGCATTCATCCGGCGCTACGCGGCCGAACCGGTGGGCGGCTGAGAACCCGTCCCGCCGGGCCGGCTTGTCGATATAATCCTTTGCTTGTGACAAACAAGCGAAGGATGACGATGAAAGCACTGCCCCTTTTCCTGCTCCTGCTGGCCGGCTCCGCATGCGCCAGCGATGCCGATGTGCTGAAGTGCCGCGCGCTCGCCGACACCGGTGCGCGCCTGGCCTGCTACGACGCGATTCCCGTCGGCGCGAAGCCTGCAGTGGCCACTGCCGCCCCTGCACCTGTTGCTGCGCCCATGCGCAACAAAGAAGAAAGCTTCGGCATGGAAGCGAAGAAGCAGCGCGAGGAAGAGCCGAAGTCGATCACCAGCACCATCGCCGGCGAATTCCAGGGCTGGGGCCCTGGGGCGCAGATCCGCCTCGCCAACGGCCAGGTCTGGCGCGTCATCGACGGCAGCGAAGCCGTGCTGCCACGCACGCGCGACCCGAAGGTCACCATCGAGCGCAACATGTTCGGGACCCTGTTCCTCAAGGTCGAAGGGACGAACAGCTCGGCGAAGGTACGCCGGGTCCAGTAAGGGGGCGCACCATGTAGCGCGCCTGGCCCGGGTAGGTCGCCAGCGCATCGGCACAGGCGCTGTTCGCGGGCCGGTAGCCGAGCGTTGTCCAGAAGCCTGCGGTGTCCTGCACCGAAACCAGCGCCGACGCCGACAACCCTTGTGCCCGCGCCAGGAGGTACGCGACCAATCGCCGCGCCAGGCCGCGGCCATGTACGCGCGGGGCTACTGCCAGGTCGTGCAGGTAAAGCGTGTCCGCATCCGCTGCGGGCGCGAACTCCGCGCCGAGCGGCGTCACCATCCCGAGCGTGCTCGGATAGGCGAACAGGTAGGCACACACCCCGCGGTCATCTTCAGCCACGATGCAGGTGTCGCCTGCCACCCGCATCCGCTTCCGAAGCACATCGCTCGCCTCCTGCATCGAAGGCGGATAGCAGGCCGCCTGCACCAGCACTACAGCTGCGTGGTCGTCGGGTTGCATCGGGCGGATTGTAAATGCTGGCATTGGCAGGTCTTTGCGAGTGGGCCGGCATGGTAGCACGGCCGCGCTTTCGTCCCTCGTCACCTCCCTTTCGTCGTCTGTCGCCTTTCAGTTCCGCCGACGCCTCCCAGTTTGTACACTGGCTCCATTGCCTTATAGTATTGAACAAAGGAGAACATCATGTGGCGCAAGCTGGTCAATTGGTATGACGCGCTCGAGAACGAACAGATTGCTGTCCTGGAGCGTCCGGAACTGGCGGAACTGGCGGCTCCGGGCTTTCGACGCTGGAACGCCAGGAAACTGGCGGCCCTGCCGCCGATCGAACGCGCGCGGGTGCGCGAGTTTTGCCTCACCTACCGCGGTCGCCGGCTGCACAAGGCGCTGGCGAAATGGGCCGCCTTTTTCACGCTGGCTGGTGTGCTGCTACACCTGGTCCGGGGCGCACCGGGGTTATTGGAAGCGACCCTGCTGGCCAACCTGATAGGCTTCGGCCTGCTCCCCGCGGTGCTCACGCTGTGGTACGCGCCGAGCGAGATCATGAAGACGAAACGCACGGTTCTGATCGGTGCCACGGGCGGCGCCCTGATCGGCGCCTTTGGCGCGTTCGCAGCGCTCATGCTGGCCAAAGGGCGTCCTGTGGACGCGATCTTTCCGCGGCTACAGGAACTGGCCATCGGCGCCGTCGTGGCGGGGCTGGCACTTTGGCTGCCGATGCTGCTGGTGAGCGCCTACCGGCGCCGCCACTACGTTGAACAGGCCGCGCGGCTGCAGCGCGAGGCCGAGCGCGAAAAGCTGGCGCGCGAACTGAGCGAGGCGCAGTTGCGCATGCTGCGCGCCCAGATCGAACCACACTTCCTGTTCAATACCCTCGGTGCGGTGCAGCAACTCTCGGCCGACGGCGCCCCGCGCGCCGCCGCGCTGACAGCCGACTTGATCGCCTTCCTGCGCGCGAGCTTCAGCGACATGCGCGCCGAAACGGTAAGCCTGGCGAGTGAATTTACCACCGTCGCTTCCTACCTGCGCGTGATGCAGGCACGCATGGGAGCGCGCCTGCGCTTCGAACTGTCGCTGCCCGACGCCCTGGCGCGGACCGCGGTGCCGAGCATGATCGTCCTGACCTTGGTCGAGAACGCAATCAAGCACGGAATCGAGCCTTCGCTGCATGGCGGCGAGATCCACTTAGCCGCGATGGGCGACGGCGACAGCATCCGCATCCGCGTGCACGACAGCGGTGTCGGCATGAGTGACACCCCGGGCAATGGGGCGGGCCTGGACAACGTGCGCCGGCGCCTGCAGCTGGCCTACGGCGACACAGCAGGCCTGGCGCTGCTCGATGCCGATCCCGGCCTGGTTGCCGAGATCACCATTCCGGCCACGGTCGAGGTGGCGGCGTGACCCGGGTCCTGATCGCCGAAGACGAGCCGCTGATGCGCGAGCGCCTCGCCGGCCTGCTCGCAACCAGCTGGCCCGAGGCCGAGGTGGTGGCGCTGGCCGAAAACGGCAACGACGCCTGGGACGGATTCCTCGAGCACGAACCCGAGGTCGTGTTCCTGGACATCCGCATGCCAGGCCTGTCCGGCCTGGAAGTGGCCGAACGCATCGGCGACAGCGCCCACGTGGTGTTCGTCACGGCCTATGACCAGTACGCGGTCGACGCCTTCGATGCCGGCGCCGTCGACTACCTGCTCAAGCCGGTGCAGGCCGACCGGATGGAGCGCGCCGTGTCGCGCATCCGCGCGAAACTGAGCAAGCCGCCGGCCGACCTGGGCGACCTGCTGCGCCACCTGAAAACCGCCCTGCCCGGCGCCCCGGCAGAGAAGATGAAGTGGATCAAGGCCACCGTCGGCAAGCAGATCCGCCTGATCGACGTCGAAGAAGTGCTGTTCTTCCAGTCCGATACCAAGTACACCCGCGTGGTGCTGACCGACTCGGAAGCCTTGGTGCGCATCCCCCTGAAGGACCTGCTGGGCGGCCTCGACCGCGACCGCTTCTGGCAGATCCACCGCGGCACCCTGGTCAACGTCGGCGCCATCGCGGCGGTGGAGCGGATCGATGCCGAACGCATGCAGGTGCTGCTGCGCGGCTGCGAGGAGAAGCTGCCGGTGAGCCGGACTTTTACCCACCTGTTCCGCGACTGAGTCACCCTGCAGTCCCCGAAGGCGCGCGATTCCGTCAATTCCGGACTTGTAAAATTGCCTCTGTTATATAATTCACACGGGAGTCCGATCCTCCAGGTGCGTCGGCCTTCTTTCCACAATCAAGGGGGCCGCATTGGCGACAGGGAGCAGCAAGGAAGAACGGGACCGTCTGCCGCATGACGATGCGCACAGCCGTGGCCAGAGCGAAGGCGTGCCCAGCGCCGGCACGCTCGAAGGCAGCGCCTTCAATCCGCTCGGCGACCCCGGCATCCGCCACTGGCAGGCGAGCCAGATCTCGCGTCCCGGCTTCGAAGAGCGCGGCAACATTTTCTTTGCCGCGATCGAGATGACGCGCATGCCGATGGTGGTGACCGACCCGAACCAGCCGGACAACCCGATCGCCTTCGTCAACCGCGCCTTTCTCGACCTCACCGGCTACGAGGAGCGCGACGTCCTGGGCCGCAACTGCCGCTTCCTGCAGGGCGAGCAGACCGACCCGCATACCATCGACGAGATCCGCGCCGCCCTCGCCGAGCAGCGCGCGGTGGCGGTCGATGTCCTCAACTACAAGGCCGACGGCCGGCCGTTCTGGAACGGCCTGTTCATCGGCCCCGTGTTCGACGACCATGGCAAGCTGCTGTACTACTTCGCCTCGCAGATGGACATCACGCGCCGGCGTGTCTCCGAGCAGTCCTACCTGCAGGCGCAGAAGATGGAAGCCATCGGCCAGCTCACCGCCGGCCTGGCCCACGACTTCAACAACCTGCTGCAGGTCGTCGCCGGCAACCTCGAACTGGCCGCCACCAACCTGGACGACCGCGTCACGGTCGGACAAGCGATCGACCGCGCGCGCCAGGCCAGCGACCGGGCCGGCAAGCTCACCCAGCAGCTGCTCACCTTCGCGCGCAAGCAGCGCCTGGAGCCGAAGCGCCTCAACCTGAACTCGCTGGTAGTCGAGTTCAGCGAAATGCTGGTGCGCACCCTGGGCGACAAGGTCGACCTGCACCTCGACCTGAAACCCGGCCTGCCGTCCTGCACGCTCGATCCGACCCACATGGAGATGGCGCTGCTCAACGTCCTGATCAACGCGCGCGACGCCATGCCGGACGGCGGCAAGGTCACCGTCGCCACCTCGACCATGGACGACCCCGAGCGGCTCGAGCGCCTGCGCCTGGCGCCCGGGCGCTACGTGGTGCTGTGCGTGATCGACGAAGGCGAAGGCATGTCGCCGGAAGTAGCGGCGCGTGCGACCGAGCCCTTCTTCACCACCAAGGGCCCCGGCACCGGCCTGGGCCTGGCGATGGTGCACGGCTTCGTGCAGCAGTCGCACGGTCGCCTCGAGATCGACAGCGCGCCGCAGCGCGGCACCATCATCCGCATGGTGTTCCCGCAGGCCGCCAAGTCGGGCATGGAAATCATGGGCGAGCGCGCCGGCAGCGGCGCAAAATGGACGCCCGAGGCGATCCTGGGCAAGCGCACCGTGCTGGTGGTCGACGACAGCGAGGAAGTGCGCGAGCTGGCCGAGACCCACCTGCGTGCCAGCGGCTACCGCGTGCTGGGCGCCCCGAGCGGCGAAGCCGCGCTTGAGATGATGGACCGCTACGGCAGCATCGACTTGCTGTTCACCGACATCATCATGCCGGGCGGGATGAACGGCCTGCGCCTGGCCGAACTGGTGCGCGAACGCCAGCCCGAGGTACCGGTGCTGCTCGCCACCGGATACATCGATGCGCTGCCCGCTTCCAAGGGCGAGGCCAGCGCCTTCCCGATCATGACCAAGCCCTACCGCCTGAACGAACTGGCCGAGCGCATCCGCCAGGCGCTGAAGGTCGAGAAACGGACCCAATCCGCGGTCGACCCGGCCGACGGTTTCACCCACGAGGGCTGAAGACGATGGCGCATATCCTGCTGGTCGACGACGAAGAGGCCATTACCTACGTCTTCAAGCGCTACCTGGAGCGGGCCGGTCACCAGGTGACGGCGGCCGTCGATCCGGTCGAGGCGCTGACGATCGGCCTGGCAGGCGGGATCGACCTGCTGGTCACCGATTTCCGCATGCCCGGCATGACCGGCGCCAGCCTGATCGGCCGGCTGCGCGAACATACGCCGCAGCTGCCGGCCCTGATCGTGACCGCCTACGGCGCCGAGGTCGGGGTGACTGCCGCCGACATCCGTGTCCTCAACAAGCCGCTGCCGCCCCAGGACCTGGTCGACGCCGTGGCCAGCGCCCTGCGGCCGGGCGGCGCGTCCTGAGCGGCAAATCGTGCGCTCCTTGACGACAGCATCCGCATCGGCGATGCTAGCAAAATGACAAGGTCTGCACCGTCCACAAGGCTTGCACGGCGGCGCCAACGGCATGCGGCTACCCGTCGCGGCGCCGCGGCGTCACCGGCAACAGCGCAGGCACCCACCCGCCACGAACGCACCGACAGGACAGAAGCATGACGCCGAACGAAAACGCCAGGGCCCCCAACGCCCCGATCGAATACATCCTCAACGCCAGCTGCCGCGCCGGTATCGGCATCGTGGCCGCCGTTGCGACCTTCCTCGCGGAGCGCGACTGCTACATCTGCGCCCTCGAGCAGTTCGACGACGATTCCACCGAGCGCTTCTACATGCGCGCCGTGTTCCGCCTGCAGGCCGGCTCTCCCACCATCGAGAACATCCGCGAGCAGTTCGGCGAAGGCTGCGGCGCCCGACTGCAGATGCAGTGGAAGATCCACGACCCTTCGGACGCGGTGAAGACTGTGATCATGGTGTCGAAAGACGACCACTGCCTCGACGACCTGTTGTACCGCCGCCGCAACGGCGAACTGAACATGTCGCTTACGGCGGTGGTGTCGAACCATCTCGACCTGCGCCCAATGGTCGAGCGCGAAGGCATCCGCTTCATCTTCCTGCCCGTCACAAGAGAAAACAAGGCGCAGCAGGAAGCGCGGCTGCTGGAAGTGGTCGAGGAAACCGGCGCCGAGCTGGTGATCCTGGCGCGCTACATGCAGATCCTGTCGGACGAGCTGGCGCGCCGCCTGGCCGGGCGCTGCATCAACATCCACCACTCCTTCCTGCCCGGCTTCAAGGGCGCCAAGCCCTATCACCAGGCCTTCGACCGCGGCGTCAAGCTGATCGGCGCCACCGCGCACTACGTCACGCCCGACCTGGACGAAGGTCCGATCATCGAGCAGATGGTCACGCGCGTGGACCACAACTTCCGGCCCGAGCAGCTGGTGCGCGTGGGGCGCGACAACGAATGCATGGCGCTGGCCGCGGCGGTCAAGTTTCATATCGAGCGCCGCGTCTTCCTGCACGGGAACAAGACCATCGTCTTCCGCGGGCCCTGAGCGCCGTCAGCGCGCTGCGTCCTCTTCCATCCGCTGCTGCAGCAGCCACAGGCGCGCATACGCGCCCTTGCGGCGCAGCAGTTCCCCGTGCGTGCCCTGCTCCACGATGCGTCCCCGGTCCATCACCACGATCGTGTCGGCATTGACGATGGTGGACAGGCGGTGCGCGATTACCAGGGTCGTGCGGTGCTGCGACAGCCGGTCCAGCTCCTGCGTGATGGCGTGCTCCGAGTCGACGTCGAGGGCCGAAGTGGCTTCGTCGAAAATCAGGATCGGCGGATCCTTCAGCACGGCGCGTGCGATCGCGATGCGCTGTTTTTCGCCACCCGACAGGTTGACGCCGCGCTCGCCCACCGGCGCGTCGTAGCCGCCGGGCAGCGCCTCGATCACCTCGTGCAGGTGGGCCGCGCGGCAGGCCGCCACGACCTCCTCCAAGGTGCTGCCGCTGCGGCCATAGGCGATGTTGCTGCCGATCGTGTCGTTGAACAGGGCCGTATCCTGCGGCACCACGCCAATCGCCTGGCGCACGCTGGCGGCGCTGCACAGGCGGATATCCTGGCCGTCCACCAGGATGCGGCCATTGGCCGGGTCGTAGTAGCGCAGCAGCAGGCGCGCCAGCGTCGACTTGCCGGAGCCGCTGCGTCCCACCACCGCCAGCGTGGTGCCCGGAGCGATGCGCAGGCTGACGTCGACCAGCACCGGGCGCGCCGCCTCGTAATGAAAGCTGACGTGCTCGAACACGATCTCGCCGGGGCCGGGCTGCAGCGCCGGGCTGCCTGGCGGATCGTCGATCTCGGGCCGCTCGCGCAGCAGTTCGAACAGGCGCTCGGCATTGACCCAGGCGTCGCGCGCCTCGCGGTAGGTGAAGCCGAGGGCGTTCAGTGGCAGGCAGACCTGCAACGCATAGGCATTGATCAAGACCAGGTCGCCCACGCTCATCTGGCGCGCCAGCACCGCCTGCCCGGCCAGCACCATGATCGCCGCCACCCCCAGCGCGATGATGGCGCTCTGCCCCACGTGGAGGGTGAACAGGGCGCGCTGGTTGGCCGCGCCGGCATCGACCCAGTCGCCCATGATGGCGGCGAAACGCCGGGCCTCGCGCGCCTCGCCGCCGAAGTACTTGACCGTGTCGTAGTTGATCAGGCTGTCGGCCAGCCGCCCCTTGGCGGTGGAATCGAGCTTGTTGACGCGGCGCTGGTAGAACACGCGGCGCGCGGTGAACACCAGCGTGAAGCCGGCATACACCAGGAAGGTGACCAGGATGATGCCGGCGAATCCCGCCGCGTAGCGGTTGAGCATGATGGCCAGCACCAGGCCGATCTCGACCAGAGTCGGCACGATGGTGAACAGGCCCACCCCGAGCAGGAAGGCGATGCCGCCCGTGCCGCGGTCGATGTCGGGCAGCAGGCTGCCCAGCTTGCGCCGGGCGTGAAAGCGCGGCCCCAGCGCATGCAGGTGCGAGAAGGTCTTCTGGGCGTATGCCGACACTGCGGCCAGGGTGACGCGCACGAACAGCAGGTCGCGCCACTCGTTGAACAGGGTGGACGAGAAGCGCAGCAGCGCATAGCCGACCAGCAGGTAGAGCGGCAGGCTGGCCGGCAGCGAGGCCGTCGACAAGGCATCGATGATCCGCTTGAGCAGCAGCGGCACCGCGACCGTCGCGAGCTTGGCCACCAGCAGCAGCGCGACCGCCGCCGCGATGCGCCAGCGGTGGCGCCGCAGCACTTCCCACAGCTCGGCGCTGATGCGGCCGCTACGCTCCCCTTCCTTCATCCCGCCCCTCCCTGAGTCAGGATGTTGGACCAGCCTTTGCTGCCCACCGTTCACCGGGACCACCGTCCGGTATCGCAATCCGATACCGCAGCGTCAGTACCGCGCTACTTCGTGCGTTTTTCTTGCAAGCATCACATCGGGTGGCGATCATGCCAACACTTCAACGAAGGAGCACACCATGAAACGGATCATCTTCGCTACCCTGCTCGGCCTCGCCTGCGCCGCCACCCAGGCGGCGGGCCACGCCGGCCAGTCGGGCCAGTCGGCCGTGTCGAACGCCAGCGCCAACCTGTCGGGCGTGGTGGTCGGCGGTTCCATCCTGGCCGTTGCCGCTACCGGCAGCGTGGTCGTGGCCAGCGTCAAGACCGTCGGCGACGGCCTGGAAGTGGTACTGGAAAACGCGGCGGACGCCAGCCGGGCCACCGTGCGCCTGTCGGGCAAGGCCGCCGGCGGCCTTTCCGTGGCGGTCGGCAGCACGCTGGAAGTGGTCACCGCCTCGACTGGCTACGTGCTGGTCGCCTCGGGCAAGGCGCTCGCCTTCATCCCGAACGAAGCAGGCAAAGCCCTGCTGCACCATGCGAGGGCAAGCTGATGCGCCCGCTGCTTGCCGCGGCCCTGCTCGGCGCACTGGCTGCGACTGTCCCGGCGCACGCGGGCCAGCCCTGCGAAGAACGTCCTCTCGCGCCGCACGAGGTGGTACTGTCGATGGACCTGGCCCAGCGCACCGTGCAGGCCCTGGAGGCCAGCGGCGCCCAGGTTGCGCTGGTCTCGCGCGCCGGCCAGGACCTCAGCAAGTATCGCCTGCGCTACTCGCACATGGGCATCGTGGTGCGCGACCATCCGGCGGGGCGCTGGATCGTCGTGCACGAACTGAACGACTGCGGCAGCGCCAGTTCGGCGCTGTACAACGAGGGCATGGGCAACTTCTTCCTCACCGACCTGTACCGCTTCGAGGCGCAACTGGTGATTCCGGGCCCGGAGATGGGGGCGAAGCTGGCCAAACTGGTGGCGACCCGCACCCCGGTGCGCCTGCACGAGCCGAACTACAACATGCTGTCCTACGTGTACTCGACCAGGTACCAGAACTCGAACCAGTGGGTGCTGGAGAACCTCGCCGCCGCTTTCGCTCCCGCTGGCCAGGTAGAGACCCGTCTTGAAGCCCAGAAATGGCTGCGCTCGATCGGCTTCCAGCCGCCCACCGTCGAGGTGCCGGCGGCGGTGCGCCTGGGCGCGCGCATGTTCCGCGCCAATGTCGCCTTCGACGACCACCCGTTCGAGCGCCGCATGGCGGGGCAAATCGACACCGTCACCACCGACGCCGTGGTGCGGATGCTCCGCATGGTGGACCCGCAGGCGAAGACCCTGACTGTGGATTGAACCGCCGAGGCCGCGATGGTACGTGTGTGAACTAACCGAACAGGATCGGGTGGACGGTTAAGGTAGTGGCTTCGCTCAAGGATATTACGAAGGGACGGCCATGGAACTGCACCAACACCCGATCCGGCTGCGCATCAACGGGGAGGACCGCGAGTATTCGGTCGAACCCTGGGTGACGCTGCTCGACCTCCTGCGCGAACGCGCAGACCTCACCGGCACCAAGAAGGGCTGCGACCATGGCCAGTGCGGCGCATGTACCGTCCTGCTGGACGGCAAACGCATCAATTCCTGCCTGTCGCTGGCGGTGATGCACGACGGCAAGGAGCTGACCACGGTCGAGGGCCTGGCTGACGGCGACACCCTGCATCCGCTGCAGCAGGCCTTCATCGATTGCGACGCCTTCCAGTGCGGTTACTGCACCCCCGGCCAGCTGTGTTCCGCCGCCGGCCTGATCGCCGAAGGCCAGGCCAGGAGCGTCGACGACGTGCGCGAGCTCATGAGCGGCAACGTGTGCCGCTGCGGCGCCTACCCACAGATCACCGAAGCGGTGATGCAGGTGATGGGCATCCAGGGCAAGCCTGGCGAAGGCGAAAAGCCGTTCACGACCGGTCCGGTGCTCGCATGAATCCGTTCACCTTTACCCAGGCCAGCGACGTGGACGCCGCGCTGGCCCGCCTGGCGTCAGGCGCGCGTCCCATCGCGGGCGGCACCAACCTGCTCGATTTGATGAAGGAAGGTGTCATGCGCCCAGGCGAGCTGGTCGACATCAACGGCCTCGGCCTTGACACGGTCGAAGAAGCGAACGGCGGGCTGCGCCTGGGCGCCCTCGCCCGCAACGCCGACACCGCCTATCACCCGCTGGTACGCGAGCGCTATCCGCTGCTGAGCGCCGCAATCCTGGCCGGCGCCTCGCCCCAGCTGCGCAACATGGCCACCAACGGCGGCAACCTGCTGCAGCGCACCCGCTGCTATTACTTCTACGACGTCGGCACGCCCTGCAACAAGCGCGAACCGGGCACCGGCTGCCCCGCAAAGGACGGCCTGAACCGCCTGCACGCCATCCTCGGCACCAGCGAACACTGCATCGCAACCCACCCGTCGGACATGTGCGTGGCCCTGCGCGCCCTCGACGCCGTGGTGCACGTGCGCTCGCAGCGCGGCGAGCGCGACATCCCCTTCGCCGACTTCCACCGGCTGCCGGGCGACCGGCCCGAGCTGGACAATACGCTGGAGCCGGGTGAACTGGTCACCCACATCACGCTGCCGGACGCCGCCCGCTTCAGGGCGCATTCCGCCTACATCAAGGTGCGTGAGCGCCTGTCCTATGCGTTTGCCCTGGTGTCGGTGGCGGCGGCACTCGACGTCCAGGGCGGCACCATCCGCGCCGCCCGCATCGCCCTCGGCGGCGTCGCCCACAAGCCCTGGCGCGTCGAAGAGGCGGAGGAAGCCCTGGTGGGCAAGACGCCGGGACTGGAAACCTTTGGAGCTGCGGCCGACATCGTGCTGCGCGGCGCGAAAGGCCATGGCCAGAACGACTTCAAGCTGACGCTGGCCCGCAATACCATCGAACAGGCATTGACGACCGCCGCGCGCGGCACCGAGTACGCCAAGGGAGAACAACGATGACCGACCTGATTCCAGAACTGCGCACCCCGACCGCGCCCGAAGGCACCGGCCGCGTGCGCAGCGGCATGCCGGTCTCCCGCGTCGACGGCTACGCCAAGGTGACCGGCCAGGCGAAATACGCCGCCGAGCACGAGGCGCCCGACCTGCGCTACGGCGTGGTGGTGAGTGGCACCGCGGCGCGCGGGCGCATTAGCGCCATCGACACCCGCGCCGCGCTCAGCGTCCCCGGCGTGGTGGAGGTGCTCACCCACCTGAACCGCCCCAAGGTCCGCTCCTGGGACCTGGCCTACAAGGACATGACCGCGCCTGCCGGCTCGCCCTTCCGCCCGCTGTTCAGCGACCGCATCTTCTACAGCGGCCAGCCGGTCGCCCTGGTGGTGGCCGAGACCTTCGAGGCTGCGCGCCATGCGGCCCAGCTGGTGGACGTCAGCTACGAGGAAGAGGAGCACGAAACGAACCTGCTGGAGAGCCTGGATCAGGCCTACAAGCCGCGTCCGCTGAAGGCCGGCTTCACGCCTCCCAGCTCCACCGGCAACGCCGACAAGGCGTATGAACAGGCCGAGGTCAAGATCGAATCGCAGTTCTATCACGGCGTCGAGCACCACAACCCGATGGAGATGCATGCCACCACCGTGGTGTATGGCGAGGACGGCCACCTGACCATCTACGACAAGACCCAGAGCTCGCAGAACAACCGCTGGTACGTGTCGCGCGCCTTTGGTTTGAAGAAGGAAAAGGTCACGGTGCGCAACCCCTACGTGGGCGGCGCCTTCGGCTCCGGGCTGCGTCCGCAGTACCAGCTGCCCCTTGCCGTGATGGCGGCGCTGAAGCTGAAATGCTCGGTGCGCGTGGTGCTCACGCGCCAGCAGATGTTCAGCTTCGGCCACCGGCCCGAGACCTGGCAGCAGGTCAAGCTGGCCGCCAATCAGGATGGCAAGCTGCAGGCCATCGTGCACGAGGCCATCCACGAGACCTCGCGCCTCGAGGATTACGTCGAAGTGGTCGTCAACTGGTCGGGGCAGCTCTACGCCTGCGACAACATCAAGCTCGGCTACAAGCTGGTGGCGCACGACCGCCACTCGCCGATCGACATGCGCGCCCCCGGCGCCGCCCACGGCATGCATGCGCTGGAAGTGGCGATGGACGAACTGGCCTACAAGTTGCGGATGGACCCGCTGGAGTTCCGGCGCCTGAACTATGCCGACCGCAATCCGCTCGAGGACAAGCCCTATTCGACCAAGGAACTGAGCCAGTGCTACGACAAGGGCGCCGCCCGCTTCGGCTGGAAGGACCGCCCGATCGAGCCGCGTTCGATGCGCGACGGCGACGAACTGGTCGGCTGGGGCATGGCCACCGGCATGTGGGATTCGCTGGTGATGCTGGCGCGCGTGAGCGCCGTGTTCCATGCGGACGGGCGCCTGGTGGTAAGCAGCGCGGCGTCCGACATCGGCACCGGCACCTACACGGTGATGTCGATGATCGCGGCCGAGAGCCTGGGCCTGCCGCTGGAGCGCGTCACCTTCCAGCTGGGCGACTCGACCCTGCCTTTCGCACCGGTCGAAGGTGGTTCTTCGCACGTCTCGACGGTGGGCAGCGGCGTGCACAGCGCCTGCGACAAGCTCAAGAAGAGCCTGATCAAACTGGCCAAGAAGATGCCCGGCTCGCAGCTGGCCAAGGCGCGGCCACAAGACCTGGAGTTCGCCGACGGTACCGTGCGCCTGCGCAACCGGCCGGAAACCGCGATGCAGCTGCGCGAAGTCCTGGCTTCCGCGGGCGTCGACCGGGTCGAGGAAAAATTCTTCATGAAGCCCTCGATGCTCAAGCAGCGCAAGTACACGCGCGCCGTGCACTCGGCAATATTCTGCGAAGTGCGGGTCAACGAGAAGCTGGGCATCGTACGCGTCACGCGCGTGGTCAATGCGGTGGCGGCCGGCCGCATCATCAGCGCCAAGACCGCGGCCAGCCAGGTGATTGGCGGCGTGGTCTGGGGTATCAGCCAGGCGCTGCATGAGGAGAGCTTCACGGACCACCGCTTCGGGCGCTTCATGAACCACAACTACGCCGAGTACCACGTGGCGGTGAATGCGGACGTCCACAACATCGAGGTGATCTTCGCCGACGAGGACGACCGCATCGTCAGCGAACAGCTCGGCGCCAAGGGTGTGGGCGAGATCGGCCTGGTGTCGGTGTCGGCGGCGATTAGCAATGCGATCTTCCACGCCACCGGACGACGCCTGCGCAGCACGCCGATCACGCCGGACAAGATCCTGCTGGGGGATCTGGAGATTCCGGTGCAGGACCCGCCGCAGGTCAGTTAGGAGAGTGTTGGCCGCGAGACCGTCGCACCGGCGAAGGCCGGTGCCTATGTTCGTCGTACCCCGGAAACATTCAAAACTTGCAGCGACCCATTGCATCCCTGCCCGCAAATCTTGTGACTAAAACTCTTCGTCAGATGTGAAGTCCTGCTCCAAGAGACCTTTTTCTTTTAAACGCTCTTCCAGTTTGTCGATACGAGAGTAGGAAATCAAAGCGAAAGCGAACCCGATCAATCCGAACGTAAATCCTATTATTGTCACAACATTCCCCAAGCTTCGAAAGTAGCGGCAAGCGCAAGCTGCGCTTCAACTCAGCCGAATTATCCACTTCTGGACAGTTCCGGCACTGAGCTCAGCATAGCAGGTCGCCAGGAACGAACAATCACAGACTGTCACGAAAGATCGGAGCGGACCCGGAGCGGATCAGGTAATGGATGGCAGCCGTCAGCAAACCCTAAGCGTGCTTCCTGAGTAACTTGTAGACCACCCACACAATCAAGCCGACAGAGATGAAGAACGAGGCTTGTAGCGAATACGCCTCAATCGTTTGGGGACAGCCCCACATGCATACAGAAAAGTTGAAGATTGCTGATAGCGCTAGTCCAACGACCAATGCAACCAGTGCGAACCAGAGCAACAATTTGTTCATAATGTCCCTGCCATTGAGTACCGCGAGTTAGCTATGACTGACCGCTTCAAGGCAAAATACCGGTCACGGCACTGCCCAACTGTGCGGTCCATATTCCCAGCTCCAGGGCATGCCCGTCTCGCCCAGGACCATGCGAACGATCCCCGGGAACAACGGTTCGGCGCGCACATCGTTCGACAGGATCACTACGCAGCTTTGTTGACGTTCCAGGCACACCCAGGTATTGCCGGTGGAATCGTTGTGTCCGCCTTTTTGGAATCCACGACCCTGCGGCCCGTCGAAGGTGATGACGCCAAGCCCCACGGCAAGGTCGCGGTGCCGTCGCTCCGGCGGGGCAATGGCTTGCAATGAAGGAAACTGTGAGGCAGTCAGGATGGGCAACTGGGGCCGCGTCAGCTCAGCCCGGGATCCTGGCTGCAGGCCGTCGCCGCGGACGTAAGCAGCGGCAAACTCGGCGAAATCCCTGATCGTCGTGTCCATCGAACCGGCAGCGCGTGTCTTGCTGCGCTCGTCGTGTGCTTCGACGCTGCCATCCTCTTTCCACCCATCGGCAAGATTCGTGGCGAAATCCGGACGCCAGGTCATGCTGGTTCGCTTCATGCCGAAGCGATCGAACACACGCCGCTGCATCTCCGTGCCCAAGTCGAGACCCAGCCCACGTTCAATGACGAACTGCAGCAGGATCAACCCATCGCCGGAATAAGCGTACCGGGAGCCGGGATCGAAATGGAACTTCAATTTTCCGTCAGGTTCGAGAAACCCGAAATTCGAAAAGCCGGCGCTGTGGGTGAGCAGGATGCGTGGCGTGAGTTTTCGCCAGCGCTCATCGCCGGCGAGATGCTGCCAGGCGGCGTACCTGCCTGCTTCGCCCGCATACTCGGGAAGCGGTTTCGGAAGATAGGCCGCGATCGACGTATCCAGGTCAAGCTTGCCTTCCTCGACGAGCTGCATCACCGTATAGGCAAACACGGCTTTGGTGAGCGACGCGCCATACATCACTGTATCAGGCGTGAGGGGCTCGCCGCGGGCGTTGCGCTTTCCCCAGGCATCCACCCGCGTCACGACACCGTCGCGGATGACCGCGATCGCCAGTCCCTGCGCACCGGTTTCCCGCATACCCTGGATCACGTACTTATCCAGCGCCTGCCCCGAATCACCCGTAGCGCACCCAGTCAGCAGCAGGCACGAGACCAGAAACGATCGAATGAATGTAGGTGTCATTGCTGAGCCTTCTCGTTTGCACGTTTGCTAGTTACCCCGCACCTCGAAGCGGCTGGTCGATACGGCCTTGCCTGAACCATCCACCAGTTCCAGGCGGTGCGCGCCGACGGCAGGATGCCAGGCCAAAGGATTGGACGCCAGGCCGACGTCCTTCCCGTCGAGTCGCCAGCGGTGCTCGCCCGCCCCCTGGGCCTGGAACAGCACGCGTTCCACGCCGTCCGGGATGTCCGGGTCCACCGCCATGATGCTGCCATCCACCGGATACACGATGCGCGGTGAACGGCGCGCGGCCGGCACGGCTTCCACAAGCGCCGTCTCGGTCCCGCGCAGGAACCATTCCTCACGCGCCGGCTCGTGTGCGGGCTGGTAGCTGACGGCTTTGCGCACCACGCCCGCCGGCGCCGCAGCCTGCCGTCCGGGCTGATCGCGGTGCAAGAAGTCCATCACATCTCGCCACACTGGCGCCGCTCCGGACACGCCCGACACGTCCCACATCGGCTGGCCATTGAAGTTGCCCACCCAGACGCCAACCGTGTAGCGGTCCGTATAGCCGATGCACCAGTTGTCGCGCATGTCCTTGCTGGTGCCGGTCTTCACCGCGCTCCAGTAGGCAGTGGCAAGGTCGCTGCGTAGCCCGAATGTCGGGCTGCGGGCGCCGCGGTCCGCCAGGATGTCGCCAATGACGAAGGTGGCGGCGGGATCGAGCAGTCGTATCAGCGGCTCTTTCGCGCGCGGCCGCAGCGTCGGCGTCCCCTGGCGCCCGCCATTCGCCAGGGTCCGGTAGGCATTGCTCAGTTCCAGCAGCGTCACGTCGCTTGAGCCCAGCGCCAGCGAGGGGCCGTAGAAGTCGGCGTCCTCGCTGAGGGTGCTGATGCCCAGCGCGCGCAGGCGCTCGTGGAAGCGCTCGCCGCCGGCCAGCAGCAGCGTGCGCACGGCAGGCACGTTGAGCGAACTGGCCAGGCTGGTGCGCACACTGGCATAGCCCCGAAATGCGCGGTCGTAGTTCTGCGGCACGTAAGAAGCGCCCCCTAGCGCGATGTCGACCGGGCTGTCGTCCAGCAGCGAAGCGGCCGTGAGCAGGCGCCGCTCGAGCGCCAGCTGGTACAGGAAAGGCTTGAGGGTGGAACCGGCCTGTCGCGGCGCGGCGACGCCGTCGACCTCGCCCTTGCCGGTATTGGCCACATAGGCCAGCAGCTCGCCGCTGGCATTGTCGATGACGACCACGGCGCCGTCGCCGACGTTGCGCTCGGCCAGTTCGCGCACATGGCGGCGCAGCGCGTCGAGCGCGGCGGCCTGCACCCGCGCGTCGAGGGTGGTGCGTACGCCGCTACCGGCGTTCCCGAGCAGCCGGCGGAGCGCAGGCGGTGTGTTTGCCTGGGCTGCTGGGGCGGGACGCGCCAGGGCCACGGCGGCGCGCCATTCGACGGCGGCGCAGTCACCGGGCAGTTTCAGCTCCTTCGCCAGCTGGCAGGCGCGCCGCGCCACTGCTTTCGGCGCGGCGGAAGGTGCGCGCAGCAGCGCGGCCAGGATTGCCGATTCGGTGCCGTCCAGGCCCGAGGGCGCCTTGTTGAACAGCGCACGCGAAGCGGCGCCGACGCCCTGCAGCTCGCCACGGAAAGTCACCAGGTTCAGGTAGGCTTCCAGGATCTGCTGCTTGCTCCAGCCGGCCTCGATCTCCCGCGCCGCCAGCACCTGGTCGAACTTCTGCGTCCAGCTGCGGCCATCCTTCGCCGCCCGCAGTTCCGCATCGAGCAGGCCGGCCAGCTGCATGGTGATGGTCGACGCGCCGCGCGGGCGCTGGCGGAACAGGTTGTCCCAGGCCGCCTGCCCAGCCGCGCGCAGGTCGATGCCGCCGTGCTGCATGAAGC
Organism: Massilia sp. IC2-476; assembly: GCF_020707295.1. Taxonomy (NCBI): domain Bacteria; kingdom Pseudomonadati; phylum Pseudomonadota; class Betaproteobacteria; order Burkholderiales; family Oxalobacteraceae; genus Massilia; species Massilia sp. IC2-476. The sequence goes on from NZ_JAJFER010000007.1 coordinate 78,161, forward strand.
GCTGGTCTTCCGCCTGCAGCACGGCCACCCCGAGTGCGGGCGAGATATCGGCCAGGCTCACCCAGTTGCCGCGCCGGGCCTTCAGGTCGACGCGCACGGAATCGATGGCCACGCCATTGCGGTCGAGCAGGCGCGCCTCGGACGGCTGCCAGGCCGCCCGCACCTCGGCGGGTGTGGGCATTGCCGCCACGGCGAGCGCCGGCAACAGCAACAGCAGCGCAGGAACGAGGCGCATCAGCGTCCCACCACCACGGGCGGATTCGGCGCCTCACCGAACATCTCCGGGTTGTACATGGCTTCCACCCGGGTCGGCGGCAGCGCGAAGCGGCCGTCGTTGTTCAGGCGGACCGTGTACTCGATGCTCCACTTGCCCTTCGGGACCCAGGCATAATAGGCGCGGAAGGCGCCGGCGCTGCGTTCCTGGAAGTCCGGCTGCACCCAGCCGCGCTGGACTTCGCCTCCGGTAGCGATCTGCGAGTCGCCGCCCAGGCCGCTGCCGAGGATGCTGGCGCTGGCGGGAATCGGGTCATCCACCACCACCCAGCTCATGTCGGCCTGCGCTTCCAGGTCCAGGCGGACCCGGTAGACGTCACCGCGGGTCCACACGCCGGCCGTCTGCTGCTCGACCGAGGTGATGCTGCGCGCGATCCTGTAGCCGCTCGAGAGCGGGGCCTTGAGCGGGATCGCGGCCAGGCTCTGGACCGTGGCCCAGGGCTTCCCGCTACCCTCGTGGCGGATCGAGACCGGCGCGGCGGCCTGCGGCCAGGCCTGCAGCACGCTGCCGGGCACGCTGCCGCTCCAGTGGTTGCCGGCCAGCTGAACGCTGCTCTTTCCCGTAACCGGAACCGCTTCGAACTTGTCCGAGAACTTGCGCATCGCCAGCACGCCCCAGGCATTGGCCAGCGTGGTCTCCCAGTGGCCGCGCTGCTGGCGCCCGAGGCTGCCGCGCGCGATGCGCCCCATGTCGGCCTGCCAGGCTGGATTGTCGAGCATGGCCAGCAGCAGCCGGTTGGCGTTCGCGTCCGGCGAGGCCATCAGCCACCACCAGTCGTCGCTGCGCTCGGTGGAAAAGCCCATGGTGGTGCCCTGCAGGTTCAGGCGCGAGCGGAGGATGTGCTGGGCCTGGGCCAGCAGCTCGTCGCGGCGGGCGAGCCCCTCCGAGCGCTGCAGGATCAGGTACCAGTCGACCACGGCGGACGTCGGCCACAGGTTCGGCTGGATCTGGAAGGATTGCAGCCAGTTGTCGCGCACCGGCTGGCTGCGCGACAGGGCTTCCAGTGCCGCGATCTTGCGCACCGCCAGTTCGCCGGTGCGCAGGCTGCTCCCGCGTACGATGCGGCCTTCGACGAAGGCGACCAGGGCCGCTTCCATGCGCTCGCGCTGTTCCGGCGCGATGTCGTAGCCTGCTTCCGCCGTCACCGACAGTACATAGGCAGTCAGGGCGTCGTCGCCCAGGCCCATGGTTGCGAAGTATTTCAGGAGGCCGTCGCCGTCGAGATGGGCCGGCAGCGTCGCCACCACATCGCGCCACATCTTCTCGTCGCCGAGCGCCACCGCCTTTGAGGTGCGCTGCTCGAAGCAGGAATACGGATAGCGCGCCATGTAGTCGCGCACGCCGGCCATGCTGCCGGCCAGCTGCGGGCTGAAGCTGGTACGCACGCCGCCCTTGCCGGGAATTGCATCGGCCGGGCGCTGCACGGTGATCGACTTGGGACCGTCGACCTGCAGCAGGGTCGCCTGGTAGGTCCGCACCGGCACCGCTTCGCCCACCTTCTGCGTCACGCGGATGCTGTCGCGTGCGGAAGCGCTGTTCGCCTCGACCTGCCAGCGCAGGCTGCGCGCCTGCGGCACCGTCACGTCCCAGAACACCTCGCGTGCCTCGCCCGGCTCCAGCTTCACGACCTGCGCCGGCAGTGCCTGCGGTCCGCGCTCGTCCGCCGCCATACTGGCGCCCAGGCGGACCTCAAAGCCTGCGTTCGAGGCATTCCGCACCGTGAAACCGGCGCGCAGGCGGTCGCCCTCGCGCACCAGCGTGGGCAGGCCGGACAGGAGCATCAGGTCCTGGGTGCTGCGGATGTCGGCAGAACCGGTGCCGAACAGGCTGGTCCCCGCACTGGCCACCGCCACGATACGGAAACCGGTCAAGGAATCGTTCAGCGGCACCGTCACCTCTGCCTCGCCGTTCGCATCCAGCACGACCTTGCCCTTCCAGAGCAAGAGGGTGTCGAACAGCTCGCGGCTGGCGCCACGGCCGCCGCCGCCGCCATGCGCCACCGACTTGCGGCCGAAATGGCGCTTGCCCACCACCTGCATCTGGGCGGTCGAGGTCTCGACCTGCTGGCTGCGCGGACGCATCATGGCGTCCAGCAGCTTCCAGCTGTCGTTGGGCTTGAGTTCCAGCAGGCCCGTGTCCACCGCCGCCAGCGCCAACTCGGCCCCAGCGGGCAGCGGCTTGCCATCAGGTCGCATGACCTTGACCCGGACACTGGCGCGTTCGCGCACCTTGTACACCTGGCGCTCGGGCAGCACCTGCACGTCCAGCTCATGCGCGGCCCAGCCTACCTTGACCGGTGCGATGCCAAGCTTGTAGGCGGGTTTGCCCAGGTCGACCAGCGCGGTCGGCTTGACCCCGGCCACGCGCCCGCGCACCACCAGCGCCGACACGAACACATTGGGCGCATAATTGGCCTTGACCGGGATCGAGATGGTCGGGTCCTTGCTCGATACGCGCCGCACATAGGTGTCGAGGATGCCTTCGCGCTCCACCGTCACCAGCACCGTGGCATCGCGGAAGGGCGAGCGCACCTGGAAGCTGGCCTGTTCGCCCGGTTCGAAACGCGGGCGCGAGGGAAGCAGGTCGATGCGGTCGTTGTCGGAGACGTCGAACCAGCTCTCCTTCCTGCCCACCACGTAGACCTCCTGCTGGCTCACGGCGGCGCGCCCTTCCGCATCCTGGACACGGGCGCGCAGGATGATGTTGCCCTCGCCCGGGGCCGGTACATCGCACAGCAGCAGGCCACGGACGTCGGTGCGGCCCGAGCAGGCGCCATCGATGCGCTTGATCTCGCTGGTCGATTCGTAGGCATAGAAGCCGCCGACCAGGCGCCGCCGGTGCGAGCTGTATTCGCGCCGGAAGAAGTCGACCGTCGCCTCCGTGCCTGGCGCCGGCCTGCCGTCGACGTTCACCACAGCCACCTGGAACTTCAAGCGGTCGCGGTTCATCCAGTCGCCGTTGCGGATGCCGACCGCCAGCGCCGAGGGCCACAGCGGCACCCGGGTCGAGGCGGTGAGGGTCTCGCCGTTCGGGTCCTGCCAGCTCAGTTCCGCCAGCAGGGTGCGCGGCCGGTCCAGCGCCGGCAGCTCGGCTACCTCGATGCGCGCCGCTCCGTTGCGGTCCAGGACCACGCGCTGCGTGCGCGGCGCCACGCCGGTACGCTCGCCTTCAAGCGGCATCCCGTCCTCGCCCTCCCCTTCATCATCGGCGTATTCGCCGCCGCCCTCGCCCGTCTTCTCGATGCCTTCCTTGACATCGCCGCCACCAAAGCTAAAGCCTTCGAAGGCGTCGAAGTGAGTGTATGAATCCTCGACTACGGTGCGCAGGGTCGTTTGGGTCTTGCCGGCCGGGCCGCCATTCAGGTAATTGAGCTGGGCGTCGATCGCCAGTGAGCGCGCCGCGACGACGGGTCTTGCGGGACCTTTCAGCACCGCCTTCATGGTCGGCACACGGAACTGCTCGACCCGGAACTCGCCCGCCACCTGGTTGCCGAATACCACCTGGTAGCCCCCGAGCTTCGATTCTTCAGGTATCTTCCATTCCCCGTGGGCCTGGCCTGCAGCGTCCCAGCTGAGTGGCAGCGCGATCTTGTCGCCGCTGCCCTGGTGGACGAGCCAGGCCTTGCCTGGCACCGCCGCGTCTTCGACGGTGTCCTCGCCCAGCCAGGCATAGTCCGGCCGCGGCGCCTTGTCCTTCGTGTGGACCAGCGCCATCCCGCTGCCGACGCGGCGCCGCAGGAAGTGCTTCATGTGCACCGTTTCGCCGGCGCGCAGCAGGGTGCGGTCGAACACGGTGGCGACAATGCGGGTGTCCTCGTCGAGGCTTCCCTGCTGCAGGTTGAAGCGCCAGGGCTCGATGCCCTGCTGCCAGGTCGACAGGGTGAAGGTGAAGTCTTCGCCCTTGCGCGCACTGACAAACAGATTGTCACCGCACTTGGCGCGCGGCAGCGCTTCGCGGATCCGTGCCACGCCGTCGGTGCCGGTGACGCCCGACCACAGCTGGCGGCCGTCGCAGTCGCGCAGCGCCACCCGGGTGCCCGCCACCGGCCGGCCCGTGTCCAGCGAGGTCACCCACACCAGCGACGACTCGGCGCCGCGCTTGAGGTGGGCCGCCATATTGGTGACCAGCGCTGCCGTGCGCACGTAGGCGGTCTGCTCCTTGTCATTCAGCGCCTTGCCGAGCAAGGGACTCGCCACCTCGACCACATAAAAGCCCGGCTTCTTCAGGGGAATGCCGATGACTTCGAAGGCGCGCCTGCCGCCCGGCTTGGGCAGGGCGAATCGCTCGATCCGGCCGGCGTCGTCCTTGGCGACGTTCCGGCCCAGCAGCGACACCTTGAGGTTGCCCTCCGGCTGGCGCCAGGGATCGCGTCCATAGGTGTTCAGCCTGGTCAGCCAGGCCAGCACGTCCTGCTCGCGCTCGACCCGCAGGCTGGCGCCGTTGCGCACGGCCGTGGCCAGCGCGGGTTCGACGTTGCGCACCGTGACCGGCAACAGGCGGTCGCCGCGCGCTTCCAGGATGCCGAAGGGTGCTGCGAACTTGACCAGCGGCGGCTGGCGGTCCACCCTCAGGCTGAGCGATTTGCTCCGCACGGCCAGGGGGCGCCCGACGTCGTCGCGCAGGGACTCGGGAACGCGTAGTTCCAGCGTCGCCAGCTCGCGAAATGGCCCGGTGAAGCGCACCGACGTGGCAAAACCGCCCTTCGCTTCCTCGTCCAGCACCGGGGCGTGGCGCCTGCCGCCGCTTTCCTCCAGCACCAGCTTGCGCAGCTCCTCGCTCGCTACCGGGGCACTGAACTCGACCCGCACCGGCAGGAAGGGCACGCAGCCGGCGCGCGCATTGGTGCGCTCGCAGTGCAGGCTGAAACGGAAGTCGGGCCGGGTGCGGAAGGCCAGCTCCTGGTCCTCGATGGTGGCGACGCCGTTCGGCGCCGCCACGCCCTTGCCCCAGACCAGGGTGACGTCGGTGTCCGCAGGCAGCGTGCGGCGGCACTGCAGCGCCGCCACCGGCAGCTCCGCATCGATCTTCGCGCGCAGCGGCGCCTTGGCTACCCAAACCTGGCCGCGCGCCTTGAACCACACGATCAGATGACGGTCGATGAAGTCACGCCGCAGCGCCAGCAGGCGCTCGCGTTCTTCGCCCTCCAGCAGGCGCACGCCGATCTTCTCGTTGACACCGCCCGCGCGGCACCAGGCATGGCGCTCGATCGATTGCGGCGTGGCCGGCGCGTCGAGCGCCAGCAAAAAGACCTGATTCTCGTCGAGCTGGCTGCCTTCGAAAGGCTGCATGCGGATCACGGCCGGGCCACCGGTGGTGAAGGCGAAGGCACGCTGCCCGCCCACCGGCTGGCCGGCCAGGTCGCGCAGGCCCTCGCGCAGCGTGAAGCGGCAGACGCTGGCGCCCGGCAGGTCGCGCTCGAAATCGTAGCTCCAGATGCTGCCGTCGACCCAGCGCCCGGCACCCCCGATCGCCAGGCCGGGACAGTCGACCGTGAACGGGCTGTCGCCCCGCGGGTCGCCGAAGGCCGCCATCGGCTGCGAGAAGCGCGCCACCACCTGGCGTACCCCCTTGACCTGGCCCTCGGGACTGAAACTCTCGACGACGGTCGGGGCCGGGCCTTGCGCGAGCGCGCCGTGCGCGCACAGGAACAGGGCCAGGGGCGCCAGCAGGCGGTTCAGGGCACGCATTGTCTCTCCAGGAGCTGCCGGGCCCGGGACGGTGTCCCGGGCAAACCCGGCGATGCTCGACAGTACAGACGAGTGTGTCGAGCGTGTATGTTTTTGTCAACACAGAGTGCAGCTGATTTGCCAGAACATGCCGGGCGCATGGCGCTGGATGCGCGTCAGGACGGCAGTTTTCAAATTGTTCAGAATCTTTTCCGGCATGCCATACGGGTTTCCACGTAGTTGCAAATCTATCTATTTGCTGGTACAACAAGCCGTACGTATGGACGCGCTCCATGGCGACTGGCCCGATTCGTCGCGGCCCGTCTCGTGCTTGTCCCTGCGTCGCCAACACAATAAACCGAGACAAACCGAGGTTAGAGGAAGACACCGATGAAAACCACATTCCTGCGCTCCGTCGCCGCCATCGCCCTGGTGGGCGCTGCTTTCGGCGCTTCGGCCCAGAACTACCCCACCAAGACCATCACGATGATCGTGCCCTTCGCTGCCGGCGGACCGACCGACACCGTGGCGCGACTGGTCGCCCAGTCGATGGGCAATACCCTGAAACAGCAGATCATCATCGAAAACGTCGGCGGCGCCGGCGGCACCATCGGCGCCGCGCGCGTGGCCAAAGCCTCCCCGGACGGCTATACCCTGCTGCTGCACCACATCGGCCACTCGACCGCCCCGGCCCTGTACCGCAAGCTGAGCTACAACGCGCTCACCGACTTCGAGCCGATCGGCCTGGTCACCGACGTGCCGATGACCCTGATCGCCAAGAAGGACTTCCCGGCCAAGGACTTCAAGGAGCTGCTGGCCTACGTGAAGGCCAACAAGACCAAGGTCACCTATGCCAACGCGGGCCTCGGTTCGGCTTCGCACCTGTGCGGCATGCTGTTCCAGACCGCCATCGGAGTCGACCTGACCACGGTGCCGTACAAGGGTACCGGCCCGGCCATGAACGACATGCTGGGCGGCCAGGTCGACATCATGTGCGACCAGACCACCAATACCACCAGCCAGATCAAGAGCGGCAAGGTCAAGGTCTACGGCGTCACCACCAAGCAGCGCCTGGCCTCGATGCCGAACGTGCCGACCATGAACGAAGCCGGCCTGCCGGGCTTCGAGGTGTCGGTGTGGCACGGCGTGTACGCACCGAAAGGCACGCCGAAGCCGGTGGTCGACGCCCTGTCGAACGCCCTGCGCGTGGCGCTCAAGGACCCGACCGTGAAGCAGCGCTTCGCCGACCTCGGCACCGAGCCGGTAGCCGAGAACCGCGCCCGTCCGGAAGCCCTGCGCGCCCACGTGAAGGCGGAAGTCGACCGCTGGGGCCCGATCATCACCAAGGCCGGCCAGTACGCCGACTGAGCGCTCGCCAGCTCCGCGGGAGGCCGCGCGGCGATTGCCGTGCGGCCTTGCACCACCTGACAACAACAAGCAACAAGGGGTTTCGCTGTGGCTTCCACCATCCGCCATCCGAAGAATTTCTGGATCGGCATCATCTTCGTCACCTTCGGGCTCGCCGCCGTGTATTTCGGCCGCGAGCTCGGCATGGGCACCGCCGGCCGCATGGGCCCCGGTTATTTTCCGACCGCCCTCGGCTGGCTGCTGGCCTTCGTCGGCCTGATCGACATCGTGCGCGCCTTCATCGGCCGCCATTCCGAGGCACACGACGCAATCGGCACCTTCCATCTCAAGGACATCGCCATCATCCTGGGCGCGGTGCTGCTGTTCGGCGTCCTGATGCGCGGCGCCGGCCTGGCCGTCGCCGCCTTCGTCCTGGTCATGCTGAGCGCGTATGCCAGTAAAAAGTTCCAGCTCGGCAGCACGCTGCTGCTGGCGGTCGGGCTGACCCTGTTCGCCGTGGTCCTGTTCGTCAAGCTGCTCGGCTTGCCGATGCCGATCATCGGCCCCTGGCTGAACGGAGGCTGACAACATGGAAATCATCGCCAACCTCGGACTGGGCCTGGAAACGGCCTTCACCCTGACCAACCTGTTCTACTGCCTGGTCGGCGTCTTCGTCGGCACCGCCGTCGGCGTCCTGCCCGGCCTGGGCCCGATCGCGACCATCGCGATGCTGTTGCCGGCCACCTTCGGCCTGCCGCCGATCTCGGCCCTGATCATGCTGTCCGGCATCTACTACGGCGCCCAGTACGGTGGCTCGACCACGGCCATCCTGGTCAACCTGCCGGGCGAATCGTCCTCGGTCGTCACCGCCCTCGACGGCCACCAGATGGCGCGCAACGGCAATGCCGGCAAGGCGCTCGCCACCGCTGCGCTGGCCTCCTTCTTCGCGGGGACCGTTGCCACCGTCCTGCTGGCCCTGTTCGCGCCGCCGCTGGCCGAACTGGCCCTCAAGTTCGGCTCGGCAGAGTACTTCTCGCTGATGGTGCTCGGCCTGGTGGCCGCGGTGGTGCTGGCCAGCGGTTCGCTGCTTAACGCGATCGGCATGGTGCTGCTCGGCCTGCTGCTCGGGCTGATCGGCACCGACGTCAACTCGGGCGCCCAGCGCTACACCTTCGACCTGCCGGAACTGGCGGACGGCATCAATTTCGTGATCGTCGCGATGGGCATGTTCGGCATCGGCGAGATCATCCGCAACCTGGAGCATGACGAAGACCGCACCTTGATGATGAAGAAGGTCACCGGCCTGATGCCGTCGAAGAGTGACCTGAAGCGCATCGTGGCGCCGGTGCTGCGCGGTACCGGACTTGGCTCAGCCCTCGGCATCCTGCCGGGCGGCGGCGCCATGCTGGCGTCCTTCGCGTCCTATTCGATCGAGAAGAAAATCTCGCCGAATGCAAAGGAATTCGGCAAGGGCGCGATCGAAGGCGTGGCGGCCCCGGAGGCGGCCAACAATGCCGGCGCCCAGACTTCGTTCATCCCGATGCTCACCCTCGGCATCCCGTCGAACCCGGTGATGGCCCTGATGATCGGCGCCATGATCATCCAGGGCATCCAGCCGGGGCCTGCGGTGATGACCGAGCAGCCGGCCCTGTTCTGGGGCCTGATCGTGTCGATGTGGTTCGGCAACCTGTTCCTGGTCGTCCTGAACCTGCCGATGATCGGCCTGTGGATCAAGATGATCATGGTGCCCTACCACCGCCTGTTCCCGGCGATCCTGATGTTCTGCGCGATCGGGGTGTTCAGCCTGAACAACAACCAGTTCGACGTCTACCTCATGGCGCTGTTCGGGCTGTTCGGCTACATCTGCGCCAAGCTGGGCGCGGAACCAGCGCCGATGCTGCTCGGTTACATCATCGGGCCGATGATGGAAGAACACCTGCGCCGCGCGCTGCTGCTGTCGCACAGCGACCCGACCGTGTTCGTGACGCGTCCGATCAGCGCCACCCTGCTGGGCATGGCTGCCCTGTGCCTGATCGTGGTGATGCTACCGGCGCTACGTAAGAAACGCGAGGAAGCCTTCCAGGAAGAAGACTGACCACGAAACGCCGCCCACCCGGGCGGCGTTTTTCATTCGGAAATTGTAGGGTGGGCGGGTTCCCCGCCCACGCGGTCATAGTTATGATACGAACAGCTGCACGGGACGCAGTGCTGTGGATTGACCGCGTGGGCGGGAGACCCGCCCACCCTACGGATGAGCGATAACTCTGGCATTAGTCCATCTGGGCGGCATTTTTCATTCAGAACAGCGCACCCTGAGGACTGGTAAGGCGCGCGAAGCTGTCGCCCAGGAAGGGCAGGATGGCGTCGGCGATCGGCTCGAGCTGCTTGGTGAGGTAATGCTCGTAGTCGATCGGCGCGCGGCGAAGTTCGAGCGGTTCCGGTCCGGCGGTCGTCATCACGTAGCGGATCCAGCCACCCCTGCGGTACTGCGCAGGACGACCCTGGCCCGTGTGGAAGTCGTCGGCCATGCGCGCCGCGCGCACGTGCGGCGGGACGTTGCGCTCGTACTCGTCGAGCGGGCGGCGCAGGCGCTTGCGGTAGACCAGCAGCTCGTCCAGCTCCCCGCGCAGGGTGCGCGCCACGTAGTCGGCCACCCAGGCTTCGTAGGGCTCGCGCTTGAAGACGCGCAGGTACAGCTCCTGCTGGAACTGCTGGGCCAGCGGCGACCAGTCGGTGCGCACCGTCTCCAGTCCCTTATACACCACCTCCTCGCTGCCGTCAGCGTGCGTCACCAGGCCGGCATAGCGCTTCTTGCTGCCTTCGTCCGAGCCGCGCACGGTGGGCATCAGGAAGCGCGCGTAATGGGTGTCGAATTCCAGTTCCAGGCTGGATGCCAGCCCGTACTCGGCCTCCAGGTGTTCGCGCCACCAGGCGTTGACCTGTCCGACCAGGGCATGGCCGATGCGCTCGGCCTCTTCTTGGCCGTGCGGCCCGCCCAGCCACACGAAGGTGGAGTCGGTATCGCCATAGATCACGCTGTAGCCCTGCTCCTCGATCAGGGCGCGGGTGCGGTGCATGATGTCGTGGCCGCGCATCGTGATCGAGGAAGCCAGGCGCGGGTCGAAGAAGCGGCAGGCGGTGGTACCAAGCACGCCGTAGAAAGCGTTCATGATGATCTTCAGCGACTGCGACAGCGGCGCATTGCGTTCGCGCTTGGCCGCTTCGCGCCCCTCCCACACCTGGCGCACGATGCCGGGCAGGCAGTGGCGCGTGCGCGAGAAGCGCGCGCCGCGAAAGCCGGGCACCGTCGCATCCTCCGGTTCGGCCAGGCCGGCCACCAGCCCGACCGGGTCGATCAGGAAGGTGCGAATGATGGAGGGGTACAGGCTTTTATAGTCGAGCACCACCACTGAGTCGTACAGGCCCGAACGCGAATCCATCACGAAGCCGCCCGGGCTGTCGCCGGCGGCGACGTCGCCGATGTTCGGCGCGACGAAGCCCTGGCGGTGCATCAGCGGCATGTAGCGGTGCTCGAACGCCGCCACCGAACCGCCGCTGCGGTCCACCGCCAGTCCGGTAACGCTGGCGCGCTCCAGCAGGAAGCGGCACAGCTCCGTCTTTTCGAAGATGCGGGTGACGAGTTCGCAGTCCTTCAGGTTATAGAAGGCCAGGGCCGGCTTGTCTTCCGCGAACATGCGGTTGATCTCGTCCATCCGGCTGTAGGGATTGTCGATCGCCTTGCCTTCGCCCAGCAGGGTTTGCGACACCGATTCGAGGCTGAACGAGGGAAAGCTGTAGGTGGCCGAGCGCAGCGCCTCGATGCCATCGATGACGAGGCGCCCGGCGATCGACACAAAGAAATGCTCGGAGCGCCCGTGTTCGCGGGTCTCGATGGCGCTGCCGTCGCGTCCCAGCTTCAAGGGACGGCCGGCGCGTTCGGCGGCCTGCACCAGCATGCGCATGTCGAACTGGATCACGTTCCAGCCGATGATCGCATCCGGATCGTGGCGGCGCATCCAGTCTTCAAAAGCGTCGAGCAGCGCCGCGCGGCTCTCGCAGTATTCCAGCTCAAAATCGGGCACCATACCGCGCGCCCTGCCAGTTCCGTTCGGTTCGCCCAGCATGTAGACCTGGCGCTGGCCGCAGCCCTGCAAACCGATGCAATACAGCTCGCCGTGCTGGTTGGTCTCGATGTCGAGCGAGACCAGGCGCAGCTGCGGGCGGTAGTCGCCGTCCGGTTTGAGCTGCGCATCGACGATCAGGCCGGGATCCTGCCCATCCGGTGTGCCATGCACCAGCACCGGCGCGGTGATGAAGCGCTCCATCAGGTAGCGCTCGGGCGGACGCACGTCGGCCTCGTAGACGTCGACGCCGAATTCGCGCAGGCGCTTCTCCACCCGCAGCAGCTGGCGGTACTGGCGGCAGTACAGACCCAGCACGGGCCGGTGATGGAAGTCGCACAAGCTCAGTTCGCGCAGCTCGCAGCCGCGCTCCGTGCCGAGCACCAGTTCGGCCGCCTTGCGCTGCTCCAGCGGCAGGAAGGCGACCGGGGTCTGGAGGGGCAGGCGTACCCGGCGCGCACCCTGTTCGGTCGCGATCCAGAAGTCGACCTCGACCCCGGCGTCCGTGTCGCGCCAGTGGCGCGTCAGGAGAAAGCCCTGCAGCGGCGTGGTATCCATGGGTCTAGGCGAAGCGCGCCAGCTCCGCTTCGCTGAAGCCGGCCTGGCGCCGAGCTTCGATATTGAAGGGCCCCTTGAGCACCGGCGCTTTATAGCGCACCGTCAGCTCGCCGTAGGTCGCGATCGGCTCCAGGCCGCGCAGGCCGCACAGGTACAGGTACCAGCGGTTGCCGATCTCGACGTGGCCCACTTCGTCGCGCAGCAGCACGTCGAGGATGGCTGCCGCCTCCAGGTCACCGGCCTGGGCCAGCTTGGCGCGCAGCGGCGGGATCGCATCCAGCCCGCGCGCCTCCAGCGTGCGAGGAACAAGGGCCATGCGCGCCAGCACGTCGCCGCGGGTCTTCTCGACCATCTCCCACAGGCTGTCGTGGCCCGGGAAGTCGCCGTAGGCGTAGCCGAGCGTGTTCAGGTGCTCACACAGCATCTCGAAGTGCAGCGCCTCCTCGCCCGCCACCCGCAGCCAGTCGCTGTAGTACTCCGGCGGCATGCCGGGAAAGCGCCACAGGGCGTCCAGCGCCAGGTTGACGGCATTGAATTCGATATGCGCCAGCGCATGGATCAGCCTGGCCCGGCCCTCGACGGTGGCCATCGAACGCCGTCCCACCAGTCGCGGCGGCACCAGTTCCGGGCGTGCAGGCCGTCCGGGGATGCCGTCCGGAGCGCCGGGCGGCGCGTCACGATCGAGGGTGGTCTCGCCGCGCGCGTGGGCCGCGACCAGCGCCGCCACACCCGCCGTCTTGGCGGCTGGATCAAGGGCGAGCAGGGATTGCAGAGCGCATGCGCGAAGCTCCAGCGGTTGCGCCATCATGGTATGCAGTCGAACAAAAACGCTAGTGTACCAAAGCGTAACGGCGGCCACCGGATGCGCTACCATGGGAGCCCAAGCATTTTCGGCCCAATCCCATGCAACGCGACCACCCTGCCCTCCTGATCATCGACATGCAGCAGTGCATGGCCGACCCAAGCGCCGGCGCCCGCAACAACCCGCAGGCGGAAGCCAATATCGACCTGCTGCTGGACGCCTGGCGTGGCCGGCGCGGGCCGGTGGTTCATGTGCGCCACATGTCGCGTTCGCCGGACTCCGGCTTCGCTCCCGGCCAGCCGGGCGCCCAGTTCCAGCCGGTGTTCGCGCCGCGTCCGGGCGAACACGTGGTGGAGAAGAACGTCCCGGACGCCTTCATCCAGTCCACCCTGGAGCGCTGGCTGCGGGTGCGCGGCATCGAGCGGCTGGTGGTGGCGGGCGTGAGCACCAATATTTCGGTCGAATGCAGCGTGCGCAGCGCCGGCAACCTCGGTTTCCAGGTGATGGTCGCCGCCGACGCCTGCTTCGCCTTTACACGCCGCGATTACACGGGCGCGCTGCGCAGCGCCGACGAGGTCCACGCGATGTCGCTCGCCAACCTCGCGGCCGAATATGCCAAGGTGGAGACGACGGCCGATATCCTGGGCATGCTCGACTAAGGGCGCCGAGCCATTTTACCCACGGCGAGTTGTGGCAAAACAAGCAAGTGCGCTAGGATCGACGCATCGGCCTCCCGATCCCTGCCTTTGCGAAGGAAACGCGCCATGCTCGACCGCCCTGCCCCGCAGTCTCGCCTTATCCTCGCTGCCACCGCCCTCGCCGCCGAACTATGCCATCTGGGCTGGGAATACACGCACGGCGGCGTACCGGCCCACCACCTGCTGAACAATCCGGACCTGCCCGCGATCTCCAACTGGTGGGGCCTGCTGGTGGTGCCGCTGTTGGTATGGCTCCTGGTCGGCCGCATCCAGCGCCGCGCCGCCAGCCTGACGCAGGGCGGCAGCCGCGGGCGCTTCTTCACCCAGGTGCGCCTGCGCTTCGGCGCCGCCCTGCTGTGGGGCGCGGCGCTGGCGATCGCCTTCACCCTCGGCCACCCGGCGGTTACCTGGATTTTCTTCGGCGCCTTTGCGGCTGGCCTGGTCGCGCATGCTTATCGCGCGGAATACGTACTTGGCTTCGCGCTCGGCATGACGTTCACCTTCGGCGCAGTGCTGCCGGTGCTGATCGCCTCAGTCATTGCCGCCTGCTCGTTCGCGGTCCACCTGGTGTTGGGGGCCGCGCTGCGGCTCACATCTGCCGGAACAGGTGGGCGTAGACCGGGCTGACGCGCGGCTGCTCGGGCCGGTGCTTCAGCTTGAGCATTACCTTGCCCATGTCGTCGCGCGCGGCGCTCGTCACGCAGGCCATGTTTACGACCATGCTGCGGTTGATCTGCCGGAAGCGCGCCGGGTCCAGTTGCGGCAGCAGCTCCTTGAGCGGCACCCGGATCAGGGCTTCGTTCTCGGCGGTCGCCACGTTGACGTACTTGTCGCTGGCCTGGAAGAACACCACCTCCATGACAGGGATCATGCGCACCACGTTGCCCACGGCCGCGCGCACGAAGTCGAGCCGTTCGGGCGCGACTGGTGCCGGCATCAGCGCCTGCAAGCGGCCGACCAGCTGCTCGAGCGGGTCGGCGTCCTGGCGGCGGCTACCCAGCAGCGCCTGCAGGCGCTCCACCGTGCGCGCCAGTCGCGTCTCGTTGACCGGCTTGAGCACGTAGTCGGCCGCGGCCTGCTCGAAGGCCTGCACCGCGTAGTCATCGTAGGCGGTGACGAACACCACGTGCGGGAACGGCGCGGGACCTTCCCAGCGCTCGGCCAGCTCCTCGGCCGCCTCGATCCCGGTCTGGCCCGGCATCTTGATGTCCATGAACAGGACGTCGGGCCGCGCGGCCAGAGCCTGCTCGACGGCCGCCACGCCGTTGGGCGCGGTGCCGACGATCTCCAGGCCGGGCCATAGCGTGGTGAGGGTCCGAGCCAGGGTAGCGGCCAGGATCGGTTCGTCTTCTGCAATCAGGGCGCGGATGTTCATGCGGTCTCCAAAGGTAGGGTCAGGCGCACCAGCGTGCCTTGCGGCTGGCCTGGCGCGAGCAGGATCGATGCGCGTTCGCCGTACAGCACGCGCAGGCGTTCGCGGGTGGTGGACACGCCCACGCCGCCGCCCTTGCTGGGCGACTGGCCCGGACCCAGCCCGGTGTCGAGCACGGTGATATCGAGCAGGCCGTCGCGGCGCTCGGCGGCGAGCGTGACTTCGCCACCCTCGATCTTCGGCTCCAGCCCATGGACGATCGCGTTCTCGACCAGCGGCTGCAGCAGCATCGGCGGCAGCCGCAGCTGGCGCAGCTCCGGCGGCAGCGCCAGGCGGTAGCGCAGGCGCTCGCCCATGCGCACGCCCATCAGGCCCAGGTAGGCTTCCATCGCGGCGAACTCCTCGCCCAGCGTGGTGCTCTCGGCGCGCGAGACGCCGAGGGTGGCGCGCAGGTACTGGATCAGCTGATCGAGCATGGCGTTGGCCCGGTCCGGGTCGATCGCGATCAGGCCCTGCAGGTTGGCCAGGGTATTGAAGAGCATGTGCGGCTCGATCTGGGCCTGCAGCAGGCGCAGCTGGGCCTGCACGGCCTGGCGCTCGATGGTCTCGGCGCGCAGCTGGGCCGCATGGTGCTCCAACCTGGCGCGCTGCAGGTTCTCGCGGTGTTCGATGGTCCAGGTGCCGGCGACCAGCACCATGAAGGTCAGCACTACCATGCTCAGGCGCGGCAGGGTCGGATACTCGAACAGCGAGGGTGTCGGATGCAGGAACAGCGGGCCGACCGCCTGCACGGCTGAAAAGTGGACCACGGGAGCGGTCAGCGCCGCCAGCGCTACCAGCGCCGCCCACTGGGCGCGGGTCCGGGCCGGCCCCGGCCACAGCAGCAGGCGCGCGCTGTCGACGATGGCGAAGCCCGTCACCGAAATGAAGCACGAGTACAGCAGCTGTTCGTACAGGGTTTCCGGATGCCCGACCACCAGGGTGATGATCAACGCCGCCCCCGCGCCGACCACGGCGGCGAAGCGCAGGTCGCGCAGCAGGCGCAGGGCGAAGCGTGGCTCAGCCGGAGGCGGATGATCGAGGTGGCGGCTTGCTGTGGCCTGGAGCAGGCTGTTCATGCTGTCTCGCTTGAATGTGTTCAGGATGAGCGCATTCTGCCGAGCCGATGCTATTGCGGCAAGTCGCAGGGCGACGAAGTCCCGAAACCGGCCCGTGAACCGGCTTCCCGTTCGACCGAAGTGTGGCGCAGGAGCCCTGTAAATACGAAAGTTCCATGTCACATTGGGTGCTCTTTCCTGTAGGATAGCGGCTTTGCCAGGTTATAGCTCAGCCAGCTTCGTCCCGAAAGAGACCGCGGAACGCCCGTTCCGCCTGGACGCGAACCCTGCAGTTCTCAAACCTGTAACAGTCAACGTGTCGCGGACCCGGCCAGCCCGGTCCGCCGGGAGTGTATGGAGCGTCCCCTGCCACCGCGCGCTGCTGCGCGCAGCCGCATCGCCCTTGCCTGCATGACCGTGGTGCTGGTCATTGGCGCCGCCGAAGCGGCGCGCTGGACCCGCAGCGCCCGCGCCGCCGCCGCGCCGTCGACCCTGCCGTCGGTCGTGCCCGGGCGCGCGACCCTGTCCGAGCTGTCGCGCTCCCTGATCCCGATGCCGCGCAACACGCCCTCTGCCCACGCCAGCGCCATGGCCACCCTGCCGGGCGACCGCATGGTGACCTTCTGGTGGGCCGGCAGCCGCGAGAGCGGTCCGGACGTCAAGGTCTACGCATCGCAGTGGCACAACGGCAAGTGGGGCGAGCCCTGGGAAGTCGCTAGCCGCGATTCGCTCGGCAAGGCACTCGGCTTCGGCGTGCGCCGCATCGGCAACCCGGTGGCCTGGACCGACCGCAGCGGACGCATCCACCTGTACGTGGTTGCCACCGGCCTGGGCGGCTGGGCAGCCTCGCGCGTGGCCCACATGGTGTCCTCCGACGAAGGCGCTTCGTTCCAGATGAAGCGCGTGCTGCCGATGTCGCCGCTGTTCAATACCAGCGTGCTGGTGCGCACCAATGCCGTCGGGCTGGTCGACGGCGGCTGGTGGTTGCCGGTCTACTTCGAGCTCGGCATCAAGTACCCGATGCTGATGTCCTTCGGCCCGGACGGCGAACCGGCCGGCCTGGGGCGCATCGGCGCACGCACCACCACGCTGCAGCCGGCCATCGTGCCGGTCTCGCGCAACGAGGTGCGCGCCTGGATGCGCGACGCCAGCGACGAACGGCGCGTGCAGCACGCCTACAGCCGCGACGGCGGCGCCAGCTGGGAAGATTTGCCGCCGCTGGACCTGAACAACGAAAGCACCTCGCTGGCCGCGCTGCGCCTGGCCAACGGCGACTTCCTGATGCTGCACAACCACATGGGCGCCCGCGATTCCTCGCGCAGCACGTTGCGCCTGTCGCTGTCGAAAGACGGCCAGACCTGGCAGAAGGTGGCGGACGTCGCCACCGGCGGCGCCGGCGACGAGTTTTCGTATCCAACCATGCAGCAGGTCGGCAATGAGCTGCACGTTACCTATACCTTCCAGCGCCAGGCGATCGCGCATCACCGGTACCGGATCAGCATTGGGGAGAACATCTGATGGCATTGCCTGAACTCGGATTGCAGTTCGTGTACGCCCGCCTGGCCTGGGGCCTGGTGCTGGCCGCGCTGGTCGCGGGTGCCTGGCCGGCAGCCTGGCGCATGCCGCCGCGCGCGCTGGCCGGCATCGTGGCGGGCAGCCTGCTCCTGATGGCGCTGCCGGGTGCGGCCTCGCCGGCCTGGCACCTGGGCCTGGCCTTCCAGTACCCGAGCGCGCTGCTGGCCGCCCTGTGCGTCGCCCGGCTCCATGCGCGCTGGCGCGGCGAACGTCCAG
This sequence comes from Massilia sp. IC2-476, assembly GCF_020707295.1. NCBI lineage: Bacteria > Pseudomonadati > Pseudomonadota > Betaproteobacteria > Burkholderiales > Oxalobacteraceae > Massilia > Massilia sp. IC2-476. The sequence goes on from NZ_JAJFER010000007.1 coordinate 95,887, forward strand.
GGACCATGCCGCCCCAGCTGGCGGCCGCACTGGCGCTGGGCGGCGCGCTGCTCTACCTCGACGCCTTCGGCCTGCTCTCGCGCGGGTTTTACTATGCGGGTTTCGGTCCTGGTGCGGCGCTGTGCGCCGTGCTGCTGGCCGGGGCCTGCGCCTGGTCCGTGCTGAAAGGCCGGGCGACAAGGCCGTCCTGCGCCGTCCTCGGCGCCCTGCTGCTGTTCTCGCTCCTGCGCCTGCCGAGCGGGAACCTGGCCGATGCGCTGCTCGACCCGCTGCTGTGGGCCTGGGCCCTCGCGTCCCTCGGCGCCGCCGCCCTGCGCGCCCTGCTCGGCCGCACTAGCCGCGCGCAGCCGGCCGCGGTCCAGCATGAGCTGCCGGCGCTGCACAGCACCGGCAACGAACCGTTTTCACCCATCAAGGAGTAATCAGTGGCCAACAAGCAGTCGCTTCTTCATCCCGCCATCGCCACCGGGATCGTCATCAATCTCTTCATCCTCGTCCTGGCGCTCGCCAACCGGGGCGACACGGCCGCCCTGTGGCACATCCTGATCGAGGATGGCATCGTCGAATGGATGCAGTTCCTGTGCTTTACCGTGATCTCGATGCTGCTCGGCTTCGCCTTTTTCGAACGCCTGAAACGCGCCGACCGCGGCGTGCTGGAACTGCTGGCGCTGGGCGGCCTGAGCCTGCTGTGCGCATTGGCCGCGCTGGAAGAGATCTCCTGGTTCCAGCGCATCCTGAATGTGCAGTCGTCCGAATACTTCCTGCAGAATAACCGCCAGGGCGAGACGAATATCCACAACCTCGCGGTCGGCGACGGCAGCCTGCACAAGAACGTGCTGCTCAAGCTGATCGCCATCGCCGGCCTGACGCATAACCTGATCCTGCCGCTGGTGGCGCGCTTCAAGCCGGGCGTGCGCAGCTGGGTCGAAAGGCTCGGACTGTACCTGCCGCCGCTGTCGGCTTCCATCATCTACCTGGTGCTGGTGGCGCTGTCGCACGCGCTGATCGAGCATCCGCGCAAGGGCGAGCTGGGCGAGATGTTCGGCGCCGTGCACTACCTGGCGACCGTGTTCGCGGCCTACTTCGCCGGCGTCCAGTACACCCGCCCGACCCTGTTCGAGAACCCGGCCGACATCCGCCGCTTATCAAGGCTGTTCGCCAGCTGGATGGTCTTCCTGCTGCTGCTGGCCTGGCTGCTGAGCGCCGGCGCGGGCGCCGGCGCGCCTCCTGCCGTTTGATGTTCTTGTAGGGTGGGCGGATTCCGCCCACGCGGCGATAGTTAACGGCCAGATCATCCGGCCCGTCCGCGGAGCTGCAACAATCACCGCGTGGGCAGGAGACCTGCCCACCCTACAACGTCCCCTTAAAAGCCGTAGTTCATGCGGGCGTAGATGAAGCGCCCGCCACGCCCGAAGGGCGCGTAGTTCGCGAACGGCGTGTTGCCGGTGGTGTTCAGCGCCGGCGGCTGGGTTTCCGGATACTGATCGAACAGGTTATCCGCACCCAGCGCCAGGCTCAGTTTCGGCGTGAGCGCCACCCGTCCTTCCAGGTCCACCACCGTCTTCGCCCCCATCCAGAAGTCCAGCGCCGCCGTGGTGCCGGGCGAGAGCACCTTGCCGTAGCGGGTGGCGCGGAAGGTCGCACCCCACTGGCCGAGCTTCCAATTCACGTTGGCGCTGATCTTGTTCTCCGGCTGGCCTTTCTCCAGCGAGAGTACGTTCAGGCGGTCGAACAGCACCGGCGCCGGGTTCAGGGCTGCGAGCTGCGCCGTCACCGGGGTCTTGGTGACCTTGGTGTCGGTGAAGTTGCCGGCCACGGTGAAGTCGAAGTTACCGGCAGCCGCCGTCTTCCACGGCCAGCTCACCACCACGTCCACGCCCTGGGTGCGGGTATCGACGCCGTTGATGAAGAAGCGCCCGCCACCGACGCCGTTGATCCCTTGCGCGATGATGTAGTTGCGCACGTTGGTCTGGGTCAGGTTCTCGGACAGGACGATGCGGTCCTCGATCTCGATGCGGTAGGCATCGATCGTGATGCTGAACGGATCGAAGCGCAGCACCGCGCCGAGCGAGGCGTTGATCGACTTCTCCGCTTCCAGCGGCCGGGCGCCCAGTGCCACGGCGACCCGGTCGGTCGGCTTGAAGGTCGTGATCTCGAAGGGCACGCCGTTGATGAAGTTGGTCGAGGTGGCGGTGAAGTTCTGCTGCTGCGGCGACGGCGCGCGGAAGCCGTTCTGGATCGCGCCGCGCAGCGCGAAGGACTTGCTGAAGTCGTAGCGGCCGGAGAGCTTGCCTGCCAGGCTGTTGCCGAAGTCGGTGTAGTGTTCGCCGCGGACGGCAACCGAGGCCAGGAACTCGGGCGTGATGTTCGCTTCCAGGTCGACGAAGGCGCCGACTGCGCTGCGGTGTGCATCGACCTCGTTCGAGGGACGGAAGCCCGGAAACACCTGGGCGCCCGGCGCCGCCGGCACGCCGCTCGGCAGGATCTCGGGACCGGCGCGCCAGGAATCCGGCTCGCCCGCGAACAGCTCGTAGCCTTCGCGCCGCGCCTCCACGCCGACCGCGAGGTTCAGCGGAGAAGACAAGGCCCCGACATCGAGCGAGCGCACGCCGGTCAGGTTGAACACCAGCTGGTCGTAGGCATAGCCGCCGGCATAGAACTCGCGTTTGCTGGTCGGGCCGATCGAGCGGTTCAGCGTGTTCTGGATGTCGTACTTCATCTTGTTCTTGCCGTAGCCGAGCGAGGCGTCCATGTCCCAGCTGCCCTGGGTCCAGGTGACGCCGCCGGTGAGCGCGAAATCGTCGACGGTGGGCGCGATGATCGGCAGGAAGCCGTCCGGGTAGATCGAGATGATGTTGCGCGCGTCCTGGGCCGGGCGGAAGAAGCCGCCGGAACGGGCCTCGCGGTTCTGGTAGCTCGCCCAGCCGTACAGCTTGACGCCGCCGCCCAGGTTGGAGCCCGCATTGGCAAAAACGGTCGCCTGCTCCATCTCCGGTTCGCCATACCAGGCGTTAAAGCGGTTGATGGTGAGTTCGCGCGGATCGAAACTGCCGTTGGCCAGGCGCGGGTACTGCTGGCGCATGTCGTAGCCGCTGCGCTCGGTGCGGTGCTGGTCCTTGTACTCGGCCGCGATGGTCAGGTAGCCGTCCACGCCCAGGGCCAGGCCCTTCCACAAACTGACGGTGGCGGTCTGGCCGTCGGTGCGTTCGCGCGAGCCCGGTGCGGTCCAGCTTGCGCCACTAGGTGCGACATCGTTCCACAAATCGTATTCGGTCTTGCGCGCGCCGTAGACAACGCTCGCCTCGCCGCCGCTGCGGTCGGTGCGCAGGCGCAGGTTGACCACGCCGGAGATCGCGTCCGAGCCGTATTGCGCGGCGGCGCCGTCGCGCAGCACCTCGATGCTTTTCACGATCGCGGTCGGGATCGTGTTCATGTCCACCGCCGCCGAACCGCGCCCGATCGAGCCGTTCACGTTCACCAGCGAGGACGCGTGGCGGCGCTTGGAGTTCACCAGCACCAGGGTCTGGTCCGGCGCCATGCCGCGCAGGGTGGCCGGACGGATGGTGTCGGTGCCGTCCGTGATCGCGGGGCGCGGGAAGTTCAGCGAGGGCAGCGCGATCGACAGCGCCTGGTTGATTTCGGTGCTGCCGGTATTTTTCAGGGTCTCGGCCGAGATGATGTCGACCGGTGCGGCGGTGTCGAGCGCGGTGCGGTTGGCGACGCGGGTGCCGGTCACCACCACCGTGGCCGCGGCGCCGGGATCGGTGGACGCGGGCGCGGCGTCCTGGGCGTGGGCGCTTGAAAACAGTGAGGCGATGGCGAGGGCAAGGACGGTTTTTTCCGTTACAGTTTTGTGCATCGTGATTTTCCTCTTGTTGTTGGACCGCGCCGGACTCGCTGCATGCGAAAGGCGCCATTCGATACTGCTGGGCACGCTAGAGGATGTCAATTCGGAAACTTGCAAACCAGCATATTTACAACAGTCAGGCTGGCGTAAGGATGTGCTGCCGCGCCCTGCTACACTTTTCACTCTCACACTGAGCAAATATCGATATGCAAAACGCGTTGTTTCCAGGCTTTCGCCAGTTTCGTATTCCGGTCGACGACAGCGTGTCGATCGCGGGCGTCGTGGGCGGGGCGGGTCCGCCCCTGCTGCTGCTGCACGGCCATCCGCAGACCCATGCGATCTGGCACAAGCTTGCGCCCGCCCTGCAGCAGCACTTCACTGTGGTCGCCTGCGACCTGCGCGGCTACGGCGATTCATCCAAGCCGGCGGGCGCGCCTGACCATATGAACTACAGCAAGCGCACCATGGCCGCCGACATGCTGGCCGTGATGCGCGCACTCGGTTTCGATGACTTCCGCGTGATGGCGCACGACCGCGGCGCGCGCGTGGCGCACCGTTTGATGGCCGACCATCCACAGGCGGTGCGCCGGGCCGTGCTGCTCGACATCGCGCCGACCCTGGCGATGTACGAAGGCACGGGCGAAGCCTTCGCGCGCGCCTACTGGCACTGGTTCTTCCTGATCCAGCCGGCGCCGCTGCCGGAACGCCTGATCGAGGCCGATCCGGCTGCCTACCTGCGCGACGTGATGGGCCGGCGCAGCGCCGGGCTGGCGCCCTTCGATGCGCGCGCGCTGGCCGAGTACGCGCGCTGCCTGGCCCTGCCCGGCACTGCCCACGGCATCTGCGAAGACTACCGCGCGGCGGCCGGCATCGACCTGGAACATGACCGTGCCGACCGCGACGCGGGCCGCCGCATCGACACGCCGCTGCTGGCGCTGTGGGGCGCGCAGGGCGTGGTGCAGCGCTGCTTCGATCCGCTGCTGGAGTGGCGCAAGCTGGCCACCCGGGTCGAAGGCGAAGCGCTGGACTGCGGCCACTACATCCCGGAAGAAGCGCCGGACGCCCTGCTGGCGCGTGCGCTGCCCTTCCTGCTGGGCACCCAGCCTGCGTGAGAAACCGAGGATTTTCGCTCTTCCAACTCTGGTATCGTTCGTGCGCGCCCGTCCATACGGCGCGTCCAAGACATACCTGAAGGAGAGAAGAATGAAAAAGCTGTACCTCGTCATCGCCTTGGCAGCCGCCGTCGGCGTCCTGGCCAGCGGCTGCACCATCGTCGACACCGGCGAAGTGGGCTTGCGCGTCAACTTCGACAAGACCATCGAACCGGAGGAACGCGTCGCGGGCAGCTTCAACCAGACCATCGTCGGCAAGATCCTCACCTTCCCGGTGAAGGACGTCACCGTCGACGTGCAGAACCTGACCCCGCTCGCGGCCGACAACTCGACCATGAAGGAATTCGACATCAGCGTGATCTACAACATCACACCCTCGTCGGTGTCCGACCTGTACATCAACAAGAGCCGCTCCTTCCATACTGTGGACGACAGCGGCGACATCTACCTGATGCATTCCTACATCTACCAGACCGCGCGCAATGCCGTGTACAAGACGGCGCGCAAGTACGAGGCGCTGAACATGAACGACAACCGCGCCCAGATCGAGCAGGAGATCCAGGAAGTGATGGCGGCCACGCTCAACGAGGAAAAGCTGAGCGGCATCGTGATCTCGCAGGTGCGGGTCGGCAGCATGGTGCCGAGCGACGCGGTCAAGGCCAGCGCCGACAACCTGGTGCGCGCCAAGAACGAAGAGAAGACCAAGGAAGTCGAGGTCCAGATCGCGAAGAAGGAAGCCGAGCGGATCGCCGCGCTGAACGCCAACGCGGGCGCCATCAGCTACATGCAGGCCCAGGCCCAGATGAAGATCGCCGAAGGCATTGCCGAAGGCAAGGTGCAGACGGTCGTGATTCCATATGACTTCAAGGGCATGGTCAACATCACGTCGAAATAAGCCGGTTCACCCGCCGGCATGGACGGACCGGCTCCCGTCCACGCGTTTCAGGCGCGCGCCACCCCGGCGGGCGCTTCCTTATAATCGGTCGCCGCAGGTCCTCGCACGGGCCTGTGCACGATGCTCCCGGGCCGGCGCGCTTGCCGGCAAAGTTCCCTCTCAAGTGTTGATCGGCACCCATGGACCGTACCGACGAGGACTTGTTTGCATCGACCGGCGACGGCACGGCGCCCCGACGCGTACTTGATTTACGCCAGGCAGTTGCCCTGATCGTTGGCGTGGTCATCGGCGCCGGCATCTTCAAAGCCCCCTCCATCGTCGCCGGACTCAGCGGTAGTGCCGACTGGATGTTCCTCATGTGGATACTCGGCGGACTGATCTCGCTGGTGGGCGCCCTGTGCTATTCGGAACTCACGACCGCCTATCCGCACCCCGGCGGCGACTACCATTTCCTGCACCGCGCCTACGGCCGCGGCACCGCCTTCCTGTTCGGCTGGGCCCGCTTTGCGGTGATCACCACGGGGTCGATCGCGCTGCTGGCCTTCGTGTTCGGCGACTACATGCAGCAGGCCGTGCCGCTGAGCATGCTGCCGGACGGCTGGGGCGCGACCGCCTATGCGGCCGCCGTGATCGTCGTGCTGTCGCTGCTCAACCTGCAGGGCCTGCGCGCCGGCGCCGGCGCCCAGATGTGGCTGACGCTGGCCGAGATCGGCGGGCTGGTGCTGCTGGCCCTGGCCGCGGCCTTCTTCACCGATCCGGCGCCGGCCATCGCCGCCCCGGCGACCGCGGCAGCGCCGGTGTCCTTCGGCCTGGCCATGGTCTTCGTGCTGCTCACCTATGGCGGCTGGAACGAAGCGGCCTACATCAGTGCCGAAGTGCGCGGCGGCGCGTCTTCCATGGTGCGCGCGCTGACCTTCTCGATCCTGATCATTACCGTGCTCTACCTGATGGTGACCTGGGCCTGCCTGCAGACGCTCGGCATGCAGGGCATGGCAAAATCCGAAGCACTGGCCGCGGACGTCATGGGCCTGGCCTTCGGCGCCTCCGGCGAGCGCGTCATCTCGGTGCTGGTCGCCATCTCGGCGCTGACCTCGATCAACGCCACCATGATCGTCGGCGCCCGCACCGGCTATGCGATGGGGCGCGACTGGCCGCCCCTCCGCCGCCTCGGGCGCTGGGACGGCGAACGCGGCACCCCGGCGGTGGCGATGTCGATCCAGTGCGCCGCCGCGCTGCTGCTGGTCGGCATCGGCGTCGCCTTCGGCAGCGGCTTCAAGTCCATGGTCGAGTTCACGGCGCCGGTGTTCTGGCTGTTCTTCCTGCTGAGCGGCGTGTCGCTGTTCGTGCTGCGCCGGCGCGAGCCCGACCTGCCGCGCCCGTTTCGCGTGCCCCTGTATCCGCTGCTGCCCCTGCTGTTCTGCGCCACCTGCGCCTGGATGCTCTGGTCCAGCCTGTCCTACGTGTACAGCCAGTCGCTCGGCGGGCTGAACGCGGCCTGGATCGGGGTGGCCGTGCTTGCCAGCGGATCGTTCCTGCTGCTCTTCCTCGACCGCAAGGAACGATCCCGCCCCTAGACATTCCCGAACCCACCTGAAGGAGATTGCACATGCATACCGACCAACGCCGTCGTACCCTGCTGCTGTCCGCCGCCGCCACGGCGGGTTCGCTCGTCCTGCCGATGCGCGCCTCGCTCGCGCAGGACGCGGTCGAGCCGAAGAATCTCGATGTGCCCTACGTGCCCACGCCCCAGGACGTGGTCGACCGCATGCTGGAAATGGGGCGGGTCGGCAAGAACGACGTGCTCTACGACCTCGGCTGCGGCGACGGCCGCATCGTCGTCACCGCCGCCAAGGCGCGCGGCGCGCGCGGCACCGGTATCGACCTGAATCCCGTACGCATCGCCGAGGCCCAGGAAAACGCCAAGAAGGCGGGCGTGAGCGACCGCGTCAACTTCAAGGTGGGCGACCTGTTCCAGGCCGACGTATCGCCGGCCACCGTCGTGACGCTCTACCTGCTGCCCTCGGTGAACGTCAAGCTGCGCCCGCGCCTGTGGCAGCAGCTGAAGGTCGGCACCCGGGTGGTGTCGCACGCCTTCGACATGGGGCCGGACTGGCCGCCCGAGAAGAAGGACGAGGTCGACGGCCGCACGATCTACTACTGGACCATCACCCAGGCCAACAAGAAGGCGGTGAAGGCCTGAGCCGGCCCAGGCTCGGCTCTTACGGGGCGCCGCTCGCGGCCGGCGCGCGCGGCCCGAGGCGAAGCGTCTCGCCGATCGCCAGCACGCCGAAGGCATCGTCCGCCACGCCCTGCGCCTGGCGCGCAATGGCGAGGTCGCGCGGCGCCTGGTCGATCCGCTCCTGGCCCATCGGGAAGGTGCCCCAGTGCATGCCGACGCTGCGCCGCACGCGCAGCTCGCGGTGGATGCGCACGGCCTCGTCCGGGCTGACGTGGGAATTGCGGTACCACACCGGCTGGTAGGCGCCGATGCCGATCGCGGCCAGGTCGAAGCCGTCGGGGAAGCGCGCGGCAATGTCCTGGATATCCCTGGAATAACCGAGGTCGCCCGAGAAGAAGAAGGCGAAGCCGGGACGGGTCATGGCCCAGGCGCCCCACAGGGTTTCGTTGCGATCCCAGGGCGTGCGCGAGGACCAGTGCTGCACCGGCAGCAGCTGCAGTTCCAGGCCGCGGTAGCTGGCCTTGTCCCACCAGTCGAGCCGCACGATGCGTGAACGGTCGCCGCCGGTCACATGCCTGGCCAGCCACAGGTCGATGCCGAGCGGCGCGTAGAACATCGGCGCCCCGCCCTTCTGGCGGTACAGCGCGCGCAGCGAATCGAGCGACAGGTGATCGTAGTGCGAGTGGCTGATCAGGACCGCGTCGATGTGCGGCAGGTCGCCCAAGGCCACGCCGGGCGCCTGCAGGCGCTTCGGGCCGGCAAAGGAGACCGGCGAGGCGCGCTCGTCGAATACCGGATCGGTCAGGATGTTCACGCCGTTGCCGGTCTGCAGGAGAAAAGTCGCGTGGCCGATCCACGTCAGCGCCGTCTCGCTGCGGTTCTGCTGCAGCCAGCCCAGGTCCGGCTCTACCTTCGGCACCGAGGCCAGTGGAGCACGTTCGGCGCCATCCGAGGTCCAGTTCCTGATCCTGCCCGCCCAGCCGGCGAAGAAGCCGGTATTCGTGCTCACGGGCCGCTGGTAGGCCGGATTCGGCGCGTAGTTGTTGGCAAAGCCTTGCGGCCGGTGGTGGGATTTGCTGGCGTCGTAGTAGGGATTGACGCTGCTGCAGCCTGCGGCGAGCAGGACAGTAGCAAAGGCGGCGACGCGGAAAAGACGCTGCATGGGGTGCACTGGGCAGTGGGAAAGGGCCAGTATAAGCGAAGCTCCGTGCACGCCCCGGCACTGCCCGGGCCACCGCACCCGATGCAAACAAGATTTGCATGGATGAGCTTCCATGCAAATATTATTTGCAATTTATGCAAAACTACGCGCCCCCGCCCGCATTTTGCCATTTCCTTATTATTGTCCAGGATGTAAGCTTGAGGGTCCAGCCCACGCGCTGGCACCGCCCGCGGCCCCAACCCTGCGCCCCGGGCCCCGTCTGGCCATGAGCGGGACCGCACGAGGGACAATCCGTGCGCGTCCGCTGTCATTCTGCTACCGTATCAGGGGCGGCGACAGCAGACCAGCCTGGCCGGGGCGCGCAGCGCGCCCGTGTGCCGCGTTTTTCACTCATTTGGCGATTCAATTGGCTTTCAATATGACCCCTTCGACAGACACTGATACCGGCCTCCCCCTCGACATGATCATCTTCGGCGGCATGGGCGACCTGGCGATGCGCAAGCTGCTGCCGGCGCTCTACATGGCCTTCCTGCACGGTAACCTGCCGACGCCGACCCGCATCATTTCGACCGGCCGCCAGGAATTCGACCGCGAAGCCTACCTGGCCCACATCGAAGCAAACTCGCGCAGCTTCATCGCCAGCAACAACTTCAACGAAAAGACCTGGGACGGCTTCCTGCAGCTGCTCGAGTACGTGCGTCTCGACGTCCAGCAGGCGCCCGATTTCAGCGCCCTGGCCCGCGCCACCCATCCGGGCGCCCAGCGCGTGTTCTACCTGTCGACGGCGCCGGCCCTGTTCACCACCATCTGCGACAAGCTGGCGGATGCCGGCCTGGTCGACGCCAAAGCCCGCGTGGTGCTGGAAAAGCCGCTGGGTCACGACCTGGCGTCCGCCATCGAGATCAACGAAGCGGTCGGCAAGCACTTTGCCGAATCGCAGATCTACCGCATCGACCACTACCTCGGCAAGGAAACCGTGCAGAACCTGATGGTGCTGCGCTTCGGTAACTCGATCCTGGAACCGCTGTGGCGCGCGCCGAACATCTCGAGCGTGCAGATCACGGTGGCCGAGGAAGTGGGCGTGGGCAGCCGCGCAGGTTTCTACGACGGCACCGGCGCCATGCGCGACATGGTACAGAACCACCTGCTGCAGCTGCTGTGCATCGTTGCCATGGAGCCGCCGACCTCGCTGTCGCCGGACGCCGTGCGCGATGAAAAGCTGAAGGTGATCCGCTCGCTGCGCCGCTTCGGCCTGGCCGACATCGCCCGCGACACCGTGCGCGGGCAATATACCCACGGCGTCAGCGGCAACCAGGAAGTGCCCGGCTACCACGAAGAAAAGAACGTCCCGGCAGACAGCAAAACCGAAACCTTTGTTGCCCTGCGCGCCCACATCGACACCTGGCGCTGGTCCAAGGTGCCGTTCTACCTGCGCACCGGCAAGCGCATGCAGCGCCGCTCGTCCAAGATCGTGGTCGAGTTCGCCAACCCGCCCTTCCCGCTGTTCCCGGACATGCCGGGCGGGGTCGCCAACCGCCTGGTGATCGAGCTGCAGCCGGAAGAAGCGATCAAGCTCCAGCTCATGGCCAAGCAGCCGGGCAGCGGCATGCAGATGCAGCAGGTGGCGCTGAATCTCGACCTGCAGTCCGCCTTCCAGCAGCGCCGCGCCGAAGCCTACGAGCGCCTGCTGATCGACGTGGTGCGCGGCCGCCTGACGCACTTCATGCGCCGCGACGAACTGGAAGCCGCCTGGGAATGGGCCGACCCGATCATCGAAGGCTGGAGCACGCTGGGCGAGAAGCCGCACCCTTATCCGGCCGGTTCCTGGGGCCCGTCGGAAGCCTTTGCCCTGCTGGCGCGCGACGGCTTCTCCTGGTTCGAGTAAACGATCCAGCCATATAGGCCAGCATTGATGAGAAGCACCGCGGCCGCAAGCAGCTGCTGCAGGCCGCGGCTCATCTCTCCCGGATAGATCAGCGGCAGCAGGTAGTGGTCGATGAAGCCGCCGCTGTAGCCCGAACCGCCGGCCAGCAGGCGCATGTGGTTCTCGAGGTAGGTCAGCGGGCAGATCGCGCCCAGCACCTCGATGCCGAAGCCCCAGGCCGCAGCAAGCAGGTGCAGCAGCAAGAGGCGCGGCCAGCGCGCCACCAGCAGCGCGCCGAACACGACGAACAGGATGAAGGCGAGGTGCGCGAGCAACACGGCATCCGCCAGGAAACGATAGACCACGCTTTGTCGATCTCTCGGGAAAGCTTCGGGTCTTGCAGTTTAATACGCCGCAAATGCCGCCGCCATTCCAAACGTGCGCGATTGAAGGCGCACCGCGGGCGGCGTAGAGTAGCTCTCCCAATCCGACGAGACCGCCATGCACGCACCGACTTCTCCGCAAGCAGCCGCACTTCCCGCCCTGCCCTCGTTTGGCGCCTGGGGCGCCGCGGCCCTCAAGAACATGGACCGTACGCGCCAGGAGCGTGGCCGGCTGCTCGACCGCGCCGGCTACGGCCCGCAGGAAACGCCCTTCACCCTCCTGCACAGCGAGCCCGGCCTGAACCTGCGCCGCTACGGCGACGAGCAGCCCGACGGGCCGGCGGTCCTGCTCGTTCCGGCGCCCATCAAGCGTTCCTACATCTGGGACCTGGCGCCCGAGATCAGCGTCGTGCGGCGCTGGATGGAGCAAGGCTACCGGGTCTACCTGGCCGAGTGGACCCAGATAGCGGACGACGACGACCCGGACTTCGGCCTGGACGACTACGGCGACCGCCTGCTGACGGCCTGCCGCCAGGCCATCGCAGCTGACAGCGGAAGGGACAGTGTCGCCATCGCCGGCCACTCGCTGGGCGGCATCCTGGCCGCCATCCACGCCTGCCTGCATCCGGAGCAGATCGACGCCGTCATCCTGCTGGAGTCGCCCCTGCACTTCGAGCACGGTTCCTGCTGCTTCCGGCCGCTGGTGAACGCGACGCCGCACGCGCGCCAGGTTGCGGACAACTTCCGCCAGGTGCCGGGCGTGTTCCTCAATCTCATGAGCGCCATGGCGGAACCCCACGCCTTCCAGTGGGAGCGCATGCTCGATCGCTGGCTGTCGCTGTCCAACCCGCAGCTGCTCGCCACCCACATGCGCGTGGAGCGCTGGACCCACGACGAATTCCCGCTGCCGGGACGGCTGTTTACCGAGCTGGTCGAGGAGCTCTACCGCAAGGATGCCTTCATGCGCGGCGAACTCGCGATCGGGGCGCGCCGCATCGGCCCGCAAGACCTGCGTTCGCCGCTGCTCGGCGTGGTCGACCCGCGCAGCAAGCTGATTCCTGAAGCGGCACTCGTTCCCTTCTGCGAAGCGGCGGCAAGTACACGCAAATGCCTGCTGCACTACGGCGGCGACATCGGCGTCAACCTGCAACACGTCGGGGTGCTGGTGGGCGCCAACGCCCACGCGCAGATCTGGCCGGCGATCTTCCGCTGGCTGGCATCCCGCGACGACTGAGGAGGGTGTCGGGGCGGGCTCTTCTAGGGTACCATGGCGGGTTTCGTCTTTCACTCGTATCAAGGACCGCCGTGTTTGAAGTACTCGCTCTCGACATGGGAGCCGCCATGAAAACCCTCGTGCTGACCCTCGACCTGGTCGGCACCTTCGTGTTCGCGCTCAGCGGCGCGACCGCCGGCGCCCGCCGCCGGCTCGACATCTTCGGCGTGCTGGTGCTCTCCTTCGTTGCCGCCAACTCGGGCGGCATCGTGCGCGACCTGCTGATCGGCGCCACCCCGCCGGCCGCGATCAGCGACTGGCGCTACCTCGCGGTTTCGATCCTCGCCGGCCTGGTGATCTTCTTCTGGTACCCGCTCATCAACCGGCTGCGCAACGCGGTCCTGATCTTCGACGGCGCCGGCCTGGCCCTGTTCTGCGTGGCCGGCGCCCAGAAGGCCCTGGTGTTCGGGCTGGAACCATGGATGGCGGCGCTGCTCGGCATGCTCACCGGGATTGGCGGCGGCGTGGCGCGCGACGTCCTGCTGAACGACGTGCCGGCCGTGTTCCGCTCCGACATCTATGCCGTCGCGGCGCTTGCCGGGGCCGCCGTGGTCGTGCTCGGCGACGCCCTGCAGCTGCCCACCACCGCCACCGCCTGCGCCGGCGCGGCCCTGTGCTTCGGCCTGCGCCTCGCCGCGATCCGCTTCGGCTGGCACCTGCCCACCGCGCGCACGCCGGAACACGGGGAAGAAGACAAGGATCCGAACCGCGGCGGCTTCCGCTGACGCCGCGCGGCTAGCGCTCGGTCAGGGTGATGCTGTCGCGTAGGCGAATGTCGTCCGACGCGCTTCCCACCATCAGCTCGAACTTGCCCGGTTCCGCGACCCACTCCAGCTTGCGGTTGTGGAAGGCCAGCGTGTCGCGATCGATGCTGAAGCTGACGGTCTTCTGCTGCCCCGGCTGCAGTTCGATGCGCTGGAAGCCCTTCAGTTCCTTCACCGGCCGCACGACCGACGCGAGCGGATCGCGCAGGTAGAGCTGCACCACCTCGGCGCCGGCCACCTTGCCGGTATTGGCCAGCGTGAACGAGAGCGTCAACTTGCCGTTCGGCGCCATCGCGCTGGCCGACAGGCGCAGGTCGCGGTAGGCAAACCTCGTGTAACTCAGGCCATGGCCGAAGGCATAGCGCGGCGTGTTGGGCGAGTCGATATAGGCCGACTTGTAGACGATGTTCTTCTCGTCGCGCACCGGGCGGCCGGTTTCGTACTGCTGGTAACTGATCGGCACCTGGCCCAGGTTGCGCGGGAAGCTCATCGGCAGCTTGGCCGAGGGGTTCACGGCGCCGAACAGCACGTCCGCGATCGCCCGCGCGCCTTCGCTGCCCGCGAACCAGGCATACAGGATCGCGTCGGCCTGCTCCGCGACGTTTTCGAACGTCATCGGGCGCCCGGCCATCATGACCACCACCGGGGTCTTGCCGATTGCGCGCAGGGCGTCGAAGAGTTCGCTCTGGCGGCCCGGCAGCCCGATGTCCGCGCGCGACTTGGCTTCGCCCGACATGTCCCAGCTCTCGCCGACGGCCAACACCACGGCGTCGGCCGCACTGGCCGCATCCAGCGCGGCCTTGAAGCCACGGTCGTCGCGGCAGGCCACGTCGCAGCCTGGCGCGTAGGTGACGCGGGTCCCGGGGCCGGCCTGCTCGCGCACCGCGTCCACCAGGCTGGCCAGATTTGCCGCGTCGGATTTCACGATCCAGCCTCCCTCGAGGTCGCGCCGGGCATCGGCCAGCGGGCCGATCACGGCAATCGACCCCAGGCCGCGGCGCAGCGGCAGCGCCGCCTTTTCATTCTTGAGCAGCACGATCGACTTGCCGGCAATGCGGCGCGCGGCCTGGCGATGGCGCGGGTCGTTCAGCGCCGCGCGTTCGCGCTCCGCGTTCGAGAAACGGTACGGGTCGTCGAACAGGCCCAGCTCGAACTTCTTGGCCAAAACGCGCCGCACGGCATCGTCGACCAGCGCCTCGGGGACCTTGCCGGCCCTGACCTGGGCCGCGAGGCCGGTCGAATAGGCGTTGCTCTCCATGTCCATGTCGCTGCCCGCCACCAGCGCCTTGGCGGCGGCGTCCGGCAGGTCGGCCGCGTAGCCGTGCACCACCATCTCGCGCACCGAACCCCAGTCGCTGACAACGAAGCCCTTGAAGCCCCAGGCGCCCTTCAGGATGTCGCGCTGCAGGCCGCTGTGGGCGGTGGCAGGAATGCCGTTCAGGGTATTAAAGGCATTCATGAAGGTAGCGGCGCCGGCATCGAGCGCCGCCTTGAACGGCGGCAGGTAGGTCTCGTGCAGCAGATGCTCGCTCATGTCGACGGCGTTGTAGTCGCGTCCCGCGATCGCCGCGCCATAGGTGGCGAAGTGCTTGGCGGTGGCCATCACCGATTCCACGCCGCCCAGCTGCTTGCCCTGGAAGCCGCGCACGCGGGCGGCGGCGATGCGGGCACCGAGGTAGCTGTCTTCGCCGGCGCCTTCCATGACGCGGCCCCAGCGCGGGTCGCGGCCGACGTCGACCATCGGCGCAAAAGTCCAGTGGATGCCGGAGCCGGCAGCTTCGCGCGCCGCGATGCGGCTCGACTCCTCGATCTCCTCCATGTCCCAGGACGCCGATTCGCCCAGCGGCACCGGGAACACGGTCTGGTAACCGTGGATGACGTCGAGACCGAACAGCAGCGGGATCTTCAGGCGCGACTGCAGGGCCAGCGCCTGCAGGCGGCGGGTATCCGGCACGCCCTTGATGTTGAGCATGGACCCGACCCGGCCACTGCGGATCTCGGTTTCCATGCTGCGCACCTTGTCGGTGGCCGGGCCGGTGAACTCCTTGCCGGAGAGCTGGTTCAGCTGACCGACTTTTTCCTCCAGCGTCATCTGGCGCAACAGCGCCTCGACGCGTTGCGCCACATCGCCCGCCTCCGCAGCCCCGGCCGGACCGGCGCCGAGCGCCAGGGCAGCCGCCGCAGCGGCTGCGGCAAGCCTCCATCCATGCTTCATCCATGTCCCCTATAAAACGTTTTACGCATTATGTTCCTACAAAGCTTCCCAACAGGACTATAACGTTAGGTTAAACGTTTTACAAGGTAACTCAGCAGCCGCTCGCTTTCACCCGTTCGACCTCGAGCCCGAACCACGGACGCAGGCGGGTACCGAAGACATTCCCGGCGAACGCCGCCACCAGCCACAGCCAGCCATGCAGGCTGCCGGACAGGATGCCGCTGAAGTAGGCGCCGATGTTGCAGCCGTACGCGAGCCGCGCGCCATAGCCGAGCATCAGGCCACCGACGACCGCCGCCGCCAGGGAGCGCAGCGGCAGGCGCCACACCGGCGCGTAACGTCCAGCGAGGGCCGCCGCCAGCATGGCGCCGACCACGATCCCGAAGTCCATCACCGAGGTGATGTCGTGCGAGACCGGCGCCGCCAGCGCCGCCGCATTCGATTTGCTGCTCCAGTAGGTCCACCTGGCGATGTCGATGCCCATGCCGGACGCCGCCTTGGCGCCCCACAGCGCAAAGGCCGAGGTGACGCCCCAGGGCCGCCCGGCCAGCGCCAGGGTGGCGAAGTTGAGGATCACGAGGGCGATGGCGCCGGCCAGCAGCGGCCACGGCCCATGCAGCCAGCGCGATCCCTGGACCGGCTGGACCTCGCTAATCACCAGGCGGCCGTGGCGGCGCTTCTCGACCGCCACGGTGATAGCCGCAATGGCGGCGAACACCGCCAGGTTCAGCACCAGCGCAGGCACCAGCCCGAGCACGGTCACCAGCGATATCGGCTTGAGCTGCGGCTGCGCGGTCCAGAACGGCATGTGGGCGGTGGCGATCACCGAGCCGGCGATGAAGGCGATCAGTGTGACGACCATGCGCGTGCTGCCGCCGCCAACCGTATACAGGGTGCCTGAGGCGCAGCCGCCGCCCAGCTGCATGCCGATCCCGAACAGGAAGGCGCCGACGATCACCGAGGTGCCGGCGGGCGACACCAGGCCGCTGACCGGATTGCCGAACAGCGTGCCGCTGGCCAGCACCGGGAAGAACAGCAGCACGCCGATGCCGAGCATGAGCATCTGCGCGCGCAGCCCGGCCCCGCGGCCGTCGGCGATGAACACCCGCCAGGCCGAGGTGAAACCAAAGGAGGCGTGGTACAGCGACACGCCCAGCAGCGCGCCGACGATGAACAGCGCCGACTGGCGCGGCCCGACCTCCTGCGCCAGGTACCAGGCGCCCAGCAGGATCAGGAGCAGCGAGACCCCGAGGGGCTTGAAGTTGATGTCGATGCGGCGCAGCGACGGTAGAGTTGTGGAATGGAGCATGATGAGTTGGCGTGCGAGCGACGAAAGCCGCCATTTTCGCGCGTTTCGTGTCGCGACGCGGGACGCGGGCGATATCCGTGCGGCTTGCAGGTCTTGGAGGCATGCGCACTCGGCGATTGAAGCATGTGGTAAGCTGCCGCCGAGCCAAAATTGTAATGCCAATAAGCATTGTTTTTCCTGGAACTGAGCATTTTTTTGTATCCGGAAAACCCTCGCAAGCAGATCCGCACTTGTTATCCTGATGACCCCTATTACCGATACGCGACCTAAACTGGCCTGGATCCAAGCCTTGCGTGGCATTGCTGTCGTGCTAGTCGTCTTGACCCACGCGCGCTACTTTTTCCTCGACACGCCAAGCTGGGAACTGGCTGAACAATGGCTTCGTCCCGGCGCCATGGGCGTCGACCTGTTCTTCGTAATCAGCGGCTTCATCATGGTCTACACGACCCGTCACATGGCAGGGACGCCGGCAGACGCGGTCGATTTTCTGGTGCGACGTTTCGCCCGCATCTGGCCACTATATGCGCTCATCACGGTGGTTTGGCTCACAGTCAACAACCTCGGACCAGGTTGGCTTCGCAACCCGTCGCAAATCAAGGCTCTCATGCTCAGCCTGAGCTTTCAACCAGTGAACCTGGAAAAAGCTCCCTTCTTCGACCCCGCGCTTCCCTTGGGCTGGACCTTGAATTTCGAAATGTATTTTTACCTCGTCTTCGGGCTGTGCCTGCTGCTCGGCCGCTGGCGCCTGCTAATGCTGGCAGGCTGGATCGTCCTTACCGTGATCCTGCTTCCTGCCGTCAAACGCGACCTGAGCTTCGACATTCTGACCAACTTTCACTTCTCGCTCGGCTACCTGAACCTGATGACCAACCCGATCATTCTCGAGTTTCTCGCAGGGGTGGGCATCGGCTGGCTGTTTCTGCAGGAGTGGTTCCGGCTGCGTTCGCAGACGGTCGCTCGGCATGTCGTGTTCCTGGCGCTGTGCGCGGCGGTATGGGCACTCTGGGGAGGGCCAGCCAATTTCCATGGGCCAAAGCAATGGGGCGCGGTGGCAGCGCTGATGGTGCTGGCGCTCGCGTTGGCGAGCAAGACCGTCACGCTGGTGCCGCCTGCCGTGCTGGTATGGTTGGGGACGATCTCTTTTTCCCTCTACCTGACCCATACCACCACCCAAGCGCTCGTCCATCACGCAGTCGCCGCAATCGGGGGCGAGGTGCACAGCTGGGGCCATGTGCTGCTCAGCACTGCCGTGGCGATCTCGGCTGCGGCCGCCGTCTACCATTACCTCGAAGTACGGCTGTCGAACGCAAGCACTGCGGCCTTGCGCGCGCTTAGCCTTGTCATGCTTAAGCGCATCGCTGCAAAAACCTAGTCCAAGGCGCGCTTGCGCGACTCGATGTCGACCATCCCGATCGCAGCGGCCCCGATCGCCAGGAAAGCCGCCAGCATGCCGAGCGCCAGCGTGAAATGCGTGGCCATCACCGGCGCCACGATGCTCGGCGCGAACAGGCCGCCGAAGCGGGCCACCGCCCCGGCCATGCCCATGCCGCTGGCGCGCAGTTCGGTCGGGTAGACCTCCGGCGTGAAGGCGTACAGCGCGCCCCAAGTCCCCAACAGCGCAAAGCTCATCAACAGGGTCGAGCCCACGACCAGCCAGGTGGCACTGCCCAGGCTGTAGGCCATGCAGCCGGCGGCGCTCAGCAGCAGGAAGCCGACCAGGGTCGGCTTGCGTCCCCAGCGCTCCACGCCATAGGCCGACAGCGCGAAGCCGGGCAGCTGCACCAGCGCCAGCACGATCAGGAATTCCTGGCCGCGCATGAAGGCAAAACCCTCCGCCGACAGGCGCACCGGCAGGTAGACGAACACGCCGTAATAGGCGATCGAGATCAGGCCCCAGGCCACAAACAGGGCCAGGCTGCGACGCCGCAGGCCGCCGGCAAACAGCGCCCCGAGCGAGCGTTTGACGGGATGCTCGGGCGCCAGCTGCGGGATCGGGCTTGTGCGGCCGTTGGTGCGGGCGACCCGTTCGAGCACGCTGCGCGCCTGCTCGCTGCGCCCGCTGCGGTTCAGGTACATGGGCGACTCCGGGACATACAGGCGCAGCACCACGCCGATCAGGGCTGGCAGGCCGGTCACGAAAAAGATGAGGCGCCAGGCGTCCTCACCCCAGCTGACGGCGACCAGGGCCAGCGCCGCCAGCGCGATGGTGCCGACGGCCCAGAAGGATTCGAGCAGCACCAGCCAGCGTCCGCGGCGGTCGCTGGGCAGGAATTCCGCCATCATCGTGTAGTCCACCGGCAGCGTGCCGCCGACGCCGATGCCGGTCAGGAAGCGCAGCGCCAGCAGCCAGGTGAAGTCCGGGGCGAAGGCCGATGCCACGCCGAAACAGGCGTCGACCACTACCGCCGCCATCAGCACCGGGCGCCGGCCGATCCGGTCGGCCAGGCGACCGAAGGCAAAGGCGCCGACCAGCATGCCGACAAAGAAGAAGGTGCCGGTTTCCAGCGCCTGCGGCAAGGTGACACCGAATGTCTTTGCGATCGAAGGGGCGGAGAAGCCGATCGACAGCACCTGCATCGCGTCGGCCATCCAGACCAGGCCGAAGATGGCGAACAGGCGGTACTGGAAGCGGCCCACGCCCGCCGTCTGGATGCCCTGTTCTACCGTCGCGCCCACTGTCGCCATCGTCGTCCCTCCGTAATGCAGTGCACGTGAGTTTGCCGTAAAGACGGGCATCGAACCGTGCATTGGGAAACAGAGCGCAAAAAAAATGCCCGCTCGGAAGCGGGCATTCGTCCAGCACAGGCGCTTGCTTACACGCCGACCATCGACACCGCCTTGACGTTCAGATAGGACTCCAGCGCCTCCGGACCGCCTTCCGAGCCGTAGCCAGAATCCTTGATGCCGCCGAAGGGCAGCTCCGCGCTCGGCGTGGCCGGCTGGTTAATCCACAGCATGCCGACTTCGACGCGGTTCATCAGGAGCTGGGCGTTCTTGATCGAGCGGGTGAAGGCATAACCGGCCAGGCCGTACGGCAGGCGGTTGGCCTCGGCAATCGCTTCTTCCAGGCTGTCGAAACCGCGCACCGCCGCAACCGGACCGAAGGGCTCGTCGTTGAACACGCTGGCCTCGAGAGGCACATCGGCCAGGATGGTCGGCGCGAAGAAGTTGCCCGAGTCGCCGACGCGCTGGCCACCGGTGGCGACCCTGGCGCCCTTGGCCTGGGCATCCTCGACCACCTTGGCCATCGCGCTCAGGCGACGCGCATTGGCAAGCGGGCCCAGGTTGGTACCTTCGGCCAGGCCGTCGCCGATCTTCAGGCCTTCGGCGTGGGCGACCAGCGCGCGGGTGAATTCGTCCTTGATCCCGTTGTGGACCAGGAAGCGGGTCGGCGAGATGCACACCTGGCCGGCATTGCGGAACTTGGCGGCGCCGGCAGCCTTGACCGCCAGCGCGACGTCGGCGTCCTCCGCGATGATGACCGGGGCGTGACCGCCCAGTTCCATGGTGGCGCGCTTCATGTGGGCGCCGGCCAGGGCAGCCAGCTGCTTGCCGACCGGGGTCGAGCCGGTGAAGGTCACCTTGCGGATGATCGGGTGCGGGATCAGGTAGCCGGAGATCTCGGCCGGGTCGCCGAACACCAGGCCCACCACGCCCGGCGGCACGCCGGCGTCGACGAAGCACTGCAGCAGCGCGGCCGGCGAGGCCGGGGTTTCTTCCGGCGCCTTGCACAGGAAGGAGCAGCCAGTGGCCAGGGCGGCGGCCAGCTTGCGCACGATCTGGTTGATCGGGAAGTTCCACGGGGTGAAGGCGGCAACCGGGCCGACCGGTTCCTTCAGTACCAGCTGCTGCGCGGCCGGGTTACGCGATGGCACGATACGGCCGTAGACGCGCATGCCTTCGGCAGCGAACCAGTCGATGATCTCGGCGCCGGCCATGGCTTCCATTTTCGCTTCTGCCAGCGGCTTGCCCTGTTCCTGGGTCAGCAGGCGGGCGATGTCGCCGGCGCGCTCGCGCAGCAAGGTGGCGGCGCGGCGCATGGTGGCAGCACGCTCGGCGGCCGGGATGACGCGCCAGGCCTCAAAGCCCTTCTGCGCGGCAGCCAGGGCGCGGTCGAGGTCGGCGATGCTGGCATGGGCCACGCTGCCGATATTCTGGCCGGTAGCCGGGTTCACGACCGGGATGGTCTTGCCGCCGGTGGCGTCACTCCATTCGTTGGCGATCAGGAGGCGGGTATCGGGGTAGCTGGAAGTCGTCATGGGGCGTCGGTTCCTGTGTTGAGTGATTCGTAGATCATGATCATAACCGGTCTGCGGGCGTCCTGCAGGCGCCTAGCCGCGCGGCGGCTGCTTGTAGGCGAGCGCAAGCGCGATCAGGACGACGGCAGCGAAATGGTTGGTGTTCAGCATGGCCACCAGTTTGGTCAGTGCGTCGATAGTCTCCATCTTGTTTCTCCTTGTGTGCAAAAGTTGACCCGGTCTCGAACGCCAGCTAAAACAATATGTTGGACGTTCTTTCTCCAGGCTCAGGTTTGGACACATGAGGCCGCCAATCGGTTGCCGGACCCGGCATGAGGCATGTCAATCCATCGCTTAGCTCGCCAATTCCTCGCGATAGAAACCTGCAGCGCAGCCTTGGCACGGTGAGCCAGCGCAAGCCGGCGCGCAGACGTCACCATGCAGCGATTGATTTCCATACAATGCTTTCAGCCAGTAATGTCGAGTAAAGAGAATTTGGAACGCGCATGGAAAGCGTGATTGTCTACACAGGGAAGGATTTGCGCCGAATGCGCGAGGAAGGCGGCTGCGGTCACTGGACCGCGAGCCCGGAGCGCGTGCAGGCGGCGCAATACCTGGTATGCGTGCGCAATCGCCGCGAGCAGTGGGCCGCCACCGATTTCGAGCACGGCGTGGCTTTCCTGATTGCGAAGATCGAGGGCATCAAGCCCTCGCCGCATGCGGCCAGGATCACGATTGAATTCCGCTCCTATGCGATGCTCGATATCCCGGGCGCCTGGCAGCTGCTGGCCAAGGGACAGCGCTTTCCCGTGGCCTACCTCGAAACGGACGAACTGCTGCGCCGCCTGGACATCGATCCGGACGCGCTCAGCTGGCGGCGCCTGGCGGGCAATGGGGAGGGCCTGCAGGTCGCCGAGCGCGCCCTGCCCTATGTGCAGCCGCTTGACGGCGCCCAGGTCAAGACGGCGAACCTGGCTGATGCGATCGCTGAAGCCAAGCGCAAGCTGGCCGAGTCCCTTGGGATAGGACTGGAAAAGATAGAAATAACCATCCGGCTGTAACGCCGCTCAGTGCAGGCGAAAAAAAAGCCCCAGTGCGGGGCTCTCTTCGGTGCCGGCCAATGGCGGCTTACAAGTAGCTGGCGCCCTTGACCAGGTAGGCGGCACCGTACAGCTCGATGGCGCGGCGCAGCTTGGCGGCCAAGCCGGCGGTCGGGAAGCGGAAGGTGCGCGGTGCTTCAGGACGGATCGAAACGATAGTAGCGGTAGTCATAGGGATTCCTCGAATGTGTCTAGCGATGGGCAATGGATACAGCTTAGCCCGCTCAAAGACATAAATCCAATTGCGATTTCAGATCGCCGCGATAACAAATCCGGATATCTCGCAATCTTCGGAGTTGCCCGTCATCACTGCGGCGAATATCGGCAAGCCGGCGAGCGGATAACTGCACCGGCTCAGTGGGACTTGATCACCGTGATCGCGCCCTCGCCTTCGATATAGGCGACCCGCACCTCCTCGACCGAAGCGACACCCTGCTGCCGGAGCGCGCTCATGAGTTCCTCTTCGGTGAGGAATTCGCGCCGCATGTTCCGTTTCAGCATTTTGCCGTTCCGGACGACCTGGATCGGCGGCGAAGACACTAGCCGTTCGATCCAGCGAAAACGCCAGCTGGCCGCGTTGACGGCGAAGTTCCATCCCATCAGCACCAAGACCAGCACCAGGCCCTCGCTCACCGAGCGGTATTCGCCGAACGCGTTCGAGGCGGCTTCCGCGATCAGCAGCAGGAAGATCAGGTCCATGGTGGCGAGCTCCCCGCCCGTACGGCGCGGCATGAAGCGCATCAGGAACAGGATCACGAAGTACAGGATGGTCCCGCGGGCCGCCAGTTCGAGCAGCGGTGTCTCGACAAGGAACAGCTCCGACCATGTATCCGGCAACCAGGTCATCGTTTCTCTCTTCAGGTTCAAGGCCTGCGCTACTCTACAGGCACGCGGCATTCGGAGCCGCGCCATAGGCAGCGTTGCGCGGATGCCGAAACGAGAGAAGCGGCCGCGCTTTGGACTTGCATGCGGCGGTTTTTGGCAGGATGATGAAACTGCCGGTCCGCGCACAACAGGGCAGCCGGAGTCAGGAGACACCATGCACAGCTTCTTGTTTGCGACCGGGATCGAAGGCAGCTATCCGGTCGTCTCCGGGCCCGATGGCGCCCGCCTGCGCGTCGACGAAATGGACAAGACAGGCCACTACCGGCACTGGAAGCAGGATCTCGCCCTGGTCGAGGAGCTCGGCATCGAGGCCCTGCGCTATGGCCCGCCCTACTACCGGGTGCACCTGGGGCCGGGCCGCTACGACTGGGACTTCACCGACGAGGTGTTCGCCGAGATCCGCCGGCGCGGCATCCGCCCGATCGTCGACCTGTGCCACTTCGGCCTGCCCGACTGGCTGGGCGACTTCCAGAACCCCGAGTTCCCGACCTACTTCACGGAATACGCCGACGCCTTCGCGCGCCGCTACCCCTGGGTCGACCTGTACACGCCGATCAACGAGATCTACATCACCGCCAAGTTCTCGGCGCACGAAGGCATGTGGAACGAGCGCCTGCGCTCCGACCATGCCTTCGTCACCGCGATCCGCAACCTGGCGCGCGCCAACATCCTGGCCACCGAGGCGATCATGATGGTGCGGCCGGACGCGAAGTTCATCCAGAGCGAATCGTCCGAATACTTCCATCCCAGCGGGCCCGAAGCGACCGATGCGGCGCGCCACATGAACGAGCTGCGCTTCCTGGCCCTCGACCTCACCTACGGGCACGACGTCAGCGGGCGGATGTACGAATACCTGATGGACCACGGCATGGCGCGCAAGGACTATCACTTCTTCCTGAACCGCAGCGTCAAGCCGGTCTGCATCATGGGCAACGATTACTACGCCACCAACGAGCACGTGATCCACCCGGACGGCACCACCAGCAGCTGCGAACTGTTCGGGTACTACGTGATCACCCAGCAGTACTACCACCGCTACCGCATCCCGGTGATGCACACCGAGACCAACAACCGCGACGCCGGCAATGGCGAAAAGGATGCGCGCGCCTGGCTCGACAAGCAGTGGTCGAACGTGATGCGGCTGAAGTCGGACGGCGTGCCGATCCTCGGCTTCACGTGGTACAGCCTGGTCGACCAGGTGGACTGGGACAGCGCCCTCACCGAGGACGCCGGCAACGTCAACCAGTACGGTCTGTGCGACCTGGAACGGCGCGTGCGGCCTGTGGGCGAAGCCTACCGCGCGCTGATCCAGACCTGGCGGCACCGGGTCGGGAATGAACTGATGCACCTGCGCTAGCGCGCAGGCCGGGCGCTGTTCGCGGTCAGGAAACGACGGTGGCGATCCAGCGCGCGGCGCCGGCCACGCCGTTAGCGATCAGCCTGGCGCCCACCACCGCCACGACGGCCAGCACGGCAAGCTGGACGAGGCGCAGGGCCAGCTCATGGCCGCGCCAGCGGCGGCCGAAACGCATGGGACCATGGAACCGTTCGGCCAAGTGTGGCGAGGCGAGTCGGAATTTCATGATTGTCTCCGCTATATGTATGTTGTGAATCCAGCATACTCCTGGATCAGCATGGCTGCAAATACGCAGCCTTCGGTCTGTGCGCGGCCTCAGAGTGGCGCGCTCTGGCGCGCCACGCGCCGCCTGGCAAAGTCGCGCAGCACCTCGCGCGCGGCATTGTGGCCGGGGGCGCCGGTCACGCCGCCGCCGGGGTGGGTTCCCGAGCCGCAGGTGTACAGGCCCGCCACCGGGCCGCGGTAATCCGCATGGCCCAGCATCGGGCGCGCCGCGAACAGCTGGTCCAGCCCGAGGGCGCCGTGGAAGATGTCGCCCCCGACCAGGCCGAAGGTGCGTTCCAGATCGAGCGGGCTCATGATCTGCCGGCCCAGTACCGCGCGCTTGAAGTTGGGCGCGTAGCGGTCGACCGTGTCGATCATCAGGTCCGCCACGCGTTCACGCTCGCCGTCCCAGCTCATCCCGTCGGGCAGCTTCGGCGCCACGTGCTGGCAGAACAGGCTGGCCACGTGCTGGCCCGGCGGCGCCAGCGTCGGGTCCAGCGTGGAGGGAATCAGGAGCTCGACGATCGGCTCGCGCGACCAGCCGTGGGAACGCGCGTCGTGGTAGGCGCGCTCCATGTACTGCAGGCTGGGCGCTATGATGATCCCGCTGCCGTGGTGCTCGGCCGCGTCCTTGCCGGGCAGGCAGCTGAAGTCGGGCAGTTCGGCCAGCGCCACGTTCATGCGGAAGGTGCCGGAACCGCAGCGCCAGGCCTGCATGCGGCGCAGGAAGTCGGCCGGCAGCGCGCCAGGGTCGACCAGCGAGGTGTACAGCAGGCGCGGGTTCAGGTTCGACACCACCACGCGGGCGTCCAGCCGCTCCCCCTTGGTCGTGACCACGCCGCAGGCACGGCCCCGCTCCAGCAAGACTTCGTCCACCGCGCAGCCGGTGCGGATCTCGACGCCCAGCGCGGCAACGGCCTTCGCCATCGCCTGGGTGATGGCGCCCATGCCGCCGATGGCATGGCCCCAGGCTGCCTTCTTGCCGTTGACTTCGCCAAACACGTGGTGCAGCAGCACATAGGCGGAGCCCGGGGTGTAGGGACTGGCGTAGTTGCCCACCACGCTGTCGAAGCCATAGGCCGCCTTGATCGGCGCGCTCTCGAACCAGCCGTCGAGATAGTCGCCGGCCGATTTGGTGAACAGGTCGAGCAGTTCGCGCTGGGTCGACAGGCTTAAACCCGCCATGCGCTTGCCGAGCCGCCCCGCCTTGAGCAGTTCGGGCAGCGTGGCCAGCCAGCCGCCCTGCACCCGGTTCGGCGGCGTCTGCAGCACCAGTTCGCGCAGCAGGTCGGCTGCGGCGTCCAGCTGGCTGCCGTAGGCGGCGAGCCGGTCGGCGTCGCGCTGCGAGAACTTCGCGACTTCGGCCGCCGTGCGTCCGGCCCCGAGCTTCAGGTAGCGGCCGTCGTCAAACGGCAGGAAGTTCGACAGCGGCCGCTCGACCACGCGCAGGCCGTGTCGGGCCAGGTCCATGTCGCGGATCACCTTCGGATTGAGCAGGGAGACGGTGTAGGACGCGACCGAGTTGCGAAACCCCGGATGGAATTCCTCGGTGACAGCGGCGCCGCCGACCACCTCGCGCCGCTCCAGCACGCTCACCTTCAGGCCGGCCCGCGCCAGGTAGAAGGCGCATACCAGGCCATTGTGGCCGCCACCGATGATGATCGCGTCGCGCATCTGCTGTCTCCCCAGGTAACGCGGCCATTATGGACCACAAGAGGGTGTCGACGCACCTCGCAGAGTCGAGAGCTGCCTGGACGTGGCACTGGCCTGCGAAAATGCAGGAGGCTGGTAGCGCAAGCACAAAAAAAAGCGTAGTGTTATCTGTGCAACTTTAATGCAGCGGGTTTCCGGCGGGGTGCTTACCTCAAGGCTAACGACAATCAAGGCAATGAACATGAGCGACGAGCGCAAAGTGTGTTTTGTTGTGATGGGCTTTGGTAAAAAAACGGACTACGAATCGGGGCGCACGCTCGACCTGGACGCCACGTTCGACGCCATCATCCGTCCCGCAGTCGACGCCGCAGGACTGCGCTGCATCCGTGCGGACCAGATCATGCACTCCGGCCTGATCGATCTTCCGATGTACGACATGCTGTTGCGGGCAGACCTGGTGATTGCCGATATCTCGACCGGCAACGTGAATGCGGTTTACGAACTAGGAGTGCGCCATGCGCTCAGGCCGCGCTCGACCATCATCATGAAAGAGTCGGCTGGAAAACTGTCCTTCGATCTCAATCATGTCAGCACGCTGCATTACGAACATCTTGGCCCCGATATTGGCAACCGCGAGGCGCGTCGTGCAAGCGCAGCCCTCCAGAACCTGATTACGCAGGTAATGGCCGAGCAAAAAGCGGATAGTCCCGTTTACACCTTCCTGCCCAAACTGCGTCAACCAAGCCTGAGTGACGAGGAATATGAAGAGCGGCTCGTCGAAGCAGAGACCTTGCAGTGTCAGCTGAGTTCCCGCATCAATGAAGGAGACCTTGCGATGCGTAGCAGCCGGCCTGCGGATGCTGCGAAAGCATTTGCCGCCGCAAGGAAACTGAAACCCGACGACCCGACACTTATCCAGAAGCTGGCGCTGGCAACCTACAAATCGAAGATGCCAAGCGAGACGGCGGCACTGTTCGAGGCCAAGGAAATCATCGGCGCGCTCGACCCGGAACACTCGAATGACCCCGAAACCCTGGGCCTTGCGGGCGCTATCCAAAAGAACCTGTGGAAGCTGCACCGGAACCGCGCGCACCTGGACGCGGCGGTCCGTTTTTACGGTCGCGGCTTCGAGCTGATGCGAGATTATTACAACGGCGAGAATCTCGCTCTGTGTTACGACTTGCGCGCCGAGGTCCAGACCGACGGCGCCGAGGCGACTTATGACCGCATGTCGGCGCAGAAAGTCAGGAAAGCGGTCATCGAGTTGCTGTTGGAACTGATGGCGCGTCCATCGTTTGCCGATCGAAAGGACCGGAAGTGGATACATGCAACCATGGCAAACTGCTATTTCGCGCTCGGCATGATGAACGACGGCGAGACCCAGGAACGCGCCTTCATGGAACAGAACCCGAGCGATTGGGAAATCGACTCATACAAGACGGGGAAGCAGACGGCAATGCAAGCCAAGGCGTGAATGTGCAGCCGGCTCGGCGGTTCGCGACCCGCTGAGCCTCCACCGAAACACGAAACGGGAGATACGCGATGTCTGCCCTGCTGGAATCACACGGTCCCGATCCGGACGTCCTCACTGCGGAAATTCCCAGTTTCCGCAAACCTGCCGCTGCAGCAAGCAATATCGCAGCCGCCCGAAGAATGCGGCTGTTCAGACGCTTCATTCTTCCGCTCCTCATGCTGGTCTGGGCCTTCTCGATGGTTTCCTTATCCGAGCGCGAAGCCAAACGAGCGGAGCTGCTCGATCAGGCGGAAGTCAACAGGCTTCTGGCCGATGGCGGAATCATGATCAGGAAGGATGGCGAATTCGGCGTCGTCGAGAAGAGCGATTATGACGAAGGGGCAAAGGAAGCCGGTGACGAGGTCGCCATCCTGAACAGGGCGCTGCTCGCGTCGCACGAACTCGGCGTGAATGCGCCGGATCTGGAGTCGCTGGTTCGCCAGGACGATCCGCCCGATCCTTACGCACTGCTTTTCTTCGTCGGGCTGTATGCCATTTTTGCACCAATCATATTATGGCGCCAGCCACTCAGGATCCTGCTCCTGCGGCCCTTCAACGACAGGAAGATCTCATCCTCGATACGCAGATTCGTACGGAAGAACCTGCGTGGATGGGGAAACATCGTGCCCCTCTCGGACCGGCACATCAACGAGTCGGTCCTGCGTAACTCGACGATCTACGCCTTTTCGCCGAGGCGCATTATCGGATCTGCACTCGTGCTTCCGGTCTTGCCGCTGGTGCGACTGCCTCCATTGATTGTTGCCGTGCGCAAGGAGCACCATTTCCGTAGACTATACGCCGCACTGAAAAATCGCTATAACCTGAATTTCTTTTCCATATTCGACGTCATACGCAAGATCCGCTCAAGCGACGGACTCTGGCAACGCGTCGTGCTGTTTCTCATCGCGAATACCGATCTCATCGTTGTCGACCTGACCGCCAATAAGAGCGGCACGCTGTGGGAAGTCGAGCAACTGTCCAAACATGGCCTCCTTTGGAAGTGCATTTTCGTGGCTGAGGAAAGTACGGATGCCGGCATCGAGGCGAGTGCCTTGCTGCTTGGGTCAGCGCTCGGCAAGGTGTACCGATACCGTAAGAGTGGTGCGATGCTCGAAGTGAGCGAATTCGAAGCGGCGGTGGCGGGCATTGTCAGCACGCCTGCCCGGGAGCGCGTTGCAAGCCGACCGTAAGCGACGCCCAGACAACAAACGAAAGCCTTTGTAAGCATCGGTCATTGCGCTACCGCAACGATTACGGTAATGTACGTTGATCCGTTTTCAACACCGGACAATGACCGATACTTCCTTGACTTCCGCCCCCTGCGCATCGGCAGGGTCCCCGCCGAGCCCGCCTGCCCTGCCCGGCCATTACGAGCTGCGCGACTGCCTCGGCGAAGGCGGCTTCGGCCAGGTCTACGAGGCCTGGGACAGCAAGCTGCGCCGCCCGGTGGCGGTCAAGTGCATCAAGCAGGGCGCCGGGGCCGACCCCGTGCGCGAAGCGCGCGTCGCGGCGGCCCTGCGCCATCCCGCCTTCGTCAAGGTGCATGCGATCGAAGACGGCGGCGATACCCAGTCGATCGTCATGGAACTGGTGCCGGGCCAAACCCTGAAGCAGGTCCTGGCGGCCGGCCCGGTGGCGCGCACCGATGCGCTGGCGTGGACGCGCCAGGTCGCAGAAGCCATGCGCGAAGCCCACGACGCCGGCCTCGTGCACGGCGACCTCAAGCCGTCGAACCTGATGCTGGAGCCGGGCGGCACGATCCGTGTGCTCGATTTCGGCCTGGCCCAGGACCTGGACCCGCTGGCCACCGCCGCGCTGCCGACCAGCTCGCTGCAAGGCACGATCGCCTACATGGCGCCGGAGCGCATGCTCGGCGCACCGCTCTCGCCGCAGGCCGACGTGTACGCCCTTGGCCTGATCCTGTATGAACTGGTCGCAGGCGCCCGGCCTTTCGCCGCGCTCGACGGCCTGGCGCTGGCGGCAGCCCAGGTCCAGACCTCGTCCGACGGCTGGAGCTATCCGCCCGATGCCAGTCCACAGTTGATCGCCCTGATCCGCGCCATGACGGCGCGCCAGCCGCAAGAGCGACTGGCCGGCATGGGCGAGGTGCTGGCCCGGCTGGCGGAGCTGGACGCCCCGCTTGCGCCGGCTACGCGGCCGGCCAGAACACCATTGTCGAAGCGCGCGCGCTATCTTCTCGCCGGCGCGCTGTCGGTGACGCTGCTGGGCGCCACCGGCTGGGTCGCTGCGCCGCGCCTGGCGGCGCTCGGGTCGGCGCTGGCGCCCTTCTCCGAGTCCTTCGAGATGGAACAGGGGCTGGCGGCCGTGAAGCTGTTCGACCGTCCGGGGAGCCTGGACAAGGCTGAAAGCCATTTCCGCCGTATCCTGGAACGCCAGCCGGACAGCGCCGCGGCGGCGGCCGGGATGTCGCTGATGTACGCACTGCGCTACCAGACCGACAAGAGCGACGAGACCTGGCTCAAGCGCGCCGATGCCAGCGCCCAGCGCGCCACCCAGCTCAACGAGCAGCTGGCCCTGAGCCACATCGCCCGCGGCTGGGTGCTCGACATGCAGGGCAAGCGCGACGAAGCGCTGCAGGCCCATGCCGAGGGACTGCGCCTCGACCCGAGCAGTTTCTTCGGCTGGTACGGCCAGGCCGCGACCTTGCGCCGCGCCCACCGCTACGACGAGGCGCGCGCGAGGCTGCGCGAGGCCACGGCGCGCTTCCCGCAGGAGCGCGTGTTCAGCGATGAACAGGGCAGCGTCGAATACGAGCAGGCCAACTATGCGGCGGCCGAGCGCGCATTCAGGCGCAGCATCGCCGTGCAGCCGGACGCGGTCATCGCCTACGCCAACCTGAACGCGGCGCTGCTGCGCCAGAACCGCGACGAGGAAGCCCTGCAGGTGCTGCAGCAAGGCCTGCAGATCCGGCCCAACGCCAAGCTCTACACCAACCTGGGCAATGCGCTGTTCCTGCGCCAGGACTACGTCGGCGCCGCCGCCGCCTTCGAGAACGCGGTCTCGCCCACGCGCGGCGCGCCCGGCGACTACCAGCGCTGGGCCGACCTGGCCGACACCCTGAACTGGATCCCGGGCCGCGAGGCCCAAGCGCGCGCCGCCTACGAAAAAGCGCGCGCCCTGCTGGCGCCGCGCCTGGCGCGCGCGCCCGACGACGTGCTGCTGGTCTCGCGCATGGCCCTGTACGCCGCACGCGTCAGGGCCGAGCAGGACGCAGGCAGGCTGCTGCCGCGGGCGCTGGCCCTGGCCCCGAACAGCGCCGACGTGCAGTTCCGCGCCGGCCTCGCCTACGAATTGCTCGGTCAGCGCGACGCCGCTGTCGCCGCCATCAATAATGCCCGTCGCCTCGGCTATCCGGTCAAGTTCATCGACGCCGAACCCGACCTGGTGGACCTGCGCCGCGACGAGCGTTATGTCCGGGCCGCTGCGCTCGGCCTCCAGCGTGCTGCAACAGCACTCACGACGAAGTGAACTGAAAGAGACCATGGCAAGCAACTACAACATCACTATCCAATTCAATCCCGGCAACCCGATGGCAACCTGGAGCATCGACGACAAGATCGAAGCGCTGATCAATGCGCAGGTCGGCGATACGCTGACCTTCGGTTTCCGCATCCCCGACTCGCCGGCCGTCGAGCTGTCGAGCGCCATGCTGTTCGCCGGACCGCGCAAGCCGGCGGAAGCGATCTCGCCGTTCAACCAGACCCAGATCCCGCTGGTGCAGGGCTCGAAAGTGAAGGTCCAGAACGAAGGCTTCTACGGTTTCTCGATCGCCTTCAGCACGACCGACAAGCAGGGAGTGAGCAACTTCTACTTCCTGCCCGATCCGGAGCTGGACGTCGGCTCGACCTGAGCCGGCCCGGGCTAGTCCGGCCGCAGCAGCCGCCAGCGGCGCCGCAAGGCTTCCGCCGGCGTGCGCAGCAGCGCCGCACAGCGCTCCACATCGCCCGCGCACTGGCTCATTGCGCGGGCGATGTCGTCTTCCGGGATGGTCTCGGCGCGCCGGATGTCGGGATGGTCTTCCAGCAGCTTGTACAGGCTGGGGCGCGAGATGCCCAGCGCCCCAGCTGCGGCCTGGATGTTCCAGTCGTTCGCGGCCATCGCTTCCAGCACTTCGCCGTCCGACAGCGCGGACGGCCGCCGGCGTGCGGCGGGCGCCTCGGTGGCCGGTGCCTGCGTTGGCGCCGGCGCGGGCTGCGCCTGCATCTGCGGCCGAGGGCTGCGCACCAGCTGCGCCAGGGTCGGCGTCGCGCCCGAACCCAGTATCAGCGCCGCGCGCTGCAGCACGTGCGCCAGCTGGCGCACGTTGCCCGGCCAGTCATAGGCCGCCAGTTCCGCCACCAGCGCCGCCGGCAGCGCTGCCTCGATGCCCTGCTCGCGCAACAGCTCCACGATCAGGACGCCGATATCCTCGCGCCGCGCCCGCAGCGGCGGCATCCGGATCACGAAGCCCGCCAGGCGGTGCAGCAAGGCCTGGTTGAAGGCGGCGCCATCGAGGTCCTGGTCGGACGCGGCGATCAGGCGCGCCGACGAATGGCGGTCTCGCGCCGCGCCGACCGGCCGATAGTCGCCCCCTTCCAGCACCCGCAGCAGCATGGGCTGCATGGCCGCCGGCGTGCTGCCGATTTCATCGAGGAAGAGCGTGGCCCCGTCAGCCTGCGCGAACAGGCCTTCGCGCGAGGCCTGCGCGCCTTCGGCCACGCCGAACAGCGAGGTCGCCGCCAGCGGCTCACCCAATGCCGCCATGTTGACGGCGACCAGCGGCGCTTCCGCGCGGTCGCTCAGGGCGTGGATGGCGCGCGCGGCGATCTCTTTGCCGGTACCGGTTTCGCCCAGCAGCAGCACCGGCAGGCTGGTACGGGCCACCATGCGGATCTGCTCGCGCACGCCAATGCCGGCGCTGCCGACGCCATGCAGGCCGGGCACGGCGTCCAGCGTGGGCAGGCGCGTCATCCAGTGCAGGCACAGCACGACGGCGCGGCCCAGGCTCAGGACCTGGCCGCTTGCCACCTCAGCGGCGCTGAAGTACAGCGACCCTGTCGCGACCTGGCCGTTGACTTCGACCACCATCGCGCTGGCGGGCAGCGTCATGGCCACCCCATCGTGCTCGTCGCGCGCCAGGCGCAGCGGCTGGCGCGACACCCCGCCGTGGCCGAGGGGCAGCCCGGAGCCGCCGGGGTGCATGAAGGCGGGAGCGAAGCGATTCAGTTCGACGATGTCGCCGCCGGTCGCGCCGATGAACTGTTCACCGATACGGGCGCGCTCGGGGTGCCAGACGATGGTCAGGGCCAGCAGGGGTTTGCCTGCGCTGGCCAGGTCGCCGAGCGGGGACGTCAGCGTAAAGTCGGTGTTGGTCATGGGGCCTGACAATGTACACGGGGTTGCAAGCTGTGCAGATTGTCATTTTAACCTCATGCGGCGCCCCTTGGCCCGGAAACAGCCGCCCGTTTTCCTGCCTGTTCGGGCGATGCCCTAGCTCGCGGCTGCAGCGGAAGTGCGTTCCGCCGCCGGCCCACACTGACGCGGCCGCAGGCGCGGCGATGCGACTTCGCGCGCCAGCATCGCGCCCTTCGGCGGGAACACATGCGCGCGCCGGTGATCGGCGATGTTGGCCACGGCAAACCGCGAGAAGCCCGCGCCACCAGGCGCTCCGTCATTCCCGCCACGGCGCTCGCCCGTCCCGGCCCTCTCGTCCTTGTGGCGCTTGCCTCCGGTGTCGAAGCGGACGTGGAAGTGGCGCTGGCGGACATCGACGACGTCGAGCAGACCAGGGGTGACCGCCACCTGGATCACCATGGCCGGGGTCGGGGCCAGCACGCGCTCACCCAGGATGCCCCCGAGCCTGGCGTGGTCGCGCTCCAGGAAGGCGGATGCGTCGACGAAAGGCGTGGCATGCACGACCCGACGTCCACTGTCATCCGTCACCGAATCGGCCGTGTCCAGGAACAGCAGCTTGCCGCTCGGCCAGGCCGGGGTCGTGTAGTCGAAAAAGTGCGGATCGGTGAAAAAGACCTGGAATGCCATGCCGAGCGAGCCGCCGGCCGCATCGACATGGCGGCGCAGCCGTCCGATTGCGCTGTCGTCCGCGTACACGGCGATGCCGTCTTCCAGCGGACGCAACACCAGCCCGGCGCGGCGCAGCCTGTCGAAGCAGGACGGCACCGGCACGATCCGCAATTCGCGCAATACCCCGTCGGAGAAAAACGCGTGTCCGAACGAGAGTCGGAAAATCAGGCGGTGCGACGCCGGCATATCACACACCTTTCGCATGATGGCCACCGTGAAGAGGTTGATAATATTATGTCGGATAGCGCATTAATTGAAATGCGCCGGTATTGGGCAGCTCAACGTGGAAAGATTCGCCCCCGCCATTCATTTCCACGTGGCTGCAAGACAATGATAGTAAAGGGATAAATGGCTAGTCAATAAAATATTGACATTATTTTTTTACATGTAAAGTAACGTGTAAAACCTTGAGTTTTACACGTGCCATTTATCGATGACGTATTACCGCATTATTTGATTTATTAATCCGAATTTCGGCGAATGAATTGGCCAATAATTCGAGAATTAATATTATCTGGGGAATAAAAAGGCGCTGTCACCGCCAGGTGTGGAAATTGAACTGCCGAGCCAAATGGATGTCCAAACTGGATCGATGACCAGGAGGGACCATGAATGCCGCAGGCTTTCGTCGTTTGCTGCAACAGGCTGGCTTGCTCAGCCGCCAGCAACGATCGCTACTGATCGAGTTCCTGAGCCCGGCCCTTGGCCTGGATCAGGCGTACGAAGCCATCGATGGCGCCCGGCCTGCTCCCCTGTGTTGCCCTGAATGCGGCGGCAGTCGCCACTACCGCCATGGCATCGTCCGGGGCCTGCAGCGCTACCGCTGCCGTGCCTGCGGTCGCACCTTCAGCACCTTGACCGGCACGCCTCTTGCCAGGCTGCGTCACCGCGGCAAATGGCTCGACTATCTCAAGGCCATGCTCGACTCGCGTACCGTGCGCGCGGCGGCAAAGCACGTCGGCGTGCACCGCAACACCAGCTTTCGCTGGCGCCACCGTTTTCTTGACGGGGTACGGCTCGATCAACCCGAGCGCCTGACGGGCATTGCGGAGGCAGACGAAATGTTTATTCTCGAATCGCAAAAGCGTTCGCGCAGCCTCGACCGACCTGCCCGCAAGCGTGGCGGGAGATCACATCGTCGGGGCATCAGCCGCGAGCACGACTGCATTCTCGTCGCCCGCGACCGCGGCGGCCAGACCTGCTCGTGCGTGACCGGACGGGCTGCGGTCACGGCCAGACAGCTCCACCGGCACCTGCTCCCCGTGCTCGACCCCGACGTGCTGTTGGTGACCGACGGGCATATTGCATACCGGACCTTCGCGCGCGAGGCTGGGATTGCGCATGCGTTTGTGAAGCTGCAGGCGGGCGAGCACACGCGCGGCGCCGTGCACGTCCAGAACGTAAATGCCTACCACCAGCGCCTGCGCGGCTGGCTGTCGCGCTTTCACGGCGTTGCTTCGCGCTATCTGCCGAATTACCTTGGTTGGCGCTGGGCGCTGGATGAAGACCGAATTAACGCCCCCGAGCACCTGCTGCAGACGGCAATTGCCGTTTTCCACATCCAACGATGACAGCGCCAATAAAAAAACCCGCCGAAGCGGGTTATCGTGGTGAGCCTGTCAAGGTGAAACGATGCTGGCCGCCGGCCCTCGCCTGCCCGTGCGATCGAAGGCCGCGACCCGGATCGTACCGCGCTCGAGGATCGGTCCGTCGACCAGGCGGCTCGACGCCAGCGGCTCGCTGCCATCGACGGTGTAGCGCAACACCATGCCCGGCAGCACATGGTTGGCCAGCACCCGGCCCCCATCCAGCAGCAGTCCGGGCGGCGCGATGCGGTAGGCCAGCCTGGCGCCGTCCAGGTCGAGGCGCGGCAGCACGCGCTGGCCAAGGGCATTGACGAAGCCGGTCCAGGCGCGGCGGTGCAGGACCCCTGCCTTGACCGGATCGAGCGTGGTGGCCCAGGCCGGATCGGCCGCCCAGGCGCGCTCGGCCAGCGCCGCCAGGCGTGGCATCACCAGGTAGTCGATCCGCGCGGGATCGCGCACGCTTTCCGCGAACAGGTTGGCCTGGATGCCGCGCACGCGGCGCTTGCCGTAGTCGGTCAGGCGGTCCTTGCCGACGCGGGCGCTGTCCGGCGCATCCTTCATGATGTCGAAGGGGATGAAGTCGTACACGGTGTCGAGTTCCACGTAGGCGCCCCAGTTGACGCCGTGTTCCTCGGGATTGGCGTTGTGCGCCATGTCGAAGTACGCGCGCGTCACCGGCGTGAGCACGATGTCGTAGCCGGCATTGGCCAGGCGGTAGGCCAGGTCTTCGGCGCCCGCCGTGTTGTTCCACACGTAGGCGGTAAAGCCCTGGCGGGTGAAGCGCGGGTTCGGAATCAGCTTGCGCGCGCCGTCGAGCTGCGTCTTGCGTACCGCCAGTTCTTCCCAGCCGGAAGTCCTCATGCCGTGGCGGCGCACGATGGCGTCGACGCGTTCGTAGAAATGGTCCCACAGGTCGGCCGTGCTCTCCAGGCCCAGCTTCTTCATCATAGCCAGGCTGGCGGGCGACTTTTCCCATGCGCCGTTGGCCAGCTCGTCGCCGCCCATGTGGATCGTCTTCAAGGGCACGCCCGCGTCGCGGTGCAGGGCCGCCATCTCGCGCACCACGTGCTCGATGAAGGTATAGCTCGATTCCAGGCCCGGATTGATCACGTTGTCCCTGAAGTACTGGGCTGACAAGTATTCCGAGCGGTCATCCAGGTCGTTCAGCAGGTAGCGCGCGGCGTCGCGGCTGCCCGCGCCCTTCAAACGATGGTAGCGCGCCTCCATCGCCTGCACGGCGGCGCGCGCATGGCCCGGCATCTCGATCTCCGGGATCACCTCGATGTGGCGCGCCTGGGCGTAGCGCAGGATCTCCTGGTAGTCGGCGCGCGAGTAGTAGCCGCTGCCGCTGCCGTCCTTCGGGTCGGGCCCGGAGCCGAAGGCCGGCTGCAGGCGCTGGCCCGGGCGGGCAGCGTGGCCGCGCACGGCGCCGATCGCGGTCAGTTCCGGCAGACCCGCGATCTCGATGCGCCAGCCCTCGTCGTCAGTCAGGTGAAAATGAAACTTGTTCAGCTTGAAGCGCGCCATCAGGTCGAGCCACTTGAACACAGTTTCCTTGCCATGGAAGTTGCGCGCCACGTCCAGCATGAAGCCGCGGTAGCCGAAACGCGGCGCGTCGACGATGGTCAAGACCGGCAGGTCCAGCGTGGCGCTGTCGGGCAGCGGCAGCAGGTCGCGCAGCGTCTGCAGGCCATACGCCACCCCGGCCGCGCTGTTGCCGACGATGTCGATGCCGCCGGCGGCGCTGATCTGCAGGCGGTAGGCTTCGGGGGAATCCTGTCCCTCGACCTTGCCGAGGGCCAGCCGCAGGGCCGGGCCGCCGGCGGCGGGCAAGGCAGCCGGGAACAGCGAACGCGCCAGCGCCGCTTCATGCGACAGCCCTGGCGCTGCGCTGATCGCCGGCCGGCCTGCCAGCAGCAGGCGTCCGTCCCCAGGCTGCAGCTTCAGGGGCGTTGGCAGCACAGGCGGCAGCTGCGATGCCGGCAGCAGCTCCGCGCGCGCGTTGCGCCAATAGGTGTCTTCCGGGCTTACCGCCGAATGCGGGCTGCCGACCTTGCCGCGCTGGGGCGGCTCCGCCAAGGGGACGACGCTGTACTGCAGCGCCACAGCCTGCTCGGGCATGGCGTCGTACACGAGGTAGGGACTCCCGGGCGCCTTGGAAGACATGAATACCCCGTCGGGATGGCGATAGGCGAATTCCACGCTCTCGCCAGGGGCAAGCCCCTTGAACCCCGGTCCCGGACGCAGGCGGTTCAAGCCGCCGGCGATCTGCTCGAGTACCAGTCCGGCCGATTGCACGCCGGACGGCATGCGATCGATGCCGGTGAAGTAGAGCGACCAGCCGGAGGGCGGCAGCGGCCGGGTGTCGCCATTGGCGAGGATGAAGCGCGCGGGCGAACCGCCCTGCGCCAGTTCCAGGCCCGCCGGCTTGCGCTGCAGCTCCCAGCGCAAGGATAGCTGCGCGCCGTCGGCGACATCATGCACCCCGGTAGCGGTCTGGGTGGCGGACGCCTGTCCGGCCAGCGCGGAAGGCCCCGCCAGCACCAGCAGCACCGCCAGCAGGGTCGATATCATCATCGTCTTCTTGTCCAAATCCAGGTCTCCTCAATTGGCCGCGCTGGGCCGCGCAAACAGGCGTTCGATCTCTTCCAGCGACTTGCCCCGGGTCTCCGGCAGGAAGAATGCCGCCGTGATGAAGTACAGCGCGGTGCAGCCGGCCCAGAACAGGAACATCATGTGGAAGCCGAAGTTGCCCACGATCGGCAGGAAGGCGCCGGCAATCAGCGTGCCGGTGCCCTGGTTGATCAGGAGCGCCACACCCATGCCGACCGAGCGGATCCGGGTCGGCATCAGCTCGGACAGGGCCAGCCAGACGCACACGCCCGGTCCGACCGAAAACGCGGCGATGAAGCCGGCGATGCACAGGGCCGCCAGCAGGCCACTGTTCTTGTCCGGGATCGGGCCGACGCTGGCGCGCACGATTTCCAGCCGCTCGGCGCCGGCGCCGGCGGGCGGCTTGACGACGATGCGCCCGTTCGGCACGGCCTGCGCTCCCGCTGTCGCCGTATACGCTTCGGCCACCTGCTGCTTGTCCCCGTACTGGTACAGGACGCTCAGCAGCACCGGTCCGGACGCCGAGCGCGCAAAACGGGTGTCCGGCAGGTTCAGGTCGAGCGCATTGTCCCGCACCTGGGCCGCCACCTCGGCGCGCACGTCGACGCGTTGCGATTCGAAGCGGTAGAACAGCAGCGCCAGCAGCAACAGCGACACCATGATCCCGGCGGTGCCGATCTTGAGCAGGAACACCCTGCCCTTGCGCTCGACCAGCATGATGGCGAACACCGTCATCACCATGTTCAGGATCTTGATCGCGGTGCCGTAGCTGGCCGCGCTCACCGGATCGAGCCCGGCGTGCTGCAGGATGGTCGACATGAACTGCAGGATCGAATTGATGCCGGTGGCCTGGTTGCAGCCCAGGATCACGCAGGCCAGCACGAAGGGCAGCACGTAGCGCCGCTCGGTGAACATTTCGGCCAGCGCCGCGGCGCGGCCCACCTTGGGGCGTGCCTTTTCCTGCGCCAGCGCGGCGCCGATCTCGGCCAGCTCGGCTTCGCACTGCGCCGCCGGGCGCAGGCGCGCCAGCACGCGCGCCGCATCGTCCGTGCGCCCGCGCAGCATCAGCCAGCGCGGCGATTCGCGCACGAACAGGCAGCCGAGCAGGAACACGCTGCCCGGGTACAGCACCGCCAGGAACATGCTGCGCCAGGCGCGGTCGGCCGCAAGCGCCACCGCGGCCGCATCGCTGCCGGCGGCCTGGATCGCCAGCTCGGCACGGCCCAGGTAATGGTTGCCGATGAAGGCGGCCAGCACGATGCCCGCGGTGAGCGCGAACTGGAACAGCGCCAGGCCGCGCCCGCGCTGGCTGGCCGGCAGGCACTCGGCCAGGTAGAGCGGCACCACCACCGCGATCACGCCGCCGCTCAGGCCCTGCAGCAGGCGCCCGAGCAGCAGCGGGACGAAGGACTGCGACAGGTAGATCAGCGAAACGCTGCCGACGAACAGCAGCGCACTCACCACCATCATCGGACGGCGCCCCAGCCAGTCGGCCAGCATGCCGGCCACCACCGAGCCCAGGATCGAGCCGCCCATCACCGCCGCCACCACCAGGGACAGCTGCCCCTCGGGCAGGCTGGTAGCCCGGTGCAGGTAGGGCATGGCGGGATCGATGATGCCGATGTCGATGCCGTACAGGAGTCCGCCCATACCGCAGACGGCAGTCAGGAACAACAGGTGCAGGCGCTGCTGGTGCTGTGTCGACATGGCTGGCCTCGGTAGCGATTGTTGCCGGATATCATAATCGCAATATGGGCCGGCGCACATACCGACGTGCTCGTTGACGTCGCCGGATGCTGGACGGTATATTGAAATCGATTTCAAGTCGACAGCCACAGCCTGCGTCGGACAGCGCGACAACAATAACGGAGACCGCATGTACCACCCTGCAACCCATTCCGCCCCATTCCCTTCCGCGTCGCGCCTGGCCCTGGCGGCCGCCTGCGCCACGCTGCTGCTCGCCGCCGATGCCGGCGCCGCGCAGCGCGCGCAGATCAAGCTCAATCAGGTCGGCTTCCTGCCGGGTGCGCAAAAACTGGCGGTGGTGCCGGGCGACGCACAGGCGCGCTTCGCCGTAGTCGCGGCGGACAGCGGCAAGCCCGCATTCGAAGGCAGCCTCACGGAGGCCGCCACCTGGGACCTGTCGGGCGAGCGCGTGCGCCTGGCCGACTTTTCGGCGCTGCGCACACCCGGCAGCTATCGCCTGCGCGTGGCTGGCCTGCCCGACTCGGCGCCGTTTGCCATCCAGCCCGGCGTCTACCGCGCGCTGGACGCGGCCGCCATCCGCAACTACACCCTGAACCGCAGCGGCATCGCCCTGACGCCGGCGGTGGCCGGCGCCTATGCGCGTCCGCTGGCCCACCCGGACACCCGGGTACTGGTGCATGAATCGGCAGCGACCAAGGCGCGCCCCGCCGGCACCGTGATCGCCAGCCCCAAGGGCTGGTACGACGCCGGCGACTACAACAAATACATCGTCAATTCCGGCATCAGCACCTGGACCCTGCTGGCGGCCTACGAGCACTTTCCTGACTGGTTAGGCAAGCTGGCGTTGAACCTGCCGGAATCCGGCAACGGCCTGCCCGACATCCTCAACGAGGCGCTGTGGAACCTGGACTGGATGCTCACCATGCAGGATCCGGACGACGACGGCGTCTACCACAAGCTGACCAACAAGGCCTTCGACGGCATGGTGATGCCGGAACAGGCCACCGCGCCGCGCTACGTGGTGCAGAAGACCACCGCCGCCACGCTCGACTTCGCGGCCGTGATGGCGACCGCCGCCCGCGTCCTGGCGCCGTTCGACGCCCAGGCAGCGCGTTCTCAACGCTACCTGGCCGCTGCCGAACGCGCCTGGCGCTGGGCCGAGGCCAATCCGGCGGTGCTGTACCGGCAGCCGGACGACATCCACACCGGCGCCTACGGCGACAAGAGCGTGGACGACGAATTCGCCTGGGCCGCCGCCGAGCTCCTGATCAGCACCGGCAAGCCGGCCTACCGCGCGCGCGCCTTCGCTTACCGCCCTACTGCGGGCGAAACCGCGCCCGGCTGGGCCAACGTCGGCATGCTGGGCTGGCTCTCGCTCGCCCGGCATGGCGAGCGCCTGCCGCAAGGCGTGGAAGCGGCGGGCGTGCGCAAGGACCTGGTGGCGCTGGGCGACCGGCTGGCGGGGCGCTGGCGCGCCTCGCCCTACCGCGTCACCATGACCAAGGAGGACTTCGTCTGGGGCAGCAGCTCGGTGATCCTGAACCAGGCGATGATGCTGGTGGCGGCCTATCGGATCGAGCCACGGCCGGAATACCTGCATGCGGCGCAATCGGGGCTCGACTATGTCCTCGGCCGCAACGGCCCGGGGGTCTCCTTCGTGACCGGCTTCGGCACGCGCTCGCCGATGCACCCGCACCACCGTCCGTCGGAAGCGGACGGCATCAAGGCGCCGGTACCGGGCATGCTGGTGGGCGGCCCCAACCCCGGCCAGCAGGACGCCAAGGACTGCCCCGCCCCCTATCCATCGAAACTGCCGGCGCTGTCCTGGCTCGACCACATGTGCAGCTACGCCAGCAATGAGATCGCGATCAACTGGAACGCGCCGCTGGTCTACGTGGCCGGGGCGCTGGAGTCCCTGCAACGCTGAACCCACGCGCAACATTGAATGTTGTACGCAAACATTCTTGTTGCCGCGGGCTCGCGACCTGCTCTACACTCCTGTCGCAGGCGCGCGTAAAGACGCGTCGCTGGACCAAGTACAGGAGACGACATGAACGACAAGCCGATCCGCCGGATCGTGATCGTGGGCGGGGGCACCGCCGGCTGGATGGCGGCGGCGCCGCTGGCCCAGCGCCTGGCGCGCCGCCAGGAGGCGCCGTGCGAAGTGATCCTGGTGGAGTCGCCGGAGATCGGCACCATCGGGGTCGGCGAGGCGACCTTGCCGACCATCCGCTACTACAACGCCGCGCTCGGCCTCGATCCCGATGACTTCGTACGGCGTACCAAGGCCAGTTACAAGCTCGGCATCGAGTTCAAGGACTGGGGCCACCTCGGCAACCGCTTCTTCCACGGATTCGGCGACTTCGGCCCCTCGCTCGACCGGCACCCGTCCCACCTGTTCTGGCTGCGCATGGCCACGCAGTTCACGGAGATGCCGGCGCTGGAGAACTGGTCGATCACGTCGATCATGGCGCGCAAGAACAAGTTCATGCCGCCGCACCACCACACGCCTTCGATCACCGACGGCTATTCCTACGGCTTCCATTTCGATGCCGGCCTGTACGCGAACTACCTGCGCGACTACGCGGTGGAACACGGCGCGCAGCGCATCGAAGGAACGGTGGCGGAGGTGGAGCAGCACCCGGAGAGCGGCTTCATCACGGCCCTCAGGCTGCGCGACGGCCGCCGGGTGGAAGGCGACCTGTTCGTCGATTGCTCGGGATTCCGCGGTCTGCTGATCGAAGGGGCGCTGAACGCCGGCTACGATGACTGGAGCGCGCAGCTTCCCTGCAACAGCGCCCTGGCCGTGCCCTGCGCCAGCGCACCTGTGCTGACGCCCTATACCCGCTCTACCGCCAAGGAGGCGGGCTGGATCTGGCGCATCCCGCTGCAGCACCGCACCGGCAACGGCCACGTCTACAGCAATGGCTTCACCAGCGACGAGCGGGCACGCGAGCTGCTGCTCGACTCCCTCGACGGCGCCGCGCTCGACGAGCCGCGCCAGCTACGCTTCGTCACCGGCCGCAGGCGCAAGTCATGGATCAAGAACTGCGTCGCGGTGGGCTTGTCCGCCGGCTTCGTCGAACCGCTGGAATCGACCAGCATCAGCCTGATCGAGACCGCGGTCGGCAAGCTGGTCGAGCTGTTCCCGGACCGCGACTGCCGGCCCGAACTGGCAGATGAATTCAACCGCTTCATGGGGGTGCGCTACGAGTCGGTGCGCGACTTCATCATTCTGCATTACAAGCTCACGAAGCGCGATGATTCGGAATTCTGGCGTTACTGCGCCAATATGCCGATTCCGGATTCGCTGCGCCACCAGATCGAGCTATTCCGCGAGACCGGGCGGGTCACCATCCTCGACCCCCACGGCTTCGCCGAGCCTTCCTTCGTCGCCATGCTGATGGGACTGGGCGCAGTGCCGAAGCGTTACGATCCTTTCGTGGACGGCGCGGACATCCGCGAGGTCCATGGGCACTTCGCCGGTGTGCGCGACATGATCGTGCAGGCCGTGGAGCGCATGCCGACGCACGACGCCTACATTGCCAGCCAGCTCGCAGCAGCGAGCCCGCGCGCCGCCTGAGCCGCGCCCAGGCTTACCAGCCCATCCGAGCCCGCACCAGGGCGGTCAGCTTCGCTGCATTCGCCTGGTGATGGTGTACACGCGGATGCTGGCCGTAGCCCGTGTAGTCGAAGAACAGCGTGTCGATCCGCTTGTCGCCGTCTTCCTTGCGCATGCGTTCCACGGCCGCGGTGACGTAGCCCGGCCACGGCGAGCCGGGCCGGGTCGCGTCCATGCTGCCGAGCGCGCACACGATGTAGGCCTGCGGGTAGAGGCGGCGAATGCGCTGGACGAAGCTCTTGTAGGCTGCGATACGCGCGGCATCGTCCGGCTCCGGCTGCAGCTTGTGGTCGCGGCCGATCAGCCAGCTGTCGTTCTGCAGCAGATTGACCACCACCACGTGCGGCGTCCAGCGCGTGAAATCCCAGCGGCTGTCGTTGTTGCCGACCGCGCTCAGCTGGTCGTAGAAGTCCGGCATGGTAAAGGGGAACCAGCTGATCATCACGCCGATGCCGCTCTGCGAGGTCAGGTGCGCCTCCGCCTTCAGCTGGCGGGCGGCGATCGCGGCATAGGACAGGAAGCTGTTCTTGTCCTTGCCGGCGTCGTCGCGGCCGTTGACCGCGCCCTCGTTGCCCATGCCGCTGGTGATCGAGTCGCCGAAGAACTCGATCCGGCGCGCGGGCCGCGGCGCCGGCGGCAGCAGCTGCGCGCCGTCGTCGAGTTCCAGGCCGTGGAACACGGTCGTCCCCTCTTCTCCTTCGGTGCGCTTGGTGATCAGGAAGCTGTGGGTGCCGGGCCGGAGCTTTTGCGCCACCACATAGGTGGCCTCGCCCTGCTTCGCTTCCACCACCAGCGGCGCGGAGAGATCCCCGTCCAGGAACACGTTGAAGTAGTTGCGGCCGCGCTGGTCGTCCAGCCTGATGGCCAGCGAGGTGCCCGTGAAGCGCCCGGCAATCGAGGTGTTCGGCCAGGAGATCACCGGCGCGCCAGGCCTCGAGAAGTCGATGCGGCCCGTGTACTGCAGCTTCGCATCGTCGGCGGCAACCGGCGTGGCGGCCGCGGCCAGGCCGGCATGCAGCAGGCCAGCCAGGGCAAGCCCC
Source organism: Massilia sp. IC2-476 (assembly GCF_020707295.1). Classification (NCBI taxonomy): domain Bacteria; kingdom Pseudomonadati; phylum Pseudomonadota; class Betaproteobacteria; order Burkholderiales; family Oxalobacteraceae; genus Massilia; species Massilia sp. IC2-476. The sequence continues at coordinate 140,552 of NZ_JAJFER010000007.1, forward strand.
AGGGAAAAGGAGAGTGGTTTCATGGCGGCGCTTTCAGGAATGCCGGCAGCTTGTCCAGCGTGATGACCTTCGGATGGTGATACACCTTGTTCTTGTGCTCGGCCGTATTGTAGTAGTCGCCGGTCCAGAAGCTGGTCTTGTCGGCCACGCCGGCAGCGCCATTGGCGTCGTTCCAGACGGTAAACCAGAGCCAGGGCGCCCCTTCGGCCAGCATCTTGTCGGGATCGGGGATGTAACCCGTTTCGGTCAGCGCCACCGGCTTTGCTTCGCCGCCGATCGCCAGCGCCCGGCGGTAGGTCGCAGCCTGCGCGCCGTAGCGCTTGCGGTCGCTGTCGTCGTAGATGTCCCAGCCGACGATGTCGACCACGTCGTCGCCCGGATACCAGGCTTCGTCCTGCCCGTTCCACACCCAGATCAGGTTGTGCAGCCCGTGCATCCCGGTCATGCGCCGGTACATATGGCGCCACAGCTCGATGTTGGCGCGGGCCGGCGACTCGCCGTCGCTGCGCTGACGCCCCCACCAGAACCAGCCGTCACCCTTGTGGCCGGAGGCCTCGTGCAAGGGGCGCCACAGCACCGTGACGCCGGCGTCGCGCAGGCGCCGCAACTGCGCCGCGACCAGGTCGATGCCGGCATTGAGCTGCCGGTAGGCGGCGCTGGCGGTATCCAGCTGCCCCTTGTCCATCGGGATGGTGAAGCCCGTGTTCTTGCCCGCATCCGGCTCGCGGACGTAGAAGTTGGCCCGGTTGACGCGCGCGGTCCCCAGCAGCGCCGGGTCGCGCCAGTGCCAGCAAAAGCTCACCAGGCCGCCGCGCCGGGCAAAGGCGATCGCCTCTTCCACCTGGTGCAGGCCGGAAGCGTCGGGAGCGCTCATCCCCGTGTTCATGAAGTCGTAGCCCATCAGGGCGGGATACTTGCCGGTATCGTCGAACACGCGCTGGGCCATGTCGACCCGGTCGTTCCAGGTCAGGTCCTGCTGGCCGGCGATGACCTGTCGGCCCCAGATGCCGTGCAGCCAGGCGTAGACCGCCTGCGCGTGGCTGCTCGCCTGCGGGTTCGACAGCCTTGGGGCCGCGGCCGCGGCGAACAGCGCCGGACTGGCCGCGGCGCCGGACAGCGCCGCCAGCCCCTTGAGCAGCTGCCTGCGTGCGCTCACAGCTTGATCGTGACCGGACGGCCGTCGTAGCTGACCGACTTGTCGTAGGCGTCCAGGTCTTTCGAGGCCGCGGTACCCGGACGCAGCACGCGCACCCGGAATTCGCGCTGCACGGGCATGCCCTTGTACTTGCCCTGGCGCGCGCCGATCGTGACGGTGCCGGTGCGGTCGTCGTAGCTGAACGGAATGCGGCTGAATTCTCCGCGTGCATAGGCGTTGCTCACGCCGTCGTCCTCGTACAGGCTGGCCTGGCCGTCGGCCCCGGCGACGACTTGCAGCACCAGTGGGGCATCCGGCTTCTCGTCCACGTACTGGGTCACCGGGCCGGTCGGGATCAAGGCGCCGGCACGCAGGAACAGCGGGATGCGCTCGCGCGGCGCCTGCACCGTGACGGTATTGCCCCCCTTGTGGCGCTCCCCGGTGTCGAAGTCGATCCAGTCGCTGCCCTGCGGCAGGTAGACCTGGCGCGAGCGCGCGCCGTAGCTGGTGACCGGGGCGACCATCAGGCTGGGGCCGAACATGTACTGGTCCTTGATGTTCTTCACCCGATCGTCGTGCGGGAAGTCCATCACCACGCCGCGCATCATCGTGCCGGATTGGTAGTGGGTGTCGGCCGCCATCGTGTAAATATACGGCATCAGGCGGTAGCGCAGCTTCAGGTAGCCGACCATCGCATCGCGCATTGCCTCATCGTCGCCCACCAGGTTGTAGATCTCGCGCTTGACCACCTCGCCGTGCGAGCGGAACAGCGGAGAAAACGCGCCGAACTGGAACCAGCGCAGGTTCAGCTCGCGCCATTCCTTCATGTCTTCCGGATTGGCCTGCCTGGTACCGGTCGTGCGGTTTTCCTGGGCCGAGCCGACGTCGCCGACCTGGAACCGGGTCTCTTGGGCGTAGCCGCCGATGTCGTGGGTCCAGTTCGGAATGCCCGACATCGAGAAGTTGATGCCCGACGCGACCTGGTCGGCCAGGTTGTTCCAGCGCCCCACCGTGTCGCCGCTCCACACCGCCACCGAATTGCGCTGGATCCCGGCGAAACCGGAGCGCGACAGGATGAACTGGCGCTTGTCCGGCTGGTCGCGGCGCAGGTTCTCGGCGAAGCCTTGCGAGTGCACCAGGCTGTAGGGGTTGAAGGTGATCTCGCCGGCGCCGTAGACGGTGGGGCCGATCAGCTGCTTGAAGTCTTCCAGGCGCGCATTGGACAGGATGTCCGGCTCGGTATTGTCCATCCACCAGGCGTCGAAGCCCAGGTCGACCAGCTTGTGCTTCATCTGACGGTAGTAGATGTCACGCGCTTCCTTGGTGTAGGGGTCGTAGTGGCTGTTCTTGTAGCCCGGGCCGACCCAGTCCAGATCACCGTTCTCGACATTCTTGGTCCACATGTGGCCCTTGGCCGCCAGTTCCTTGTAGTTGTCGGTATTGGCGTAGAACTTGCCCCAGATGGACAGCATGATGCGCGCGTTCTGCTTGTGGACGGCATCGACCATGCCCTTCGGGTCCGGGAAGCGGGTCTTGTCCCAGTCGTGCGAGCCCCAGCCGTCCTGCGGCCAGTAGAACCAGTCCTGCACGATGTTATCCAGCGGCCAGCCGCGCTTGCGGTATTCCAGGACCGTGTCGAGCAGCTGCTGCTGGGTCTCGTAGCGCTGGCGCGACTGCCAGAAGCCGTAGGCCCATTTCGGCATCATCGGCTGCTGCCCGGTCAGGTGGCGGTAGCCGGCGATGACGCGGTCCATGCTGTCGGCGCTGATGACGTAATAATTGATCGCCTCCGCGATTTCCGAGGACATGGTGAGCGAGTAGCGCTCCGGCTTGGGCAGCGGATTGTTGTGGGTGATGGCGATCATCCCGCTCGACACCTTCCAGTCGAGGTGCAGCTTCACCGGCTTGTTCTTCTCGAACTTCACCTCGAAGTTGTGGTACCAGGGGTTCCAGCCCATGCGCCAGACGTCCATCACCTCCTTGCCGTCGATGGACAGGCGCGCGTAGTCCGACGAGTACAGCTGCATCTTGTGCACGCCGGGTTTGTCGCTTTCCATGCTGCCTTCCCACACCACCCTGCCGTCCTTGATGTCCTTCAGCGGCGGCAGCTCCTTGGGCCAGTTTTCCGCCACGTCCTTCAGGTACTGGTAGGCGATGTCCTTTTCCTGGCGGGTGAAGGCCAGCTTGCCGTCGATGTAATAGCGGGCCGTCAGGCCACCCGGTTTGCCTTCCGCGTCGCGCAGTTTCAGGTCGCGCGACATCCAGGCATAGGGCGTCGGGTCGCCGAAGCGCGAGATGCTGTTGTTATCCCATAGCAGACCGTAGTTCTTGTCCGAGACGACGAAGGGGACCGAGGCGATCATGTTGTGCTGGGCCAGCAGCACGTCTTCGCCGTTATAGTTCATCTGCGAGTTCTGGTGCTGGCCCAGGCCGTAATAGGCGTCGCGGGTGCCGTGGTTAAAGCCCTGGGTGATCGCGAGGAAAGGCTTGCCGCCCACCGTGAGCGGCTTCATGCTCTCCGCGTCCTGGCGCAGGATCGGCTTGCCGGCCGCATCGAAAAAGGCCACACGGCCGTCCTTCAGCGACATCGTGGCCGAGATCTTGCCCGCCTTGAGCAGTACCGCTTCGTCCTTGCCGGCGCGGGCGCCGTCCACGCTGAAGCTGCAGGCGCAGGGCGCCGCGACCGTCATCAGGGACGGCGTGAGCGCCTTGCCGGGCGCGTCGAACTTCAGCACCTGGATGATGTTGTCGCTCATCAGGTTGAGGCGCACCAGCTTTGCGGCGCCGCGGTCGGGCCGCACCTCGATGCCGGTGGCCGTTTTCTGGTAGGTGCCGGCAAAGGCCTGGGTGGCTGCGCACAGCAGCAGGACGGTGGTCGCCGTACGGGTAATTCGCATTGCGGGTCTCCTGGTCTTATTGTTGGGGCTTAGTATTCGTAAGTGCGCATCTTCACCTTGAGCACGGTCGGCTCCGCCGGCAGGTTCAGGCCATAGTCGGTCTGGTCGCCGTTCCAGTTGCGCTCCATGATCCATTTGCCGGCGGCGTCGAAGCGCCCTTCTTCCACGCGCGCATACATGGACGGCTTGCCGGTGCCCGGCGCCAGCTTGACGCGGGCGCGCTGGCCGGCCAGCACGAACTCGTCCGGCCCGATCTGCGCGATCGCGACGCCGCCGCCCGGCTGTTCGGTGCCTTCGGCATACTCGTTCTTGTCGCGCAGGTATTCGCGCTCGCCGAACTGGAACTCGCGGAAGGTGACGGTCGCCTGCCAGCCATCCATGGCGACCGTTTGCGGCGCGCGGTCGTCGCCCTCGGCGACACCATGGGTGCGGCCTTCGAAGGCCCAGCGCGCCCACAGGCGCGACATCGGGGCCAGCAGCTTGTAGACCTGGCCGAAGGGCTCGACCATGCGGCGGTCCGTGTACTTCGAGCCGAGCGGGTAGTTGCTGTAGCTCGCATAGTCGATGCCGAAGGGGACCACGCCGAGCGCCCCCTTGCCGACGATCTGCCAGACGTAGCGCGCGTAGCCGGCCGCATTGCCCATCTCGGCTACCAGCAGCGGGTTGTCCGAACGCTGGAAGCCGGCCAGCACTGCGCTTACCTTGCTGGATTCCGGCATGTAGATGTCGGGCGCGGCGAAATCGATGTGGGGCGCAGCGGCCTTGTAGATGCCGAGCACGTCCCAGGTTGGGCCGCCGCTGGCGAAGTCTGCCTTCCACACAGTCGCCGGCTGGCCGGTCTGGCCGGGCTCGCGCAGCGCATTGTTGACGAACATCGGCAGGTCGTAGACCGCGCGGCCGGCTTTCGCGATTTCTTCGATATAGCTGGCGATCGCCCAGCTATGGAAGTATTGCCCCGCATAGTCGCCGTACACCTCGCTCCAGCTGCCTTGTGCGGGACGTCCGGCAGGACCGCTCTGTCGTGCCAGTACCGCCTTCGGCACCGGCTGGCGGAACGCGGCTTCGGCACGGGCGCCGTGGTCGCGCACCAGGCCATAGGTGCCGACCTCGTTCTCGACCTGCACCATGATCACGGTGCGCCTGGCGGCATCGATGTTGCGGATGTGGCGCATCAGGGCCACGAATGCCTTCCTGTCGGCCGCCAGGGTCGCTTCGCCGAAGGGCGACAGACAGTAGCTGGGCTTGCCGTCCGCGTCGAGCATGCGGGGAAAGCGCCGGTTGTCGAATTTGACCCACTCCGGCGTATAGGCCGGGCCGGTGTTCTTCCAGGTGCCGAACCACAGCAGCACCAGGCGCTTGCCATGCGTTCTAGCCTGGGCCACCAGCGTATCGACGTAAGCAAAGTCGAAGCTGCCCTCTTCGGGCTCGACCTGCTCCCACGCGACCGGGATCGCCAGGGTATTCGCATGTGCATCCTCGAGCGCGGCCCAGACCTTGGGCAAGGCCGCCGGATAATTGCTGGAATTGTGGGCCTGGCCGCCCAGCACCAGGAAGGGAGCGCCGTCGACCAGGAGGGCATGGCGTCCATCGCGCTCGACAAGACGCGGCAGTTCCGCGGCAGGCGCGGCGGCAACCTGCGCTGAAACCAGGGTCCATATCATCGCGGCCAGCGCGGCCCTGGAAAATCCATGCATGCTCACTGTCCTGTCTCCGGATTGTTTTTATTTATGCCAACTATGTGAGGCATGCTAAGCGAGAGCGGCAAGGCGTGGCAAGCAAAATGTTCGCGCTACCAAGTCACGTGCTGTCGACCTCTCCGCGGCACATTCCGAATAAATGCCGAAATCGCTGAAATCGATTTCTTGACCGCCGGGGAGGTATTGCGTAGTGTAAGCATGTGGCAACGCGACCTGTCACAGTACGCATGTGTTCCCGGTAGCCCGGTCTCGCCCTGCAGCAGGCATATCCGGGGCGGTTCAAGATCGTGTCGTTACGCGATATCCCGGGCAATGTGTTGTGCAATGACAAAAGAATGGAATTTGTAAGGCCATCATTACAAATCTATGGTAGCGTCCAACAAACAGTGTTAGCTGAGCCACAATGCGGTGCCGGCGCGCTATGAACTGTTAGATAAAAAAATTACCTATACCAGGAGACAACGTGAGGAAGTTCCAGAAAACTGCGATCGCCGCGGCGGTTGCGCAGGTGGCCGTCCTTTACAGCGGCGTAGCATGGGCCCAGACCACCACCACGGAGGAATCCGTCGCCCCGGGGACAGCAGTCGTCAGGGTGTCCGGCCAGCGCGCCGCACTGCAATCGGCCCAGAAACTCAAGCAGGATTCCGACGAGGTGGTCGACTCGATCGTCGCCGAAGACATCGGTAAACTCCCCGACCGCTCGATCACCGAGGTGTTGCAGCGTATCGCCGGCATCACCATGGACCGCAACATGCAGGGCGACCCGAATCGCCAGGCCGTCGAAGGGTCCGGCGTGTCGGTGCGCGGCCTGACCTACGTGCGTTCGGAAGTCAACGGCCGCGATGCCTTTTCGGCCGGTGGCGGCCGCTCGCTCGGCTTCACCGACGTGGCGCCCGAGCTCATGGCCGGCGTCGACGTCTACAAGAACCCCTCGGCGGAACAGATCGAAGGCGCGCTCGCGGGCCTGGTCAACCTGCGCACGGCCATGCCCTTCGATTTCAAGGGCTTCAAGGGCGCGCTCGGTGCCTCGCTGAGCTATTCGGATCTGAACCGGAAGAAGGGCCCGACCGGCACCCTGCTGCTGTCGAACCGCTGGAACACCGGCCTCGGCGAATTCGGCGCCCTGGTCGACTTTGCGTATGCGAAGAACCCGACCCGTACCGACGCGATCGGCATCGATCCCTACTTCCCGCATGTGAATTCGCGCAACCCGGCCCAGTACCAGCGCGAGGCGACCAAATGGATTCCGCTGGGCGGCGGCCTGCGTTCGCAGGACTTCGAGCGCGTTCGCCGCGGCGACTATGCCGCGTTCCAGTGGCGCCCGAACCGGGACATCACGGCTGGGCTGACCTACTTCAAGACCCAGTACGACGAAGACCTGAGCGAGCGCGTGGTCGCCTCGTCGGAAGACAAGTGGTACCAGCAGGTAGCCGGCGCCGACACCGTGTATGACGCCCAGGGTGCCTTCATGAAAGGCACCATCGCGAACCCGAGCTACGGCGGCTCGCCGTTCAACAGCTCGCGCCGCATCAACCAGCGTAATTCCGGCACGCGTGACCTCGCGCTGAACGTGCAATGGCGCATCACGCCGGACCTGACCTGGACCAACGACGTCCAGCACGTGCGTTCCACCACCCAGGGCTTCGACGCCGACGTGTCGACCGGCTTCATCCTGCCCAACCAGTCGATCGACCTCACCGGCAGCATTCCCCAGATCGGCCTCGGCTCGGCGCAGTTCATGGCCGACCCGAAGAACTACTTCTGGGCCTACACCCAGGAAGCGCTGGACCGCGCCAAGGCCACCCAGAAGAGCTGGCGCAGCGACGTCAAGTTCGCCTTCGACGACCCGGTGCTGCGCGACGTGCGTTTCGGCGTGCGCCTGGCGGACCGCGAAGCGGAAAACCGCAAGGCCCAGAAGTACTACAACTGGTCGTCGATCACCTTCCCGTGGATGGAAGGCTGGCAGATTCCGGGCGTGGCACGCCTGAACGACCCGCGCTTCGCGGGCGGCACCGAGCTGGCACAGATTCCGAACTTCTTCGGCGGCAAGGTATCGGTCCCGGCGCTGCTGTATCCGACCGACGCGCTGGCACGTGACTTCCCGAACGGCTGGACCAAGCTGCACAGCTACCACACCACCCTGTGCGAAGAGCAGAAGGCCGCGCAGGGCTGGGGCACCTGCGACCCGTGGAAGCCGTCGACCTTCGACACGCCATCGGCGCTCAACACCCAGACCGAGAAGACCCAGGCCGCCTACGCTCAGCTGCGCTTCGGCTGGGACGACCTCAAGTATCCGATCGACGGCAACATCGGCGTGCGCTACGTGCGGACCAAGAACGCGACGCGCGGCTACATCGCGTACGACCCGACCAATGTCAGCATCCCGGGCGACGTGCCTGTGGAAGGCGTGAACACGCTGGTGAACATCGCCAAGTTCGAGACCCCGCGCGAGACCGATACCTCGTACAACCACTGGCTGCCAAGCCTGAACCTGCGCCTGAAGGCCAGCGACCAGCTGCAGTTCCGCTTCGCCATCGCCAAGTCGATGGCGCGCCCGGACTTCAACCAGCTGCAGTCGCTGACCACCCTGACCTCGCCGGCCAACCAGCTGACGATCAAGGATCCGGTCACGCTCGCGGACCAGCGCGTCGTCTTCAGCGGGAACAACCTGACCGGCACCAGCGACGGCAATCCGCTGCTCAGGCCGACCACCGCGACCAACGTCGACCTGACCGCCGAATGGTACTTCGCCAAGGCCGGCTCGCTGACCATGGCGGTGTTCAACAAGGACATCAAGGACATCATCGTGAACACCACCTACGGTTACACGGTGAAGGATGTCAACGGCAGGGACCAGACCTTCAGGGTCACCCATCCGATCAACGGCGCCCACGGCTTTGCCCGCGGCTTCGAGATCAGCCACCAGCAGTACTATGACTTCGTGCCCGACTGGCTGCGCGGTATCGGCACCCAGGCCAGCTGGACCTACGTGTCCAGCGAACGCAAGCTGGACAATCCGGTGCCGGCGGCGTTCTGCGCGGGTAGCGATGCATCGAACATGAACCTGTCGATCAACGGTTGCGACACCGACGGACGACCGTTCGGCAACACCCCACTGCAAGGCCTCTCGCGCCACACCGTCAACTTCGCCGTCATGTACGAGAAGAACGGGTTCTCGGCGCGCCTGGCCTACAACTGGCGCTCGCGCTACCTGGTCGCCGTCAATACCTGGGGCAGCCGCGGCAACAACGGCCTGAACACGAACCCGGATGCCGGCCCGCGCTTCCTGATCCCGACGCCGAACAACGACCAAGCTTACGGCCTGCCGCTGTGGCAGGACGATTACGGCCAGCTGGACGGTTCGATCTTCTACGATTTCACCGACAAGTTCCGTATTGGCCTGTCGGCCCAGAACCTGAACAACGCCAAGACGCGCCAGCTCATGCAGCAGCATGCCGGCATGTTCACCCGCCAGCTGTTCATGAGCGGTCCGCGCTACACGGTGCAGGCACAGTACTCGTTCTAAGAAGCTCGTCTCTCCTGAAGTCGCGGTTCCGCCCTGTGCGGTCCGCGGCTTTTTTTATCCTCCGTTCCACCTTTTTACTCATTAGGAGCACTCCATGCAGATCCACGGCGACATGATTATCGGCAGGCGCAGCGTGCGCGGCGCCGCCGGCACCGTCCATGCCATCGACCCGGCGCGCCATACGACCCTCGAGCCGGGCTTCGGCCTCGCATCCGGCGACGAGCTGGCTGCCGCCTGCGCGCTCGCCGAGCAGGCCTTCGACAGCTACCGCGCCCTCCCCCTCGAGCGGCGCGCCGCCTTCCTGGAGGCCATCGCCGCCCGCATCCTCGACCTCGGCCCGGCCCTGATCGAGCGCGCCGGCTTAGAGACCGGCCTGCCGCAGGCGCGCCTCGAAGGAGAGCGCATGCGCACCGTCAACCAGCTGCGCCTGTTCGCCAAGGTGGTCCGGGACGGCCACTTCCTGGCTGCGACCCTCGACTCCGCCCTGCCAGAGCGCAGCCCGCCACGCCCCGACCTGCGCATGCGCAAGATCCCCCTGGGGCCGGTCGCGGTCTTTGGCGCCAGCAACTTCCCGCTCGCCTTCTCGGTGGCCGGCGGCGATACCGCGTCCGCCCTCGCGGCAGGCTGCCCGGTCGTGGTCAAGGCCCATAACGCCCACCTCGGCACCTCGGAGCTGGTGGCGCGCGCCGTGCAGCAGGCAGCCATCGACTGCGACATGCCGGAAGGCGTGTTCTCGATGCTGATCGGCGAAGGCAGGAGCATCGGCACCGCGCTGGTGGCCCATCCCGCCATCAAGGCAGTAGGCTTCACCGGCTCGCGCCAGGGCGGCCTGGCCCTGATGCGCACCGCCGCCGCGCGTCCGGAACCGATCCCGGTGTATGCGGAGATGAGCAGCATCAATCCCTTCTTCCTGCTGCCGGGCGCGCTCGAGGGCAAGGCCGCGCAGCTGGCGCCGGGCTTCGTCGATTCCCTCACCCTGGGCGTGGGCCAGTTCTGCACCAACCCGGGCCTGGTGATCGGTCTCGAGGGCGACGCATTCAATGCCTTCAGCGTGGCGGCCGCCGAGGCCCTGCAGCAGAAGACCGCCGGCACCATGCTGACCCCCGGCATCCACAAGGCCTATGTCGAGGCCATCGAAGCCCGCTCCGCCATCCCCGGCGTGCAGTTGCTGGCGCGCGGCGCTGCTGCCGCGTCGGAGGGCCCGGCCTGTGCGGCGCAGCCGGCGCTGTACGGATGCGATGCGGCCACCTTCCTCGCTACCGCGGCGCTGGAGGAAGAAATCTTCGGCCCGGCGGCGGTGCTGGTGCGCTGCCGCGATGAGGCCGAGCTGCTGGCCGTGGCCGGGCATGTGGAAGGCCAGCTGACGGCCACCGTCCACGCGACGCCGGCGGACCGGGCGCTGGCCGGCGCCCTGCTGCCCCTGCTCGAGCGCAAGGCCGGCCGGATCCTGTTCAACGGCTTCCCGACCGGCGTCGAGGTGTCGCACGCGATGGTGCACGGCGGCCCCTTCCCGGCCACCTCGGACAGCCGCACCACCTCGGTCGGCGCCACCGCGATTGAGCGCTTCCTGCGGCCGGTGTGCTACCAGGCGGTGCCGGCGGAGCTGCTGCCGGAAGCGCTGCGCGACGACAATCCGCTGGGACTGGCGCGCGTGGTCGATGGCGTCCTCAAGACCGCCGGCTGACGAAACCGAAAGCCAATGAAAAAGCCAGGCAGGTGCCTGGCTTTTTTGTGCCCGCCGGCACCGCAGCGCCCTACGGATCAACGGCGGCCGGTACGGGTCGCCACGTCCAGCCACACCGCCAGGGTCAGGATCAGGCCCTTGACGATCATCTGCCAGTAGGTGTCCACGTCCAGCATCGACATGCCGTTGTCCAGGCTGGCCATGACCAGGGCGCCGACCAGCGCGCCGTGCACGGTGCCGGCGCCGCCGCGCATCGAGGTGCCGCCGATGAAGCAGGCCGCGATCACGTCCAGCTCCGCAGACATCCCGGCCGATGGCGAACCGGCGGCCAGGCGCGCGGTGTTGATCAGGCCAGCCAGCGCGCACATCAGGCCCATCAGGCCGAAGATCCACAGCTTCACGGCGCGCACGTTGATGCCCGAGAGGCGCGTCGCTTCCATATTGCTGCCGACGGCGTAGATGCGGCGGCCGAACACGGTCTGGCGTGCGATGTAGCTGAATACGCCCAGCAGCACCAGCAGGATCAGCACCGGCAGCGGAATGCCTTCGTAGCTGTTGAAGGTGGTGATGAGCCCCGCCAGCACCGCGCCGATGATGGCGACCCTGCCCACGCTACGCCACAGCGGCAGCACCGGCAAGTTGTGGCGGGCCTGGCTGATGCGCTGGCGCCAGGCCAGCACGCAGGCCAGCACGAACAGGCCGACGCCGAGTGCGATCCCGAGGGCGGGCGGCAGGTAGGCCTGGCCGAGTTGTTCGAATTCCGGCGAGATCGGCGCGATGGTGGTGCCGTCGGTCAGCCCGAGCACGATGCCGCGATAAGCCAGCATCCCTCCCAGTCCGACGATGAACGAGGGTATGCCCGCATACGCCGTCAGGTAGCCGTTCAGGAAGCCGAGGAACATGCCGCCCGCCAGCACGATCGCCATTGAGATAGGCAAGGGCAAGTGGTGGACGACATCGAGCACGGCAGCCAGCCCGCCGAGCAGGCCGAGGAGCGAGCCGATGGACAGGTCAATCTCGCCGGCGATGATGACGAACACCATGCCGCAGGCCAGGATGCCGGTGACCGACATCTGGCGCATCAGGTTCGACAGGTTGCGCGCCGAAGTGAAGCCGCCGTCCGTCTTCCAGCTGAAGAAGGCCCAGATCAGAGCAATCGCGACCAGCAGGGCCAGGATTTTATATTGCGTGAAAATCTGCTTGAAGCCGATTCCCGTGTTCGTGCCCGATCGCGCCGCGCCACCCTGGGCGCCCACGGGAGCGTGTACCTTGTCTAGCATTATTTCACCTGTCCGATTGCAGCGGCCAGCACCTTTTCCTGGGTCAGGCCTTGATTGAGAAAGTCTCCGCGCAGCTTGCCTTCGCCCATCACCAGCACCCGGTCGGAGACGCCGAGCACCTCGGCCAGTTCGGACGAGACCATGATGATCGAAATGCCCTGCGCCGCCAGTTCGAGGATCAGCTTGTAGATCTCGAACTTGGCGCCCACGTCGACGCCCCGTGTGGGCTCGTCGAGGATCAGCACCTTCGGGTTCGTCAGGAGCATCTTGGCCAGCACCGCCTTTTGCTGGTTGCCGCCGGAGAGTGCGGTGATCGGCAGCGCAGGGCTGGCGGTCTTCAGCGCCAGGCGGCGGATCTGCTCGCCCACTTCGCGCGCTTCCAGGCCGTCGTCGATGCGCGACAGGGTCGAGAAGCGGTCCAGCACCGACAGCGTGATGTTCTCGCCCACCGACAGGTCGCGCACGATGCCGTGCTGCTTGCGGTCTTCCGGCACCAGGGCGAAGCCGGCCTCGATTGCCTTCAGGGGCGTCGCGGTGTCGGCCCGCTTGCCGTCGAGCCAGACCTCGCCTTCGTAGGCGCCTTCGTAGGAACCGTAGATGGCGGTCACCAGCTCCGTACGGCCCGCGCCCACCAGGCCGGCGATGCCGAGGATCTCGCCGCGGCGCAGCTGGAAGGAGACGTCGTCGACCTTCTTGCGCTGTGGCTGGTCCGGATCCCAGCAGGTGATGTGGCGCGCTTCCATCACCACCTCGCCCACTTCGTGCGGGAGGGATGGATACAGCTGGTTCATCTCGCGACCGCACATCTGGGCGATGATGCGGTCGACGTTCATGTTCTGCATCGGCGTGGTGGCGATGTGCTTGCCGTCGCGGATCACCACGATGGTGTCGCAGATAGCGGCGACTTCTTCGAGCTTGTGCGAGATGTAGACGCAGGCCACGCCCTTGGCCTTGAGGTCGCGGATGATCTCGAGTAGCACCTCGATCTCGCTGGCGGTCAGCGAGGCCGACGGCTCGTCCAGGATCAGCAGGCGCGCCTTCTTGTTCAGGGCCTTGCCGATCTCGATCAGCTGCTGGTGGCCGCCGCCGTAGTTCTTCACCGGCAGCACCACGTTCACGTCGGGGAGCTTCAGCTCGCGCAGGATCTCTTCTGCGCGGCGGTTCATGGCGGGAAAGTCTAGGCGTCCACCGGGCAGGGTCAGCTCGTTGCCGAGGAAGATGTTCTCGGCCACGGACAGCTCGGGCACCAGCATCAGTTCCTGGTGGATGATGATGATCCCAGCGTCTTCGGTTTCGCGCACCGAGCGCGCCCGCAGCGGCTCGCCGTCGAGCAGGATCTCGCCGTCCCAGCTGCCGTGCGGGTAGACCGCCGACAGGACTTTCATCAGGGTGGACTTGCCGGCGCCGTTTTCGCCGCATAGTCCGATGCATTCGCCGGGGCGGATCGACAGATCGATCCCGTCGAGCGCTGGGACACCGTCGAATCGCTTCGCGATGCCCTTCATTTGGAGGAGGTAGCCGGACATTCAGGACTCTGTTTCGCTGGTTGAAATTCGCAGGCGCGGACCGCCCCGCCCGCGGCGTCGCCGGGACGACGCGGGCGGGGATGCGGCTGCTTCGGGTCCTTACTTGCCGGCCAGTTGGGTCTGGGTGTAGAAGCCGTCCTTGACCAGCAGGTCGACGTTCGACTTGTTCAGCAGCACCGGCTTGAGCAGCAGGCTGTCGACATTCTTGAAGCCGTTGTTGAGCTGGGCGTTGTAGGCCGGCTTCTGGTTGCGCACCAGCTGTACCGCCACACTGGCCGCGTTCGAGGCCAGCGCGCGCAGCGGCTTGTACACGGTCATGGTCTGGGTGCCGGCAATCACGCGGCGCACCGCCGCCAGGTCGGCGTCCTGGCCGGACACCACCACCTTGCCAGCCAGCTTCTGGGCCGCCAGGGCCTGGATCGCGCCGCCGGCGGTGCCGTCGTTGGACGCGACCACCGCGTCGATCTTGTTGCCGCTGGCGGTCAGCGCATTCTCGACGATGGCCATCGCCTCCGAGGCGTTCCAGTCCTTGACCCACTGCTTGCCGACGATCTTGATGTCGCCCTTGTCCACCAGCGGCTGCAGGACCTTCATCTGGCCTTCGCGCAGGATCTTGGCGTTGTTGTCGGTCGGGGCGCCGCCCAGCAGGTAGTAGTTGCCCTTCGGCTTGAGCGCCACCAGCGACTGCGCCTGCAGCTCGCCGACCGCCTTGTTGTCGAAGGAGACGTAGGCGTCGACGTCGGCATTCAGGATCAGGCGGTCATACGAGACCACCTTGATCTTCGCCTTCTTCGCTTCGCGGATCGCGTTGTTCAGCACCGTGGCGTTGTAGGGCACGATCACCAGCACGTCCACGCCGCGCGAGATCAGGTTTTCGATCTGGGCGATCTGGCGCTGCTCGCTGGCGTCGGCCGACTGGACGTACACCTTGGCGCCCAGCTTCTGCGCGGCGGCGGTGAAATAGTCGCGGTCGCGCGCCCAGCGCTCCAGGCGCAAATCGTCGATCGAGAAGCCGATCTTCGGGTTCTGGGCATCGGCGTGCGCGACGCCGACCCCGCCGGTGAACAGCATTGCGCAGGCCAGGCTGACGGCCTTGATCATCTTTTTCATTCTTGCGTCTCCTATTGATTTCTTGTGTGTTGCCGGGCTGGTCGAATGCTGGCGGCAGCGTCTGCCATTCTGGTCAAAATTCTGCCGCTGCGCCAGCACTTCCCGTTGATCGTGTCGTTCAGTGGTTATGGCGCGGCATGTCGTGCCCCACGCCGCGGTAAGGGAGCGCCAGTTCCATGCAGGCCCCGGTATGCAGCTGCCCCACGGTGGCGCGGTAGATCTCCTGCCATGGCGTCTGGTTGGGCGGGATCGCCGGCGGCGTGTCTTGACGGCGTGCCTCCATTTCCGCGTCACTGATCAGGACGTCGCAGCGGCCCGCGTTCAGGTCCACGCGCACCACGTCGCCGGTACGCAGCAGCGCCAGGTTGCCGCCGGCCGCGCTCTCCGGCGACGCGTTCAGGATCGAGGGACTGTCCGAGGTGCCGGACTGGCGCCCGTCGCCCAGCGTCGGCAGCGCCGTGATGCCGCGCTTGATCAGGGCGTCGGGCGGCTGCATGTTGACCACCTCGGCCGAACCCGGCCAGCCGATCGGGCCCGAGCCGCGGATCACCAGCATGGTGCGCTCGTCGATGTCCAGCGACGGATCGTTGATGCGGTGGTGGTAGTCGTCCGAGCCGTCGAACACCACCACGCGGCAGTCGAAGCGGTTTTCCGCACCCGGTTCCGACAGGTAGCGCTCGCGGAAGCTTGGCGAGATGACGCTGGTCTTCATGATGGCGAAGTCGAACAGGTTCCCCTTCAGCACCAGGAAGCCGGCGCTGTGCTTGAGCGGGTCGGCGAAGGGACGGATCATCTCACGGTCCGCGCTTTCCTTGCCCGCCAGGTTCTCGGCCATCGTGCGGCCGGTCACGGTCGGGCGCTTCGACCGCAGCAGGCCTTGCTGCTCCAGCTCCCACATGATGGCTGGCACGCCGCCGGCCCGGTGGAAGCGCTCGCCCAGGTATTTACCGGCCGGTTGCATGTTGAGCAGCAGCGGCACGTCGTAGCCGAATTCCATCCAGTCCGACGGGGTGATCTCGACGCCCGCATGGCGCGCCATG
This sequence comes from Massilia sp. IC2-476, assembly GCF_020707295.1. NCBI lineage: Bacteria > Pseudomonadati > Pseudomonadota > Betaproteobacteria > Burkholderiales > Oxalobacteraceae > Massilia > Massilia sp. IC2-476. The sequence continues at coordinate 156,447 of NZ_JAJFER010000007.1, forward strand.
GCCACGATGTGGGGCTGGGCATTGCTCGAGCCGCCGATCGCGGCATTGACCACGATCGCGTCGAGGAAGGCTTCGCGCGTCAGGATGGTGGACGGACGCAGGTCCTGGTGCGCCATCTCGACGATGCGCCGGCCCGTGTCGTAGGCCATCTGGCCCCGTTCGCGGTAAGGCGCGGGGATCGCCGAGCAGCCGGTCAGCGACATGCCCAGCGCCTCGGCCACCGCGTTCATCGTCGATGCCGTGCCCATGGTGTTGCAGTGGCCGGCGGACGGCGCCGAGGCGGTGGCGATCTGGATGAATTTGTCTTCGTCGATCTCGCCGGCGGCCAGGCGCCGGCGGCCTTTCCAGATCGCGGCGCCCGAGCCCACCAGCTCGCCCTCGAACCAGCCGTCCAGCATCGGGCCGCCCGACAGCACGATCGCAGGAATGTCGACGGTGGCGGCGGCCATTAGCTGGGCCGGGGTGGTCTTGTCGCAGCCGGTGGTGAGCACCACGGCGTCGATCGGGTAGCCATGCAGGATCTCGACCAGGCCCAGATAGGCCAGGTTGCGGTCCAGCGCCGCGGTCGGGCGGCGGCAGTTCTCGAAGATCGGGTGCAGCGGGAATTCCATCGGGATGCCGCCGGCGTCGCGGATGCCGTCGCGCACCCGCTTGGCCAGCTCCAGGTGGATGCGGTTGCAGGGCGCGATGTCGCTGCCGCTCTGGGCGATGCCGATGATCGGCTTGCCGGAGCGGAGTTCTTCGGGGGTGATCCCGTAATTCATGAAACGCTCGAGGTAGAGCGCGGTCATGTCGATCCGGTCCGGATTGTCGAACCAGTCCTGGGAGCGGAAGCGCCGCGGCGCCCCGTCTTTATTCTGCTTGTCGTCGTGATTCATGTTCTTATTCCTCCAGCCGCAGCAGCGCTTGCGGCAGCCCGGGCGTCTCGACCCGGAAGCTGAACAGGCCGCCGGCCAGCGGCTGGGCGGCCAGTTCCTCGTTCGTCAAACCCTTGCGGGCGGTGGTAGCGTAGACGGTGCGCAGGTCATCCCCGCCGAAGGCCAGCTTGGTGACGTTGGCGCAGGGGAAGCGTACTTCGTCCACCTTGCGCCCGGCCGGGTCGAAGCGGTCGATGCGCCAGCCGCCGAAGGTCGCCACCCACAGGTGGCCGGCCGCATCCACCGCCATCCCGTCCGGATAGCCGCAGTCCGCCAGGTCCACGAAGGGACGCTTGTTCGACAGCGCACCGGACGGCGCGAGGTCGAAGGCATAGACGCGCTTGGCCAGGGTGTCGGTGTGGTACAGGGTGCGGCCATCGGGGCTGACGGCCGGTCCGTTGGTGATGACGTAGCCCGCGTCCCTGCGTTCGGCATCGATGCCATTGAAGCGGTACAGGGCGCCGCTCGGTTGTTCCTCGGCGTCGTCCATCGAACCGAACCACAGGGCCCCGCTCGCGTCGACGTGGCCGTCGTTGAAGCGGTTGCCCGGCTGGTCCGCTTCCACGCCCAGCAAGGGCACGAAGGCGCCGCTCTCCTCGATGAAGCGATACAGGCCATCGTCCAGCGAACAGACCAGCGCACCGTTCCCGGCGCGGACGATGAAGCTGACCTGGCCCGGCGCGTCCCAGCTCTGCCTTCCGCCACCGTCGGCGTCGCAGCGGTGCAGGCGCCGGCCCTTGATGTCGACGAACCAGACCTGCCGGCTTGCTGCGTCCCACAGGACGCCTTCGCCCAGGGTGGCCTCGACCTGCCACAGGCAGTGCGGGACTGCGCCCATCTCGCGTGCGCCGCTCATGCGCCGTACCATCCGGCGTCGACGAAGTACTCGCGGCCGCTGCAGCGGCGCGCATTGCTCGAGGCCAGGAACAGGGCCAGCGCCGCCACGTCCTGCATCTCGACGCGCTCCGGGATGCACTGGCCGGCCAGGATGCGCGCTTCTTCTTCGGGGTTGTGCCACAGGGCCTGCTGGCGCGGTGTGCGCACCGCGCCCGGCACCACGGTGTTGGCGCGAATGCCGTACTTGCCGACCTCGCGCGCCAGGGCCCGGGTCATGCCCTCGATGCCTGCCTTGGCCGTCATGTACAGGTGCAGCTGGGTGTGCGGCAGGTGCCAGGAAATCGAACCGAAGTTCAGGATCACGCCGGCGCCGCGCTGCTTCATGCCCGGCAGCACCGCTTGGGTGCAGAAGAACTTGTGACGCAGGTTGACGTTCATGCGGCTGTCCCAGTAGGCAGGCGTCACGTCTTCGATCTCGTGGCGGTCGTCGTTGGCCGCGTTGTTGAGCAGGATGTCGACGCCGCCGAGCGATTCCTCGATGCCGGCGAAGACGGCCTTGAGCTGGTCCAGGTCGGTGAGGTCGCAGCGGACAAAGCGCGGCGCGTGCTCGCTGCCTGCCAGACTGGCTTCCAGCTCGCGCGAGGCTTCCTCGGCGATGTCGAGGAAGACCACCTGCGCGCCCTGGCCGGCAAAGGCGGCCGTCAGTTCGGCGCCGATGCCGCTGCCGCCGCCGGTGACGACCACGCGCTTGCCGCGCAGGTCGGGATAGGTGGCGTAGGCGAATTCTTGTTTCTCGTTATCAAGCATGAGCATCTCGTTAGCTAGTGGCGTCCTCGCGGGCGCCGGCGGCGGCCAGCAGGCCGCGTCGCGCCAGGTTGTTGTACAGGGCCCGTACGCCGAAGGTCCAGGGTTCGATGCCGTCGCTGCGCTGGACCGTGTTGACCAGCGTGCCCAGCGAGGGCGTCGAGATGCTGACGCGGTCGCCCATGTGGTGGGTGAAGCCCTTGCCGGGCGCGTCGCGGTCCTTGATGGGCGAGAACATCGTGCCCAGGAAGAGCATGAAGCCGTCCGGGTACTGGTGGTGCGCTCCGCAGGTCTGGGCGACCAGGTCGAGCGGGTCGCGGCTGATCTCGCGCATGCGGCTGCGGCCTTCGAGCGTGAAGCCGTCGTCCGTGCCTTCGATCAGCATGCCCACCTCGGCCTCGCGCAGCGTATCGAGCGTGAAGCCGCCGTCGAACAGGCGGATGAAGGGGCCGATTGCGCAGGAGCCGTTGTTGTCCTTCGCCTTGCCCAGCAGGAGCGCGCTGCGGCCTTCGATGTCGCGCAGGTTGACGTCGTTGCCGAGCGTGCCGCCGACGACCTCGCGGCGGCTGTTCACCGCCAGCACGATTTCCGGTTCCGGGTTGTTCCAGTGCGACGCCGGGTGCAGGCCGACCGCGGCGCCATGGCCCACCGCCGACATCGACTGCGACTTGGTGAACACCTCGGCGTAGGGACCAATGCCCACTTCCATGTACTGCGACCACAGGCCGCGCCCGGCGAGTTCCTCCTTCAGGCGCAGGGCAGCGTCCGAGCCCGGCACGATCTGCGACAGGTTGGTGCCGATCGAGGCCTGCAGCTGGGCGCGCAGCTCCCCTGCCCGTCCCGGGTCGCCTTTGGCCTGTTCCTCGATCACGCGTTCCAGCAGGCTGACTGCAAAGGTCACGCCGCAGGCCTTGATCGCCTGCAGGTCACAGGGGGCGAGCAGGCGCACGCCGTCGATGGCGGCGGGAGCGGCCTGTACCAGCGCCAGCGCGTCGCCCAGGTCCTCGCCAGGGGCAGCGCGCACCAGGTCCAGCAGGTCGGCGCGATCGAACAGTTCGGCCACCGTGGCGGCGTGCCGGGTGATGTCGACCAGGCGGCCGCGGCGCACCGCCACCACCGCGGGTCCGGCCGCGTCGTCGCGCCAGACGCGGCCGACCAGCAGGGCATCAATCAGGTCGGCGGGTAGCGCTTGGGTTGTTTGTGTCATGTTCCTCTCCTTATGCGACCGTCAGGGTCGCCTTTTTCAGGTCGACGCTGTTCGGTCCCACGAAAATGCTGAAGGTTCCCGGTTCGACGACGCGTTTCATGTCGCCATTGAAGAACCACAGGTCGCTCGGTTTGATGTCGAAGCTCAGGCGCCGGCTTTCTCCCGGCTCCAGGCTCACGCGCTGGAAGCCCTTGAGTTCGAGCAGCGGGCGGGTCACCGAGCTGACGTCGTCGCGGATGTAGAGCTGCACGACTTCGTCGCCGCGCAGGCTGCCGACGTTGCGCACGTCGACCTCGACGCGGGTACTCCCGGCAGTGCCGATGCGGGCCTGCGCCAGGCGCGGCGCCGAGATCTCGAAACGGGTGTAGGACAGGCCGTAGCCGAACGGGTACAGGGGCGAGGTTGTACCGTCGATGTAGCCGCGCCGGCTGCTGGGCTTGCGGTTGTAGTACATCGGCAGCTGGCCGACCTCGCGCGCAATCGTGACCGGCAGCTTGCCGCCCGGGTTGGCGCGGCCGAACAGCAGGTCTGCCACAGCATGGCCCGTCTCCTGGCCCAGGTACCAGCATTCGAGCAGCGCGTCGGCGCGCTCGGCCAGCAGCGTCGTCGACAACGGACGGCCGTTCAGCAGCAGCACCACGGTCGGTTTGCCCAGCGCGAAGATGGCGCGTGCCAGGTCGTTCTGCTGGCCGAGCAGGTCGAGGGTGGTGCGGTCGCCCAGGTGGTTGTCGGCCCAGGCTTCGCGCGCCGTCATCTCGTTGTCGCCCAGGACCATGACGATCGTATCGGCCGACTTCGCAGCCTCCACCGCCTCGGCGATCAGGCGCGCATTGACGTCCGGCTTGGTGAAAACGATCTGGTCCTTGCCCCAGATGCGCTCCTCGGTCAGGCGCACGCCTTCCGCGTAGGCGAGCGAGAAGCCCTGGGCTTGCGCCTCCTTCTGCAGTCCTTCGTAGACGGATACCACGTGGCGCGGGATGTCGGAATAGCCGCCGATCGGCGTATCCCTGGCGTGGGTACCGAGCAGCAGCATCTTGCCGACGCGCTCAGGCTGCAGCGGCAGCAGGCCTTTGTCGTTCTTCAGCAGCACGGCGCTGCGGCGCGCGGCCTCGCGCGCCAGCGCGATCGCGTCCGGGGTGGCGGTCAGGGCTTCGGCTTTCGCTGCGTCCGCATAGGGATTCTCGAACAGGCCGGCGTCGAACTTCAGCCGCAGGATGCGGCGCACCGAGTCATCGATCTCCTTGACCGAGATCCGCTTCTCGCGCACCAGTTCGGCGAGGGTCAGGTAGCCCAGGGGATCCGGCGTCTCGACGTCGACGCCGGCCTTGATGGCGCGCAGCGCCGCTTCCTTGGGCGTGGCGGCCAGGCTGTGGCGGGTGATCAGTTCGTTCACCGCCATGTAGTCCGACACGGTTGCGCCCTTGAAGCCCCATTCCTTGCGCAGCACATCCGTCAGCAGCCAGCGGTTGGCGTGCGAAGGCTGGCCGTCGATCTCGTTATACGAGGGCATCACGGCCGCGATCTTCGTTTCCTTGATGATCTTTTCGAAGGGCGGGAAGAAGTCCTCGCGCAGGGCGCGTTCGCCCACATTGGCAGGACCGATGTTGGTGCCGCTCTCGGGCTGGCCATGGCCGGTCATGTGCTTGAGGGTGGCGTGCACCTTGTTCGGAGCCAGCGGCAGCGTCTCGCCGGAAAAGCCGATCACCGCGGCCTTGCCGATCACCCCGCACAGGTGCGGGTCTTCACCGTAGGTTTCCTCGATGCGGCCCCAGCGCGGGTCGCGTGCGACGTCGACCACCGGCGCCAGCGCCAGGTTGGCGCCGCGTGCGCGCATCTCGCGCGCCGCCACCGAGAACACCTGGGTCACCAGGGCAGGATCAAAGCTCGAGGCGAGGCCGATCGCCTGCGGGAAGCAGGTCGCCTCACGGGCGGTGTAGCCGTGCAGCGCTTCTTCGTGCATCAGCACCGGGATGCCGAGGCGGGTGCGCTCGACCGCCCACTTCTGGACTGCGTTCACATACTCGGCGGTCTCGCGCGGGCCGCGGTTGGCGGTCGCACCCGAATTGCCGGCCACGTTGGCGGCATTGCCCAGCAGGCGGTCGGACGGGCGCGCGAACATGCCCATCCCGTTCGGGTAGGCTGCTACCGCCTTGTCGGGAGAGAAGCTGCTGTCCGCATTCTGCACCGCGGGCTTTTTTTGCCACAGGCACTGCATCTGGGCGATCTTCTCTTCCAGCGTCATGCGCCGCAGAAGATCCTCGACCCGCGCTTCGACCGGCGCACCGGCCTGTTTGTACAGCGGCGCGCCAGGCGGCGCGGCGCGGGTGGCGCCGGCGGCCGTCGCAACGGCCGGCACACTGCCCAGGCCCGCAATGCCGGCCATGCTGCCTACCGACGCCAGAAATTCCCTGCGTTTGATCCCCATCGAGCATGTCTCCGATGCTTTGTCGTTATATCCCGCTCGTGCTGGCGGGTGCTGGTCTCCGTGCGGCCTGCATGTGCGAACAAACATTCGCATAACAGAAATGTTACCGCAACCATTCCAGTCTAAACGGCGGCCTTATCCCCTGTCAATGAAATACGTGAGGGAAGTTAGGGCGCGCGCGGCGCAGTGATGGGAACGGGAAGACGCGGCGCACGGAGCTGTGCGCCGCACAGGGGTCAGCGCGCCGCGTGGGCGCGGCGGGAGCCGGACTTGGGCAGGGCCAGGCGTGCCGGCGGGCGGATGCGCGGCGCCGCATCGGACTGGCGGCGCACCAGTTCGAATTCCATCGGCACACGTTCCGGCGGCGCCGCTTCGCCTTCGCGCAGGGCGCGCACGCGCCGCACCAGCGACTGCACCGCCTGGCGCGCCATTTCGGCGATCGGCTGGCGCACCGTGGTCAGCTCCGGCCAGATGGTGGTGGCCAGCGCGGAATCGTCGAAGCCGGTGACGGTCAGGTCCCCGGGCACGTCCAGGCCGAGGCGGTGCGCGACGGCGACTGCGGCCGCGGCCATGTCGTCGTTGCTTGCGAAGATCGCGGTCGGCCGCAGTTCGAGGGCGAGCAGGTGCTCGGCCGCGTCCAGGCCGGAGCGGTAGGTGAACATGCCCTGCACCACCAGTTCTTCGGACTTGTCGGCGCCCTTCTCTTCGATCGCGGCGCGATACCCGGCCAGGCGGCGTGCGCTGGCGCTCTGGTTGGGGTGGCCGACCACGAAGCCGATGCGCTGGTGGCCGAGGGCGATCAGGTGGCGCGTCATGCGGTAGGCCGCGTCGTAGTCGTCGATACTGACGGCGCCCACGCGCTCGTCGGGCGTACCGCAGGCGACCACCACCGCCGGAATGTCGGCTTCGGCCACGCAGGCGATCACGGCCTCGCTGTCGCACAGCGGCGGCGGCAGGATAATGCCGTCCAGTCCGTTGCCGATCAGGCGCCGCGTCTGCTCCTGCTCGTGCTCGCCCGCTTCGCACTTCTCGACGAACAGCTGGACGTTGTTCAGGCCCGACTGGCTGAGCAGGCCCACCAGGAATTCGCTGAGGTAGGCGGCACTCGGGTTACTGTACAGGAAGCCGACCCGGATCGGCTTGGAGCCGGCCAGGTTGCGCGCTTCCTGGTTGGGGGTGTAGTTCAGGGCCGCTACCGCCTCGGCGACCTTGCGCCGCGTGCTCTCGCGCACCAGTCCCTTGCCGTTCATGACGCGCGACACCGTCATCGGCGACACGCCGGCCAGCTTGGCGACGTCGGCCATGGTCGGCTGACCGCGGCGCTCCACATCTTCCTGGACGGCTTTCACGTTGGCTTTACTCATGTTCTTGCGGATCCCTGGTTGGCATTGCGCCCTGTTGTTTGCGCTATCTTAGCACATTCACAAAGCACCTCGTATCGCCCTCCTTCTCCACTCTAAACGAGCCGGACCCTGCGAAATCGATTTCAATCCGTAAAAGTTTGCGCTAACATAAGTGCGAAAGGCGCGCGCGCGAGCGCAGCACGCCGATAACGACAAAACGGAGACACATCTTGCCGCGCTCACCCGTCCGGCTCCCGCCCGTACCGTGCGCCATGCCGCGCTGGTGGAGCCACGCCTGCCTTGCCTGTTTCCCCTCATGTGCCGTGCCTGGCCCTACCGCCCGGCGCCCTGCCATCAGATTCCTCCATACGCCCTGCAACGGCTGACCGCGCCTGCCTTTCCATAACAACGACACTCTGGAGACCAAGAACGACATGACTACACGACGCACCATGCTGCAAGCCCTCGCCGGCGCCGCCCTCCTGCCTTCCAGCCTGCCGGTCCTGGCGGCCGCTGCCGCGCCTGAGGGAGAAGCACTGAAAGACATCGCCCGCCGCAAGGGCCTGCGCTTCGGCACGGCCGTTGGCGGCGGCCGCAACCAGTTCGGCGATCCGGCCTACCGCGCCCTGGTCGAACGCGAGTGCTCGATCATCGTGGCCGAGAACGAGATGAAGTGGCAAGCCCTGGAGCCGGCTCGCGACGCCTACCGTTTCGAGCCGGCTGACGCGATGCTGGCCTGGGCCGAGCGCAGCAAGATGACGATGCGCGGCCACAACCTGTTCTGGCAGGCGGAAAAATGGCTGCCGGCCTGGCTCGCGAAGGAAGACTTCGGCGCAGACCGCACTCGCGCCGAGCGCCTGATGCGCAAGCACGTCCAGACCGTTTGCCAGCACTACGGCACCCGGATCGCCAGCTGGGACGTCGTCAATGAAGCGATCGACCCGGCCGACGGCAAGCTGCGCCAGAACGCCCTCACCCGCGCGTTCGCGCGCGGCGCCGGCGCGATCGACCAGATCGACCTCGCTTTCCGCCTGGCGCACGAGTATGCGCCGCACGCCCAGCTGGTCTACAACGACTACATGCGCGGCGACACCGGCAGCACGAAACACCGCGCCGGGGTGCTGGCCATGCTGGCCGAATTGAAAAAGCGCGGCACGCCGATTCACGCGCTCGGCCTGCAGGCCCACATCGGTTCCTGGGACGAGAGCCCTGAGCGCGGACGCGAAGACATGCTGCAGTGGCGCCGCTTCCTGGACGAAGCGACCGCCATGGGTTACGACTTGTTGATCACCGAATTCGACGTCAACGACCGCCGCCTGCCCGCCGATATCGCGCAGCGCGACGCCGGCGTGGCGGCCGCCGCGCGCGACTTCCTGGACGTGACCCTGTCGTATCCGCGCCTGAGCGACTTCCTGCTGTGGGGCATGGCCGACCATATCAGCTGGCTGCAGACCTGGGACGAGGCGCCGCGCGCGGACAAGCTGCCGATGCGCCCCTGCCCCTACGACGCCCAGCTGCGCCCGAAACCGCTGCGCCAGGCAATCGCCGACGCGATGCGGGCCATGCCGGCGCGCCGCGCCTGAGGAAGCGCCGTGCTGGTTTACCGCAGCCTAGACAGCCCGCACCGACTCGCGTATCACCAGGGTAGGCTGCGGCGCCTCGAGCGCGAGCGGCTCGCGGCGGATCATCTGCAGGATGGCCCGCCCGAGGCGCTGGCCGACGTCGAACAGCGGCTGGCGCACCGTCGTCAAGGGCGGCGTGGTGTACATGGAGCTGTGCAGGTCGTCGAAGCCGACTACCGAGACCTGGTCCGGCACCGCAATGCCGCGCCGGTACAGGGCCAGGCGCGCGCCGTAGGCGGTCAGGTCGTTGGCCGCGAACACCGCCGTGAAGCGCTCGCCGGAGCCGAGCAGGCGCTCGAGCGCCTGCAGCCCGCCGGACTCGGAAAAGTCACCCGCCGCCTCCAGCGCCGGGCGATGGGGGATGCCGTGCTGCGCCAGGGTATCGCGGTAGCCCGCCAGGCGCGCCTGTGCATCGCGGTGGTCGGGCGGGCCGGCGATGAAGGCGATGTCGCGGTGCCCGTGCTGCACCAGGTGCTCGACGGCGTCGCAGGCGCCGCGGTAGTTGTCGAGGCAAAAGCCGCGGGCATTCTCCCCCTGCAGCTCGCGCCCGAAGGCGACGATCGGCACCTGTTCCGACAGCGCCAGGATGCGCTCGTCTTCCAGCTTGCCGCTCAGGATCACCAGGCCGTCCACGCGGCGCGCGATGAGCAAGGCGATGCGTTCGGCCTCTTCCTCCGGCTTCCAGTGCCCGGACACGATCAGCGGCGCGTAGCCGGTGCCCTGCAAGGCTTCGTCGACGCCGGCCATGGCGTCGGCAAAATAGCCGGACGCCAGCGACTGGGTCAGGATGCCGACCGTGCGCGAACTGCCGCTCTTGAGGTTACGCGCCAGCACATTCGGCTTGTAGTTCAGCTGTGCGATTGCCTGCTCGATCGCCAGGCGCTTGTCCTCGGCCACCCTGGCGGTGCCGTTCAGCACACGCGAGACGGTGGCCGCCGACACGCCGGCCGCGCGCGCGACTTCATGGACTGTGGCCACCGGCCTGACGGATGCTTTATTCATGCATGCAAGGGGCCGGACGCCGGTGCGCGGCCGCGGCCAGGAACGGAAACGCCCAGTATAGCAGCAGCCCTCACACCCCTCCGACCGAACCGATTCCAGGCGCGCCCAGAGCTCGAGCGCGCCACCAACCCACCCATCCATTCGCCATGACCGATTTCACCGCATTCCCGCCCGACTTCACCTGGGGCGTTGCCACCAGCGCATTCCAGATCGAGGGCGCCGCCGACGCCGACGGCAAGGGACCCTCGATCTGGGACAGCTTCTCGCGCAACCCGGCCAACATCAAGGACGGCAGCAACGGCGACGTCGCCTGCGACCACTATCACCGCTACCGCGAGGACGTCGGCATCATGGCCGGCCTCGGCGTCGACGCCTACCGCTTCTCGATGGCCTGGGCGCGCGTGCAGCCCGACGGCAAGGGGGCCTGGAACGAAAAGGGCTTCGACTTCTATGCCCGCCTGCTCGACGCGCTGCAGGAAAAAGGCATCGCCCCGCACCTGACCCTGTATCACTGGGACCTGCCGCAGGGCTTGCAGGACGAAGGCGGCTGGCTCAATCGCGATACCGCGCACCGCTTCGCCGACTACGCCCACGAAGTCACGCGCCGTTTCGGCGACCGCCTGGACAGCATCGCCACTCACAACGAACCCTGGTGCACGGCCAACCTCGGCTACGGCAATTCCCAGTTCGCGCCCGGCGTCACCGACGCCCGCCAGGCGATCCAGGTATCGCACCACCTGCTGCTCTCGCACGGCCTAGCGATGCGGGCGATGCGCTCCCTGAACCCGCGTGCAAAGCTGGGGATCGTACTGAACCAGTGGACGTCCGACCCCGCCACCGACAGCGCCGCCGACCGCGCGCTGGCCGAGCTGGAATGGGCGCGTTCGGTCCAGTGGTTCATGGACCCGATCTTCAAGGGGCGCTACCCGGAACTGGCGCTGCGCGCACACGGCGCCGACGCCCCGCACATCGTGGAGGGCGACCTCGACATCATCCAGGGCCCGCTCGACTTCCTGGGCGTGAACTATTACTTCCGCCATTTCGCCAGCGCCGAGACGCCGCCGCGCACGGCGCCAGCCGTACTCGGGACCACCGACATGGGCTGGGAAATCTACCCGCAGGGGCTGAGCGAGCTGCTGCTCAAGCTCCAGGGTGAATACACGCTGCCGCCGATCTACATCACCGAGAACGGCATGGCGGCCCCGGACCGGGTCGAGGGCGGCGAGGTGTCCGATGCGGCGCGGATCCGCTTCGTGCAGCAGCACCTGGCGGCCATAAAGGCTGCCATGGACGCGGGTGTGGACGTGCGCGGCTATTTCCTGTGGAGCCTGATGGACAACTTCGAGTGGAACTCGGGCTATGCCAAGCGCTTCGGCATCGTCTACGTCGACTACGCGACCCAGCAGCGCATTCCCAAGGCGAGTGCGCACTGGTACCGCGACTTCGTGGCCGCCCAGCATGCCCAGCGGCGGGCGGCGGCGCTTGCGATGGAGGCAGGCCATGGGGCGGACTGACCGCAAACCCCACCCGCTACTGTGGGTGCCGACGGGCTACTTCACGATGGCGCTCGCCTACGTGATGCTCACCAGCGTCACCGCCATCATGTTCAAGAACCTGGGCATGGACAACGGCCGCGCGGCGCAGTATTCGAGCCTGCTGATCCTGGCCTATACCATCAAGCCGCTGTTCGCGCCTTTCGTCGAGATGTACCGCACCAAGAAGTTCTTCGTGCTGTGCGCCCAGGTGACGGTTGGACTGGGCTTCGCCGGAGTCGGCCTGGCGCTCGGACTGCCCGGCTACATGGGCTTCCTGATGGCGCTGTTCTTTGCCCTGTCGTTCATCGGCGCCACCCAGGACATCGCCAGCGACGGCGTCTACGTCACCTCGCTCGACAGCCGCGCCCAGTCGCTCTACTGCGGCATCCAGAGCCTGTCCTGGAACATCGGCCCCATCGTCGCCGCGGGCGGCATGGTCTACCTGAGCGGCTACCTGCACACCAGCGTGTTCGGCCACGACCCGAAGCTGTTCGGGCCGGACTGGATCGACGCCTGGCGCATCATCTTCTTCCTGGTGGGCGGCCTGACCCTGCTGATGGCGCTGTGGCATGCGCGCGTGATGCCGCAAGGCGCACGCGCCGCCGACACGCCATCCAGCGTGCGGGACGCCGGCCGCATCCTGCTGGATGCCTTCGTCACCCTGTTCCAGAAGCGCGACATCTGGCGGATGATCGCCTTTGCCTTCCTGTTCCGCCTCAGTATCGGCTTCCTCGAGAAGATCGGTCCTTTCTTCATGGTCGACCCGGCCTCGAAAGGCGGCCTGGGACTATCGAATGAAATGCTGGGCCTGATCTACGGCACCTACGGCCTGGCGGCCGTGCTGCTCGGCTCCCTGCTGGGTGGCTGGTACGTGGCCAAGCGCGGGCTGAAGGCGACCCTGTTCGTGCTGTGCTGCGCCGTGAACATCCCGAACGTGACCTTTCTCCTGATGAGCATCTACCTGCCCAGCAGCCTGCTCGCCATTACGCTGGGCGTCGTGATCGAGAAGTTCTTCTTCGGTTTCGGCGCGGTCGGCTTCATGATCTACCTGATGCAGCAGCTCGCGCCGGGCAAGTACACCACTACCCATTACGCCTTCGGCACCGGCCTGATGGCCCTGAGCGGCATGGTCACCGGCATGATCAGCGGCCACCTGCAGGAGATGCTGGGCTACGTCAGCTACTTCGTGTTCGTGATGGTCGCCACCATTCCTTCTTTCCTGGCCACCTGGTTCGCCCCCTTCCACAATGATGAGGGCGAACCAGCGGCGTCGGGCGCTACGGCGGGCGGCGCCCCCACCCAGTCAAGCCTTAACGCTTGACGTCCTGCTCGAAGGGGACCGCGGGCAAACCCGACTTGCCGTCGTACAGCGTGCAGGTCGGGGAGTCGCCCCAGCAGTAGCGGATCCTCTCGGCATCGGCGGCGCCGCTCAGGACCACCTGGCTGCCCGCCGCCCTTGCCTCGACCCAGCGGCAGCCGCTGGCGGTACAGGCTTCGAAGCCGATCGGGCCGGCGGCGCCATAGGCCAGCAGCGCGCCATCGACACCGTCGAATTCCACCAGCACGCGCTCGCCCTGCACGGTGGCCGACTTCACCATCGGGCCCGAGGCGCTGCCCGGCTCGCCGTACAGGCGGACCGCAAAGGCACGCGCCAGGCGTTCGCCCACGACTTGCTTGTTGGCGGGATGGATGTCCCCCGGGTCGCCCACGTCGATTGCCGTCGCCAGCACGGCATTCCGGTCGGCCAGCACCGCGCGGCGCTGCTCTTCGCGCAGGCGCGCCCAGCCCGATTCGCCCGGTTGCGCCGGACGGGGGCCGAAGTTCGCGAGCTGCACCACGCCGAAGGCCATGTCTTCCCCGAACTGGCTGCGCCAGTCGCGGAACAGGCGCGCCAGCAGGCCCTGGTACGGCGAACCGACGTTGCTCTCGCCCTGGTACCAGAGCGCGCCCTTGAAGGGGAAGCGTCCGAGCGGTGCGATCATCCCATTATGGAGCACGCTGACCCCGGCCATCGCATCCCAGGGGGCGCGCGGCGGATAGCGGTTAGCTGCCGGCGGCATCTGCCAGCGCCAGCCGGTCAGGGGCGCCACGCTGCCGTCGGCGAAGCGCAGGCGGCGCGGCGCATCGCCGTACATGCCGCCGTAGCTCCACAAGTCCAGCACGTTCAGCACGACCGTGTTGTCGCCCGCCTTGAGCATGCCGGCGGCCACGGGGTAGGCGCGCGGCGTGCCGGCGCCCGCCGTGAAGCCGACCGGCTGGCCGTTGACCCAGGTAGTGTCGACCTCGTCGACCAGCCCGAGTTCGAGCGTGGCCGGCTGAGACGCTTGCGCCGCGTTCACGCGGACGCTGGCGCCATACCAGATGCTGCCGTCATACCCGGACAACTCGGGCACGCCCCAGTTTTCCCAGTTCTTGGCGACGTCGGGCGCGCTCTTCCAGGTAGCCAGTTCCGCTTGGGCGGCAGACCACGGCCGGCCGGGACCGTTCGACGACTGCCACCAGCGTTCCACTACCTTGCCGAAGGCGATGCTGGCCCCGGCCGGGTCGCTCGCGTACAGCTTGAGCAGCTCCTGCTGGCGTGCGTAATCGGGCAGCGAAGCCGCGGGCGAGAGCCAGGCGGTCAGGTTGGAGCCGCCCAGCGAGGCGTGCACCAGGCCGATCGGCAGCTTGAGCCGGCGCTGCAGTTCCTTGCCGAAGAAATAGCAGGTGGCGGACCAGTCCCCGACGGTGCCCGGCGCAGCGGCCTGCCAGGCGACCGGCTTGGCCAACCGTGCGCGCGGCGCCGGCGTCGGGTCGACGGCAACCGTGGCCATGCGCAGGTCCGGGTTGCTTGACGTGCCGATCACCGTGTCCGCATTCAGTGCGCGGTTCACGGAAAGCTGCATGTTGGACTGGCCGGAACACAGGAAGACGTCGCCGCTGACGACATCTTCCAGCGTGATGCGCTGGCCCCTGTCGCCTGAAACGGCCAGGCTGCCGCGCTGTCCAGCGGGCAGGCTCGGCAGGGTAACGCTGAACCGGCCGGCACCGTCGGCACTCGTTTTCCAGGACCCGCCGAAGCCGCTCACCGTAACCGCCTCGCGTGCGGCCGCGCGGCCCGAAACGACGGCGCCCTGGCGCGGCAGGACCATGTGGTCCTGGAACAGGCTGTCCAGCTGCAGGTCAGAAGCCTGCGCGGCCAGGCCTGGTACGGCGTGCGCCAGCAGGGCCGCCGTCATGATGAGTTGTCGCATGCGCCCCCCTCTCAACGGGCGCGTGGGCGGCCGCGTGCGTCCAGCGTGCTGGCCGGCAGGTCGACCGTCACGCTGGTCGCGCCGGTGCCGGCGGCATCCTCGGCCAGCACCAGCTTGATCTTGCCCTGCGGGCGGCGCCAGGTGCGCGACTTTTCGTCGAACATCGCGAGCACGCGCGGCTCGACCGCGACCTCGACTTCCCGGGTCTCGCCCGGCTGCAGCGACAGCTTGGTCCAGGCGGCCAGGCGCTTCGGTGCTTCCCACTTGACCGACAGCGGCGACGCGTAGACCTGCGGCACGTCCTTGCCGGCCACGTTGCCGGTATTGGTGACTTTAAAACGCACGTGCAGGCGGCCATCCTTCACCTGGCCGGCGAGGCCCGAATACGCAAACGTCGTGTAGGACAAGCCATGTCCGAACGGGAACAGCGGCTTGTGGCCCTTCAGGTCGAACCACTTGTAGCCGACCGCGGCGCCTTCGTGGTAGTCCACGGCGAACTGCAGTTCCGGGTTCTTCGGGTCGCCATCCAGTTTCGGGCGCGGCAGCTGCTGCTCGGACGCCGGGAAGGTGGCCGGCAGGTGGCCCGATGGGTTGACCGCGCCGAACAGCACGTTGGCGATCGCCTCGCCGCCGCTGGTGCCCGGGTACCAGGCTTCCAGTACCGCCGGGACGCGCGCCAGCCACGGCATGGTGACCGGCCCGCCGGTTTCCAGCACCACCACGGTGCGCGCATTGGCGCCGGCCACCGAACTGACCAGCTCGTCCTGGCGGTCCGGGAGCGCCAGGCTCTGGGCGTCGTTGGCTTCGCCGATCCACTGGGTGGCGAACACCACGGCCACGTCGGCTTCGGCGGCCACGCGCGCGGCGCGCGCCGGGTCGCGGCCGTCGTCGAACACCACCTTGGCATTCGGGGCCTGGGCACGGATCGCGCGCAGCGGCGAAGACGGGTAGTACACCACCGGACCCGGCCAGGTGGCCGGCAGCAGGCCCTTCACGGCCAGTCCGCCCACGGGATAGACCTGGGACGAGCCGCCGCCCGACAACACGCCCACGTCCGCGTGCCCGCCGATCACGGCGATGCTGCGCACCGTCTTTGCCAGCGGCAGGATGCGTCCTTCGTTCTTCAGCAGGACCATGCCCTCTTCCGCCGTCTGGCGGCTCACCGCGCCATTCGCGGCGAAGTCGATGGTGGCGCCGGCCTTGAGCGGATTGTCGACCACGCCCTTGGCGAACATCGTCCGCACGATGCGCGTTACCATGTCGTCCAGGCGCGCCTGCGGCACCGCCCCGGTCTTCACCGCTTCTTCCAGCGCCCCGCCGAAATAGGGCGACTTGTCGAATTCATGGCCGGACTGCTGGTCCAGGCCGTTGTTGGCCGCAGCCACGGTACTGTGGGTGGCGCCCCAGTCGGACATCACGAAGCCGCGGAAACCCCAGTCGCGCTTGAGCACGTCGTTCAGCAGCCAGGCGCTCTCGCAGCTGTACGGGCCGTTCAGCCGGTTGTAGGCGCACATCACCGAGCCGGCGTCGGACTGCTCCAGCGCCAGTTCCATCGCCAGCAGGTCGGACATGCGCAGCGCCGCCTTGTCGATGCGCGCATCGAGTTCGTTGCGGCCGGTTTCCTGGTCGTTCAGCACGAAGTGCTTGAGCGTGGAGATGATGCGGTTCGATTCCACGCCCTTGATCGCCTGCCCCGCCATGCTGCCGGCCAGCAGCGGATCTTCGCCGGCGTACTCGAAGTTGCGGCCGTTGCGCGGCTCGCGCTGCAGGTTCACGCCGCCGGCCAGCATCACGTTGAAGCCCGAGGCGCGCGCCTCGGAGCCGATCATGGCGCCGCCCGCGTAGGCCACCTTCGGGTCCCAGCTCGCCGCCGTGGCCAGGCCCGAGGGCAAGGCGGTGCGTTCGCGTACGGCCGGACCGGCCTGCGAAGCCACGCCCTGGGCGGCATCGGTTTCGAGCAGGGCCGGCAGGCCGAGGCGCGGAGTGCCCGGGATGTAGCCGGCCGACTGCGGCAGCGCATCCGGATGCTTCTTGCTCTTGCCGAAATCGTGGCCGAAATAGCCCAGCACCCAGCGCAGCTTTTCCTGCTGGGTCATGGCCTTGACTACCAGACGGGCGCGCTGGTCGGCGTCCAGCGAGCGGTCCAGCCAGGGTTTCTGGGCCGGCTCGGCTGGCTCCGGCGGTGCGGCGAAGGCGCTGCTCGCGGACAGGGGGAAGGCGGCGGCGATCGCCGCGACGAGGGCCGTGCGCGCGGCGGCCACGGCGAAGTACTTGTGGTGCATGTTGTCTCCTGATTGGTTTTTGTTGTGTGTTACAGCGGGCAGAGGTGCTAGTCTTCCGCGCCCGGGCGGTAGTCGAACCAGTCGAAGTCGGCCGGGGGCATCGGCGCGCTGGCGGGATTGTGCGCCACCATCCCGAGCACCACGCCGGTAAACCCGCCCGCGTCCTCGGAACTGAGCGGGGCGGTCGGCGTGCTGCCGAACTCGGCGACTTCGCGGCCGCTCTTGCCGCCGTCGAGGCGGTAGCCGAACACGTAGCGCTCCGCGGTGGCGCGCACGATCAGCTCCACCTTGCCCGCCCCGAGCGGCGCCTCGCGCAACACGGTGTTTACGCCCTTGACCCGCGTGAGCAGACGGATCACCCTGCCCTTGCCGCTACCGGCGACAAGCAGCTGGTAGTGGTTGTCCTCGTTCATGCGCAGCGCCAGGCCCGCTTCCTGGCCAGCCGCACGCGGCGCGAAATCGAGGAGCGTCGAGGCGCGCACGTTCAAATGCGCCTGGCGCCTACCCACAAAGGCGGGCGTGCCGATGTCGGACAGCGACAGCTTCGTGCCCTTCAGGCGCAGGAAGCCCGGCCGCTCGGCCAGCGACCACAGGTCGCGGGCCGGGGCGCGCAGGAAGATCCAGTCGCCGCCCAGCGTGCGTGCGCCGAACTCGTCGCGCGCCGGCGCGGCCGGCCACGGATGCGGCGCCGGCAGCCCGTCTGCCTGCATCTTCTCGGCCAGCGGCGCGCCGCCATTCACCTTGAGCCAGCCGTCCGCCGTCCACTCCACCGGCGCCAGCAGCGTTTCGCGGCCCAGGTGGTGCTTGTGCTTCAGGTGACGGACGCCGAGCAGCACCATGAACCATTTGCCGGCCGGCGTCTGCACCAGGTCGGCATGGCCGAGCGCCTGCAGGAGCAGCTCCGGGCGGTCGCGGTGGGTCAGGATCGGATTGTCGGGCGCGCCCTCGAACGGTCCCCAGGGCGAGCGCGAACGCGCAAGGATCACCACGTGGCCATAGGAGGTACCGCCTTCCGCATGCAGCAGGTAATACCAGCCGTTGATCTTGTACAGGTGCGGCCCTTCCGGCCAGACCCCGCCGGTGCCGTTCCAGATGCGGCGCGGCTGGGTCTTGAGCTTGCCCGTGGCGACGTCGATCTCGGCCTGGGCGATGCCGCCGCGCTCGCCGCCATCCTGGTAAGTGAGGTAGACCTTGCCGTCCTCGTCGAAGAACAGCGAAGGGTCGATGCCCTGCGCGTCCTTGATCCAGACCGGTTCCGACCAGGGCCCACTCGGGCTGGAGGCCTGGACAATGAAGTTGCCGCCGCCGGTGACGTTGGTGGTGATCATGTAGAAGCGGCCGTTCCCGCAGCGTAGCGTGGGCGCGAAGATGCCCTGCGAACTCTTCTGTCCCGCGAGCGGCAGCTGGCTGGGACGGCCGAGCGCATGGCCGACCAGGCGCCAGTTCACCAGGTCCTTGCTGTGGTAGATCGGTACGCCCGGGAAGTATTCGAAGGTGCTGGTGGCGAGGTAGTAGTTGTCGCCGTCACGGCAGATGCTGGGGTCCGGGTTGAAGCCGGACAGGACCGGGTTGCGGTACTCGCCCGCAACGGCGCTGGCTGCGTACGACAGGGTCAGGACAGTGCATGCCGCCAGCGCCACACGCAGGAAACGGCTCATCGCCTCTCCCCGGCAGGTGCTGTAGCCGGACAGCGGGGGCAATGCGGGCGACTGACACCCGACAAGGTTCGACGTGACATCCAGGCTCCTTTTCGTGCGTGAAATGTTAGCGCAACCAGTATAAGTTACAAAATGGTTACGGGCAACGAAAAGAATTCGCGTGCGCGTCGGGGGAAATAATGTGCTTTTCTATATGGGGCCGGCACGCGGTGACCCCTTGGCGGCCTCTTGTGTCGGAAGTTTGCGGATGTCGCGTGCCGGCACGGTGGCCGGCGCCTGGCGCACCGGATCGCGCTTTCAGCTGGTGCCCGCTCCCGGCCGCAGCACCATGACCGGCACCGGGGCATTGGCCAGCACGGCCTGGGTCACGCTGCCGGCGATCAGGCGGCTCAGGCCGCGCCGTCCATGCGAGCCCATGACGATCAGGTCACACCCCTGCTCGCGCGCAGTCGCCGCGATCGCTTCCGCGATGTCGAGTGCGCTGCAGGTGAGCGCGGTACATGGCACGCCGGCCCGATCGGCACGGACGACGACAGCGTCGACGTTGCGCTGCGCATGCTCCAGCAGCACCTCGGGCTGCAGGCCCGGATCGTAGGCCATCGCTCCTTCGAGCGATTGAAAGGAGGGTTCGGGCACGGCGACCGACAAGGCCACAATGGCGCTGCCGCGCGCCTGCGCGAAGTCGATGGCGGCCTCGACGGCCGCCTCGGAAACGGGCGAGCCGTCGCTGGGCACGAGAATGCGTCGGTACATGGCGAGCTCCGGTACGTGGAAATGATGGGTCAGGCCGGTAACGGGGTGGGAGACATTGGAGCGGAATGAGGCCAGTCTGTTCTCCCGACTACCCAAAATCTTTGACGTACATCAAAATCGACCCATGCAGTCCACCGCGCAGGTCGCCCAGTGCCGCGCTTGGTAGGTTTCAGCGCCAGATTGCCCCCAGGCTGCGCCCGAGCCGCGCATTCCCCTGCTATGCCATAATTTTCGTACTACACGACAAGACAGGAGACGAGGATGCGGTTTTCCACGCGCGCCGCCATAGCGACGATGCTGTACTGGTGCCTGGGCGCGCATGCCGCCGGGCCCTCCGCCGAGCTAGCCGGCATGTCGCGTGCGGGCATCGACGTCAAGGGCTGGGCCGACACGAAGGGCGGCGCAGGCGGCAGGATCGTGCGGGTGAGCAATCTGAACGCCTCCGGCGAAGGCTCGTTCGCCGCCGCGGTGATGGAAACCGGTCCGCGCATCGTGGTGTTCGAAGTGGGCGGCGTGATCGACCTGCAGGGCGCCAGCATCCGTATCAATGAACCCTTCGTGACGATCGCCGGCCAGACCGCGCCCAATCCCGGCATCACCTTCATCCGCGGTGAATTCGCGGTCGCCACGCACGACGTGATCGTGCAGCACATCGCGGTGCGGCCGGGCGAATTCGGGCGCGCCAAGAAGAGCGGCTGGGAAGCCGACGGGCTCTCCACCAGTTCCGCCGACAATGTCATCATCGACCATTGCAGCTTCAGCTGGGCCACGGACGAAAACCTGTCGGCCTCCGGCCCGCGCTTCAAGGGCGCGATGGTCGAGGAATGGCGCCAGGGGACCTCGCGCCGCATCACCTTCAGCCACAACATCGTGGCCGAAGGCCTGCGCGATTCGACCCACAGGAAGGGCGAACATTCGAAAGGCTCGCTGGTGCACGACAACGCCAACCGGGTGCTCTTCTACGGCAACCTGTATAACGCCAACCACGAGCGCAATCCGCTGATCAAGGGCGGCGCCCACGTCGCCGTCGTGAACAACCTGATTCATGACTTCGGCGCCAGGGCGATCCACTACAACCTGATCGCCCACGAATGGGGCGCGCATCCGCCGCAGCTTGGCGTCGTGACCCTGGTCGGCAATGTGGTGCGCGGCGGGGACGATTCGCGGCCTGGCGTGCCCCTGTTCAGCCTGGGCGGCGCGGGCGATGTCAGCCTGTACCTGCGCGACAATGTGGCGGTCGACGCCAACGGCAAGCCGATGCCGCAGACCGGCAGCTATACCGCCTCCGGCGCGCGCATCCTCAAGGCCGAGGCGCCCTACCTGCCAACGGGCCTCACACCGCTATCGAGCGCACGACTGGAGAACGCGATCTACCTGAGCGCCGGCATGCGGCCGTGGGCCCGCGATGCGGTCGACTTCAAGATCATCTCGGATGTCGCCGAAGGGCGTGGTCATATCGTCGATTCAGAAGGGCAGTCGAGCGGCTACCCGAGCTATGCGCCGACACGACGCGCGTTCGATCCGGCCGAATGGAATCTGGCGGACATATCGCCGAAGGCAGGTTGGGCGACGCTGTTCCGCTAACAAGAGGCTACGATTCCAGCCCGAGCCGTCATGTTCTTGAAGCCTGTTGTTCATGCGACGGGATCGGCTCTCCCAGAAGGAGGAACCGGGGCAGAGATGATGTGGAGTGTGTTGCATATCATTTAATATCGGTCCCTTAAGCGATCAAAGCCAGCGCAGCTCTTTGCGAGCTGGATTGGCAGATCGCTAACCTGCATACTGGTTCATTCGCGAGCAGAGGGAACCGTCTCTTGAAATATCGCGCCTTCCTTTCGTACAGTCATGTAGATAGCCTCACTGCCAGGTGGCTGCAATCCAGGCTGGAGTCGTTCAGGATCGATTCCGACCTGGTGGGCAGAAAGACCGCCATTGGAGAGGTTCCAGCCAATCTGAGCCCGATCTTCCGCGATCGCGGGGACTTTCGCGCTGGTTTGCCACTGCCTGAACAAACCTTGCTTTCGCTCGACGACTCGGCGGCCATGATCGTTCTGTGCTCTCCGGCCGCGGCAAAAAGTTTTCACGTGAATGAGGAAATACGCCTGTTCCGGTCACGGCATCCTGAACGCCCTTTCGTTCCCGTCATTGTCCCGAACGTCGCCAGTGTTTCAGAAGCGGAGATATTCCCACGCGCGCTACGCTTCCACGTATCCCCGGATGGCACTGTGACGGATTGCGCGCAGTCGCTGCTGGCTGCAGACCTTCGCGAGACGGCGGATGGTCGCGACCTTGCGCTTGCGAAAATCGCGGCATCCTTGATGGGAGTCGATACCGACGAGATCTTCCGTCGCGCAGTTCGGCAGCGCAAACGTCGAACACGCATCGTCATGGCTACTACACTTTCGTCAGTGGCAATCGTATTCGCTGCCTTGTCCGGCTACGCCCTAGTGGAATATCAAGGCGAAACGTCGCGTAGACTCGCGCAAGCCCAGCTGCTCGCCAGATCGCAACCGACCGAGGCGTTACTTGCTCTGGCCGACGCCGCCGGCAGATTGTTCATCGATAAAAGCCTGCTGAAACAGCTGACGCCAGACCTGATCCACGCGAGACTCACCCTGGCACGTCACGTGCATTCGGATAGTCTTTCCGGAGCGACGTGGGGGCCGAACGGCTCCTATGTCGCGGCCTCGCATGACGGCAGCGCCCTGCTCTACTCGTCCGACCATCGTCTCGCGGGCGTTGCGCCAGGCAGGAGCCCTGAAACTGCTGGCGAGCAGACGGCCTATGGCAAGAATGGTATCCCTTTGTCCTCGGCCGTCCTGGCGTCTGGCGGAAAAGTGCTGGTCACACTCGATTGGCGAGGTTGTTTACGCCAATTGCCAGTCAAGCAAGATAGCGGCCGACCAGCAGCGGACGAGCCGAGCGTCCAGCGCTGCTTGAACAAAAATATGGACGCAGGGGAGCCGGAGTATGCGCCAGCAGACCTGGCGGCCGATGGCAGCTTTGTGATCGCGAGGGATCAACAGCTCGAAATCTACGGTACAACCCGTCGGCTTGTGCCATTGCAAAGCAAGGGAAAGACGATTAAATCCTTGAAACTTGGCCCGAAGCACCAGGTGGCCATCACGTACGCAAATGGAGATATTCGACTCGTTTCGTCGCAAGGACAAGACGTTTCCCTCATGTCGTCAGCTGCGCAAGCCGGATTTTGCGCAGATGGCCGCGTGTGGTCAGTAGCTTCCGATGCAAGTCTTGTACTCGTTGACGAAGCCCGTCAAACGCAGGTTCGACTGGCAGGCAAGCGACCGTGGCACATCTCGAACACCTGTTCGCTATACCTGGACGACGCTGGTGACTTGTATCGCATTGGACGTAAGGACCCGCTACGAAAGGCCGTCGCATACGGCTGGAACTACAGCGGAAATGCCATTGCTACCGCATTCGCCCCGAGTGACAGGTATCTGGCTGTCTCCGGCAACCGTGGCGAGATTCAGGTATATGACCTCTCTACTGCCGAGAGCTTCACATTACGAGGTCATACGCGCCGCGTGTTCAGCATGCGATTCGATGCAACTGAAACCAGGCTCCTCACAGCCAGCCTGGACAGGCAGGCCCGGATCTTCGACCTCCAGCAACGGCTGATCTATTCGGGTGGCAGGTACACAGGGGCCGCTGCAGTCTATTCGGCCCAATCTGGACGCGCGGTGGTCAGCCAGAAGGCCTTCGATTACCTCGAGTTTGCGCCCCTCCCGGCCGAGCGCCCATTCGAGGTGCCTGCGATGCCTACAGGCGAACGTGTCCGTGTACGACAGGACTGGCGGGTCGGAAATCTGTACGCCATGGTTGAC
Source organism: Massilia sp. IC2-476 (assembly GCF_020707295.1). NCBI lineage: Bacteria > Pseudomonadati > Pseudomonadota > Betaproteobacteria > Burkholderiales > Oxalobacteraceae > Massilia > Massilia sp. IC2-476. Next base: position 179,913 of record NZ_JAJFER010000007.1, read on the forward strand.
GGTGATACCCAGTTGCTGGCGCTATGCAGTACGAGTGATTGTCCCGATGAAGCCATTCAACGCCGGTTGGAAATGGATATCGCAGGCTCCGGCATTGGCCCCAATGCACGGGCCAGTGCGGCCGGAGAATTCCTGGTGGTTCTCGACGACAGTGAAAGGCATGACAGTGAAAGGCTTTCGATTTTTGACTTGCGTGGCCAGACCAGTCTTCCCGTGCTCACGCTCCCCAGTCAAGGGGTTACCAGCGCCACATTCAGTGCGAACAAGCAGGAGCTATTCATGCTGACTGGGGATGAGCTTTCGATTTTACCCTTCGGGCCAAGCGAGATCGCGCGCCGACTGCGTGGGCTGTCCTTCTGTTTTACACCTGAAGAACGTGAAAGCCTGTTCAATGAATCGGCGCGGGAGTCGATCGAACGACATGGCGCGTGCGAGAGCCAGCGCATCGGCCCGCAGCGGCTCCAGTCAAGCGGGAAAAGCAGCTGAAGCAAGAGGCGGCCAATCCATCCTTGTTCTTCGCTGTCGAATGAACGCCACCACTCCACGCCATCGCGCGGTCCGCCCTGTTCCTCATTCAGTACTGCCAAAGTCGCGCTTTGCAGCCAGCACGCGCGCGAGCGCGGTTTCGGGATCGAGTCCGGCCATCATCTGGTTGATGATCTCCCGCTTGTCCTCCGATGTCAGCGTTTCGCAGGCCTGCCGGTGCGAACAGAAATAGGCATACCAGGCTACGTCCGCCGGCCGTTCCTTGCGCGGTTTGAAACGTGCCGGCACCTTGGCGCGCATCGCTTCCACGTACCCCGCCAGCTGCGCATCGGCGGTACTCCAGTTGAAGCCGGCGACGGCGCGCTTGTCGGCTTCCCAGTCACCCTGGTACGCTGGCCCGGGCCGCAAGGTCTCCCTGTTCACGGCCAGGCATGCCAGGTTGGGAAAGCCGTGCGAAGCGCAAAAGCCTTCCACGAACTGGAGCTTGGGTCCGATGCCCACCAGTACCGCCCGGCCGAGCACCTCGTCTTTCGGATGCATGGAGCGCGCCAGTGTCAGCAGGTCGCTGTAGGTGATCGGCATGCCGGGCAGGGACGTGGCCTGGCGTGCCAGGGCCTCGACCATGCGGGCGCCTACCTCAATGTCGTTGAAGGTGAATGGAATCATTACGGGAATACGACGTGTGCTCGCTGCACACAAGAAAAAGCGCGCCTTGCGTAGCAGCTTGTCGATGCGTCAAATGCCTATCTTAGCAAATCCTCGAGACCAGGACGCCAGAGTAGCCCTTCGCCGCATGGTGCATTGTTTCAACGCGCTCGCACTTCCGCCTGCCGTAATCCGCTGCTTATGCCGGCTGCCGGCGTTTGCGGACATTCGCCGGGCGCCCGACGCCCGCCCCGGGCTTGGCAAGCGAGGCCCGCATCGTCACGCTGACGGGGAAGCTGCGCACCACCGGCCGGCGGCCGCCATCGCACAAGTTGAGCAGTTCGGCGACGCCGCTGGCCGTCATCTCGCGCCAGGGAATGCGCACCGACGTCAAGGGCGGCGCGGCATATGCGGCGCTGGGCGCGTCGTCATAGCCGACCACAGAGACGTCGCGTGGCACGTGGATGCCCGCTTCATAGAAACACGAAATCGCACCCAGGGCCATTTCGTCATTGGCGCAGAACAGGGCCGTGAAATGCGTCCCGGACGCGAGGAGTTCATGCGCGGCCGACCAGCCCGCGCTCGAAGAAAAATCGTGTTCGGTCACCCACATGGCGCCGGTATCGATACCGGCGCTTTCCAGCTCGCACATGAAGCCTTCGATACGCTCGACGTTGTCCTGTACCGTCCATGGCCCCGCCAGTACCGCGATGGCACGGTGTCCCTGCTCGAGCAGCGCGCGCGCTGCGAGGCGTCCGCCCAGCACGTGGTCCACCGTAAAACACTGCTCGGGGATGCTCTCGAAGGCGTAGTTCAGCGCCACCAGGCGCTTGCGCCGCTCGCCGAACAGGGCCAGGTCTTCTTCCTGCAGGGGGCTGGTCAGCACGATCACGCCGTCGCAACCACGCTCGATCAGGAGACTCACGCCTTCGATCGCTTCCTTCCTGGGTTCGCCCTTGCCGGTGCCGAAGCCGATCATCATGTGCAGTCCGGCGGCGCGCAGTTCGGCATCGATGATCTTCAGGATGGCGGTATAAAAGGTCCCCGCCAGCATCGGGATGTACACCCCGATCATGCGCGAGCTGCCGTACAACAGCGAGCGCGCCGTGTGCGACGGCCGGTAGCCCAGCGCGTCGATGGCCTGCTTCACCCGCTCCAGCTTGTCGGGCGAGACCGAGCCCTTGCCGCGTACCACGCGCGACGCGGTCCCCGTCCCTACCCCGGCCATGCGGGCCACATCCTTAATTGTCGGCACACTCTCCCTCGATTGACGCTGTTATGGCAAAGAAATCAACCTACGACAGTTTGAAGGGCGCGGGCCGGAATGTCCACCGCCACCTCGCTACCGTCTACCAACAGGCGATAACCCTGGGCCTGGTCCAGTTCAAGACGTTACCAAATCAACATAGCACGGTTGAGTGCGCTAGTGCCCGCGAATGCTTGACGCCGTCGACCTGCGCCCTTTCCTTGGAAGCTTTGCTGATGCAGTGTTGACTTGTTTGTGGCTGTTAGCGTTGAGGTATCGGTCCGCAGGATAAGATTCAGTGGGTTAGTTACATTTTTGGGAATTTGAAATTATGCAAAAACAAAAAAGCCGTTGATCATTCAAATCGAATGATCAACGGCTTAGCTGATTGCTTGACAGTCAGAGCTGGGCTATTACTCCGCTCACTCCCATTCGATGGTCGCCGGAGGTTTCCCTGAAATGTCGTACACCACCCGGTTCAATCCGCGCACCTCATTGATGATGCGGTTCGACACCTTCCCCAGCAGCGAATGCGGCAGATGCGCCCACTGCGCCGTCATGAAGTCCAGGGTCTGCACTGCCCGCAGCGCCACCACGTATTCGTAGGTGCGGCCATCGCCCATCACCCCCACCGACTTCACCGGCAGGAACACGGCAAACGCCTGGCTGGTCGCTTCGTACCAATTGACCGGCGCCTTGCCCGGGTCAATGCCCGCCACGGCCGGCAGCTCGAACGGCGTATTGCGCAGCTCTTCGATGAAGATGGCGTCCGCTTCGCGCAGCAGGTCGGCGTACTCCTTCTTCACCTCCCCCAGGATGCGCACGCCCAGGCCCGGGCCCGGGAATGGATGGCGGTACACCATGTCGTGCGGCAGGCCGAGCGCCACGCCCAGCTTGCGCACCTCATCCTTGAACAGCTCGCGCAGCGGCTCCAGCAGTTTCAGGTTCAGGGTTTCCGGCAGGCCGCCCACGTTGTGGTGGCTCTTGATGGTCTGGCCCTTTTTTCCCTTCCCGGCCGATTCGATCACGTCCGGATAGATCGTGCCCTGCGCCAGCCACTTGGCATTGGTCAGCTTGCCGGCTTCGACCTGGAACACTTCCACGAACTCGCGGCCGATGATCTTGCGCTTCTGCTCCGGATCGGTCACGCCGGCCAGGTGGCCCATGAACTGGTCTTCGGCATCGATGCGCAGCACCTTGACGCCCAGGTTCTTCGAGAACATGTCCATGACCATCTTGCCCTCGTCCTTGCGCAGCAGGCCGTGGTCGACGAACACGCAGGTCAGCTGGTCGCCGATGGCGCGGTGGATCAGGGCTGCCGCCACGCTCGAATCGACGCCGCCGGACAGCCCCAGGATCACCTCATCGGTGCCGACCTGCTCGCGGATCTTCTGCACCGCTTCGCCGATGTAGTCCGGCATGTTCCAGTCCGACTTGCAGCCGCAGATCTCGTGCACGAAGCGGCCGATGATGGCCTCCCCTTGCGAGGTGTGGGTCACTTCTGGGTGGAACTGCAGCGCGTAGAAGCGGCGCTCCTCGTCGGCCATGGCGGCGATCGGGCAGCTGTCGGTCGAGCCCATCAGCTTGAAGCCCGGCGGCATGTCCAGCACCTTGTCGCCGTGGCTCATCCACACGCGCAGCATGCCGTGGCCTTCGTCGGTGACGAAGTCGTTGATGCCGTTCAGCAGGGCCGTATGGCCGCGGGCGCGCACTTCGGCATAGCCGAACTCGCGTACCTTGCCGTTCTCGACCTTGCCGCCGAGCTGGGCGGCCATGGTCTGCATGCCGTAGCAGATGCCCAGTACCGGCACGCCGGCTTCGAACGCCGCCTGCGGGGCGCGCGGCGAATCGCCCTCCAGGGTGGAGTTGTGGCTGCCCGACAGGATGATGCCGGAGGCGCCGTAGTTGCGCACGAACTCGTCGCTGACGTCATACGGATAGACTTCCGAAAACACGCCGGCGTCGCGCACGCGGCGGGCGATCAGCTGGGTAACCTGGGAACCGAAATCGAGGATGAGGATTTTAGAATGCATGTGGGGAGGCAACAGTAGTCAGAATCGGGGTCATACGAAAACGCGGCCCTCGGGCCGCGTTTCATGGATGCGTTACTCGGAACGGTAGTTCGGCGCTTCCTTGGTGATCTGCACGTCGTGCACGTGCGATTCGCGCATGCCGGCCGAGGTGATCTCGACGAACTCGGCTTTCTCGCGCAGTTCTTCGATGGTGGCGCAGCCGCAGTAGCCCATCGACTGGCGCACGCCGCCGACCAGCTGGAAGATGATCGCCAGCACGCTGCCCTTGTAGGCGACGCGGCCTTCGATGCCTTCCGGGACGAACTTGTCGGCCTTGGCGGAGGCTTCCTGGAAGTAGCGGTCGGCCGAACCTTCGGCCATCGCGCCCAGGCTGCCCATGCCGCGATAGGATTTGTAGCTGCGGCCCTGGTACAGGATGGTTTCGCCCGGCGCTTCATCGGTGCCGGCGAACATGCTGCCCATCATGACGGTGTGCGCGCCCGCTGCCAGTGCCTTGGAGATGTCGCCCGAGAAGCGGATGCCGCCGTCGGCGATGCAGGGAACGCCCGTGCCTTCCAGCGCCTTGGCCACGTTCGAGATCGCGGTGATCTGCGGCACGCCGACGCCGGCGACGATACGGGTGGTGCAGATCGAGCCCGGGCCGATGCCGACCTTGACCGCGTCCGCGCCGTACTCCACCAGCGCTTTCGCCGCCGCCGCGGTGGCGATATTGCCGCCGATGACGTCCACGTGCGGGTAACGTTCCTTGATCCACTTCACGCGGTCGAGGATGCCCTGCGAGTGGCCGTGCGCGGTGTCGACCACCAGCACGTCCACGCCGGCCTGCACCAGCAGGTCGATGCGCTCTTCATCGCGCTCGCCAACGCCGACGGCCGCGCCGACCAGCAGCTGGCCGCGCGAATCCTTCGATGCCAGCGGGTGCTCGTGCGACTTCTGGATGTCCTTGACGGTGATCAGGCCGCGCAGTTCGAAGTCATCATTGACCACCAGCACGCGCTCGAGGCGGTGCTTGTTCATCAGGCGCTTGGCTTCTTCAGTGTTGGCGTCTTCGTTCACGTACACCAGCTTTTCGCGCGGAGTCATTTTGGCGCGTGCTTCCGCTTCCAGGTCTTCCTCGAAACGCAGGTCGCGGTTGGTGATGATGCCGACCACCTGCTTGCCCTCGACGACCGGGAAGCCGCTGATGCCGTGCTGTTGCGACAGCGCCAGCACTTCGCGGATCTTCATGGTCGGGGGAATGGTGATCGGGTCGCGCAGCACGCCCGCTTCGAAACGCTTGACGCGCGCTACTTCTCTCGCCTGGTCGGCCGGGCGCAGGTTCTTGTGGATGATGCCGATGCCGCCTTCCTGCGCCATCGCGATCGCCAGGCGTGCCTCGGTCACGGTGTCCATCGCAGCCGACAGCAGCGGGATATTCAGCGTGATATTCCGGGTCAGTTTGGTGCGAAGGGAAGTTTCGGCCGGAAGAACATTGGAGTAAGCCGGGACGAGCAGCACGTCATCGAACGTGAGTGCTTTTTGGAGTAGACGCATAGCATTTTCCTATAGGCGCAAAAGTGAATTATACAGAAAGTACAAACGACTGTCGCAGCCATGCCTAAAAACTGGCCGTAGGGAAGAGTCCGCGATTGACAGCCGGACTGAAGCATGGCGAAATCCGACTGTTACTTAAGGAAAACTTTTATGCCGCACCAGACCGCACCCCTTCGCCTGTTTGCCGCCTGTGCCCTGCTCCTTGGCAGCACCTTGGCCCATGCCCAGTATTCCTGGATCGGCGAGAATGGCGTGCGCCAGTTCTCCGACCGCCCTCCCCCACCGTCCACGCCGCCGCACAAGATCCTGAAGGCGCCGGGCCGGCTGCCGGCACCGCAGGCGGCGCCCGCTCCGGCCGCCGCGACACCTGGAATAGCCAAGGAATTGCCCGACCTGGCTCAGCGCGAAAGGGACTATCTCAAACGCACGAAAGCAAGGGAAGAACAGGAAAAGAAAGAGCTGGTGGAAGCCCAGCGCCGGCGCGACGACGGCGAGCGCTGCGATGCCGCGCGCCAGGCGCGCGCCCAGGTGGAATCGGGCATCCGTATTTCCCGCGTCAACGCCAAAGGCGAGCGCAGTTTCGCCAGCGACCAGGAGCGCGCCGAACAGCTGGCGCGCGCCAACAGGATCCTGGCGGAGTGCCACTAAGCCCCGCCGACTGAAGCGCCGGTGCGCGCGGACGCACACTCCACACGGTTGCGTCCGCCCTCCTTCGCCGCATACAGGGCTGCGTCCGCACGGCCCATCAGGCTAGCGACATCCTCGCCCTCTTCCAGCATTGCCAGGCCGATACTGACCGTGTAGGCGGCGCCGGTCTGCGCCGAGCGGTCGAGCGCGCTACGCAGGCGCTTCGCCACCGCCAGCGCCGTCTCTCCCGTCGCGTCCGGCAGCAGTACGCCGAATTCTTCGCCGCCGAGGCGCGCGAAGTAATCGACCTTGCGGATCACGTCCTGGGTGCGATGCACCAGGTCGCGCAGCACCTGGTCGCCGGTCGCGTGTCCATGGGTGTCGTTGATGCGCTTGAAGTGGTCGGCATCGACCAGCAGCAGGCCGAGTCCGCTGTGGTGGCGCCGGGCCCGTGCCAGCTCGCGCTCGGCGGCCTCGAAGAAGGCGCGGCGCGAAGGCGCGCCGGTCAGGTGGTCGTGCTCGGCGGCATAGGCCGTGTCGGACAGCACGCGCGCATTGGACATCATCACCGCCCCCAGCGTCAGGGCCGGCAGCGCCAGGGTGCCGAGGGCGAAGAAGATCAGGTTGGCGGTGCCGGGCGCGATGAAGCTCACCGGCTCGATCGCATCTGCCAGATAGAAGATGCCGCGCACGCTGTGGGCAAGTCCCAGCAGGAAGGCTGCGATCCGTGTAAAAGCGTAAGGGTAGCGCAGGCGGCCCTCGGCACGGGGCAGGCTGGCGGCGATGCCGAAGCAGGCCGCGCCGTGGAAGACCGATACCGAGGTGATACGCAGCGAGGTCGACTCAGGGCCGTAGTGGAACAGCACTACCCCGGCAAACGAGGCCAGTCCGCCGATTGCGAGGGGGCGCCAGGGCACCGGCAATCCCAGGTGGCGCCGGAATCCAACGAACATCAAGGCGATCGTGACGAGAAAGATCGCGTTTGCCAGTTCGATGCTCAACAGGTCGGGCATGACGCCGCGCGACGCGAACAGCAGCAGCGCGACCACTGCCAGGCCATTGGCCTGCCCCCATTCGCGGATGCCCTCGACCTTGCTGCCGGCGAGCGAAGACAGCACCAGCAGCATGACGACCGACAGCGCGGTGGTGACCAACAACAGACTCAGGGTGCTCAGCATGGGGAAACGGGCAGCGGACAAGGTAGCGGCCTCGCTACGCAGGCAAGGCAAATCCGGCTGCCGGGCGTCGAGGTATCACATGATACCCTGAAGCGGGCAATCCTTATTGCGCAGTGGAATTTTTACCACTTGGCAAAACTCAGGCAGCTGGCTGGGCGCCGCCTTCCTTCTTCGCTGCGCGCTTGCGGCGCGAATCCTTGGGGTCGGCCACGAGGGGCCGGTAGATCTCGATACGGTCGCGCTCGCGCAGCACCGTGTCCAGGGTCTTTTTCTTGGCGTAGATGCCGACCGGCTGGGTGCTCAGGTTAATGTCCGGATAGGCTTCCAGCACCCCGCTCATCTCGATGGCCGCGCCGATCGTGGTGCCGGGTGCGACCTTCATCGGGCGCAGGAATTCCTCGCCAGCCTTGGCGTAGCAGACATAAACCTGCAGCATCGCATCGGCCGGATCAGCCATAGATGGCCTCGGCACGCTTGCTGAAGGAATCGACCATGGTATTGGCGATCATGCCGAACACCGGGCCGATGATCTGTTCCAGGATGATGCTGGAGAACTCATAGTGCAGGTCGAAATCGATCTTGCAGGCGTCGGCGCGCAGGGGCTTGAAGTTCCAGGTTCCTTCCAGCATCTTGAAAGGACCGTCGACCAGGTGCATCTTCATCTGGGTCGGACGGTTGTTGTGGTTGGAAGTGGTAAAGCTCTGCTTCACGCCGTGGAAATTGATTTGCAGGCTGGCCACCAGCTTGTCGTCGCCGCGCTCGAGCACTTTCACGCCGCCGCACCACGGAAGGAATTTTGGATAGTCTTCGACCTTGGCGACAAGGTCGAACATCTGCTCGGTGCTATACCCGAGAAAAACTGATTTGTGCACTACTGCCATTGGTCAACCGTTTGTTATGATGTTGGACGAGTTGCATTTTGCGCCATGCAATCTTTGCATTGGCGCCACAGCAGTAGTTTAACCGAGACGCGGATTTTCGCTATTTCATGAGTATCGCAGACAATAAAAAAGCATTTTTCGACTACTTCATCGAGGACCGGTACGAGGCCGGCATCGTGCTGGAGGGCTGGGAAGTCAAGGCCATCCGCGCCGGCAAGGTGCAGATCAAGGAAGCCTATGTGGTCGTGCGCAACGGCGAGCTGTTCCTGTTCGGCGCCCACGTCAGCGCGTTGAACACGACCTCTGCCTTCAGCCACCCGGAAGCGCTGCGCACCAGGAAGCTCCTGCTGCACCGCGCCGAGCTGGACAAGCTGGTCGGCAAGGTCGAGCGCGCCGGCTACACCCTGGTGCCGCTCAACCTGCACTTCAAGGCCGGCCGCGTCAAATGCGAAATCGGCCTGGCCAAGGGCAAGAAGCAGCACGACAAGCGCGCCACCGAGAAGGACCGCGACGCCAAGCGCGAAGTCGCCGCGGCCATGAAGACCCACCGCCGCTGATCCCTTCCTTCACGCCGCGCTGCGCGCCTCCTCCCCTGGCAACGCGAACACCTGCGCTCGCGATCCCGCGACCGCCTCCTGGTCGTGGGTCGAAAAGAAGAACAGGCGCCTGTCCCCTTCCCGCCTGAAGACCTCCAGCAGGAATGCCTTGGCCTGGGCATCGATGCCGTTGGTCGGCTCATCCATCAGCACGAGCAGGGCTTCGCTGGCCAGGCCGGCGGCCAGCATGAATTTCTTGCGCGTGCCCAGCGACATCGTCCCGAAACGCTTGCCCGTGTGCGGCGCCAGCCCCAGTCCATCCAGCAGGCCGGGCAAGGCCGGCGCCTTGCCTTGGCCGCGCAGGACCAGGACGAAGCGCAGGAATTCGTCGCCCGTCATGAAGTCGTAGGCCACCGCTTCGTCCGGCACCCAGGCCAGCAGCGCACGCGCGCGGCGCGGCTCCCCGGCCAGGTCGTGGCCGCCCACCAGGATACGCCCACTCTGCTGCGGCGCTACGCCCGCCAGCAGCGACAGCAGCGTCGACTTGCCGGTACCGTTCGGCCCCATCAGCGCGACCGCGCCGGGCCCGAAGCCGAATGACAGGCCGGAAAACAGCGCCTGGCCGGAAAAGGCCATGCCGAGCCCCTCCACCGCCAACAGCTTGGTCGTCACAGGATGCATGCGTCTCTCACAGGATCAGGAAAGTTGCGACCAGCACCACGAACTTGAGCAGGACTCCGTCCTTGTGGCGCTGGATGATGGGGGCGCCGAGCAGCGCCAGGGTGGCAAGGCTGCCCGTGCCGTGCCGCAGCAGCTGCGCCGCGACCACGTCGCCCGCGCTTCCCTGCAGCTGGCACGCCGCGTAGCCCGCGCCCAGGATCAGCGCATGCAGGCCGAGCACGCAGCCCTGTTCGGCCACGGCCACACGCAGCGTGGCGAACGGCAGGCTGCGCAGCCACTCGGCCAGCGGTGCGCGGGCGCTCCACAGCACGTGGAAGAGTCCTGACAGCACCGCGGCGATCATCCAGCAGCCGACCTTCAGGAAGGCCGAGGATTCCGCCAGCTTGCCGACACTGAAGATCATCCACAGGCAGGCGACTTGCAGCGCGGCGGCCAGGAGGATGCGCGGCAGCCCGGCATGCGCGTGGCCGCGCACCAGCACGTTCGCCTGCCATGCGAGCAGGAAGGCCATGCCGCCGATGCGCAGGCCGCCGCCGCGGCGTGCGCGTCCCGGTGCATGCGGGACGGGATCGGCAGCCAGCGCGCTCCGCAATCCGAGCAGCACAGCGCTCGAGGCCAGTCCCAGTACCAAGGGCTCATACGGGCCGTAGGCGCCGCACCCAGCCAGCACGCCATAGCCGACGCACAGCATTGCCAGGGAGTGCGCCGTCGGACGCATGGCGGCCGCCTGCGCCGCGCCAAAGCTGAGCAACGCGAGCAGTACCGCGCGCAAGATGAACCACGGCGCCCCGCCGCCGTGCGCTGCGACCTGCCATATGGTCAATGCGACCGGCACCACGAAGACCTGCAGGCCCACCAGCAGCATGGCCGTATCGACCTGCCTCAGCGTACTCCGGTCCAGCGGCAGCGAGCGCGCATACGCCGCCAGCGCGCCGCCGGCGATGAAACCGCGGTGGATGCGCGCCCATAGCGCCACAATGGCCAGCCAGGCGCCAGCCCAGGCGGCGTTGGCGCCGACGCTGCCGGGCTCGCGCCAGAAATGCAGGATCGGCTCGGCCGGCAGCTCCGGCCGCTCGAGCAGCATCGGGCCACACAGGGCCACCACCACGCCGAGCACATGGGCGTAGCGCAGGTAGAAACCGAAGGATTCGCGCCGGAACCAGGCGCGCCGGCTGCGCAGCAGCAGGAAGAAGGGATGCGCCGTCATCCGGCCCATCCCTGCGCCGCCATCAGGCGGCCGGCTTCGCGAAGCGCAGGCTGAGGCGCCACATCAGGAAGCTCAGCACGCAGCCCAGGGCCGCGCCGCAGGCCAGCTTGAAGGCGCTGCCGAACAGCAGCGGCGCCACCAGGCCCGACACCAGGGCAAAGGACATCATCTGGATGAAGCCGACCATCGAGGCGGCCAGGCCGCGGTTGTGCGGGAACAGGCCCATCGCCGACAGCTGGATGCCCGGCATTGCCACCGCCAGGCCGAAGGTGAACACCGCCAGCGGCAGCACCGCCCAGGGCACGCTGGCCGCGAACAGGGCGTTGTAGCCGACGTTCAGGATCGAGGCCACGGCCATCACGCCGTAGCCGACCCACAGCAGGCGGCCGGGCGGCGCCTTGGCGGCGCGCTTGCCGCCCCAGGCCGAACCGACCACCATGCCGCCGATCAGCGGGATGAACATCCAGGCAAAGGCCGTCTCCGGCAGGCCCAGGATCTCCATCACGAAGTTGGCAGCGGAGCCGATGTACAGCGACAGGCCGCCGAACACCAGGCCGAGCGCCAGCGACAGCATCACGAACTGCGGATTGCGCAGCACCATCAGGTAGTTGCGCGAGATCGTCACCGGGTGGAAGACCTGGCGCTTCTCGCGCGGCAGGCTTTCCGGCAGCAGGCGCAGCACCAGCAGGATCATGGCGGCGCCGAACAGGGCCAGGAACACGAAGGTCGCGCGCCAGCCGAAGGTCACGTGCAGCCAGCCGCCCAGCACCGGCGCGATCGCGGGCGCCAGGCCGAACACCATCATGATGTGCGACATCATCTTCTGCGCCTGGGCGCCGGAGAAGCGGTCCTGCACGATGGCCTGGCCGATCACCGAGCCGGCGCCGGCCGAGATGCCCTGCAGCGCGCGAAAGGCCAGCAGCCAGCCGAAGGTCGGCGCCAGCGCCGCGCCGACCGAAGCCAGCGTGTACAGCACCAGCGCCCCCAGGATCACCGGACGGCGCCCGAAGGAATCGGACAGGGTCCCGTAGAACAGCATCATCAGCGCGAAGCAGAACAGGAACACGCTGAGCGTCTGCTGCACCGCCACCGGCCCCACCCCGAACTCGTTGCCGATCGCCGGCATCGACGGCAAATAGGTATCGATCGCGAGGGCCCCGATCATGCCGAGGCAGGCGAGGATGGTGGTGAGGAGTCGTTGCATGGCAGTGCCTTCTGAAAATGACCGGCACTGCGACAGGCAAGCGTCCGGGGGACGCAATTGTACTGAATTTCACAGAAACAATTTTGGCAAGGTCCAATCTGCGCTGTCAGCGCAGCGACATGCCGAAGCGTTCGGTGCGCGGCATCCAGTTGCCGAGGTAGTCGGCCGAGACCAGGATGCGCTCGGCGCGTCCGATCAGGCGGTGGCGCGGCACGAAGCCGATGTAGCGCGAGTCGCGGCTCATGTCGCGGTTGTCGCCCAACATCAAATAGGAGTCCTGGGGCACGATCACCGGGCCGAAGTCGCGCGGCACCACCAGCTGCGGCAGCACCTGGATGCGGTGCTGGTGGCCGTCGACGGTTTCGGCGATGCGCCGCGCCTGCAGCGTGGTGCCGGCCGCCAGTTCCTGCGCCGCTTCCTGCAGCAGGTAGTCCGACTCGACGCCGTTGATCACCAGGCGTTCGTTGCGCATCTCGACGCGGTCGCCCGGCAGTGCGATCAGGCGCTTGATCAGGCGGGTGCCGTCCTCGGGCGAGGTGAAGGTGACGACGTCGCCGCGGCGCGGTTCGCCGGTGCGGGCCAGCACCACGTCGGTGAGCGGCACCTTGACGTTGTAGGCGAGCCGGTTGACGAACACGACGTCGCCTTCCAGCAGGTTCGGGCGCATCGAGCTGGACGGAATCGGGTTCCAGTCCGCCACCGCAGTGCGGAACACGCCGAACAGCAGCAGGAATGCCAGGAAACCCTTGTTGTCGCGCAGGAACGCTTTCATCGAACAACCCTCCTCTTGTTATGATGAGAACGTTATACGCAGGCTGGCTTTAATGATGCTTAAACGTTAAGGCTGCGCCTGCATGTCACCGGGTTGTCATATTCAACAACTACACTTCCTGCGCCGACACTACGACGCAGATCATGGATATGAAACACAAGGCCATCGATACCGAGGCCAGGACCATTCCCGAAGGCGGCGCCTTCCTGAACCGCGAGCTGTCGCTGCTCGAGTTCAACCGTCGCGTGCTGGCCCAGGCCGAGGACCCGTCCATTCCGCTGCTCGAGCGGCTGCGCTTCCTGACCATCGTGTCCGGCAACCTCGACGAATTCTTCGAGGTGCGCGTCGCCAGCCTGCTGGCCCAGCACCAGATGGAAGCGGGCCACAGCGGCGTCCCGCACGCGGTGCACCACACGTTGGAACGCGCCAGCGCGGAGTGCCGCCACCTGATCGACCGCCAGTACAAGCTTTTCAACCAGCAGATCGTGCCGCAGCTAGCGGAGAACGGCATCCACATGCTGCGCCGCAGTGAACGCAACGCCGCCCAGCGCGCCTGGGTCAAGGCCTTCTTCGACAAGGAAGTGCGTCCGCTGCTCACTCCGATCGGGCTTGACCCGGCCCACCCCTTCCCGCGGGTGGTCAACAAGAGCCTGAACTTCATCGTCGAACTGGCGGGCAAGGACGCCTTCGGGCGCGGCACCGGCATCGCCATCATGAAGGCGCCGCGGGTGCTGCCGCGCGTGATCCGGCTGCCGAGCGAACTGTCGGACAAGAAGGGCGAGTCCTACTGCCTGCTGTCCTCGGTGATCCAGGCCCACATGGCCGACCTGTTCACCGGCCGCGAAGTGGTCTCGTATTCGCAGTTCCGCGTCACCCGCAACAGCGACCTGTGGGTCGACGAGGACGAAGTCAAGAACCTGCGCCAGGCCCTGCAGAGCGAGCTCCATGCGCGCAATTACGGGTTCGCCGTGCGCCTGGAGGTCGGGCGTGCCTGCCCGCCGCACCTGTCCAACTTCCTGCTCGAGCAGTTCGACATCGACCGCTCGCGCCTGTTCGCGGTGGACGGGCCGGTGAACCTGGGCCGGATGCTGGAGATCGCCAACACCAAGGACAAGTCGGAGCTGAAGTTCCCGCCCTTCACGCCGGGCTTCCCGCCCAAGCTGACCGGGCCCGACATCTTCTCCGCCCTGCGGCGCCAGGACGTGCTGCTGCACCACCCCTTCGAATCCTTCCAGCCGGTCATCGACTTCATCCAGCAGGCCGCCGCCGATCCTTGCGTGGCCGCGATCAAGCAGACCATCTACCGCGCCGGCATGAACTCGGACCTGATGGAAGCGCTGATCGCGGCCGCCCGCCGCGGCAAGGAAGTCACCGTGATCGTCGAGCTGATGGCGCGCTTCGACGAGGAGGCCAACATCAACTGGGCCGAGCGCCTGGAACAGGCCGGCGCGCAGGTGGTGTACGGCGTGGTGGGCCTGAAGACCCACGCCAAACTGGCCCTGGTGCTGCGCCGCGAAGAGAACGGCCTGCGCCGCTACGCCCACCTCGGCACCGGCAACTACAACTCGACCACCGCCAAGTTCTACACCGACTTCGGCCTGCTCACCTGCGACGACGAGATCACGGCCGACGTCAACGAGGTCTTCATCCACCTGACCAGCCTGACCCGCCCCAAGGCGATCACCAGCCTGTGGCTGGCGCCGTTCTCGCTGCAGAAGGAAGTGGTGCGGGCGATCCGCGACGAAGCGGCAATCGCCAAGGCGGGCCGCCCCGGGCGCATCATCGCCAAGATGAATTCGCTCACCGATGATTCCGTCATCAAGGCCCTGTACGAGGCTTCGCAGGCGGGCGTGCGCATCGACCTGATCGTTCGCGGCGCCTGCTCGCTGCGCCCCGGCGTAAAGGGCCTGTCCGAGAATATCAAGGTGCGCTCGATCGTCGGCCGCTTCCTGGAGCATTCGCGCATCTTCTACTTCCGCAACGACCTGAAGCACGACATTTACCTGTCGAGCGCGGACTGGATGAACCGCAACCTGTTCCGGCGCGTGGAGGTGGCCTTCCCGGTGCGATCCCCTGCCCTCAAGCGCCGGGTGCTGCGCGAAGGCCTGCATCCCTACCTGAAAGACAACGTCAACGCCTGGGAACTGGGCAGCGACGGGCACTACCGACGCAAGAAGACCCGCAGCGGCCAGAAGGGCAGCTGCGCCCAGCAACAGCTGATGGAGATGCTCGGCGCCGACAAGCATCCGAACAAGGAGATCGAGCATGGACCTGATCCTGTGGCGGCACGCTGAGGCTGAACCGCACGTGGAAGAAGGCGACGTCGCGGGCGACCTGCGGCGCGCGCTCACGCCCAAGGGCAAGCGCCACGCGGCGCGCGTCGGCGCCTGGCTGCACCGCCAGTTGCCGGACGACGTGCGGGTGCTGTGCAGCCCGGCGAAGCGCTGCGTGCAGACGGTGGAAGCACTGGGCCGCAACTACAAGCTGCTGGACGCGTTGGCCCCGGATTCGAACGCGGAAGCGATTCTCGACGCTGCGAGCTGGCCGGAGCACCGCCAGCCGGCGCTGATCGTCGGCCACCAGCCGCTGCTGGGCCATGTCGCCTCACTGGTGCTGTGCGGCGGCAAACAGGACTGGCGCATCCGCAAGGCGGGCGTTTTCTGGATCACCCGCAAGGGCAGCGACGGCCTGCCCTATGTAAAACTGGTGGTGGGGCCGGACTTCATCGGCCAGCTGCGCTGACCGGACACCCGTAGGGTGTGCGGCTCCACCGGCTCACCGGATCTGTCGCGAACGAAGGGCCGCCCACGCCGTCAGCTGCTTGTCCGCGTGGGCGGCTCGCAAGCTGCCAGTAGGTCAAGGTGCAGGGTGGAGCCGCCCACCCTACGAAATCAAGCGATACGCGCGTGGAACGGGATCCCGACCTCGTTCCACGCCCCTTCCTCTTTCGCCAGCCAGGGCCCGAGCGTCGGGTGCCTGTCCAGCAGCTCCGCCGGCAGCTCGAGCTCGATGCGCAGCGTATCGAAGCGGCTCTTCATGCGCGCTTTGACGCCGCCGATGTCATTGTCGGCGCGTGCATGCATGAACACCACCGCCATGCGCAGCGCCAGCACCGCGCGCGCGACATCGGTGTCGTCCAGGGCCTCGCGAATCTTGCGCAGGTTGCCCTTCTGGCCCAGCACCAGGGTGCTCATCAGGCGCTGCTCGCGGGTGGTGAAGCCCGGCAGGTCGGCGTGTTCGACGATATAGGCGCCGTGCTTGTGGGCGCCCGTCATCGATATCGAGAGGCCGGCTTCGTGCAGCATCGCGCTCCAGCACAGGTAATGATGGCGCGCATCCAGCGGCTCGAGTTTTTCGTACAGGGTCGAGGCGATGTGCGAGGTGCGCAGCGCGCGCTGGCTGTCCACACCGAAGCGGCGCATGCAGGCGCGAATCGCGGCGTCGCGGCGGTCGCGCCGGTTGGCGCGCAGCTCGAGGTCGGACAGCACGCCCAGACGCAGGCCGGCGTTGATGGCGGTGAGCTGCTGCACGCCCAGTTCTTGCATCACCCCGATCAGCACCGTCAGGCCGCCCACCATCACCGGCACCCGTTCCTTCTTGATGCCCGGCATGTTGAAGGCGTCGACGTGGCCCAGCTCGAGCAGGATGTCGCGCAGCGCATGCAGGCTGGCCTGCGACATGCTGCCGTCGCCGATGCTGTTCTTCGACAGGACTTCCGCGATGGCGCGCATCGTGCCGGAAGAGCCATAGGCGGCGTCCCAGCCCTGGGCCTTGTACAGGTCGGCCGCGTCTTCGAAGCGGGCGCGCGCTTCGGTGACCGCAGCATCGAAACGCTGCGGCGTGATGCGCCCGTCAGCGAAAAAGGCGGCGGTCTGCGGATGGGTGCCGATGCCGAAGGATTCGACCAGGTTGATCTCGGGGCCGATGGCGGCGATGACTTCGGTAGAGCCGCCGCCGATGTCGATGACCAGGCGGCGCTCCTCCAGGCGGTCGATGGCGCGCGCCACGCCCATGTAGATCAGGCGCCCTTCTTCCTCGCCGGAGATGACTTCGACCGGATAGCCGATCGCCCGCTCGAGCTGCGGCAGCAGCTGCTCGGCATTGCGCGCCACGCGCAGGGTGTTGGTGGCGACAACCCGCACCGCTTCCAGCGTGTATTCGTCGAGGATGGCGCGAAAGCCTTCCAGCGAGCGCACCGCGCTCTTCATGGCGGCCTCGGTGAGCATATTGTCGTGGTCCAGCCCCGCGGCCAGGCGGATCGGGTCGCGCGCGGTGCGCACGATGTGCATGCGGCCACCCGCCGGTTCGCCGATGTGCAGGCGGAAGCTGTTGGACCCGAGGTCCACTGCTGCAAACATACGCTCTCTCGCTGGTTGCGCAGGCGGCCCGCCAACCGGGCTGCCGCGTTGGCGAAAGTATACCGTGTCGCGCCGCCTAGCGTGCGTCCTTCGGAGGCGTGCGGCGCAGGGCGTACCAGGCGCCTACCGCCACCGGCGCGCCCAGCGTGACGGCCGAGACCAGGTCCCAGGCGCCGTCACCCAGCAGCGCCGCCACCAGGCCGACCAGGGTCAGGAATGCCAGCAGCACGGGGATCGCCCAGATCTGCGTGCGGCTGCGGATCATGGGGCCTCCGTGGAGCGTGCCAGCGCCGGCGCTTCGTGCACGGGCGAAGTGCTGTGGGCGGCGGCTTTGCTCTTGCGGCTGCGCTTGAGCCACAGGTAGAGGCCCGAGCCGAGGATGATGATGGTGCCGATGTCGAGCAGCGCCCACAGCAGCTTCATGGCCTGGCCGCCGTAGTCGCCGAAGTGCAGCGGCTGCGACAGCAGCAGCGCCGTCAGGTACCAGGGCAGCTCGCGGCGGTCGGTAATCGCGCCGGTGCCGGCGTCGATCAGGACCGGCTTGTACAGGCGCGAGCTGAAGGCTTCCTCGCCGCGCATGTAGACGCCGTAGTGGTGCGGGCTGGCGAAGGGCGTGCCGGGGAAGGCCACGAAGGCCACCTTCATGCCCGGCTCGGCCTGTTCGGCGCGCACGATCGCCTCGTGGATCGAGGCCATCTTCGTCACCTTCGGCTGGCCCTCGTAGGGCTTGAGCATGGCGGCGATCTCGGTGTTCTGCCAATACTTGAGCAGCAGGTCGGCCCAGGTGTTGACCATGCCGGTCGCGCCCACCACGAAGACCCAGACCAGGGTCACGATGCCGAGCAGGTTGTGCAGGTCGAGCCACTTGATGACGCGGCTGCGTTCGTGGCGCACGGCGCCGAAATCGAGCTTGCGCATGAAGGGTGCGTACAGCACCACCCCGCTGACGACTGCGACGATCAGCAACAGCCCCATGAAACCCAGGAACAGCTTGCCGTACAGGCCCGCGAACAGGTCCACGTGCAGGCGGAACATGGTGGACATGAAGGCGCCGCCCTCGAAGGCCGGCTCGGTGATTACCTTGGTGGTGCGGGCATCGACCGCGATCGGCTTGTAGTGTTCGTCCGTGGGGTGATCGCCCAGGGTGACGTTCCAGATCGCGGGCTCGTCGATTTCCTGCGACATGTACATCGCGATCTTGGTGGGATACAGCTCCTTGGCCGAGGCCAGCACGGCATCGATGTTGCCGCGCGGGGTATCGGCGGGCATTGCCGGGGCTTCGACGTCGGTGCCCAGCAGGTGGCCGATCTCGTGGTGGTAGATCAGGGGCAGGCCGGTCAGGCACAGCAGCAGCATGAAGACGGTGCAGACCAGGCTGCTCCATTTGTGGATCCAGCTCCAGCGGCGTAGAGAAACGGGTGACATGGGCGTGGGAAAGCGACAGTTCGGCAAATAATAATCGTTCTCATTTACAGAAGCAAGCCAAACCCGCTAGAATGACAATCATTCTCATTAAGAAAAACACCGTTCACCGATGAAACTGCTTCGCCTGACTCCGATCGCCCTCGCCGCCGCTGCCTTCGCCGCCCATGCCCAGGAGAGCGCCCCCGCCGAACCCGTTGCCACCGTCGTCGTGAGCGCCTCCGCCGACGCCTCGGCCCAGGGCCTGCCTTCTGCCTACGCCGGCGGCCAGGTCGCGCGCGGCGGCCGCCTTGGCCTGCTCGGCAACGTGGACATCATGGATACGCCCTTCAACTCCATGAACTACACCCAGGCTCTGATCCAGGACCAGCAGGCGCGCAGCGTGGCCGACGTGGTGCAGAACGACCCGTCCGTGCGCTCGGCGCGCGGCTTCGGCAACTACCAGGAGCTTTACATGATCCGCGGCTTCCCGGTGTATTCGGACGACATGGCCTACAACGGCCTGTACGGCCTGCTGCCGCGCCAGTACATCGCGTCCGAACTGCTCGAACGCGTCGAGGTGCTCCGCGGCGCCAACAGCTTCATCACCGGCGCGCCGCCCAGCAGCGGCGGGATCGGCGGCGCCATCAACCTGCTGCCCAAGCGCGCCACCAACCGTCCGCTGACGCAGGTGACGGCGGGCGTGGAGACCGGCGGCCAGGCCTACCTGGCGACGGACGTATCGCGCCGCTTCGGCACGGAAGACCGCCTCGGCGTGCGCGTGAATGCGGTGCGCCGCGACGGCGATACGGCAGTGGACCGCGAGAGCCGCGAACTGAGCATGTACGCGATCGGCATGGACTACCGCGGCAAGGGCTACCGTCTGTCGGCCGATGTCGGCCACCAGGACCACCAGCTGCGCGGCGCCCGCCCGAGCGTCACCGTGAGCGAGCCGCTGCCGATCATCGCCGCGCCCGACAGCGACAGCAACTATGCCCAGCCCTGGACCTTCTCGGGCGAACGGGACACCTTCGGCACCCTGCGTGCGGAAGCCGACCTGCCGGGCGGCGCGACCGCATGGGCCGCAATCGGCATGCGCAAGGGGGTCGAGTCGAACATCATCTCCTCGCCGACCGTCATCGCACTGAACGGCAATACCACCATGACGCGCTTCGACAATGTGCGCGAGGACGACGTGCGCACCGGCGAAGTCGGCGTGCGCACTGAGCTCAAGACTGGCGCCGTGTCGCACAAGCTGAGCGCCACGGCTGCGACTTTCCATGCCGAGTCGAAGAACGCCTACGCGATGAGCGACTTCGCGGGCTTCCCGTCCAACCTGTATCGCCCAGTCGACGTGGCCGCGCCGTCGAACGCCTTCTTCACCGGCGGGAGGATGGACAATCCGCTGCTGACCCAGAAGACCATCGCATCGAGCCTGGCGATCGCCGATACCATGGGCTTCCTCGACGATCGCTTCCTGGTGACGGTCGGCGCGCGCTACCAGAAGCTCAAGGACTACGGTTACGACTACGGGACCGGCGCGCCCAACGCCGCGTATGAGGAAGGCGAACTGACGCCGGCGGCGGGCATCGTCTACAAGCCGGCCAAGGGCGTGTCGGTGTACGCCAACTACGCCGAAGCCCTGCAGAAGGGCCCAGTGGCAAACGGCGTCAACATCATCAACCAGGGCGAGATCTTCCCGCCCTATGTCTCACGCCAGAAAGAAGCGGGCGTGAAATACGACGGCGGCAAGCTGGGCATGAGCGCAGCCGTGTTCACGACCTCGCGCCCAAGCGGCGCCGTGGTCGGCAACCGCTTCGGCATCTACGGCGCACAGCGTAACCGTGGCGTCGAGCTGAACGTGTTCGGGATGCCGATGCAGGGCTTGCGCCTGCTGGGCGGCCTGACCCTCCTGGACGCGGAAGAGCTGGCCACTGGCCAGGACGTCATCGGCGTACCGAAGACCCAGCTCAACATGGGCGCCAACTGGGACGTGCCGGGCGTGCAAGGGCTGTCGCTGAACGCTCGGGCGCTGTACACCTCGAAGGTGTACGCCAACGAGGCCAACACCCAGCGCCTGCCCTCGTGGACCCGGTTTGATGTCGGCGCGAACTACACCCTGCGCGTCATGGACCGCGACGTGACGCTGCGCGCCCGCATCGAGAACCTCACCGACAAGAGCTATTGGGCGTCGGCCGGCGGTTATCCGGGGTACGGCTATCTGGTGCAGGGCAACCCGCGCAGCGTGGCGGTGTCGGCAACGGTCGACTTCTGACCCGCCGCGCCTGCGCCCGCTTTACAGCCGCACACTGCCCCTCCGAAGGAGCACTACCAGGCCATCCTCACATTGACTAGCAGGTCTGCGGTGTCGAGCGAGTCACCAGCGCTGGTGACTCGCGCCGCACTTATCGTGACGAAGGTATCTTTCGGGCCATCGTAGCGTTCGACGACGTTATACCCGAGTACTTCCGAGGTAATTTGTTCGCCGGGACCCAGCGCTGCAAACCGTATCGGGGGCTGCCCCCAGATATCAGCGGGCATGTGCGTATCGTCGAGGCCGAACTTGCCAGGGTGTAGAAGCCAGGTGTGATCCAGCGAGCCGTCGATCAGCGTGTCCGGGGAGCCGTTGTAGACGGTGATCGCATATCGACAATCAGCGCCAGGAACGGGGCGAATACTGACATTGACCAAGGATTTGGGGCGCTGCTCGATTTCACGCGCCCGTTCCATTGTCCGTTCTGCCAGCGCCCTTATCCGCCCTCCCGGGTCTGCCTGTTCCGCAGCACGCTCGGCCATTCTACCGACGATGTGGCCACCAAGGCCGAGCGCTACACCAGCCAGGGCGAACGGCATGACATAGGGCCGGCCACCATCGATTAAATAAAACGCTGCCAGCACGACGAGAATCGTGCAGTTCAGCCCCGTCATACCTAGCCGCAGCCTGGCCAGGAATCGCGCTCGCTGGAAAGCCTGATGCATTGTCATAAAGTGCCGTACATATCGGTTTGTTGTGAACGCGGCAGTATCGCGCAAGCTGTCCATATCCGCAATCGCGGAGCGTTGCCAGGTGCGGTCAGTGCGGGCGTACATCCTGTTTGAGTGCAGCCAGCGCCATCTTCTCGACCAGCCCAGGGGCGATCAGCTTGATGAATCGCCCCAGCTTGCCCTTGGCCGTCATCACCACCTCGCGCTTGCGTGCGTCCATCCCGTCGATGATCAGGCGCGCGCATTCCTCCACGCTCATGGCGCCCTCTTCCTTCAGCGCGCTCGAACCCAGCTCGCCGCCCTGCGCGTTGAAGCCGCGGTAGCGGATACGGGTCGCCACCACGCCCGGGTAGGCGGTGGTGACGCTCACGCCATAGCCCTTCATCTCCGCGCGCAAAGCTTCGAAGAAGCCGGTCATGGCGAACTTGGTGGCGCTGTAGGCGGTGCGCCCCGGCACCCCGACCAGTCCCGCCAGCGAGGACACGGCAACGATCCGGCCCTGCGCGGCCTTGAGCGCCGGCAGCGCCGCCTGGGTGCACCAGACCGCGCCCCACAGGTTCACGCGCATCAGCTCCTCGTACCACGACAGGTCTTCGACTTCTTCGAACAGCGCGTGTGCCGAGCGGCCCGCGTTGTTGACCAGCACGTCGATGCGTCCGAATTGCTCGACCGCGCTGACGATCAGGCGGCGGCACTGGATCTGCACGCCGACGTCGGTCGGCACCGTGAGCGTTTGCGCGCCGTGCGCCGCGCACTCGCCGGCCACGGCATCGAGCTGCTCGGCATTGCGCGCAGCCAGCACCAGGGCGATGTTGGCGCCCTCCTTTGCCGCCAGCTGGCGCGCGATCTCGGCGCCGATGCCGTCCGAGGCGCCGGTGATGACAATGGTACGAAACTGCGCCCGCATCATCGCAGGATGTCCGGCTGTTGCGACTTCACGATCTGCAGCGCGCTGGCGATCACGCTGCCCATGTCGCCCATATTCGCAGGCACGATCAGCGAGTTGTTGGTCTTGGCCAGCTTGCCGAAGGCGTCCACGTAGTGCTCGGCCACGCGCAGGTTCACCGCATCCATGCCGCCCGGCTCGCGGATCGCGGCGCCCACCTGGCGCAGCGCAGCGGCGCTGGCGTCGGCCAGCGCGACGATGGCGCTGGCTTCGCCCTGGGCGCGGTTGATCGCGGCCTGGCGTTCGCCTTCGGAGCGGGCGATCGCGGCTTCGCGCTCGCCGCTGGCGATGTTGATCTGCTCCTGGCGGCGGCCTTCCGAGGCGGCGATCAGGGCGCGCTTTTCGCGCTCGGCGGTGATCTGGCGCTGCATCGCGTGCAGGATTTCGGCCGGCGGAGTCAGGTCCTTGATCTCGTAGCGCAGCACCTTCACGCCCCAGTTGGCGGCCGATTCGTCGATCGCGTTGACGATGGTGGTGTTGATGTGGTCGCGCTCTTCAAACGTCTTGTCGAGCTCCATCTTGCCGATCACCGAGCGCAGCGTGGTCTGGGCCAGCTGGGTGATCGCCTGGATGTAGTTCGATGAACCATACGAGGCGCGCATGGCGTCGGTGACCTGGAAGTACAGGATGCCGTCCACCTGCAGCTGGGTGTTGTCCTTGGTGATGCAGACCTGGGGCGGTACGTCGAGCGGGATCTCCTTCAGGCTGTGCTTGTAGGCGATGCGGTCGATGAAGGGCACCACGATGTTCAGGCCAGGCGCCAGCACCGCGTGGAACTTGCCGAGGCGTTCGACCACCACCGCATGCTGTTGCGGCACCACGTTGATGGTCTTGAAGATGAACACCAGCGCAATGATGAAGAAGACCAGCGCAACCATGCCAAACGAGAATTCCATGAGCATCCCTTATAAATGATGTGCCAACTATTAGTTGATCTTATGAATTAGAAACAATGAGCCGGTTGCCGAGCACTTCGACGATGCGGTAGTCGCCCGCCTCGGGAATCGCGCCCGGCCCCAGCTCGACATCCCACAGTGCGCCCCGGTACATCACGCGCGCCTGGCCGTTCTGCCATGCCGGCACGACCACGCGCTGGCCGATGTCGAGGTTGACGTTGCGGTCGCGCGTCGGCTCCGAGCGGGCCGGACGGCCGAAGCGGCTGCGGTGCAGGACCGCGGTGGCCGCCAGGCCGACCACGGCGGCGACCAGGGTCTGGGTCGGGCCGCTTGCGCCCAGGACGGCGGCAAGGGCGCCGGCGCCGAGGCCGATCGCGATCATCAGGAGGTAAAAGGTGCCGGTGAACAGTTCGGCGATCACGAGGACGCCGGCAACTACCAGCCAGTTCATCCAGTCGGTCATGGGCAGGTCTCCTTCGGGTGGGTCAAAAAAGTAAAAAACCCCCGCGGCCTGCAACAGGCGGCGAGGGTTCAACCATGTCGATGCGCTTGATTATTGTGTGCTTTCCGGCAAAAAGTTATCAATGTCAGTGTAGCAGGTCTGGAGGGGAATGGAAGCGTGGCGCCCACCGTTTATCGCAGGCGCATAGCCCTTGCGCCCCTCAAGGCTTGGCCTCTCGCGCCAGCACCAGCGCGTCCGCCAGGACCTGCAGGGCTTCAGCCTGCTGGACCGTCCGCGCATCGATGACGGGCTGCGCGTCGCGCATGCTGCGCCGCTCCGCTTCGTTCAGCGAGACTTCGCGCTGCCCGCGCTCATCCAGCGCGCGGCTCGCCAGCAGCGCCTGGCAACGTGCGTCCTTCGCACACCGTTGCTGGTGCCGAGCGCGCAAAGCCGGCAGCCGCGCGGCGAGCGTGGCATCCTTGCGGTAAGCGAGCGGCATCAAGGGAGGGCTGTCGAATGCCTTGCCCGGCGCCTGTGCGGGGCCGGCGTCGGCCAGGCCGGGCAGCAGGATATCGGGCTTGACGCCCTGCCCTTCGAAACTGCTGCCATCGAGACGGAACACCTGCGACACGGTCATTTTCAGCTCGCCCGGAATATCCTTCGACAACCGCGACAGGTCGACCAGCGTCTGGACCGTGCTCCTGCCATACGTGCGGTCACCCAGCACGATGGCGCGCCCGAGGTCCTGCAAGGCAGCCGTGACGATTTCGGCGCCGGCCGCGCTGCCCCTGTCGACCAGGACCGCGAGCGGTCCGTCCCACGCTGCTGCGCCCTCCGGCGCCTTCTCGACGCTGATCTCGCCCTTGCCCGAGCGCTGCTGCGTGACGGGCGCACCCGGCGCGAACAGCCCGACCAGGCGCAGCGTCTCGTCGAGTGCGCCGCCGCCGTTGCCGCGCAAGTCCAGCATGAGGGCATCGACCCGGTCGCGCCTGAGTGCCCCCAACTGGACCGCCAGGTCGCGGCTCATGCTGGAAAACTCCGTGAGCCCACGGCGCTTTGCCGCGGTGTCCTGGTAAAACTCCGGGACCTTCACCACGCCGATCCGGTAGCTTGCCGCGCCACGCTTGACGACCTCGATCCGGGATTCGGCCAGCCTGGTGGGCCCCGGCTCCCTGTCCCGCACCAGGCCGACCCGCGTGCGCGGGGCATCGGGCGAGGCGCCCGCAGGCAGTACATCCAGGATCATCTCGACCCCGACCACCTCGTCCGCCAGCGCGGCGACTTCGTCCGCAGGCCAGCCGACCACGTCGACCATCGGCTCGGCGGCATTGCGCGCAAGGCCGAGGATGCGGTCGCCCGGCTTCAGGCGGCCCGAGCGCGCCGCCGCGCCATCCGGCGCCATTGCGTGCACGCGTATCAGGCCCGCCTTCGACCCGATGTCGACGCCGATCCCGGACAGGCGGTGGGTAGCCCCGTGGTAGCCGCCCTCCTCGGCCAGGTAGGCCGAGTCCGGGTCGAGGTAACGGGTGTAGGCGCTCATGAAGCGCTCGAACACGGCCATGGGTTGCATGCGCTCGGCGTGCCTGAGCTGGGCATGGTAGCGCTGCCGCAGCCTGAGCCTGACGTCCTCCTCGGCCAGTCCCGCCAGGCGCAGGCTGAGGTAATCGTCCATGACACGCAGGCGCCAGAGCCGGTCCAGTTCCTGCCCGTCGCGCGGCCGCGCCGCCCCTGTGCGCAGGCGCTGGTAGCGCTCCTTGCCGCTGAAATCCATCGGCTGGTCGAGCAGCGCCACGGCGGCCACCATCCGGTCCGCCAGGCGCGCGCGATAGCGGTCGTGGATGGTGAACGCGATTGCCACATCGGGCGCCTTGCGGGCCATTCCCAGGCCGGCGCGCAGGGAGTCGTAGGCCTCGACGTCGGCCTGGGTGAACACCAGGCGGTCCGGGTCGAGCGCATCCAGATAGGCATCCAGCACGGGAACCCCGGCAGGCGCCGACTGCCCCTCCGGCTTGTAGCGGTAACGTTCGAGTACCCGCGAGGTCCAGAGCGCGGCTTCCGCCTGCGCCGCCGTCGGCTTCATGAGCACGTCGGCGGCCATGAGCTGGGTGCTCAGGGCCAATCCGAGTGCCATCCACGCGTGCCTGAACCCCATGTACCGCTCCTGTCGAGAAATGCGAGCGAGTCTAGCATGGGCAAGCCGCCCCAATGAAAAAGCCCCGCCGGCTTGCGCTGGCGGGGCTGTGGCGGGAGTCTGGCCGGCGGCGCTTAGCCCTTGGCGAGCTTCTGCCAGGTGTCGATCACCGAGTCCGGATTCAGCGACATCGACTCGATGCCCTCGCCCACCAGCCATTCGGCGAAGTCCGGATTGTCCGACGGCCCCTGGCCGCAGATGCCGATGTACTTGCCCTGCGCGCGGCAGGCCTTGATGGCGAGGCTCAGCATGGCTTTCACGGCCGGGTCGCGCTCGTCGAAGTCCTTGGCCAGCAGCTCCATGCCGGAATCGCGGTCCAGGCCCAGGGTCAGCTGGGTCAGGTCGTTGGAACCGATCGAGAAGCCGTCGAAGTATTGCAGGAACTGCTCGGCCAGGATGGCGTTCGACGGTACTTCGCACATCATGATGACGCGCAGGCCGTTTTCACCGCGCTTGAGGCCATACTTGGCCAGCAGCTCGATGACCTTCTCGGCCTGGCCCAGGGTGCGCACGAAGGGGATCATGATCTCGACGTTGGTCAGGCCCATGTCTTCGCGCACGCGCTTCATGGCCATGCATTCCATCTCGAAGGACTCGGCGAAGTCCTCGGCCAGGTAGCGCGCGGCGCCGCGGAAGCCCAGCATCGGGTTCTCTTCGTCCGGCTCGTAGCGCGAACCGCCGATCAGCTTCTTGTACTCGTTCGACTTGAAGTCGGACAGGCGCACGATCACCTTTTTCGGCCAGAAGGCGGCGGCGATGGTCGCCACGCCTTCGGCCAGCTTGTCGACGTAGAAGGCGCGCGGCGAGGCGTGGCCACGGGCGACCGACTCGACCGCCTTTTTCAGGTCGTTGTCGATGTTCGGGTACTCGAGGATGGCCTTCGGGTGCACGCCGATGTTGTTGTTGATGATGAACTCGAGGCGCGCCAGGCCGACGCCGGCGTTCGGCACCGACTGGAAGTCGAAGGCCAGCTGCGGGTTGCCGACGTTGAGCATGATCTTGGTCGGGATCGGCGGCAGCTCGCCGCGCGAGACTTCGGTGATCTCGGTTTCCAGCAGGCCGTCGTAGATCTTGCCCTCGTCGCCTTCGGCGCACGAAACGGTCACGAACGTGCCGTCCTTGAGCGCTTCGGTGGCATCGCCGCAGCCCACGACCGCCGGCACGCCCAGTTCACGCGCGATGATCGCCGCGTGGCAGGTACGGCCGCCGCGGTTGGTGACGATGGCCGAGGCGCGCTTCATGACCGGCTCCCAGTTCGGGTCGGTCATGTCGGCCACCAGCACGTCGCCCGGCTGCACGCGTTCCATCTCGCTCGGGTCCTGGATCACGCGCACCGGGCCGGCGCCGATCTTCTGGCCGATCGCGCGGCCGCTGGTCAGCACGGTGCCGGTGCCCTTCAGGCTGAAGCGCTGCTGGGCGTCGCTGGCCTTCTGCTGCGACTTCACGGTTTCCGGACGCGCCTGCAGGATGTAGAGTTTGCCGTCACGGCCATCCTTGCCCCACTCGATGTCCATCGGACGGCCGTAGTGGTTCTCGATGATGACCGCGTACTTCGCCAGCTCGACCACCTCGGCGTCGCTCAGCGAGTAACGGTTGCGCATCTCGATCGGCACGTCGACGGTCTTCACCGAACGGCCGGCCTTGGCCTCGTTGGTGAACTCCATCTTGATGAGTTTGGAGCCGATGTTGCGGCGGATGACAGGCAGCTTGCCCTGGGCCAGCATCGGCTTGTGGACGTAGAACTCGTCCGGGTTGACGGCGCCCTGGACCACGGTCTCGCCCAGGCCATAGCTGGAGGTGACGAAGACCACGTCCTTGAAGCCGGACTCGGTGTCGATGGTGAACATGACGCCAGCGGCGCCGGTGTCAGAACGCACCATGCGCTGCACGCCGGCCGACAGCGCGACTTCGGCGTGGGTGAAGCCCTTATGGACGCGGTAGGAAATCGCGCGGTCGTTGTAGAGCGAGGCGAAGACATGCTTCATCGCTTCCAGCACGTTGTCGATGCCGACCACGTTCAGGAAGGTCTCCTGCTGGCCCGCGAACGAGGCGTCCGGCAGGTCTTCGGCGGTGGCCGAGGAGCGCACCGCGAACGAGACTTCGGTACTGGAATCGGCCACCAGACGCTCGTAGAACGTGCGGATTTCCTGTTCCAGGCGCGGCTGGAACGGGGTGTCGACGATCCACTGGCGGATCTCGGCGCCGGCGCTGGCCAGCGCGCGCACGTCGTCGATGTCGAGGTTCTCCAGGCGCGTGGCGATGCGCTGGGCCAGCGAAGGCCCGCCATCGCTGTGTTCGAGGAAGTCGCGGAAGGCGTCGGCCGTGGTGGCGAAGCCGCCCGGCACGCGCACGCCGGCGCCGGCCAGCTGCGAGATCATCTCACCGAGCGAGGCGTTCTTGCCGCCGACCGACTCGACGTCGGTCATGCGCAGGTTCTCGAACGATGCTACGTAGACGCGTGAGGCTTGGTCAGGCTCCTTCAATGCCGCTACAGACAGGTTGGTCATGGTGATACACCCTTACTTGATGATAGAAAGCTTTTGGCGCATTTCACAATCTGCTGGGCGACGGAGTGTTCTTGTTATTCTGGCCGTCGTGCAGCACAATGCAGACCCGTTGCCGAGCATTTTACCCCGTGACCGGCAGACCATGCTGCTAGTTTGACAGCAAGACTTAGCAAATCGACACCATGACCGTAGAGACCAGCGTTCCCGCCACTCCCCCCTCGCGCACCGTATTCTTCGTTTCGGACGGTACCGGCATCACGGCAGAGACCTTTGGTCACGCGGTGCTGAGCCAGTTCGAGATGCGCTTCCGCCAGATCCGCCTCCCCTTCATCGATTCGATCGAAAAGGCGCACGAGGCGGCGCGCCGGATCAACGACAGCTTCAGCCGCGACGGCCAGCGCCCGATCGTGTTCTCGACCCTGGTGAAACATGACCTGTCGAGCGTGATCCGGGCCGCCAGGGGAATGCACATGGACCTGTTCCAGACCTTCGTGTCGCCGCTCGAGCAGGAACTGGGCGTGAAGTCGACGCACACGATCGGACGCATCCACAATGCAGTGGACACCGAGGAGTACAAGAACAGGATCGAAGCGATCAACTTTTCGCTGGCCCATGACGACGGTCAGTCGCACAAGAACCTGGCCGAGGCGGATGTGATCCTGGTGGGCGTGTCACGCTCCGGCAAGACCCCGACCAGCCTGTACCTGGCGATGCAATATGGCTTGAAGGCGGCGAACTACCCCCTGATCCCGGACGATTTCGAGCGCGGCAAGCTGCCTTCCTCGTTGCCGCCGTTCAAATCCAAGCTGTTCGGGCTGACGATTACCCCCGAGCGCCTGTCCCAGATCCGGAACGAGCGCCGCGCGGGCAGCAAGTATGCGTCGATCGAGAATTGCCGCTACGAGGTGAACGAGGCGGAAGCGATGATGCGCCGCGAAGGCATCCGCTGGCTGTCGTCGACCACCAAATCGATCGAAGAAATCGCTACGACGATCCTGCAAGAAATCAAACCGGACCGCCGCGAGTACTAAGACTGCATCGGGGCCAGGGTCAGCTTGTTCAGCAATTCTCCAGAATTTCCTGCAAATCGACTCCGTCCCTCATTCCCGTTACCTAAGCTTTCTGCAAATCTCCTTAAATGCATATTCGCTCTGGGCCGATTCGAGAAGTTCCCACGCGTCTGACTTCCGCGGCTACTCACGTGCCGACCTCAGTAAACCGCCGAATTCCTTTCTAAGCAGCGCCAGCTTCAGGTCGATATAGGTGGTGCAGAACGGGCCGCCGGCATTCTTTTCAGAATAGCGCTGAAAGCGCTCATCCGACGCTTTGAAGCTTCGAAAGGGCAGGATTCGCGTGACAAGAGGCGCCTCGAATCCTGGCCCGACTTCTATCAGGACGCGCCGTGCAGCTTCGGCCTGGGCCTCGTCCATTACATAAACCGCGCTGCGATACTTGCGCCGCATGGCGTGGTTCGACGTGCTTGAATGCGTCCGTAAATGGATCTCGATCAAGGACCCGAGCGAGATTTCGACTGGTTGAAAGGTGAGCAGCACGGCTTCGGAGAAGTTGTCGTCGGGCGCGTCGGCCCGGATGAACCCCTGCTCCACGCGGATAACGCCGCGAAGAGCAGCGAAGACGGCTTCAGTACACCAATGGCAGCCTCCACCAAAGCCGATTCTCTGCACCTCCGCAGACAACAAAGTTTCCCCTTGCGAAGCTGCATGGGTCATGACGGCACCCTTAGAAGAAGTGCCGCCAGTCTTCGAGCCAGCCGGGGAAGGCCGCCGCTTCCATGGGATTGGCGATATGGTAGCCCTGCGCGTAGGTGCAGCCGAGGTTTTGCAGGAAGTCCCAGTCCTGGCGGGTTTCCACGCCAACCGCCACTGACATGCGGTCGAGGCTGTGGGCCAGGCCGAGGCAGGAACGCAGCACCGTACCCAGCGGGCGGCGCTTGGAGGCGCCGTCGACGAAGCTGCGGTCGATCTTCAGTTCGGTGAAGGGGATGCGCGCCAGCAGCTGCAGGTTCGATCTGCCCGTGCCGTAGTCGTCGATTGCCAGGCCGAAGCCCATCATGCGCAGGCGCACCAGGCGTTCGATGAACTCGGGGTCGGTGTTCAGGACCGAGGATTCCGGCATCTCGAAGGTCAGGTATTCCGGCAGGATGCGGTGGCGCCCGATGCAGGCCGTGATCTGGCGCACGAAGGCTGGATGGGCCAGGGTCTCGGGCGCCAGGTTGATCGAGATCGGGACCGGGATGCCCTGGTCCTGCAGCCAGCGGCAGCGCTCGGCCGAGAGCTCGATCATGCTCCAGTCGAGGAAGTCGACCCGGTTGTTCTGTTCCAGCGCGTCGATGAAGGCGCCGGGACCCAGCACGCCGTGTTCCGGATGGCGCCAGCGGGCGAAGGCTTCCAGGCCTTTCACCTGGCCGGTCGCGAGTTCGATCTTCGGCTGGAAGAAGGGTTCGAACTGGCGCTTCTGCAGGCCGATGCCGATTTCCTGGAAGCTGAAGCGCGGGCTGCCTGCAGCTTCGCTGCTGCGCACGAGCGGGGTGTAGTTGTCGAGCAGGGGTTTGAGCTTGGCGGCGGTGACCGGCTTGCCGACGGTGCCCAGCAGCTCGACGCCATAGGCCTGGGCCAGGGTCTCGACCGAGAACAGCAGGCCGGCCGGCTGGGCGCCGGTGACGATCAGGCGCAGGCCATCGACGACCGCCCCCGTCGCTGCATGCAGCGACCCCACGCTGCGGATCAGTTCGAGGCCGTCCATGCCCGGCAGCGCCAGGTCGACGATCGCAACGTCCACCTTCGGCGTGAAGCCGGCTTCGAGGCGCTGCAGCGCCAGGTGCCCGTCCGGGACGTCGGTGACGCGGCTCGCGCCCAATTGGCCGAGCAGCTCTACCAGCGTCCTGCGCTGGGCTGCGTCGGCTTCCGCCACCAGGAAGTGCAAATGCGCGATGTCCATCTCTACTCCAGTCTGTCTGACGCAGCTTAACCTGAAGGCCAGCCCGGCGTCTATGGCCGAGCGGCCAGCTGCCCCTGGCGCAGCCCCTCGAAGAAGCACACGGCGGCGCAGGCGGCCACGTTCAGGGACTCCACCTTGCCCGCGTGCGGGACGGCGACGCGGTGCGTGGCCAGCTCCAGCAGTTCGCGCGAGACACCCTGCCCTTCATGGCCCAGCACCCAGGCGACCGGGTGGCGCAGGTCGAGTGCGTACAGCTGCTCGCTGGCGTAGCCGCTGGTGGCCAGCACCGGCACCCTGGCCTCGCGCACCAGCGGCGCCAGCTCGATGTTCTCGAAAATGTCGAGCACGAAGTGGGCGCCCATCGCGGCGCGCAGGACTTTCGGCGACCAGCAGAAGGCGGTGCCGGGACTGCAGTAGACCTGCTTGATGCCCGAGGCGGCGGCGCTGCGCAGGATCGAGCCGACGTTGCCGGGGTCCTGCACGCCGTCGAGCAGCACGCTCGATTCGACCAGCCCGGGCGCTTTCGAAGGGGTCGGGGATTCGACGATGAAGACAATGTTCACGCCGTGCTCGACCTGGCTGATGGCGCCGAACAGGGCCTCAGGCAACGCGGTCACGTGGGCATGCAGGGACTCGACGCGCGCGACGATGGCGGCCACTTCGGGGTTGTTCAGCGCTTCGTCGGACACCACGCAGTGCTCGGGCGCGCCACGCAGCTCGAGCCAGCTTTCGCACAGGTGGACGCCGTCCAGCAGGCTGCGACCCGCCTTGCGGCGCGCCTGCGAGCTGGTGGCAAGGCTTTTCAGCTCCTTGTAGAACGCGTTGTCGCGCGAGGTAATGCTCTTCATGCGGCGGCGAACAGGTCCGGCTGCAGCAGCTCCCGCACCGGCGCAAACGAGCGTCGGTGTACCGGCGACGGCCCGTGCAGGCGCAGGCGCTCCAGGTGCAGCGCGGTCGAGTAGCCCTTGTGCTGGTCGAAGCAGTATTGCGGATACTGCGCGTGCAGCTGCACCAGCGCGGCGTCGCGCGCGGTCTTGGCCAGGATCGAGGCGGCCGAGATGGCGTGCACCTTGTCGTCGCCTTCGACCACGGCGTGGGCCTTGATCTCCATCGGCGGACAGCGGTTGCCATCGATCAGGGCGATGGTCGGCATGGTCTGCAGAGCCTCCACCGCGCGGCGCATCGCCAGCATGGTCGCATGCAGGATGTTCAGGGTGTCGATCTCTTCGCAGGTGCACTCGGCGATGGCCCAGGCCAGCGCATGTTCCTTGATGAGCGGCGCCAGCTCGTCGCGGCGCGCTTCGGTCAGTTTCTTGGAGTCGCGCAGGCCCTCGATCGGGCGCTTCGGGTCGAGGATCACGGCGGCGGCGAACACCGGTCCCGCCAGCGGGCCACGGCCGGCCTCGTCCACGCCGCACACGATGTCGGCGTCGGTGAACGGCCGCAGGCGTGGCGGGAGTCCCGGGTAAAAATTGACCTTCTTTCTACTCATTTCTTACGTCCTATCACGCGGAGCACCGCGTCCGCGCTCGCCTCCGCGCTGTTGCGCAGCAGGCTGTGGTGCATGTCAGTAAAGCGGCGCGCCAGCACCTCGTTCCCGGCCGGGTCGTCCAGCTGGCGCTGCACCGCGTCGGCCAGGGCCTGCGGCGTGGCCGCATGCTGAAGATACTCCGGAACGACGAATTCGCGCGCCAGGATGTTCGGCAGGCCGATCCAGGGCTGGTAGCCCATGTGGCGCATGATTTCCCAGGAAGCGCGCATGACCTTGTAGGCGATCACCATCGGCTTCTTGAACAGCGCCACTTCCAGCGTCGCCGTCCCCGAGGCCACCAGCACCGCGTCGGCGGCCGCGATCGCCGCATGCGACTGGCCATCGATCAGCCGTACCGGCACGTCGGCCAGGCCGGCCTTGTTCACGATCTCGGTATAGTAGGCACGCTGGCGCTCGCCCGCCATCGGCGCGACGAACACCAGCTTCGGATCGCGCTGGGCCAGCAGTTTCGCAGCCGCCACAAAAGGCTCGACCAGGTACTTCAG
Source organism: Massilia sp. IC2-476 (assembly GCF_020707295.1). Taxonomy (NCBI): domain Bacteria; kingdom Pseudomonadati; phylum Pseudomonadota; class Betaproteobacteria; order Burkholderiales; family Oxalobacteraceae; genus Massilia; species Massilia sp. IC2-476. The sequence continues at coordinate 213,663 of NZ_JAJFER010000007.1, forward strand.
CTCACCCATGCGGCTGCCCGGCATGATCGTGACCACGCGCGCATCGTGCGCAATGCCGAGCGCCGCGCGCGCCGCAGCGACGTCGGGCTGCAGCGGGATCATTTCGGCCAGCGGATGCCCGATATAGGTCACCGGCACCCCGGCGGCGCGGTAGATCGCTTCCTCGAAGGGGAAGATCACCAGCATGTGGGAGACGGCGCGCTTGATCTTCTTGATGCGCCCGCCGCGCCAGGCCCAGATCTGCGGGCTGACGAAGTGCACGGTCGGAATCCCCTGCGCGCGCAGCTGCTCTTCCAGTCCGAGGTTGAAGCCCGGGTAGTCGGCGCCGATGAAGGCCGCCGGGCGTTCCGCCAGCAGGCGGTCGCGCAGGCTGTTCTGGATGCCCTTGATTTCGCGGTAGCGCGGAATGATCTCGAACAGGCCGCGCACCGTGAGGGTCTCGATCGGCACGTCCGACACCATCCCCTGCTCCATCATGCGCGGTCCGCCGATGCCGTGGAAGCGTGCGTTGGGGAGCTGCGGGCGCAGGCCGGCCATGAGGCGGGCGGCGAGCATGTCGCCGGACACCTCACCGGCGACCATCGCTAGCGAAACCTCAGCGGACAATGCCACGGGTAGCCACCCCGAGGAATTCGCGCATGGCGCGGATGTCGGCGCTTGCCGCCGCATGCTGGGCTTCCAGCTCGAGCAGCGCAGCCTTCGATTCTTCCAGCGTCAGGCCCGAGCGGTACAGCTGCTTGTAGGCAGCGCGGATGCCGTCGATCTGCTCGCGCGTGAAGCCGCGGCGTTTGAGGCCTTCGATGTTGATGCCGCGCTGGCCGGCCGGGTTGCCCGACACCAGCACGAAGGGCGGCACGTCCTGCGTCAGGCTGGTGTACATGCCGATGAAGGCATGTGCGCCGATCTTGCAGAACTGGTGCACGCCGCAGTAGCCCGACAGGATCGCATGGTCGCCCACGTGCACATGGCCCGCCAGCTGCGCATTGTTCGAGAAAATCGTGTGGCTGCCGACCTGGCAATCGTGCGCCAGGTGGACGTAGGCCGAGATCCAGTTGTCGTCGCCCAAGCGCGTCACGCCTTCGTCCTGGGTGGTCCCCAGGTTCATGGTGACGAATTCGCGGATGGTGTTGCCGTCGCCGATCTCGAGGCGGGTCGGCTCACCCTTCCACTTCTTGTCCTGCGGCGCGGCGCCGATCGAGCAGAACTGGAAGAATTTGTTGTCCTTGCCGACCGTCGTATGGCCTTCGATGACCACGTGCGGGCCGACGACCGTGCCGGCGCCGATGCGCACATCGGGACCTATGATCGAGTACGGGCCGACCTCGACCGAGCTGTCCAGCTCCGCCTTCGGGTCGACGATCGCGCTCGGATGAATCTTGCTCATGTTACTGCCCTGCCGCTGCGTTGTCGTTGGCGCGGATGGTGCACATCAGTTCACCCTCGACCGCCACCTTGCCGTCGACGCTGGCGACGGCCTTGTATTTCCAGATGCCGCGCGAGACGCGCAGGATCTCGACTTCCATCTTGAGCTGGTCGCCCGGCTCGACCGGACGCTTGAAGCGCGCGTTGTCGATGCCCACGAAGTAGACGACCGAATTCTCGTCCGGCTTCACGTTCATGGTCATGAACGACAGGATGGCGGCGGTCTGCGCCATCGCTTCGATCATCAGCACGCCCGGCATCACCGGCTTGTGCGGGAAGTGGCCGTTGAAGAATTCTTCGTTGACGGTGACGTTCTTGATGGCGGTAATGCGCTTGCCCAGCTCGACGTCGAGCACGCGGTCGACCAGCAGCAGCGGATAGCGGTGCGGCAGGTATTCCTTGATCGCATTGATGTCGAGGGTCGTCTTCGCGGTCGTTTGAACTTCGGTATTCATTGTTGTTCTGAGAGAGTTTTGATGGTTTTTTCGAGCGTGCGGATCTTTTCGCGCATCGAGGCCAGGTTGCGCACGATGGCGGCGCTGCGTTCCCATTCGGCGTTCTTGGCCAGCGGGTAGAAGCCGGTGTACTGGCCCGGCTCGAGCACCGAGCGCGAGACCATGCTGCCCGACGAGATATGGACGTTGTCGGCGATCTCAAGGTGGCCCAGCACCATGGCGGCGCCGCCGAAGGTGCAGTGCTTGCCGATCTTCGCGCTGCCGGCCACGCCGACGCAGCCCGCCATCGCGGTATGGGCACCGATGTGGCAGTTGTGGCCGATCTGGATCTGGTTGTCGAGCTTGACGCCGTCCTCGATGACCGTGTCTGCCAGGGCGCCGCGGTCGATGCAGGTATTGGCGCCGATGTCGACGTCGTCGCCGATCACCACGCGCCCGGTCTGCGGGATCTTGATGTACACGCCGGCTTCGACGGCGAAGCCGAAGCCGTCGGTGCCGATCACGGCGCCCGAATGGACGATGCCGCGCGCGCCGATGCTGCAGCCGGCGTGGAAGGTAACGTTGGCGAAGAAGTGCGTGTCCGCCCCGATGCGCGCGTCACGGCCGATGAAGCAGCCGGCGTCGATCACGGCGTGGGCGCCGATCACGGCGCCGCTTTCCACCGTCACGTGCGGGCCGACGTGGGCGGTCGGGTCGACCGTTGCCTGTGGCGACACGACCGCGCTCGGGTCGATGCCGGGCGCCTTCGGCGTCTCGGACAGCGACACGAAATACTGCGCCGCGCGGGCGAAATAGGCGTACGGGTTGGTGGTGACGATGCGCGCGCCCTCGTAGGTCGCGGCCACGCTCGGATCGTCCAGCGGCGACAGGATCAGGGCCGCAGCCCCGCTTTGCGCCGCCAGGGCGCGCAGCTTGCTGTTGCTGAGGAAGCTGATGTGCTCGGGGCCGGCGCTGTCGAGGGGCGCAATGGCGCTGACGGTGATGCCTGGATCGCCGACCAGCTGCCCGCCGAAGCGTTCGACCAGGTCGCCGAGTCGAATGCCGATGTTGGTGTGTCGGGTGTCAGTCAAAATGTGGTGCTTCTCAAAGTCTGGTGCTGCGCCGTCCGTGGACGTATCACTTGTCGAGCAGCTTCAGGATCTTGTCGGTGATGTCGATGCGCGGGCTGTACCATGCGGCTTCGGCCAGCACGGCGTCGAGCTTGTCCTGCTCGGCCACCTGCTCGATGATCTTGTAGGCACGCGTCGCGATCGCGGCGCGCTCTTCGTTCTTGCGCTGCATGAGGTCTTCCTGGAACTCGCGCTGCATGCGCTGCACGTCCTTTTCCATGTTCAGCAGTTCGCGCGCACGGCGGGTGCGGTCGATGTCGGTCAGGCCGGGCGCCTCCTTGTCGAACTTCTCGGACATCTGCTTGAGTTTGGTGACGGTTTCCTCGACGAGCTTCTGGCGCTTCGAGAATTCGGCCTCGATGCGGGCATCGGCCGTCTTCGCCATTTTCGACTCGGTCATCAGGCGCTCGGTGGCGACAAAACCGATCCGGCCCGCGCCCGGCTGGGCCTGGGCGTGCGCCGGCGCCAGCGGCGCTGCGCACAGCGCGGCCAGGATCAGGGTCCGAGGCAGGTTGGCTATCAGCGTTTTCAACATCTTTCTCCGCAATTCTGGCGGCCTGCGCGAGGCGCAGGCGCCGTCTGGCCTGTCAGAAGCCGGTACCCATCTGGAACTGGAAGCGCTCCAGTCGGTCGCCCGGCAGGCTGTTCAAAGGCTTAGCATAACTCAACTTGAGCGGACCCACCGGGGAAATCCACGACAGCCCGATACCGGCCGAGTAGCGCATCCGGTCGAGGCGAATCTTTTCCTTCTCCTGGTAGACCTGGCCGCCGTCGACGAAGGCGAACCAGCGCAGGCTGCGGTCCTTGCCGCTGCCCGGGAACGGGAATTGCAGCTCGGCGTTGCCGATGAGACGCTTGGAGCCGCCGATCGCGTAGCCGTAGGCCTCGTCCACCACGCCCAGGGTCGAGCTTTCGTAGCCGCGCACCGAACCGATGCCGCCCGCGTAGAAGTTCTTGAAGACCGGGTAGCGGTCGCCGCCGATGCCCTTGCCGTAGTCGAACTCACCGCGCAGGGCCAGCGTCATCCACGAGGTCAGCGGGCGATACCACTGCTGCTCGTACACGGCACGGTAGTATTTCAGGTCGCCGATCGCGTCGATCTCGAGGTTGGCGCGCTGGTAGCGGCCGCGGGTCGGCGTGACCGCGCTGTCGCGGGTGTCGCGGCCCCAGGCCGCAGTCAGCGGGATCGCGGAGGTGCTGGCGCGGCCGATGCCGCTGGCAGCGCCGCCGTTCTGGCGCACGAACTCGAGGTACAGGAAGGGGCTGTTCTCGTCGGTCTCGATCTGGGTGCGTTCCAGGCCGGCGCCGAAGTACACGGTATCGCTTTCCGAGAACGGCACGCCGAAGGTCAGGTTGCCGCCGGTCTGGCGCGTCGAGTAGGTGCCGTAGCCGTACAGCGGACGCGAATTGCGGTGGTACATCTGGAACGAGCGCGAGATGCCGTCGTCGGTGAAGTACGGATTGGTCTGCGAGACCGCGATCGTGCGATTGTACTTGCTGGTATTGACCTCGATGCCGACGGTATTGCCGCTGCCGGCGAAGTTGGCCTGCGAGACCGAGGCGGTGAAGGTGAACTTCTCCGACTGCGAGAAGGCGCCACCGATCATGAAGTTACCGGTCGGCTTTTCTTCGACCGAGATGTTGACGTCCACCTGGTCGCTGGTGCCCGGCGACTCCGGGGTCTCGACCTTCACGTCCTTGAAGTAGCCGAGGCGGTCGACGCGGTCGCGCGAGAGCTTGACGCGGTTGGCGTCGTACCACGAGCTTTCGAACTGGCGGAACTCGCGGCGGATCACTTCGTCGCGGGTGACCGTGTTACCCGAGATGTTCATGTGGCGCACGTAGGCGCGCTTGCCCGGATCGATGAAGAAGGTGAAGGAGGCTTCGCGCTTGTCGCGGTTGATCTCCGGGTTGGCGGTGACGTTGGCGAACGCGTAGCCGAAGGTGCCGAGGCGGTCGGCGATCAGCTTGTTGGTCGCTTCCTGCAGTTCGCCCGAGTAGGTCTTGCCCGGCTGCAGAAGGATCAGCTTCTTCAGCTCTTCCTCGCGGCCGAACATCTCGCCTTCCAGCTTCACGCCCGAGACGGTGTACTGCTCGCCTTCGGTGATGTTGATGGTGAGGTAGATGTCGCGCTTGTCCGGCGTGATCGACACCTGGGTCGATTCGACGTTGGCTTCCAGGTAGCCGTTATTCAGGTACAGCGACTTGATCGCTTCCAGGTCGCCGGTCAGCTTCTGCTTGGAGTACTGGTCGGCCTTGGAATACCAGGTGAACCATCCCGACTTCGACAGCTGCAGGACTTCCTGCAGGCGCTTGTCGCTGAAGGCCTTGTTGCCCACGAAGGTGATCTGGCGGATCTTCGCCACGTCGCCCTCGTCGACGTTGAACATGATCGTCACGCGGTTGCGTTCGATCGGGGTGACGGTGGTGGTGATCTTCACGCCGTACAGGCCGTGCGACAGGTACTGGCGCTTGAGCTCCTGCTCGGCGCGGTCGACCGCGGCCTTATCGAAGATCTTGGTCTCGCCCACGCCGATTTCGCGCAGGGCCTTGACCAGCATGTCCTTTTCGAATTCCTTGGTGCCGGTGAAGTCCACTGAGGAGATTGCCGGGCGTTCCTCGACCAGCACGACCAGCACGCCGTTTTCTTCTTCCAGGCGGATGTCCTTGAAGAAGCCGGTGGCGAACAGGGCCTTGATGGCGGTGGTCGCCTTGGCGTCGTCGAAGGTTTCGCCCACGCGCACCGGCAGGTAGCTGAACACGGTGCCCGCTTCCGTCCGCTGGATGCCTTCGACCCGGATGTCCTTGACGACGAACGGGTTGACTGCGAAGGCATTGCTGGCGCAGAGAGCCAGCACGGCTGCGCCAATCATGCTGCGACGGATGAACGGCAGGGCAAAACGATCAGGTTGTGAATTCATTGGCTGGATCAAAGTCATTGGACAACGTACATATTTTTAGCCGGTGCGTCGGGCCGCTTGACGAGCTTTCTAAAGCAACCGCACCAGGTCATTGAAGACGGCGAGCGCCATCAGCATGAACAGCAGGCCGACTCCGAAGCGCTGTGCGAACTCTCCGACTCGCGCAGGCAGGGGGCGCCCGGTCAAAACTTCCAGCGAATAATACAGTAAATGGCCCCCATCCAGAACCGGAATTGGTAACAAATTCATTACGCCTAAGCTAATACTAATAAATGCAATGAACTGCAGATAAGTGGCCAGACCGATGCGCGCGGTCTGCCCGGCATAGTCGGCGATCGTGATCGGGCCGGTCACGTTCTTCCACGACGCCTCGCCGGTGATCATCTTGCCGATCATCTTGATCGTCATGACACTGGTTTCCCAGGTGCGTTCGGCGCCCCTGGCCAGCGCCTCGAGCGGTCCGGAACGCACCGTCACCATCTCGACCGGCTGCGACAGCAGCACCTTGGCCATGCCGCGGCCGGTGGCCGCGTCCTTCTCGGGCGTGACCGCCAGCGGCACGACGCGGCCGGCGCGTTCGACCTCGAGCTGCACGGTGCGGCCGCTGGCCGCGCGTATGGTCTCGGTGAAGGCCATGCCGTCCACCACCGGATTGCCGTCGGCGTGCAGCACCAGGTCGCCCGGCTGCAGGCCGGCGCGCTCCCCTGCCCCGCCCGGCAGCACCTTTTCGATACGCGCGCGCGCGCGCCACAGGTCCAGGCCCAGGGCCGTGGTGACGTCGCCTTCGACATCAAGCTGCGCGATCCGTTCGGCGGGAATGGTCGCCGCATAGCTGCCGCCGCCCTGGCCGCGCAGGGCCATGCGCAGCTCGCGCTTGTCGACGGTGGCATGGATGATCTGCCAGCGCAGCTCGGACCAGGACTGCACCGGGTTGCCGTTCACGGCCACCACGGTGTCGCCGCCGCGCACGCCGGCGATCTGCGCGCTCGAGCCCTGGGGCGCGGCGCGCAGGCGCGCCGAGGGTTCCTCGACGCCGTGCATGAACAGGACTGCCATCAGGCCGATGGCGACGATGAAGTTGGCGATCGGGCCGGCCGCGACGATGGCGATGCGGCGCCACACGCTCTGGCGCGTGAACTCGCGGTGCAGCTCGGATTCGTCCTTGGGCGCCGTCTCGGGGTCGCGGCTATCGAGCATCTTGACGTAGCCGCCCAGCGGCAGCATCGAGATCGCCCATTCGGTCTGGTCCTTGCCGAAACGGCGCGACCAGACCACGCGGCCCATGCCGATCGAGAAGCGCAGCACCTTCACGCCGCAGGCGCGCGCGACCAGGTAGTGCCCCAGTTCGTGCAGCACGATCAGGGGTCCGAGGGCCAGCGCGAAGGCCAGCACGGTATAGATCAGGCTCATGGCTCAGCCTCGCAGGCGGGCGATCACGGCTTGCGCGGCTTCACGCGCGCGCGCGTCCTGCTCCAGCACGGCCTCGATCGAGGACGCCGGGCCGTGCGGCAGGTCTTGCATCACTTGCGCGATCACGCGGTCGATGTCGCGGAAGCCGATCTCGCGCTCGAGGAAGGACTGCACCGCCACCTCGTTGGCGGCGTTCAGCAGGCTTGGGGCGGTGCCGCCCGCGCGTAGCGCGTCGAAGGCAAGCGCCAGGCAGGGGAAGCGCTCGAAGTCCGGCTTGTAGAACTGCAGCGCGGCCATGTCGGTCAGGTCGAGCTGGGCCACGCCCGAGGCGATGCGCTCGGGGAAGGCCAGCGCGTGCGCGATCGGGGTGCGCATGTCCGGGTTGCCGAGTTGCGCCAGCACCGAGCCGTCGGTGTAGGAGACCATCGAGTGGATCACGCTTTGCGGGTGGATCACGACCTCGATCTGTTCCGCCGGCGCGCCAAACAGCCAGTGGGCCTCGATCACTTCCAGGCCCTTGTTCATCATGGTGGCCGAGTCGACCGAGATCTTGCGGCCCATGACCCAGTTCGGGTGCTTGCAGGCCTCGTCCGGCGTCACCGCTTCCAGGGTCTCGACGGCGCGCTTCAGGAAAGGTCCGCCGGATGCAGTGAGGAGAATCTTCGCTACGCCCGCAAGCTGCGGGTCGCGCGCATAGGTGGCGGGCAGCGACTGGAAGATCGCATTGTGCTCGCTGTCGATCGGCAGCAAGGTCGCCTTGTGCTCGCGCACGGCGTCCATGAACAGCTGGCCGGACATGACCAGCGCTTCCTTGTTGGCTAGCAGGACCTTCTTGCCGGCGCGGGCGGCGGCCAGCGTCGGCGCCAGGCCGGCGGCGCCGACGATGGCGGCCATCACGGTATCGGTGTCATTGCTGGAGGCGATCTCGCACAGCGCCGCTTCGCCGTGGTCGACCTGGATGTCCAGGCCGGCCAACAGCTGGGCCAGGCGCGCGGCGGCGTCCGCCGAGCCGACCACGGCGCGCGCCGGCCTGAAACGGCGGCAGGCCTCGGCCAGTTCCTCGACGCGGCCGTGCGCGCTCAGGGCGTGAACGCGGTAGCGGTCCGGATGGCGTGCGAGTACGTCGAGGGTCGAGGCGCCGATCGAGCCGGTGGCGCCCAGGATGGTAATGCTTTGCATGGTGTGCTTCCTTTTACAGCCAGGCCCCGATCAGGGCCGCCAGTGGCAGGACCGGGACGAGCGCGTCCACGCGGTCCAGCACGCCGCCATGGCCGGGCAGCAGGTTGCTGCTGTCCTTCATGCCGGCGCGGCGCTTGAGCTGGGATTCGAACAGGTCGCCGACCACGCTGGCCGCGACGATGAGGATGAGCACCGCGTAGAGGACGCCCCAGCCGAGGACGGCCTGGACGCGCGCGGCGAAGGTGCCGAGCATGGCCTCGCCGCCGAACAGGATGCTGAGCGTGGCCAGCACCAGCACGGCGATGCCGCCACCGATCGCGCCTTCCCAGGATTTGCCCGGCGAGATCGATGGCGCCAGCTTGCGCTTGCCGAAGGCCTTGCCCGAGAAGTAGGCGAAGATGTCGGCGGCCCAGACGATGGCCATCACCGACAGCAGGTAGAGCGGCGACAAGCGGTACATCTCGACGATGGCGGCAAAGCAGCCCACCACGGAGATGGCATAGACCAGGCTCAGGAAGGTGTTGGCGGTGCTGTTCAGCGGCGGCAGGCCGAGCTTGAGCGAGGGTGCGAAGCGCAGCACCCACACCAGCACGCTGATCGCGAACCAGAACACGGGATTCGGGCTCGGCGAAATGAAGAAGGCGTAGACGAAGGCCGCGGTCCAGAATGCGGCGATCAGCGGCGCCTTGCTGGTGCCCGGGTTAAACAGGCGGAAGCACTCCCAGATCGCCGCCCCGAAAAATACCGAGGCGACCACCGCGAACGCCGTGTAGTTGTTGAAGTACAGGACCGGCAGCAGGACTGCCAGCAGTGCGAGCGCGGTGATGATCCGGGTCTTGAGCATTATTGGTCTTTTGCGTCCGTCTTGTGCGTCTGTCTTATGCCTTGGTCTTCTGCGCCACCTGGTCGCCGGTCTGGCCGAAGCGGCGTTCGCGCTGCTGGAAGGAAGTAATCGCCTCGTCCAACGACGCCTTCGAGAAATCAGGCCAGTAGGTTTGCGTGAAGTAGAGCTCGGAATACGCCAGCTGCCACAGCAGGAAATTCGAAATGCGCTCTTCGCCGCCGGTCCGGATGAACAGGTCGGGCTCGGGCGCATAGGCCATGGCCAGGTGCGGCGCCAGCATCTCTTCGGTGTACTCGGTGACGCCCGGATGGGCCGCCACCATCTTGCTTGTTGCCTGCATGATATCCCAGCGGCCGCCGTAGTTGGCGCACACGCTGACCGTAAGGCGGGTATTGTTGGCGGTGCGGCGCTCGGCCGCGCTGATCATTTCCTGCAGCTTCGGGTCGAAGCGGCTCAGGTCGCCCACGACCTTCAGGCGGATGTTATTCGCGTGCATCTTCGACACTTCGCGCTCGAGCGCGGTGACGAACAGCTTCATGAGCAGCGAGACTTCCTCGGCCGGACGGCGCCAGTTCTCCGACGAAAAGGCGAACAGCGTCAGGTATTCGACGCCGCGCTCGACGCAGGCCTCGACGACGCCGCGCACCGCCTCCACGCCCTTGACGTGGCCGGCGACCCGCGGCAGCAGTCGCTTGGTGGCCCAGCGGCCATTGCCATCCATGATGATGGCGATGTGGCGCGGCACGGCAAGCGCTTCGGGAATGGCTGTGGTCGAACTTTTGAACATCTTTGCTTCCAGCTAGGCCGGCGAAGCAGCTCATGAGAAGCAAGCAGCGTCGGCCGTCTTAAAGGGACTCGGACCGGCCGCAGCACGCATGCCGGGGCCGGTCCGCCTGGGCGGGGCATCTGCCCCAGACCCGGTATTACACCGTCATGATGTCTTTTTCTTTTTCCGCCAGCAGCTTGTCGATCTCGGCGACGAACTTGTCGGTCAGCTTCTGGATCTCGTCGGCGGAACGGCGCTCGTCGTCTTCGGAGGCGGTCTTGTCCTTGACCATTTTCTTGACGGCTTCGTTAGCGTCGCGGCGGATGTTGCGCACGGCGATCTTGGCGTCTTCGCCTTCCGACTTGGTCAGCTTGACCATTTCCTTGCGGCGCTCTTCGGTCAGCGGCGGGGTCGGCACGCGGATCATATCGCCCTGCGACGACGGGTTCAGGCCCAGGTCGGAGTCGCGGATCGCTTTTTCGATGGTGCTGCCCATTTTCTTTTCGAACGGGGCCACGCCGATGGTGCGGGCGTCGATCAGGGTCAGGTTGGCCACCTGCGACAGCGGAACCGGCGAGCCGTAGTACTCGACCATCACGGAATCGAGAATGCCGGCGTGGGCGCGGCCGGTACGGACCTTGGCCAGGTTGGCGCGCAGGGTCTCGATCGACTTGGTCATGCGGTCCTGGGCATTCTTCTTGACGTCAGCTAGGGACATGCTGCTCTCCTATTCTTCTTAAATATGTTGAAACGTGGTTCAAACGTGTACCAGTGTACCCTCGTCTTCACCCATGATCACGGCTTTCATCGCGCCGGGTTTGACGATGGAGAAGACCTTGATCGGCAGCTTCTGGTCACGGCACAGGGCGAACGCGGTAGCGTCCATCACCTGCAGGTTCTTGGCGATCGCCTCGTCGAAGGAAATCGAATTGTAACGGGTGGCGTTCGGATCCTTCTTGGGATCGGCGGTGTAGACGCCGTCGACCTTGGTCGCCTTCAGGACGATCTCGGCCGAGATCTCGGCGCCACGCAGGGCGGCGGCGGTGTCGGTGGTGAAGAACGGGTTGCCAGTACCGGCGGCGAACACCACGACCTTGCCCTCTTCCAGGTATTGCAGGGCCTTCGGGCGGACATAGGGTTCCACCACCTGCTCGATGCTGATTGCCGACATCACGCGCGCCGTGATGCCCACATGGCGCATCGAATCGGCCAGCGCCAGGGCGTTCATGACGGTGGCCAGCATGCCCATGTAGTCCGCGGTGGCGCGATCCATGCCCTGGGCGCCCGGGGCCACGCCGCGGAAGATGTTGCCGCCGCCGATCACGACCGCCACCTGCACGCCCAGCTTCGCCACTTCCGCCACGTCGGCCACCATGCGGTCGATGGTTGCGCGGTTGATGCCGAACTGGTCGTCACCCATCAGCGCTTCGCCAGACAGTTTCAGGAGGACTCGTTGGTAGGCTGGTTTTGTCATGATGAAGCGGCTCCTATGTTGTGTTTCGAATTCGGGTCTGACCGCCACTAAGGCAGTCTCATCTGCAACGACAGATGGCGCGGGTGGAGCCGTGCGACCAACGACGCATGCAGCACCACCCTGCAAAAACGGGCCTTACGGCCCGCTTTGTTGATTACTGCTTGTTGGCAGCCATCTGGGCTGCGACTTCTGCTGCGAAGTCGTCCACCTTCTTCTCGATGCCTTCGCCGACGACGAACATCGTGAATGCCTTCACGCTGGCGTTCGAGGCCTTCAGGTACTGCTCGATCGACTGCTTGTCGTTCTTCACGAATGCCTGGTTCAGCAGCGAGACTTCCTTCAGGTACTTCTGCACCGAACCGTCGATACGCTTGGCGACGATCTCGGCCGACTGCGGCTGCTTGCCTTCGGCAGTCGCCTTGTCGGCGTCTTCCTGGGCTTTCAGCTGGGCAACCGAACGCTCTTTCTCGATCAGTTCAGCTGGCACTTGCTCTGCCGACAGCGAGACCGGCTTCATTGCAGCGATGTGCATGGCCACGTCCTTGCCGACTTGCTCGTCACCCTCGAACTCGACCATCACGCCGATACGGGCGCCGTGCAGGTACGAAGCCAGCTTGGCGGTGGTTTCGAAGCGCTGGAAGCGGCGAACGGTCATATTCTCGCCGATTTTGCCGATCAGTGCCGTACGCACGTCGTCGAAGGTCTTGCCTTCGTGCGGCAGGGCTGCCAGGGCGGCGACGTCGGCCGGGTTGTTCTCGGCGATCAGCTTGGCTGCCAGGTTGGCCATGGCCAGGAAATCGTCGTTCTTGGCGACGAAGTCGGTTTCGCTGTTGATTTCCACCAGCGCGCCGATGTTGCCGGAGATGTAAGCCGCGACCACGCCTTCAGCGGTGATACGCGACGCTGCCTTCGATGCCTTGCCGCCCAGCTTGACGCGCAGGATCTCTTCGGCACGACCCATGTCGCCTTCGGCTTCGGTCAGTGCCTTCTTGCATTCCATCATCGGCGCGTCGGTCTTCGCGCGCAGTTCACCAACCATCGCTGCGGTAATAGCTGCCATGTTGAATTCTCCCAAATGTTTGATGTGTGAGCGGATGTCCGCCGGACACCCACGTGATAATTTATTGCTAAGCGTCGTGCTTAAAAAAAGGGGGGCTCGTGCCACGGCTCGGCGCCCCCTTTGATGTTCAGGCAGGATCTCCCTGCCCTACATTATGCCTGCTCGGAAACTTCGACGAAGTCGTCAGCGCCGGCAGCCTTGACCATCTCAACGACTTCGTTGGTGGCATTGGCGCGGCCTTCCAGGATCGCATCGGCGACGCCGCGTGCGTACAGGGTGATCGCCTTCGACGAGTCGTCGTTACCCGGGATCACGTGGGTGACGCCTTCCGGCGAGTGGTTGGTATCGACCACGCCGATGACCGGGATGCCCAGCTTGCCGGCTTCGGTGATGGCGCCCTTGTGGTAGCCGACGTCGACGACGAAGATCGCGTCAGGCACGCCGCCCAGGTCCTTGATGCCGCCGATCGACTTCTGCAGCTTGACCAGCTCGCGCTGGAACATCAGGGCTTCCTTCTTCGACAGCTTCTCGACCGAACCGTCTTCGATCTGGGCTTCCATGTCCTTCAGGCGCTTGATCGAGGTCTTGATGGTCTTGAAGTTGGTCAGCATACCGCCCAGCCAGCGCTGGTCGACGTACGGCACGCCTGCGCGCTGCGCTTCGGCGGCGATGATGTCGCGGGCCTGGCGCTTGGTGCCGACCATCAGGATGGTGCCGCGGTTAGCCGAGATCTGCTTGATGGTCTTCATCGCATCCTGGTACATTGCCATGGTCTTTTCCAGGTTGATGATGTGGATCTTGTTGCGATGACCAAAGATGAACGGTGCCATCTTCGGGTTCCAGAAACGGGTCTGGTGGCCGAAGTGGATACCGGCTTCCAGCATTTCACGCATAGTAACGGACATGTAATTCTCCAGGGTTGGGTCTTGAACGTAGCCAGTCACCTAATAGGCACCCTTTTGCGGCCACGTTCGCGATTTCATTAAAAAAGACGTTTTTTACAACGTTGCTCGATGCGAATACGAGCAACCCGAGATTCTAGCGGGATTTCACGTGGTTTTCAAGGGTTACGAACGGGCATGCGCCGCAGTCAACATTGCGGCGTGGGCGTTCGTCAAAGAGGCCACTGGCCTCATTGACCCCGCCCACCCTACGAAACCTTTATAATGGCGCAATATCGCCCGCTGACCGGGCTAAACTCATTTGCAGGATAAGAATCTATGGCTTCCACTCCCAAGACACCCGACGAAATCGAAGGCATGCGCGTCGCCTGCCGCCTCGGTTCCGAAGTGCTCGACTACATCACGCCCTTCGTGAAGCCGGGCGTCACCACCGGGGAACTCGACCGCCTGGCAAAGGACTACATGATCAACGTGCAGGGCACGGCGCCTGCCACGCTGAACTACGCGCCGCCGGGCTACCCGCCCTTCCCCGGCTCGATCTGCGCCTCGGTCAACGACGTCATCTGCCACGGCATCCCGGGCGACCGCGTGCTCAAGAGCGGCGACGCGCTGAACATCGACATCACCCCGATCACCAAGGAAGGTTTCCATGGCGATAACAGCCGCATGTTCCTGGTCGGCGAACCCACCATCCTGGCCAAGCGCCTGTCCGAAGTGACCTTCGAGTGCATGTGGCTGGGCATCGCCAAGGTGAAGCCGGGCAACCGCCTGGGCGACATCGGCCACGCGATCCAGCAGCACGCCGAGAAGCACGGCTACAGCGTGGTGCGCGAGTTCTGCGGCCACGGCGTCGGCCGCGTGTTCCACGAAGAGCCGCAGGTGCTGCACTACGGCCGCCCCGGCACCGGCGAAGAGCTGGTGCCCGGCATGATCTTCACCATCGAACCGATGATCAACTCCGGCCGCCGCGAGATCCGCGAAATGCCGGACGGCTGGACCATCAAGACCAAGGATCGCAGCCTGTCGGCTCAGTGGGAGCACACCGTGCTGGTCACCGAAACCGGCGTCGAGGTGCTGACCATGTCGGCCGGCAGCCCGCCGCCGCCCGCCATCGTGGTGCCGCTGCTGCCCCAGTACGCCCCGGCAGAGGCCTGAGGAGGCACCATGGGCCAGGCGGCGCTCCTCGACGGCTCGCGCAGCACGCTGCGCCAACGGCTGAAGGCCGAACGCCAGGCCCTGATCGATGCCTTCCACCAGGACGGCAAACCTGAAAAACTGCTGCGCGGCCTGCGCACCTGCGTCGACGGCATCCTGGGCGACGCCTGGGCCGCTGCCGGCCTGCCCGCCAACACCACGCTGGTCGGGGTGGGCGGCTACGGGCGCGGCGAACTCTTTCCGTATTCCGATGTCGACCTCCTGATCCTGCTCGGCCAGCCGGCCGATGCCATCACCCAGGCGAAACTGGAGGCCCTGGTCCAGCTGTTCTGGGACCTGGGGCTGGAGATCGGCCACAGCATCCGCACTGTCGACGAGTGCCTGGTCGAATCCAGCGCCGACATCACGGTGCAGACCAGCCTGCTCGAAGCGCGGCTGGTCACCGGCGACGCCCAGCTGTTCGACGAGCTGCGCCGGCGCTACCGCGAAGCCCTGGATCCGCAGGCCTTCTTCCAGGCCAAGACCGCCGAGATGCGCCTGCGCCACGCCAAATACGAATACACCGCCTTCGCACTCGAACCCAACGTCAAGGAAAGCCCGGGCGCGCTGCGCGACCTGCAGGTGATCATGTGGGTGGCGAAGGCTGCGGGCCTGGCCGAATCCTGGAGCCAGATGGCGCGCGCCAAACTGATCACGCGCGCCGAGGCGCGCCAGCTGATGGAGAAGGAATACGCCTTCAAGGACATTCGCGTGCGCCTGCACCTGCAGACCAAACGGCGCGAAGACCGCCTGGTGTTCGACGTCCAGACCGCGATCGCCAAGACATTCGGCCTCGAGAACGCGGATGGCCGCCGCGCCAGCGAGTTCCTGATGCAGCGCTACTACTGGGCCGCCAAGGTGGTGACGCAGATGAACACCATCATGCTGCAGAACATCGAGGCCCAGCTGTTCCCGCGCCCGAGCACGGCGGTCCCGATCGGCGGCGACTTCAGCGAGCACTTCAACGAAGTCAACGGCTTCATCGACGTCGCCGAGGACGACACCTTCGAGCGCTTCCCCTCGACCGTGCTCGGGATCTTCGTCGCCATGACCGAGCGCCCGGACATCAAGGGCATGACGGCGCGCACCATGCGCTCCCTGTGGCATGCGCGGAACGTGATCGACGCGGGGTTCCGCGCCAATGCGGCCAACCGCGCCCTGTTCCTGCGCATCCTGAAGGCGCCGAGCGGCCTGGTGCACGCGCTGCGGCGCATGAACGACATGGGCGTGCTGGGCCGCTACCTGCCCGCCTTCCGCAGCATCACCGGCCAGATGCAGCACGACCTGTTCCACGTCTACACCGTGGACCAGCACATCATGATGGTGGTGCGTAACCTGCGCCGCTTCACGATGCCGGAGCATGCCCACGAATACCCGTTCTGCAGCCAGCTGATCGCCAACTTCCGCGACCGCTGGCTGCTGTACGTGGCCGCCCTGTTCCACGACATCGCCAAGGGCCGCGGCGGCGACCATTCGGAACTCGGCATGATCGATGCGCGCGAGTTCTGCCGCGGCCACGGCATCTCCGCGCCCGATACCGAACTGGTGGTGTTCCTGGTCCAGCATCACCTGGCCATGTCGACCGTCGCCCAGAAACAGGACATGTCCGATCCGGACGTGATTGCCAGCTTTGCCGCCCTGGTCAAGGACGAACGCCACCTGACGGCGCTCTACCTGCTCACCGTGGCCGACATCCGCGGCACCAGCCCCAAGGTCTGGAATGCCTGGAAGGCCAAGCTGCTGGAAGACTTGTACAAGGTCACCCTGCGTGTCCTGGGCGGCGAGCCGCATAGCGCCGACCGCGAGCTGCGCGCGCGCCAGAAGGAAGCCCTCGCCACGCTGCGCCTGTACGGCCTGGGGGCCGAGGCCCACGAAGCGCTGTGGAAGCAGCTCGACGTCGCCTATTTCCTGCGCCACGACGCCTCCGACATCGCCTGGCAGACGCGCGCCCTGCACGACAAGGTCGACAGCGGCAAGCCGGTGGTGAAGGCGCGCCTGGCGCCGATCGGCGAAGGCCTGCAGGTGGCCGTCTACATCAAGGACCAGCCCGACCTGTTCGCGCGCATCTGCGGCTACTTCGAGCGCAAGAACTTCAGCATCCTCGACGCCAAGATCCACACCACGCGCCACGGCTACGCACTGGACTCCTTCCTCGTCACGGAAGAGAATTTCGCGGGGAGCTACCGCGACATCATCAGCCTGATCGAGCACGAACTGTGCGTGCAGCTGGCCTCGCAGGAAGCCCTGGCGCCGCCTACGCGCGGCCGCCTGTCGCGCCTGTCGCGCACCTTCCCGGTCACCCCCACCGTGGACCTTCGACCGGACGAGCGCGGCCAGTTCCACGTGCTGTCGGTCGCCGCCAACGACCGCCCCGGCCTGCTGTACGCGATCGCCAGCGTGCTGACGCGCTACCGCATCAACCTGCACACCGCCAAGATCATGACCCTGGGCGAGCGCGTCGAGGACGTATTCCTGATCGACGGCGCCGCCCTGAACAACCCGCGCACCCAGGTCCAGCTCGAGACCGACCTGCTGGATGCGCTCAAGATTTAAACCCTCAGTTTCAACCCTTTTTCCTGTTTTCCCGATGACCGAACCTGTCCGCCTCTCCAAACGTATGTCCGAACTCGGCCTGTCCTCGCGCCGCGAAGCCGATGACTGGATCGCCAAAGGCTGGGTGCGGGTGGACGGCAAGGTGGTGTCGGAACTGGGCAGCAAGGTGCTGCCGCACCAGAAGATCACCGTCGAACGCCAGGCCGCCGCCGAGCAGTCCAAGCGCGTCACGGTCCTGATCAACAAGCCGGTCGGCTACGTCAGCGGCCAGGCCGAAGACGGCTACAAGCCGGCCGTCACCCTGATCAAGCCGGAGAACCGCTGGGCCGATGACCCGTCGCCCGAGCAGTTCCACCCGACCCAGCTGCGCAGCCTGGTCCCGGCCGGCCGCCTCGACATCGACTCGGTGGGCCTGCTGGTGCTGACCCAGGACGGCCGCATCGCCAAGCAGCTCATCGGCGAGAACACGGAGATCGAAAAGGAATACCTGGTGCGGGTGCAGTACACCAGGCCGGGCACGCTGCCGGAAGCGGACCTCAGGAAACTCAACCACGGCCTGTGGATGGACGGGAAGCCCCTGCTGCCGGCCAAGGTGCGCTGGCAGAACGAGGACCAGCTCAGCTTCACCTTGCGGGAGGGTCGCAAGCGCCAGATCCGCCGCATGTGCGAGATGGTGGGACTGAAGGTGCTTGGCCTCAAGCGTGTGCGCATCGGGAAGGTGAAGCTGGGCGACCTGCCGCCGGGGCAGTGGCGTTACCTGCGGCCGGACGAGCAGTTCTAGGAAGCCTCCGCCCAGGCCTCCCGAACGCAGCGCCGTGGCGCCGCGAGCGAGCGGTGCATCAGGTAGCGCGTGCCGGGCACATACAGGCCGCCGGCAAAGATCAGGTCACGCCACCACCCATTACCACCAGCCTGGAAGCATGGCGTCAGCGCGCGGCTCAGGGCCTGGTAGGCGCGCACGGTGCGCAGGCGACCGGCTGAATAGCGCGCCAGCCCTTCCGAAGGGCCGTACTGCTGGACGCTGCCTGCCAGCGCCAGCGCATCCTGCACCGCCAGGGTGGAACCCATGCCGAGCTGCGGGCTCATGGCGTGGGCGGCGTCGCCAACGATCGCGATCGGGCCTTCCGCCAGCCGCGCCGGGCGCGCGTGGCAATAGCTCGCAAACGCGAACTGGTCGTGCGAGTGGATGCGTTCCACCACGGCGCTTGACTCGGGCCACAGCGCCAGCAGCTCGGCTTTCCAGTCTTCGATCAGCGTCGCCAGCCAGACCGCGTGCTGGCCGCGGTGCAGGCTCCAGAAAAAGGAGACCCGCAGCCCATCCTGGACACGCTCGGTCGGCATGATGCCAAACATGCGGCGCGTGCCGCCGTAGCGCTGCAGGAGGTCGGTGGGCGCATGCCATGCCGGCAGGTCGATCAACGACCACAGGGCGCCCCAGGCGTAGGGGGTGGAAGGCACCGCGAGGCCGGAGTCGGCCGGCAGGCGCGAGGTGGCGCCGTTGGCAATGACGACGAAGTCGAAATCGTGTACGGTGTCGCCGGCTGCAATGAGGCCACGTCCGTCCTGCGCACGCACGCTGGCGACGTCGGCGCCGAATTGCAGCGCCACACCGAGGCGCAGGCATTCCTGGTGCAGCACGCCGCCCAGCGCGGAGCGGCTCACGGCGCGCGCCTGCAAGTCCCCGTAGGCGATGTCGACCAGCTTCCAGCCGCGGTGGTTCAGGCCGACCAGGCGTTCGATCGGCACGCTGGCCGCCTCGAAGGCCGGGCCGACGCCCAGGTCCCCGATTGCCGCTACGCCCTGCGGCTGGATCAGCACTCCGGCGCCGAGCGTGGCCAGCGATGGGTGTTTTTCGAAGACGTGGACTTCATGGCCATGGCGCGCCAGGCCGATGGCGGTGGCCAGTCCCGCCGTTCCCGCGCCTACGATACCGACTCGACAGCCCTTCCGCTTGGATTGCAGCATCTTGATCTCCCTATACCGGCGCAGAGTGGACCGCTGGCCAGGCAATGAAGATTATAGATGAGCAACAGTCCGCCGGGGACCAGCGAATACGGCCAGAATGGCGCTACGACAGTCTCAGGGAAATCAAATATGGAACTGGTCTACACGATCGGCCACTCCAACCGGCCGATCGAAGAATTCATCGACCTGCTGCGCGAGCACGGCATCAAACGCGTGCTCGACATCCGCACGGTGCCGAAGTCGCGTCATAACCCCCAGTTTGGGCAGGACCAGCTGCCTGGATCGCTCGAACAGGCGGGCATCGGCTACGAGTACATCCGCGAACTCGGGGGACTGCGCAAGGCGCGCAAGGATACGCCCAACGGCGCCTGGCGCAATGCCTCGTTCCGCGGCTATGCGGACCACATGCAGACGGATGCATTCCGGGAGCACGTCGATATCGTCGCCGCCATGGCGCAGTCGATGCGCTGCGCCCTGATGTGCGCCGAGGCAGTGCCCTGGCGCTGCCACCGCTCAATGGTGGCCGATGCGCTGGCGGTGCGGGGCGTGCCGGTCGAGCATATCATCAACAGGGGCAAAACCAAGCCCCATACCTTGACGCCGTTCGCGCAGGTGAGCGGCACGCAGATCCTCTATCCGCCGGAGGCGGCAGAGGCGCACACTTGACGCTCAGTCCCGGCGGCGGTCGGCCAGGAACTGTTGGGCGCGCGGGTGCTGCGGGTTGGTGAAGAAGGCCTCGGGCGTGGCGCGTTCCAGGATGCGCCCTTCGGCCATGAACAGGATGCGGTCGGCCACTTCGCGCGCAAAGCCCATCTCGTGGGTGACGCAGACCATGGTCATGCCCTGCTGTGCGAGCGAACGCATTACCTGCAGAACTTCGCCCACCATTTCCGGATCGAGGGCACTGGTCGGCTCGTCGAACAGCATGATCGGCGGACGCATGGCCAGGCTGCGTGCGATCGCCACGCGCTGCTGCTGGCCGCCCGACAGCGCGTTCGGATAGGCGTCGCGCTTGTGCGCCAGGCCCACCTGCTCCAGCAGCAGCATCGCGTACTCGCGCGCTTCTTTTGCGGTGGCGCGCTTCAGGTTGACGGGCGCCAGCGTGCAGTTCTCCAGCACCGTCAGGTGCGGGAACAGGTTGAAGTGCTGGAACACGAAGCCGATCCCGGCGCGCAGCTCGTTGACGTCCAGGCCCCTGGCGTGGATATCGCGGCCATCAATGTTGATACTGCCGCTGTCGATTTCTTCGAGCCGGTTGAGAGTGCGGATCAGCGTGGACTTGCCGGAACCGGAGGGGCCGCACACGACCACCACTTCGTTCTTTTCCACCCGCTCGCTGATGTCGACCAGGGCGTGGTATTTGGTCGATCCTTCGCCGTACCACTTGTTGACTTTGTCGAGAACGATCATCGTTCGCTTTCTTGATTACGAAGCCTGCCTTGCGCCGCGCTGCATGCGGCGTTCGAGCAGGAAGGCCAGGCGGGACAGGCCGAAACAGAGGATGAAATAGGTCAGCGCCAGGATCAGGTACACCTCGACCGCCTGGGTGAACACCAGCGTGTTGACCTGGGTCGCGATGAACGAGACCTCGGACAAGCCGATGATGTAGCCGAGCGAGGTCGCCTTGATGGTCGAGACCAGCTGGCTGACGATCGAGGGCAGGCCGTTCCTCAGGGTCTGCGGCAGCACCACCAGGCGCAGCGCCTGAGCATAGGACAGGCCGAGCGAGCGGGCGCTTTCCAGCTGCCCCTTCGGCAGCGCACGGATACCGGCGGCCACGATCTCGGCCAGGTACACGCCGTCGAACAGCACCAGCACCATCAGCATGGTCGTGGCCTGCCCGGTCTTGACGCCGGTGACGGCCGGCAGGAAGAAGTACACCCAGAACACCACCAGCAGCAGCGGCACCGCGCGCACCAGCTGCACCAGCGCGGCGACGGGCCAGGCGACGGCGCGGCGGCTGCTCACGCGCGCCACGCCCAGCAGCAGGCCGAAAGGCATTGCCAGCAGCAGCGCCCCAAACGACAGCAGCACGGTAAGCGCCAGGCCGCCGAGCGGACCGTCCGGGTACTGGCCGACGAGGAAATAGAGCCAATAGGTATCGATCAGTTCGAGCATATTGACCTCATGCCGGACGGACCGGATAACGCCGCTGGAACAGCCAGGCGGCAAACGAAATCAGCAGCGATACGCTCAAGTACGCCAGGGTCGCGAAGGTGAACGCTTCGGCGCTGCGGAAGCTGCTCGTTTCCACGCGTGCGGCCTGGTACATCAGTTCGGCGGCGCCGATGACGGTGGCCACGCTGGTGTCCTTCCACAGGTTGACGGTCTGCGACAGCAGCGGCGGAATCGAGGCCCGGAAGGCTTGCGGCAGCAGTACCAGGCGCACAGCAGCAAATCTTCCCAGGCCCAGCGAACGCGCCGCTTCCAGCTGGCTCGGGGGCACCGCGCGGATACCGCTGCGGATGTCCTCGGCCATGTGCACACCGCTGTACAGCGCCAGTGCGATGACGGCGCATACGGCTTCCGGGTTGTGCGCGTACAGGAACTCGCGCGCGCCCTCGGGCAGCAATTCGGGGAAGGCAAAGTACCAAAACAGCAGGTGCGCCAGCAGCGGCACGTTGCGGATCGCTTCGATAATCGTAGAAGCAATCGCACGCGCAGGCGCGAAGCTGGCCGTGCGCATCACCGCCAGCAGCGCGCCGAAGGGCAAGGCAACGACGAAGCTCGCTGCCGTCAGTTGCAGCGACAGGATGAGACCCTGCACCAGCCAGTCATGGTACTGGCCGGATTGCGGGATGCTGGGGTCGAAAAACTGCAAAACTTAAATCTTGTCGGTGCTGATCTTGAAAGTGCGCTTGGCGATGTTGGCGCGGGTGCCCGGGCCATACCACTTGTTGAACAGCTTCTCGGCTTCGCCGCTGGCTTCCAGGCCGCGCAGGGTCTCGTCGACCACGGCCTTCAGGTTCTTTTCGCCCTTGCGCAGGCCGAGGGCGATCGACTCGATGCCGATGCTGGTCGGCAGGATGGTGAAGCCCTTGGCGGCCGGACCGAGCTTGCCGTAGTCGGCCAGCAGCGAGGATTCGTCGTTGACGTAGGCGATGCCCTTGCCCTGGCGCAGGGCCTGGAAGGCCTGCTGGGTGTTCTCGAAGGTGACCACTTCCGCAGTCGGCACGGCCGCGCGGATATTGGTTTCCTGGGTGCCGCCGCGCACGGTGACGACCTTCTTGCCGGCCAGTTGCGGCAGTGCGGTGACGCCGCTGCCCGCGCGCACCATGACTTTCGAGCCGGTCACGAAATGGGTCAGCGCGAAGTCGACCTGCGATTCGCGTTCCTTGTTGTGGGTGAGCGTGGCGGCCAGCACGTCCACATGGCCCTGCTGCAGCTCGGGGATACGGCTCGATACCGACATCTGCTTGAACTTCGGCGTGACGCCGATCTTCTTCGCGACCGCGGTCGCGATGTCGATCTCGTAACCCACCAGCTGGCGGGTCTTGGGATCGATGAAGCTGTTCGGCTCATCGGTGCCCAGCACGCCGAACACGATCTCGCCTTTCTTCCTGATGTCCGCGAGCTGGTCGGCGTGCGCGGCGGCCGCGACGAGGTTGGTGGACAGGGCGACAGCGCCAATGAGGATGTGACGGCGGGTGAACATGTTCTTCTCCAGACAGCAAAAATTCGATCGCAACAGTATACGACATGGTCTTGCATGGCCGAACGATCAATTAGCCATAAGAAAATGTGTTACGGACTATAAGCGCCGAGAAATCTTCAGGGCCGCGTGGCCCTGCGCCCGCATGCTAAAGTAGCAATCAGATAACGGATACCGCGGAGGCACGATGCTGGTCGTCACCTATAACGTCAATGGAATCGGGGCCCGCCTGGGCGCCCTGCTCGACTACCTGGAAGAACGCAAACCCGACGTGGTCTGCCTGCAGGAGCTCAAGGCGCCGCAGGAAAAATTCCCGGAAAGCGCCATCCGGGACATCGGCTACCACGCCATCTGGCACGGCCAGAAAAGCTGGAACGGCGTCGCCATCCTCACCCGCGACGGTCCGGCGCAGGAACTGCAGCGCGGCCTGCCGGGCGACCCCACGGACGAGCAGAGCCGATACATCGAGGCGGTCTACCAGGGCCTCCTGATCTGCGGCCTGTACCTCCCGAACGGCAACCCGGCGCCGGGACCGAAGTTCGACTACAAGCTGGCCTGGATGGAACGCTTGATCACACGCGGCGCCGAGCTGCTCGATGCGAAAGTGCCGGTCGTGATGTGCGGCGACTTCAACGTGATCCCGACCGATCTCGACGTCTACAAGCCGGAACGCTGGGTCGACGACGCCCTGTTCCGGCCGGAGTCGCGCGCAGCTTTCGAGCGCCTCATGGCGCAGGGCTGGACGGATTCGCTGCGCGCCATGTACCCCGACCAGGTCATCTATACCTTCTGGGATTACTTCCGCAACGCCTTCGGGCGCGACGCCGGCATCCGCATCGACCACCTGCTGCTCAGCCCTGCCCTGGCGCCCGCCCTGCGCGGCGCCGGCGTCGACAAGTTCCAGCGCGCGAAGGAAAAGCCGAGCGACCACGCACCGACCTGGGTCGAGCTGGACATGGATGCCGTCGTGCAGCCGAAGGGCAAGGGCTGACTTGGCGCTAGAGCGCCTAACAAAACCCCAGGGCAAGGCGCAACGTCGAAGACAGTACGCTAGTACGGCGAGACGATGCAACGCAGCCATGGGGGAATTGT
Source organism: Massilia sp. IC2-476 (assembly GCF_020707295.1). Lineage (NCBI taxonomy): Bacteria > Pseudomonadati > Pseudomonadota > Betaproteobacteria > Burkholderiales > Oxalobacteraceae > Massilia > Massilia sp. IC2-476. The sequence goes on from NZ_JAJFER010000007.1 coordinate 237,661, forward strand.
TAGGCGCTCTTAGGCTAAGATGCGGGTTTGCCAACACCCAGACCCACCATGCTCACGCCAGAACAGTTCTTCGGTTTCCTCACCGCCGCCATCCTGATCACGCTCTCGCCTGGGCCCGACAACATGATGGTGCTGGGCGTCGGCATCGCCAAAGGGCGGGCGCGCGGGATTGCCTTCGGCCTGGGCTGCGCGTTGGGCTGCCTGAACCACACCCTGCTGGCGGTGATCGGCGTGAGCGCACTGATCGCGGCCTCGCCGACGGCGTTCACGGCGCTGAAGATCGCGGGTGGCCTGTACCTGATCTGGATGGGCATCGGCGCGCTGCGCAGCCGCGGCGGCGCCCAGGCGGCGGGCGTGGTGCCGGACGAATCGGCGCGCCAGCTGTTCTTCAAGGGGCTGCTGGCCAATGCCATCAATCCGAAGGTGGTGCTGTTCTTCCTGTCCTTCCTGCCGCAGTTCGTGGTGGCTTCGCGCGGGGATGCGAACTGGCAGATTGCCTGGCTGGGCCTGATCTTTACCGTGCAGGCCGCGGTGCTGTTCGGACTGCTGGGCTACTTTTCGGGCGCGATCGGGCAGTGGCTGAACCGCACGCCGCGTGCCGGCATGTGGCTGGATCGGACCGCCGGCGCGATCTTCGTGGGACTGGGCCTGCGCCTGATCGTGGCGCGCTGATGCGCCCTGTGCGCGCCAATGGCGCGCACAGGACGGGACTTACAGGCTGATGCTGACCTTTGCTGCGGGCTGCTTGCGCGCCGCCAGCGGCACTTCCAGCAGGTGATGCTTGCCGTTCCAGCTGAAGGGAACGGCACGTCCATCCACCGTCACCGAGCGCGGTTTCTTCTCGATGTTGTGCACCTTCAGTGCAAAGCCGCGTTCCAGCGGCGCCTGCGCCTTGCCGGTCTCGGTCTGCAGCTTGACTTCGAGCTTGCCGCCGGCGTAAGTGCTGTCGAAGCGCACGATCTCATACAGGCCCTTGGCGTAGGCGTCCGCGGTCTCGCCGTCGTCGTCGTACATTTTTCCTTCACCGCGCCCGACGCTGGCGTCATGGTAGTAGTGCAGGTCGATCTGGCGGCTCGAATAGTCGCGCGTGGTCTGCACTACCTTCGCCATCGGGACGAAAGCGCCGGCGCGCACGTAGACTGGGATGTTCGCCTCCACCGGCTTCACCACTTCCAGGATGCCGCCCCGGTGCTTTTCGCCCGTGTGGAAGTCGAACCAGACGCTATCCTTGACCGGGAAGTGCACTTCCTGGCGCATCGCTCCCGGCTGCACGACCGGCGACACCAGGAAGTCGGGTCCCCAATGATAGGTCGAAGAAATCGAGGTAGCTTCCTCTTCGCCGAACAGCACGGGACGCATCAGCGGCATGCCGGTCTGGCTGTTGTCGAAGGCCAGTGTGTAGTTATACGGTAGCATGGCGTAGCGCAGCCAGACCGCTTCGCGCGCCAGCACCTTGGTGCGCTCGGAACGGAACACGGGTTCAGGCGGCACCTCCGCCTGCGCGTGCGGGCGGAAGATCGGCTGGAACACGCCGTACTGCAGCCAGCGCACGTACAGCTCGTCGTCCAGCACCGGTCCGGCAAAACCGCCGAGGTCCGAGTGCATGTAGGCCAGGCCCTGCATGCCCATCTGGAGCGAGATCTCCATCTGCGACTGCAGTCCGCCCCAACCGCGGCTGACGTCGCCCGACCAGGGGATCATGCCGAAGCGCTGCGAACCCGAGTAGCCGGCACGCATCAGGATGAAGGGACGCTCGTTCGGGTAGTCCTTGCGGTAGCCGTTGGCGATCAGGCCGGCCCAGTCGTGGCCGTAGACGTTATGGACCTGGTCCGCCGTCTTGCCACCACCATGCTGGACCCACGAAGGATGCACTTCCGGCTCGCCCAGGTCGCCCCACCAGCCGGCGACCCCACCCTGCTTCAGGCCCTTGTAGATATTCCAGAACCAGTCGCGGCCCTGCTGTGTATACAGGTCGACGATGCCGGTGTTCCCGAAGTAGAAATCATAGGTGGCGGGTTTGCCCGCCTTATCAAGGGCGAGCACCTTCTGCTGCACCGCTTCCTGCCAGCGCTGCGACGTGGTCAGGATGAAGGGCTCGGTGATGACGATGGTCTTGACGCCCTTCTGCCTGAAGTCCGCCATCATCTGCTCGGCCCTGGGGAAGGTGTCGCGGTCCCAGGCCAGGTTGCCCATGGTGCCCTTGACTTCCTTGCCGAACCAGTACAGGTCGAGCACGACGGCGTCGAGCGGGATCTTCTCCTTGGCGAACATCTCGACCACGGCGCGCGTCTCCGCCTCGGACTTGTAGCCGAAGCGGCTGGCGAAGTTACCGAAGGCCCAGCGCGGCGGCAGCGGCTGGCGGCCGGTCAGGCTGGTGTAGTTGGCCATCACGTCGGCCCAGCTGTCGCCGGCCACCACCTGGTAGGTCTTGCGCCCGCCGATCACTTCGTAGCGCAGCGTGCCGTCCTTGCGGCTGTCGAAATCGAGGAAACCCACCTGCGGATTGTCGAAGTGGATCGCGTATTTTTTCGAGGATAGCGCGACGGGAATCGTGAAGTTGAGCAGCTGCGAGCTCTTGCCATAGCCGTAGTCGGCCTTGTTGTAGAGCTGGAAGCGGTTGCCGCGGCGGTTCATGCCGACCGCACGCGCGCCGGCGCCGTACAAGGCCTCGCCCTCTTCCAACGCGAATTCGATCGATTCCAGCTTGTCGCCGCGCGCATAGCCGCCCTTTTCGACGACCAGCGGCTTGCCCTTGTACAGGTAGCTGATGCGGAAGGGCTGCTTGTCGACGACGACGGTAATGCCCGGCGTGGCGAACTCGATGCGGCTACCCTCGGTCTTGAGCGTAGCGCCGACGTCCACGGGCGCCAGCACCACGGCGTGCGAGGACGCGTCAAACTGCTGGCCGTTAGGGATAAAGGTGGTCTCGACCACGTTGGCCGAATACGGCTTGATCAGGTAACGGCCGTCGCTGGTGGACAGCTCCAGGGTGTTCTGGTTGCGGGTGACACCTTCGAGACGCCGTTCGGCGTTCTGGGCAAAGGCGAGCGGACTGGCGAGCAGGCACAGGAGAAGCCGGGCGATCGTGGTTTTCGTCATGGGGTCTCGGTTGATTGTCTTGGACGGCAAGCGAGAGCATGACAGAAAATCACGCCGCGAAAAAGTGGCAATGTAACTAAATTACAGGATGGGTTTGCCAAATCATGGAATCGAGCGGCCCGGCACCGCAGCTCGGGCCAGCCCGGCCAGGTCGTCGTACATTCGCGCTTCGATGGCCAGCCGGGCACGAACGCCGCGTTCTGCCAGCACGGTTTCGGCGGCGATGTAGCCGGACTTCGTCGCGCCTTCCATGGTGCATGGCATGCGGGTACGGGTCCAGTCGCCCGCCAGGGTCAGGCCCGGCATCGGCGAGCGGGCCCGCGGACGCATGGCTTCGAAGCCGACCGTCGGGCAGGGAATCGCCATCGGCACCCGGTGTACATCGGCGTGCAACAGGCGTGCACGCGCGGCGCGCGGCGCGATCTCGGCCAGCTCCGCCACGGTGCGGCGCACGATCTCGGCGTCGCTCAGGTGGTGGGCGCGGTGGCTGTAGATGATGTTGCTGGCGATGACCGTGGGGCGGCCGCGCCAGCCCTTGCGGATCTGGCACAGGTCATAGAAATCGTAATTCAGGCGGCCGGGCGACCACAGGTGCGAAGCGAAGCGCTCGGCCTTGATGTCGCGGTCGAACCAGAGGTAGACGCAGACATAGGGACTTGGCTCGAAGCGCGGCAGCACGTCGAAAGGCGCCTGCTGCCGCCAGTCGCGCGGAAGCGTCGCGGACAGGTCCTGGGGCGGCAGTGCGCTCACCACCTGCTGCGCCGGGATATGCGTGCCGTCAGCCAGCACCACGCCGTCGACGCGTTCGCGGCCGGACAAATAGGCCACGCCCCTGCCCTTGATGACGCGCCCGCCGGCGCGCTCGATGACGCGAACCGCCTGCTGCGTGTACAGCTCACCCAGGCCTACCTTGGCGAAGCCGAAATGCAGCCCGCGGTAGCCGCTCAGCTGGGCATGGATGCGCATCAGGGAGGCGGCGGATACCCGCTCGAGCGGCACGTTGGTGACCACCATCGAGGCGAAGCGCCACCACCAGTCGATCAGGTCTTCGGTCACGCCCAGCGAGCGGAAGAAGTCGAGCCCGGAGATGCGGTCCAGCTCCGGCACCTGCTCTTCGCCGAAGCGCATGCCGCGCCAGCCCGTGGGCAGCATCGACAGGTAGTCATGCATGCCGAGGCCAGGGGCGCCCAGGATGCTGGGCGCGAGGCTGAGCGGCGCCGGCAGCGGATAGTGGCGCAGGACCGTGGGCCTGGGCTTGCTGGCGACCGTGAGCACCTTGCCCGGCTGCCAGCAGATCAGGTCATCCGTGCCGAGGCGCTTCAGGAAGGCCAGCATGTTGTGGTATTCGGAGTGGAAGATGTGGGGACCGATGTCGACCACGTCGCCGGTTACCGGCTCGCGCCAGCAGCTGGCCCGTCCTCCGAGGCGGTCGGAACGCTCGACCACCGTGACCGCGATCCCATGGTCCGCCAGCGCAACCGCGCATGCCAGCCCTGCCAGTCCTCCTCCCACCACCGTGACCTGCGTCATCCCTCTACCTTTCGCTCACCGCACCAGCGCGTCCGGCCAGTGTAGAGAAGCAGGCACGGCCTTCGGTTAGCGCGCGCACATAGCGGTATCGAAATGCGGGTAGAGCCGGTTCAAACCCCGCTCAGCGCAGGTAGGACATCACGTTGTTCGCCACCCGCGCCGCCTCGGCGTCGGTCAGCGGCAGGCTGCGGAACGCCGCCCAGGCCTCGCGCGGCCGCACGTCGACGCCGACCGCGGCGTCGGAACCGTAGAGCACGCGCTCCATGCCGACCTGGCGCAGGCGCCGTACCAGCCGGCGCGCATCGGCGGCCGACAGGCCGGGACGGGCAAAAGCGGTGACGTCGACCCAGACCTGGCGCATGCGCGGATCCTGGCGCGCGGCGGCGTCGGCCAACACCGCCAGGCCGGCGAGCTGCGGCGCGGCTTCGCGTTCGCCGGCATAGGCCACCTGCACCGGCACGTCGGGCGCATGCGGCAGCAGCTGGTCGATCAGGAGGCGCGCCTCGCGGGTGCCGGTTTCGCGCAGCTGCAGCACGATCGCCATGCGGCGCGCGTTGGCCGAACGGAATACCCGGCGCAGGCGCTCGACCTGCTCCGGATCGTCCAGCATCACGCCGCCGGCGGCGGGCTGCAGCCGGATGCCGCGCCCGAACTCCGGGCTGGCCGCGCAGCGCGCCAGTTCGGCCAGGGCGTAGTCCTTGAGCGGATCGACGCTGCACAGCGCCACCAGGCGCTCCGGATATTCCCCGGCCTGGCGTGCCGCCCAGTCGTTCTCGGCGCGCACGCGCTCGTATTCCTCGTCCTGCGAACGCACCGGCTGCCCATACACGTAGGCCACCGACAGCACCGCGGCGCGCGCGATGCCGGCGGCATCGAGCTGCGGAATCACGTCCTGCGCCGATACCGGACGCAGGGTGATGGTCGACGAGGACATGAAGGCCGCGGCGGCGGGGCTGTACACATACTGCTGGTGGTCGGCCATGGGCGCGCCGGGTACGGCGGGAGCCGCCGACACAAGGCCGTGTGATGCTGCCAGGATGCCGCACAGCAGGACGGAAAGACGCCTCATACATACACCTCGAACTGGATGGGCCGGCCACGAACTGATGCCGGACAAAACGCCATGTTATCGCATTGGCACGAACGCCTGTCAAGATTGCATCTTCCATGCCCCTCGCGTAGCATCGCCGGGTGCCCGCCGCCGAGGGGCCGATCACCAGAACAGCAAGGAGACGCATGAAAAACGAACTTCCCCCGCAGATGGGCCAGCCCATCAGCCAGACCCGCTCATTCCTGACGGTGGCGCTGATCGAACTGTGGGAACGCTTCGGCTACTACGGCATGCAGGCGCTGATCGTCTACTTCATGGTGCAGCGCCTCGGCTTCGAAGACAGCCGCGCCAACCTGGTGTGGGGCGCGGCGGCCGCGCTGATCTACGTGGCCCCGGCCATCGGCGGCTGGATCGGCGACAAGGTACTGGGCACGCGCCGCTGCATGATCCTCGGCGCCCTGATCCTGACCCTCGGCTATGCGCTGATGGGCGTACCGACCACGAACACCTGGATGACCTTCTCGGCGCTGGGCGTGATCGTGGTCGGCAATGGCCTGTTCAAGCCCAACACCGCCAACCTGGTGCGCAAGATCTACGAAGGCGACGATTCCAAGATCGACAGCGCCTTCACCATCTATTACATGGCGGTGAATGTCGGCTCGACCTTCTCGATGCTGGCCACGCCGGCCATCAAGGACTACGTCAACGCGACCTACGGCGGTGAGCTGGGCTGGCACGTGGCCTTCGCCGCGTGCAGCGTGGGCTTGAGCATCGGCCTCTTGACCGTGGGCGTGCTGCGCAAGACCATCGGCCACGTCGGCTCGCCGCCGGACGCGGAACCGCTGCGCATGAACCGCCTGCTGGCGGTCCTGGCCGGCGCCGTGTTCGCGGTGGCGGCATCGGCCGTGATCCTCGAGTACCGCGAACTGGCGCGCGCCTTCGTCTACGTCGCCGGTTTCGTCGTGCTGGGCATCTTCTTCCACCTGATCCGCACCAGCGCACCAAACGAACGCGCCGGCCTGATCGCCGCCCTGGTATTGACCCTGCAAACCGTGTTCTTCTTCATCTTCTACCAGCAGATGTCGACCTCGCTGTCGCTGTTCGCGCTGCGTAACGTCGACCTCGAGTTCAACGTGTTCGGCGCCCATTTGTGGACCTGGTCGCCGGCCCAGTTCCAGGCCCTGAACGCGATCTGGATCATGCTCCTGAGCCCGGTGCTGGCCTGGCTCTACACCCGCGCCGGCAGCAGCGGCAAGGACATCTCGATCGCGGGCAAGTTCGCGCTCGGCTTCGCGGTGGTCGCCGCCGGCTTCTTCACCTACGGCTTTGCCGGCGCGTTCGCCGTGAATGGCCTGACTTCGTCCTGGATCATGATCGCCGGCTACGGCTTGTACTCGCTGGGCGAACTGCTGGTGAGCGGCCTTGGCCTGGCCATGATCGCGCGCTACGTGCCGGCACGCATGGGCGGCTTCATGATGGGCGCCTATTACGTCGGCGTGGGGATTTCGCAGTACCTCGGCGGGCTGGTGGCGAACGTGGCGGCGGTGCCGGAGGGCATGACGGATCCGCTGCAGACGCTGCCGGTCTATACGAGCCTGTTCAACAAGCTGGGGATCGCGGCGATCGTCTGCACCCTGATCGCGCTGGCGGCGCTGCCGCTGATGCGGCGCCTGACCGCCACGCACCACACGCACCAGTAATGTCCCGCGTGGGCGGCGAAGCCGCCCACCCTACGGTATCATGGCGGATCAGATTTTACGGATTCGAGCATGTCCATCAACATTCCTACCGAGACCCAGTCCGCGCGCGCGCTACAGGTCGCCCAACGCGTCCACGCCATCGAGCCTTTCCGCGTCATGGAAATGGTGAAAGCCGCCGGCGAAATGAAACGCAGCGGCATCGACGTCATCAGCATGAGCGTGGGCGAGCCCGATTTCACCGCGCCCGACATCGTGGCCCACGCGGCAATGGAAGCCATCAAGGGCGGCGTTACCCAGTACACCGATTCGCTCGGCCTGCGCGAACTGCGCGAGGCGATCTCCGGCCACTACGCGGCCGTGCACCAGCTCGACATCGACCCGCGCCGCATTGTGGTCACCGCCGGCGCCTCGGCCGGCCTGCTGCTGGCCTGCGCCGCGCTGGTGGCCGAGGGCGACGAAGTCCTGATGCCCGATCCCTGCTACCCCTGCAACCGCCATTTCGTCACCAGTTTCGGCGGCAAACCGGTGCTGGTGCCGGCATCGAGCGAAGACCGCTACCAGCTGAGCGGCGCGCATGTGCAAGCCAACTGGCGCGAGCACACCCGCGGCGTGCTGGTCGCTTCCCCCTCGAATCCGACCGGCACCTCGATGACGCCGGAGCAGCTGCGCGAGATGCTGGACGCCGTGCGCGCGCGCGGCGGCTTCGCCATCATCGACGAAATCTACCAGGGCCTGTCCTATGACCATCAACCGGTCAGCGCCCTGGCGCTCGATCCGAATGTCATCACCGTCAACAGCTTCTCGAAATACTTCAGCATGACGGGCTGGCGCCTGGGCTGGCTGGTGGTGCCGGAGCCCCTGGTATCCACGTTTGAAAAACTGGCGCAGAACCTGTTCATCTGTGCGCCGACCGTGGCCCAGCAGGCCGCGCTGGCCTGCTTCACGCCGGAAGCGCTCGCGATCTATGAAGAGCGCCGGCGAGAATTCCAGCGCCGCCGCGATTATCTGGTGCCGGCCCTGCGCGAACTGGGCTTCCAGGTGCCCGTGATGCCGGACGGCGCGTTCTACGTGTACGCCGACATCAGCGCCCTGCCCCATGCGGAAAGCCACGACAGCACCGCCTTTGCCTGGTCGCTGCTGCGCGGGGCGCATGTGGCGATCGTACCGGGGGATGATTTCGGTTTCGCGGCGCCGCAGCGCCACGTCCGTTTCTCGTACGCGACGAAACTGGAACGCATCGAAGAAGCGGTCGGCCGCATGGCGCGCGTGCTGCGCGCCTGATTCAGCCGGCCTGCAGCGCCTCGCGCGCCTCGCCCACCAGTTCCAGCAGGGTGTCGGGCGCAGCGGGCTTGACCAGGTAGCGGTCGAAGCCCGCCTCGAGCGCTCGCTCGCGGTCTTCGCCCTGGCCATAGCCGGACAGCGCGATCGCGAATGGACGCCGGTCAAGCGGGCCGTCCACCGGCGCGCTGCGCAGGCGCCCGATGATTTCCAGCCCATCCATGCCCGGCAGTCCGATGTCGCAGATCACGATGTCGTAGCGGCGCGCCTGCGCCGCGGCCAGGCCTGCGCGGCCGTCGTAGGCCACCGCCACCTCGTGCCCGGCCAGCTCCAGCAGCGCGCGCAGGGTGTCGCAGGCGTCGACGTTGTCTTCGACCAGCAGGATGCGGCAGGCGCCCTCGGAGGCGCTCGGCCCGGCCGGGATTTCATCGATCGGCGCGCCCGCGCTGCACAAGGGCAGGCGCACCGTGAAGGTGCTGCCCAGCCCTTCGCCCGGGCTCTCGGCCGACACCGATCCGCCGTGCATGCCCACCAGGTTGCGCACCACGTTCAGGCCGATCCCGAGTCCTCCTTCGGAACGCGCCAGCGCGCGCGGGCCCTGCACGAACAGGTCGAACACCTGGGGCAGCATGTCGGCCCCGATGCCGCTGCCGTTGTCGTTCACCTGGACCACCACTTCCTCGCCGTCGCGCCAGGCGCGCAGCACGATGCGGCCGCCCGGGCTGGTGTACTTGGAGGCGTTGCCGAGCAGGTTGGCGAAGACCTGGGTCAGGCGCACCGGGTCGCCTTCGATGCTCAAGCGCTCCTCGGGCAGCTCGAGCACGAGCGACTGGCCGCGCTCGCGGATGCGGCCGGCGACCGTCTCCACCGCCTGGTCGAGGGCGCCGTTCAGGGACAGCGGCCGCACCGACAGGGTGATCTTGCCGCTGCTGATGCGGGCAGCGTCGAGCAGGTCGTCCAGCAGGTGCGCCATGTGGTCGACCTGGCGCCGCACCACCCCGGCCACGTGGGCCAGCTGGGCGGAGCTGCCGCTCAGGCTCTGCAGCAGGCTGGCCGACATGCTCAGCGGCGCCAGCGGGTTGCGTAGCTCGTGCGCCAGCATGGCGAGGAATTCGGTCTGGCGGCGATTGGTGGCTTCGGCCAGGTCGCGCAGCGACTGGGCGCTGACGGTGGCCATCACCAGGTGTTCATTGGCTTCGCGCAGCTGGACCACCTGTTCTTCCAGGCGTTCGCGTTCGCGCGCCAGGATGCGGGCGTGCGACAGTTCCGCTTCCAGCGCCGCGACGCGCAGGCGCAGCTCCTGCTCGCGCGAGAGCTCAGACAGGGGACTGTCCTCCCCCATCATGGAACGTTGCTCCGAGCCGGTAGTCGATTCGTCGAACGTTCCCATGCCCGCCTCATTCGCCTGATTTGCCGCTGTCGGTGCGACCGAACAGGACGCCGTTCACCTGGGCCGGGACCGGGTCGATTTCGATGCCGTCGTCGGTGATCCGGAACTCGCGCAGCTCGTTGCTGTGGTCCGATCCGCGCACCTTCACGACCGCGATGTAGCGCCGCACATGGCCGTCGACTTCGGCGTAGCGCATCGCCACCATGGCATCGCTGAGATACGCGATATCGGCGCGCGCGTGGTTCATGTTGAGGTTGCGGTCGTCCAGGCCCACGGTCACCAGCACCGTCACGCCGCGCTTGGCGAGCGAGGCCAGCATATGGAACACCCCCTCGCGGAAGTGGCGGCGGCATTCAGGCGCGAGATAGAGGCTGAACTCCGACAGCGAATCGATGACGACGCGGCGCGCGCCGGTGCGCTCGATGGTCGCCAGCAGTTCGTCCTCGAACTCTTCCATCGTCAGGTCGACGCGGCGGGTCTCGACGATGTGCACCTGTCCGGCCTGCACCATGGCCGCCAGCTCGGCATTGCGCAGCCGGGACGTGCCTTTTTCAAAGCACAGCATCACGCCCTGCTCTCCCAGGCTGACGCCGGCCTGCAGGAAAGCGGAGCCGAGGATGGTCTTGCCGCTGCCCGTCGGACCGACCACCAGCAGCGAATGGGCTTGCGGCAGTCCGCCCAGCAGCATCTCGTCCAGCCCGGCCACCCCGGTCGGGATGCGGCGTGGTTCGCGGTCGACCGCCACGCCCGGATGGCGGTCGTCGGCCAGTGGCGGCAGCAGGCGCGGATAGATGCGCAGGCCCTCGCTCGAGATCCGGAAGGTATGCGAGCCGGACATGTGGGCCTGGCCGCGCATCTTGACGATCCGGATCTTGCGCACCACGGCGTTGTCGTCATGGACCTGGCTCATGCTGATCATGCCGTCCGCGACGGTCGCGATCGGATTGGCCTCGGCTTCGGTGTGCTGGTATTCGCCGATCAGGAAGGTGGTCGCCATCCAGCTCGTCATGCGGGTGCCCAGCTCCTGGACGAAGTGCTGCAGGTCGTTCATGCCTTCGATGCCGGGCTTGCCGCTCTGGATGACCGAGCGGAAGGAATCGACGAACACCAGGCTGGGCGAGAAGTCCTCGACCTCGCGCGTGATGCGTTCCAGCACCCCGCTGTAGTCGCCGGCGCGCAGGTCGGCCGCCAGGTTGACGTAGCGGATCGCCGTGCCGACCTTTTCGGTGTCAAAGAAGGTGTATTGCTGCTGGTAGCGCAGCATCTTCAGCGGCGGTTCGCCGAGCACCGTGAAGAACAGCGCGCGGCGCTCGGGATTGGCGAGCGCGAACATCATCTGGTGGGCGAGCGTGGTCTTGCCGCAGCCGGGAGCACCGGTAATGAGGTTGAACGAAAACTCGTTCAAGCCGCCGCCCAAGAGAATATCGAGCCCCGGCACGCCAGTGGCCAATTTCCCCAAGCTAACTTTATCGGTCATTTATTTCTGCTCCTGTGCATTCTTCTGCTGGCCTGCCGGATGGTCTGCGGCGTTGGTAGCCGAAGCCAGCAATTGCTGCGTCAGCCTCTCTCCGATGAGTGCGGCGAGTAAATCAGTGAAGGTCCGCAGCAAGGCATCGCTGGCTGCAGCGGCGCGTTGCCCGTCGACCAGCGCCATCCGCTCTTCGAGCGCACTGAAGAGCTGCTCGGGCGCACGGCAGGCCTGGCGCGGGGCAAGCCAGGCATAGTCCGGCCCGATGACGTGGACTGCACGGCCGAACAAAGCACAAAACCCGCTCTCTCCGATGAGCGGGCAAAGTTGCGTTGCGATCCGTCGCCACGGCTGTACCAGCGCGCTGTTGCCAGCGGTCGGTTCCGGCGCGCCCGTGCTATTCGTCATGTGTTTATCGTTCAACAATGATTGCCGCTGGTGGAAGTCTAAATCGATGGGACTGGCGCGAGTCCGCGGCAAGGGACGCCGTGGCCGGGTCCCGATGCAACGGGAATTATAACGTGTCAACTGGGCAAAATGATGATTTAACCAACGATCTTTCGGAAACATTTGAACCGTGCCAATCCTTCGCCGAGCCGCTAATATGTATAGCGCGAGCAATATTGCTCTTCTGAGTAGGAGTTCCATGGAAAAGAAACTGGGCGCCGTCCTTGCAACGGCCTGTGTACTGCTGAGTCTTGCGACTACCCCTGCCGGCGCCGCCACCGACGCTGATGCTCGCTTCAAGACAATCTACACCAAAGAGTGGAAGTGGCGCGTCTCGGAACGACTTGCCAGGGCCGACGACGACCGCGGCGTGAGCCCCGCGCTGGCCCGGGTCGATGCGCCGGCCCAGGAGGCACGGCGCGCCTACTGGCAGGGCATCCTCAAGGAGCTCGACGCCATCAAGCCGGCCGACCTTTCCCCCGCCGAGCGCATCAACTACGCCGTGTACCGCGCCCAGATCGCCGCACTGGAAGAGGCCCAGCGTTTCCGCGAGTATGAACAGCCCGTGAATGCCGACAGCGCCTTCTGGACCAACGTCACTTTCGGCGCGCGCCGTCCGTTCAGGAACGGCGAGGATTACCGCAACTACCTGAAGCAGCTGGCCGCCCTGCCCGAGTATTTCGCCCAGGAGACCGCCAACATGCGGGCCGGCCTGGCGCGCGGCTTCACGCCGCCCCAGGTGACGCTGCAGGGACGCGACGTCGCCCTGGTGCCGATCGCCGAAGCGAAAACGCCGCAGGAAACCGTGTTCTTCAACCCCTTCAAGACCATGCCGGCCTCGATTCCCGCCGCCGAGCAGGAAGCCTTGAAGGCGCAGGCAGCGCAAATCATTCGCGACGGGGTGCAGCCGGCCTATGCAAAAGTGCTGGCCTTCTTCCGCACCGAATACCTGCCGAAGGCGCGCACCACGCTCGCCGCCGAGAGCATGCCCGGCGGTAAAGCCTATTACCAGTCGAAGATCGTCGAGTTCACGACCACCAATCTCAGCGCCGAGCAGATCCATGCGATCGGCCTCGCCGAAATGGCGAAGATCCGCGCCGAGATGCACGAGACGATGAAAAAGGTCGACTTCAAGGGCGGCCTGCCGGCCTTCCTGGCTTTCCTGCGCACCGATCCGCAGTTCTACGCGAAGACGCCGAAAGAACTGCTGATGCACGCGGCCTGGACGGCCAAGAAGTTCGACGCCAAGGCCGACCAGTATTTCGGCTACCTGCCGCGCCGGCGCTTCGCGATCCTGCCGGTGCCGGACGACCAGGCGCCGTTCTACACGGCCGGCCGCGGCGGCGCCGGCTCCTACTGGGTCAACACCTACAACCTGCCGGCGCGCGCGCTCTACAGCCTGCCGGCGCTGACCCTGCACGAATCGGCGCCGGGCCACGCTTTCCAGATGCCGGTCGCGCAGGAACAGAAAGGCGTACCGAACTTCCGCCGCGCCTACATCTCAGCCTTCGGCGAAGGCTGGGCCCTGTATTCAGAGCGCCTGGGTGTGGAGATGGGTATCTACGAGACACCCTACGAACACTTCGGCATGCTCAGTTACCAGGCCTGGCGCGCATCGCGGCTGGTGGTCGACACCGCCATCCACGCCAAGGGCTGGACCCGCGAGCAGGCGCAGAACTACCTGATGGAGAACACGGCGCTGGCGAAGCACGAGGTGGAGACCGAGGTCGACCGTTACATCTCGTGGCCGGGACAGGCGCTGTCCTACTACCTGGGGCAGATGGCGATCCAGGAAGCGCGGGCGCGGGCGGAGAAGGCGCTGGGGCCGAAGTTCGACATCCGGAACTTCCACGATACCGTACTGCAGCTGGGATCTGTGCCGCTGCCGGTGCTGCAGCAGCGGATCGATGCGTTCATTGCGGAGGGTGGGCCGAGTCCGTATCCGAAGGAAGGCTGACACGGCTCATGCAAAATTGGATCCCGGCCTTCGCCGGGATGACGGCTCAAGCGTTGACACTAGCTCATGCACGTCGTTCCGGCGAAGGCCGGAACCCAAGTTTGCCTGCGTTATTCGAACAGCTTGAACTTGAGCTGGAACGATATCCCGCCGTACAAGCGGTCCTTGTACGTCGGGATGATCCCGACATTCACCCCCACCCGCTTGTACTCATAGGTCAGGGTCGGGATCGCCGCCGGGAACCAGCCGCCGTGGCGCATGTTCGGGTAGCCATCGAAGGCCGCCAGCGCCAGCCCCACGCGCACCGGACCCACCGCATACGGCTGCCAGATCACCCCCGCATAATTCGACCAAGCGCGGTCGCTGTTGTAGAAGCGCCCGGCCGTGGCCGACATGGTGCCGCTGAAGCGGTACTCGGCGCCCAGGCCCTTGTTGGCGCCATTCAGGTCCTTGTCGCTGTCGAAGTGGGCAGTCGCGAAGCCGGTGTCGAGCCAGAATTCGCTTCTCGGCGCCGGGTCGATTTTCGTGAACAGCTCATCGGCCTGCGCCAGCGGCGCAGCCAGCAGCAGAGAAAGGAAGATGGCGCGCATCAGTCGTCGGCCTTCGGATCGAGATCGGGGAACATCACTTCGGTAAAACCGAAGCGGGAAAAGTCGCGGATGCGCATCGGGTACAGGATGCCCAACAGGTGGTCGACCTCGTGCTGCACCACGCGCGCATGGAAGCCGTCGACGTCGCGGCTGATCGGTTTTCCGTACTGGTCGACGCCCTCATAGTGCAGCTTGGTGTAACGCGGCACGCTGCCGCGCAGGCCGGGGACCGACAGGCAGCCCTCGAAGCCCTCTTCCATTTCCTCGGACAGGGGCTTGAGCACCGGGTTGATCAGCACCGTCTCCGGCACCGGCGGCGCGTCAGGGTAGCGGCCGTTCTTCGCGAAACCGAAGATGACGAGCTGCAGGTCGACCCCGATCTGCGGCGCGGCCAGGCCGGCACCGTTCGCGGCGTGCATGGTGTCGAACATGTCGCCGATCAGGGCGTGCAGCTCGGGCGTATCGAATGCGTCTACCTTCTTGGCCACGCGCAGCAGGCGCGGATCGCCCATGCGCAGGATCTCGCGAACGGCCATGTCATTTCCCCTGTTCGAGCAGGCCCGCCAGCGACGCGCGGAAGCCCTCGGCCGTCTCCGGGTGCTTCAGGCCGATCGCGGCGGTGGCCTTCAGGTAGCCCAGCTTGGAACCGCAGTCGTAGCGCTGGCCCTGGTAGCGGTAGGCCAGCACGCGCTCGGCCTGCATCAGCGCGGCGATGCCGTCGGTGAGCTGGATCTCGCCGCCGGCGCCGGTGCCCAGGTTCTCGAGGTAGCCGAAGATGGAACCGGACAGCACGTAGCGGCCGACCACGGCCAGCGTCGACGGCGCCACTTCCGGCGCCGGCTTTTCGACGATGCCCGAGACCAGTTCCAGGTTCGGACGGTAGCTCGACGCGCTGACGATGCCGTACTGGCGCGTATTCTCGCGCGGGACGTCCTGCACCGCCAGGATGCTGGAGCGCTCGTAGGCGTACAGGTCGGTCATCTGGGCCAGCACCGGCTTGGTCCCGGCGTCGGTGTCCATGAAGTCGTCCGCCAGCAGCACGGCGAAGGGCTCGTCGCCGACCACCGGGCGGGCGCACAGCACCGCGTGGCCCAGGCCCAGCGGCGCGGACTGGCGGATGTAGATGCAGTTGACGTTCTTCGGGATCACCCCGCGCACCAGGTCGAGCAGGGCCTGCTTGCCGGCCGCTTCCAGCTCGGACTCGAGCTCGTAGGCCTTGTCGAAGTGGTCTTCGATGGCGCGTTTGTTGCGGCCGGTGATGAAGACCATCTCGGTGATGCCGGCGGCGACCGCCTCTTCGACGGCGTACTGGATCAGCGGCTTGTCGACGATCGGCAGCATTTCCTTCGGCTGCGCCTTGGTGGCGGGCAGGAAGCGGCTACCGAGGCCGGCAACGGGGAATACGGCTTTACGAATCAGGGTCATGCGATTTTCCTTTTCATTGTCCCAGCAGCGCCAACAGGCCCGCTTCGTCGAGGACGGTGACGCCGAGTTCCTCCGCCTTGGCGAGCTTGCTGCCCGCTTCGGCGCCGGCCACCACGTAGGAGGTCTTTTTCGAGACCGAGCCGGACACCTTGCCGCCGGCGGCCTCGATCAGCGCCCCCGCCGCGTCGCGGCTCATGGTCGGCAGCGTGCCGGTCAATACAAACGTCTTGCCGCTGAATTTGCCTTCGGCTGTGGCCTGCTCCGGCAGCTGGGCCAGCAGCTCTGCGCGCAGCGTCGCCAGCGCGGCGAGCTTGTCGCGGTTGCCGGGGACCGCCATCCATTCTTCCAGCGACGCGGCCACGTTGGCCGGCAGCCCGAACACGCCGAACACGTTCAGGTGGGCCAGCGATTCCAGGTGCTGGCCGGCGGCGATGAGCTGGCGCGCACGCGGCTCGGTCAATTTCGGGATGCCGAGGGCAGCCAGCAAATTGACTTCGTCCAGCTTCTCGCGCAGCTGGGCCCTGGGCGCGTGTTCGCCCTGGGGCGCAACCCCGGCGGCGAGCAGCGCATCGATCTCGCGCTGGTTCTTTTCTTCGGCGAAGAATTCGGCAATCGCCTCGGCCACGGTGCCGCCGATATCGGGCAGCACGCGCAGCAGCGCTTCCGGCGCCTGGCGCACCAGCGCAAAGCGTCCCAGCCAGTCGGCCAGGGTCTTGGCGGTCGATTCGCCCACGTGGCGGATGCCGAGTGCGAACAGCAGGCGTTCCAGCGGCGGATTCTTGCTGGCCGCGATGGCCTCGAGCAGGTTATCGGCCCACTTGGTGGCCACCTTGCCCTGCTTGACGGTCTCGGGGGTGGTGCCGTCGCGCTCGTCGGCCATGCGCTTCATGGTGAGCAGGTCGTCGAGGGTCAGCTTGTACAGGTCGGCCACGCCGTGGATCAGGTTGCACTCGACCAGGCTGTCGATGTAGCGGTCGCCGAGGCCTTCGATGTCCATCATGCGCCGGCCCGCGAAGTGGCGGATCGCTTCCTTGCGCTGGGCGGCGCAGGTCAGGCCGCCGGAGCAGCGCGCCACCGCCTCGCCTTCTTCGCGCACCACGTGCGAGCCGCACACCGGGCAGGTTTCCGGCAGCCGGTAGCGCATCGGCTCCGGGCTCGGGCGGCGCTCCAGCACCACCGACAGCACCTCGGGAATGACGTCGCCGGCGCGGCGCACGATCACGGTGTCGCCCACGCGCACGTCCTTGCGCAGGACTTCGTCCTCATTGTGCAGGGTGGCGTTGGTGACGGTGACGCCGCCCACCGACACCGGCACCAGGCGCGCTACCGGCGTGATGGCGCCAGTGCGCCCCACCTGCACGTCGATCGCCGACACGGTGGTCAGCGCTTCCTCGGCCGGGAACTTGTGGGCCAGCGCGAAGCGCGGCGCGCGCGACACGAAGCCCAGCGCCGCCTGGTCGGCCACGCGGTCGACCTTGTACACGACACCGTCGATCTCGTAAGGGAGCGAACGACGCTTTTCCCCGATACCACGGTAGTAGCCCAGCAGGCCTTCGCAGCCAGTGACGACGGCACGTTCTTTCGAAACGGGCAAGCCGAGACGCTCGAACCACTCCAGCACGCCCGAGTGCGTCTCCGGCAGCTCGGCGCCTTCGAGGCGGCCGATGCCATAGGCGAAGAAGCGCAGCTTGCGCTGGGCCGTGATGCGCGCATCCAGCTGGCGCAGGCTGCCTGCAGCCGCGTTGCGCGGATTAGCGAATTCCTTCTGCCCGGCGTCGCGCTGGCGCTGGTTCAGGCGGGCGAAATCATCCTTGAACATCAGGACTTCGCCCCGTACTTCCAGCACCGCAGGCAGCTCGTCTCCGTGCAGGCGCAGCGGGATCACCTTGACGGTGCGGATGTTGGCGGTGACGTCCTCGCCGGTATAGCCGTCGCCACGGGTGGCGGCCTGTACGAACACGCCGTTCTCGTAGCGCAGGCTGATCGCCAGGCCGTCGAATTTCAGCTCGCTGGAGTACGCCACCTGCTTCGCTTCCAGGCCGTCGCGCACGCGGCGGTCGAAGTTCTCGACGTCTTCATCAGAGAAGCCGTTGTTCAGCGAGAGCATCGGCACCGAGTGCGTCACCTGCCTGAACTCCGGGATCGGCGCGGCGCCCACGCGCGAGGTCGGCGAATCGTTCTTCACCGCCTGCGGGTATGCGCTTTCCAGCTCCTGCAGTTCCTTGAACAAACGGTCGTACTCGGCGTCGGGAATCGTCGGCGCGTCGAGTACGTGGTAGTTGTAGATGTGGCGGTTGAGTTCCTCGACCAGCCACGCCATGCGGTCCTGGATTTCCTTAGGGATGCTCACGGCGCTGCCTCAGACGAACAGGCGCAGCGCGCGGGTGGAGCCG
Organism: Massilia sp. IC2-476; assembly: GCF_020707295.1. Classification (NCBI taxonomy): domain Bacteria; kingdom Pseudomonadati; phylum Pseudomonadota; class Betaproteobacteria; order Burkholderiales; family Oxalobacteraceae; genus Massilia; species Massilia sp. IC2-476. The sequence goes on from NZ_JAJFER010000007.1 coordinate 255,989, forward strand.
GCCGGAATGTCGGAGGCTTCCATCTCCTGGTAGAACTCCTGGACCTGGCCCTTGATCTCTTCCAGCGCCGGGTCAAGCAGCGGCTGCTCGAAATCGTCGACGATGGTCGCGTCCAGGCGCATGGTCAGCTCTTTCGCGCACTTGACCATGGCGCCGAAGCCGTCGCGCTCAGGCGCCACGCAGGGCACGTCCAGCAGCAGGGTCAGGCGGCCGGTAGCATCGGCGCCCAAAGTGACGTTGGTCGACAGCGTGAACAGCACCCCGCCCTCCCCGTCCGGCATCGAGAAGCGGCCGTCCGGACGCACGTCGAAGCCCTGGTTTTCGAGCGCGCCGATCAGGGTCGAGATGGCCCACGGGGCGCCGTTGGCGGCCAGGTTCACGCCCAGCTGGGCGTCGTGACCGGCGACGAAACGGTGCAGCGTGCGCGCTTCGCTCATCACCTCGATCATGTCCGGCACTTCCGGCTCGGCGCCGATCTCGTCGGCCACGGCGCGCAGGCGCGTGACCAGTTCCGAGTATTCGATTTCGTTCAGGGCCGTGGTGCGGGTGGCCATCTGCACGCCCGCCTGCAGCTTGGTGTACACGCCGCCGTGCACGATCGGCTCCCATTCGCCGCTGACGGCGAAGCCGATGTAGTGGATCGGCTTGTTGCCCACGCGGCGCAGCTTCTGCAGCGCCGGCAGCACCTTGTCGCCGCGCAGGGCGCCCTCGAAGTTGAGCGGGATGATGCAGTCGATCAGCGGGTCGACCAGGCTTTCGGCCAGTTCCGACGGCGGCGTGTCCGGCTTTGCGCCCGGCAGGGCCACGGCGGGGGCCAGTTGCTCGATCGGACGCACACCCGTCGTCGCAGGTGCTGCCGGAACCGCAGGCGCCGGCGCGGCGCTCGGCGCCGCGGTCGGGACCTCCACGGTACCCGGTTCGACGTCCAGCGGCGCCAGCGGCGTTTCCGCGGCGAGGTCGAGCACCGGCTCCTGGCGCTCGACGGCGGTTTCGCCGCTGCGCATCAGCACGTCGTCATGATCCGACGCGAACGCGCGTTCCACGCTCTTGCGGGCCTTGTACTCCTGCCACTTGTTGTAAGAGATGACGCCGGCGACGAACACGCCGCCCGCTGCGATCAGGGTCATTTGTAAATCAGTCATGCTGCTTGTGCCTCAGTAGCGAAATTCGCGGCGGACTCCATGTCCACCGCCACGATGCGCGATACGCCCTGCTCCTGCATCGTCACACCGATCAGTTGATTGGCCATCTCCATCGCAATCTTGTTGTGCGAGATGAAGAGGAATTGGGTATGGTCCGACATACGCTTGACCATGCGGCAGAAGCGCTCGGTATTGGCGTCGTCCAGTGGCGCGTCGACCTCGTCCAGCAGGCAGAACGGCGCCGGGTTCAGGCGGAACATCGAGAACACCAGCGCGGTGGCGGTCAGCGCCTTTTCGCCGCCGGACAGCAGGTGGATGGTGGCGTTCTTCTTGCCCGGCGGCTGGGCCATCACCTGCACGCCGGAATCGAGGATCTCGTCGCCGGTCATCACCAGCTTGGCCTGGCCGCCGCCGAACAGGATCGGGAACAGTTCCGAGAAGTGGGTGTTGACGCGGTCGAAGGTATCCTGCAGCAGGTCGCGGGTCTCGCGGTCGATGCGGTGGATCGCATCTTCCAGGGTGGAGATGGCTTCCTGCAGGTCGTTGTTCTGCGAGTCGAGATAGCGCTTGCGCTCGGTCGCCTGGGCCAGCTCGTCGACCGCCGCCAGGTTGACGGCGCCGAGCGCGCTGATGGCATTGGTCAGGCGCGTCACCTCGCCCTGCAGGTATTGCGGCTTCATGTCAGGCGTGAGCTTCTGCTCCAGCTCGGACTCGACGGCGCCGGTCGTGGCCAGCGCTTCGGCGAACTGCTCCTGGTTCAGGCGCGCGGCCTGTTCCTTCAGCTGCATCTCGGTGATGCGGTCGCGCTGCGGCTGCAAGCTGCGCTCGTTCCCCATCCGCAGTTCCTCGAGCTGGCGCAGCTGCTGGGTGATCTGGTCGAGTTCATGGCGGGCGTCGGCCAGCGCACGTTCCTGGCTGGAGCGGCGATCGAGCAGTTCCTGCAGGCCTTCGTGGGCGGTGCCGGCTTCCAGCGCTTCCAGTTCTAGCCGGCCGGCGCCCAGGCTGGTGCCCACCTGCTCGGCCTGGCTGGTGGCGGTGGCGATGCTGCGCCGCAGTTCCTCGATCTTGCTGCGCTGGGCGCGTTCGGCGAACTGCGCTTCCTGGGCGCTGCGCTCCAGGTCGCGCAGCTTCTGGCGCGCGTCCGCCAGCACCTGCTCTTTTTCCATGAAGGCGGTCTGGCCATCCTCGTGGCTGCCCTGCAGCTCGGCCAGCTCCATGTCGAGCTGTTCGAATTCCTGCTCGGCTTCCGCGGCGAGCTGGCGCTGCTCGGCTTCCTGTGCCGCGATCTCGGACAGGTCGGCGGCAATCTGGTCGCTGCGTTGATTAAAACGCGCCTCGATTTCGCTCTGCTTCAGGACCTCGATCTGCAAGGCATGCACTTCGCGCTGCAGCTGGCCGGAGCGCTGGCGCGCATCCTGCAAACGGCGCGTCAGGTCGCTGACGGCGGCGTCGGCGCGGGTGGCGCGGCTCTTAGCCTCGTCCAGTAGCAGGGCCTGGGCGCGCAGTTGCTTGCCGATGTTCTCGATCTCGTGCTGGCGCGCCAGCATGCCGTCCTGCTCCGCATCCGGCGCGTGGAAGCGCACGCTCGAAGACGTGACCAGATGGCCCTGGCGGGTGACGAAGCAGCCGCCCTGCGGCAGACGGCCGCGCTGCGCAAAAGCCTCGGCCGCGTCCTGGGCCACATAGACATGGTGCAGCCAGTCGTTCAGCACCCCGCGCAGGCCCGGATCGTTCAGGCGCAGCAGGCCGGCAAAAGGCTTCAGGCCGGGGATGTCGGCCGCAGCGGGTGCAGCGGGCGCCGGCGAGTACAGCGCCAGCCGGGCCGGCGGCGCATCGCTGAAGAAGGCCTTGGCCCAGTCCAGGTTCGACATCTCGAGCGCGCCGGAACGCTCGCGCAGCACGGCTTCGAGCGCAGTCTCCCAGCCTTCTTCGATGTCGAGCTTCTGCCACAGGCGCGGCAGCTTCGAGAGTTCGTGCTTTTCCAGCCAGGGCTGGACCTTGCCCTGGGTCTGGACCCGGTCCTGCACCTGGCGCAGCGCGGCCAGGCGCGCTTCCAGCTGGGCGTTCGCACTGGACTCCTGCTGGACCTGGGCGTGCGCATCCTTGCGTTCCTGCTCCACGGCGTCCTGGCGCGCACCTGCTTCGTCCAGCAGCAGGGTCTGTTCTTCCAGCGCCAGCTGCTTCTCTTCCTGTTGCATGCGCAGGTTGTCCAGGGTGGCGCTGTCGGGCAGGTTCAGGCTATTGCGTTCCTGCTGCAGGCGCTCGCGGCGGCCGGCCAGGCTGGTGAGGACGTTGGTGGCGTTGCGCTGGTGGGCGCTGGCCAGTTCGATGCGCTGCTGGACCTGCATGATGCGCGCGCGCGATTCATTCGAAAGCTCCTGGGCCTGGCGCCATGCGGCTTCCAGTTCCGGCACACGCTCGCTGTGCGCTTCGACCGCGATCTGGGCGCCTTCGGCACGCGCGCCGAGTTCTTCCAGCGTGATCTCGGCCTCGCCCAGCTGCTCTTCGTATTCCTGGCGCTGCGCCATCCATTGGTCGCGCTGGGCCGTGAGCGTGCCGAGCTGGGTCTGCAGGCGGGTGCGCGACTCGACCACGAACTTGATCTGCGCCTCCAGGCTGCCGATCTCGGAATTGGTCTGGTACAGGGCGCCCTGCGCCGTGTGCAGGCGGTCGCCGATCGAAAAGTGCGCCTGGCGCATCTGCTCCAGCTCGAGCTCGACGTTGCGCAGCTTGGCGGTCTGGGCTTCCAGCGCGGTCTGCGCCTCTTCCACTTCGCGGAAGTAGCGGACCTGCTCGGCCTTGGCTTCGTTCTTGCGCAGCAGCCAGAGGAGCTTCTGCTTTTCTTCCTGGTCGGCCTGGAGTTGGTGGAAGCGGTTCGCCACCGCGGCCTGGGCTTCGAGTTTTTCCAGGTTGGCGTTCAGCTCGCGCAGGATGTCTTCCACCCGCAGCAGGTTTTCGCGCGTGTCCGACAGCCGGTTCTCGGTCTCGCGGCGGCGCTCCTTGTACTTGGAGACGCCGGCCGCTTCTTCCAGGAACACGCGCAGCTCTTCCGGGCGCGACTCGATGATGCGCGAGATCATGCCCTGGCCGATGATGGCGTAGGCGCGCGGGCCCAGGCCGGTGCCGAGGAAGATATCTTGGATGTCGCGCCGGCGTACCGGCTGGCCGTTGATGTAATAGGTCGAGGTGCCGTCGCGTGTCAGGGTGCGCTTGACCGCGATCTCGGCATATTGGCCCCACTGCCCGGCCGCCTTGCCCATGCTGTTATCGAACACCAGTTCGACCGAGGCGCGCCCGGCCGCCTTGCGGTAGGTGGAGCCGTTGAAGATGACGTCCTGCATCGACTCGCCGCGCAGCTCGGATGCCTTGGATTCGCCCAGCACCCAGCGCACGGCGTCGATAATGTTCGACTTGCCGCAGCCATTGGGGCCGACCACGCCGACGAGCTGGCCGGGCACCTGGAAATTGGTGGGATCGACGAAAGACTTAAATCCCGACAATTTAATGGATGAAAGGCGCACGTTGCTTCGGCTGGGCTAGAGAGTCGTCAAAGGCCTCATCATACCATTTGTTGCTTGCATTTCGGCCAAGAATGAGCCTTGCGAACCCGACAATGCCCCTTTCGGCTCCCTGTGGGCTCAGCCGGCGTGGGCGGCGGCGTGCGCCGGGTCGTTCATGGCGGCCTCGCCGACGGCCTGGGTCAGCACGCGGCCGACCACGCCCTCGGGCGCCAGCACCCGGATGCTGCCGCTGCGGAAGGCCTCGGCCAGGCGCTCGGCCGGCAGCGAGAAGCCTTCCTGGCGCCCAGCGCCCGAGAAGATGAAGAGCGTGCGCAGCGGGCTGACCCAGGCCAGGCGCAGCTTGCGCACCCCGTTAGCACCGGTGAATTCGACCCGCATCCCGCGCTCGAGGCGTGCCAGCTCGACACTGGCGGGATCCAGCGGCGCCTCCTCTTCAGCGGCGTCCGCCTGCTCCAGCGCGATGCGGCGCAGCGCATCCTGCTGGGCGGCTTCAACCGCCAGTTCCAGCTGGCGCTCGGGCGAGAGCTCGAGCGGCGCACGCACGATGGCCGCATGGCACTCGGCCAGGCCGGCAAAGAACTGCAGGCGCTCGGCGTCCTGCCACCCGATGGCGTCGAGCCATTTGTTGAGGGTGGTGAGCAGGGCCGGCAGGCTCTTGATCAGGGCCTTGCGCTGCTCGTGGGTGGCCTTCGGCTTGACGCTCCAGATCAGGTCATCCATGGCGCGGGTGGCATTATCGACCGCGCCGGGTTTGCTGTCCTCGATGGTATAGGCCAGGGTGAGCACCGGGGTCCAGCGCTGCTCCAGGAAAGTGCCGACCAGGGCCACCACTTCATCCCCGGCCAGGCGCAGCGACACCGCCTTCCTTGCCGAGCGCGTGGCAGCAAGCTGCTTTTCCTGGCGCGTGGCCTGGGCGATCGGGCCGGCAATCGCGGCCTCTTCGCGCTGTTCACGGTCGGCAATGCTGGCCTCGAGTTCGGCCACGGCGGCAGCGAACACCTCGGGCTGGGCTTGCCGGCGCACCTGGTCGACGCCGCGCCGCATCGCGCGGTAGACCGGGTCGTCCGGGCTGGCAGCCTGCTCCCAGCCGGCGTGCGACAGCAGGTCGAGCATGCGCCGCGCCGGGTGCGCCTCTTCGAAAAAAAAGCTGCGGTCCTTGAGTGCCGCCTTCAGCACCGGCACCTGCAGGAAGGCGATCAGCTCGCGCGTCTCCTGGGGAATCGATTCGTCGATCAGCACCGTCTCGAAGATGCGCGAGAGCAGGTCGAGCGTCGTTTCGTCGCCGCGCGACAGGCTGCCCTGCGGCAGGCTCTGTTTCAGGCGCGGCAGATAGAACACTTCGTGCGCCGTGGCCTGGGGCGCGTTGCCGGCCAGCGTCTCCAGCACCTCGGCCAGCGGCGCCCCAGCGGCCGCGCGGGCCATCGGCGCCGGCGCTCCTGGCGCCGGGCCGGCGGCGGAAGCGCCGGCAAATCCGGCCGCCGCGCTCGGACGCCAGCCGCCGCTGCCTTGCGGCAGGTTCGGAATCATGGGGATAGCGAGCTCCGCGCCCACCGGGGCCTCGGAAGCGCCGAACAGCTGGCGCAGCTGCTGCGAGACGGCGGCATCGCGCCGCGCCCGCGCGGCACGGGCGCGCGCGCTGTCGTCGGTCTTGGCGAAACGCTCTTCGCGGGCGCGCACCGGCTTGAGTTTGTCGGCCAGGGCATCGAGGATGGGGCCGAGCTCGAACACGACGGACGGGCGCAGCAGCGGCAGGATCAGGCCGTGCGAGGCCTCGTCGGGCTCGAACTCGTGCCAGGCCTCCTGAAGCCCCCGCAGGAAGACTTCGGGACGGAAGGGATTATGGTTGGCGCGCACCAGCTCGCGCCCGAGCAGGACGCCAAGGCGCACGCCCAGGCTGGCCAGGCGTTCGGACTGCTGGATGTCGAAGGGCCGGCTGATGGCGGCAAAGGCCAGCTGCTGGTCCATCTCTTCCAGCGGCACAAGGCTCAGGGTCAGAGGGCTGGCCGCTTGGGGTTTCGCGGCGGGCGCCAGCCGCGCTACCTCCTTGCGCAGCGCCAGTTCGATGGCAGTCGTGGCCAGATGCACGAAGGCATAGGCGTTGTCCTTAAGCAGGTTGCCGGAGCGGATGCGCCGCACCGCCTCCTGCGGGTCGGGGCCGGCGCTGGTCAGGTCCAGCAGGACGGCGCTCATGCGGGTGACCATGTCCATCAGGCCGTCCGCAGCCTGGCGGCTGGCGTGCGCGACGAGTTCGTCCAGCGTCGCAGCTTGCGCGGCGGCGGCCTTGCGGACAGCAGGTGTCTGGGCAGAATTCACGGCCATCGAAGGAGAACGGGGTTGATCGTTTTATTGTGCCACATTATTTCCATATGGCAATAGGAAATAATGCATATAGCGCCATACTGTAGCGCTTGGCGCCACATTCTTGGTAATCTTTCCTTGAGAATGTCGGTTACCGTCCTACACTGGATCACGCCACGGTCTGATTCCGATTCAGCAATACGGGCAGCATGATGGGTCGACCGGACATGCCGCGGTAACGCTCCGCGGCTCGGCAACAGGGCATTTTTCCCCACAGTGAAAGGAAATGATGATGGCCTCGAATCAAGGTAAATCGAAGCAAGGCGGCAGCTCGCAGCAGCACGCCGAAGCCGGCCGCCAGGGTGGCAGCAAGCAGTCGGGTTCGGGCTCGGGTTCGCGCTCGGGTGGCAGCGGCGGCACCCGCGGCGGCACCCCTGAACAGCACGCCGAAGCCGGACGCCAGAGCCACAAGAACGACAAGAAGCGCTGACCCGCCGGCAGGCCCGCCCTGCCGCCGGCAGCTTGTGTCGCCAGCCCATCGCAGTGCGCGATGGGCTTTTTTTATATATTGCGCAGCATGCCGCCCCTGGGCGGACGGAAGTCGCGGATGTCGTTGACCAGGCCGGCAGTCTTCGCATCGCGCGAGTTCAGGTGCAGGTCCGAATACTGGTGGATCGCCCACTGCTCGGGGGTCAGCTCGATGCATTTGCGCAGGATCGACTCGGTGCGCGCGTCGTCGGCGCGCAGGCCTTCGACGATGATGTTCAGGGCATCCGGCCGCGAACCCGGCGACGCGGTCGCGTGCGACTTGTGCACCATGAAGCGCGCCGTCTCGCTGCAATAGCGCTCGCTGCCCGCCAGGTACAGGATCACCGCGATCGAAGCCACCGCCCCGCCGTTGTACATGACGAATTTGATCGGCGAGTTGGCCATGAAGTTGTACAGGCACAGGCCATCGCTGACGTAGCCGCCGTTCGACTGCACCAGCACGTGGGCCGTCTCGATGCCGTCCTCGGTCATCATCGACACCGCCTCGAACATGCGGTGCACCATATCGCTGTTGACGTCGCCTGACAGCGTGAACCATGCTTCCTTGACTTGCTGTGCTTTGTCTTCGCTCATAGTTTTTCCCACTGCAAAGTGTGTGGAATAAGTGTAGCAAAACACGCCCACAGGCCCTTACGGGGGCGCACCAATAGTGCGCGGCAATTCTTTTTGGAAATCGCCAATCTCTCTATCAGCAGACCCCTCTTTGGTTGACACCGAACCAATGCTGACATATCCTCCGCAGTCTTGACCGGGAGAGCGCAGGAACACCTGCCGCCGAAGGGGCACTACCCACAAACTCTCAGGCAAACGGACTGGTCAGGGAGCGGCAGCGCAAGGCGCGGCCGGCTCACACTCTGGAGAGCGGCTCCGCACACACGGAGCCCACCGAAGGGGCAGGCAGCGCTCGCTGCTATCTCTCAGGTACCAAGGACAGAGGGGATACAGGCACCCGCAAGGTGTCACGCACCCCTATTCACTGCCCGAGGATTCCATGACGCTCAAAGCGACCCCGCTCAATTCCGCACACCGCTCCCTCGGAGCCAAGATGGTCGACTTCGGCGGTTGGGACATGCCGGTCAACTACGGTTCCCAGATCGAAGAGCACAACGCCGTGCGTACCGACGCCGGCATGTTCGACGTCTCGCACATGTGCGTGGTGGACCTGAAGGGCGCGAATGTCCGTTCATACCTAGCAGGCCTGCTGGCCAACAACGTCGACAAGCTGCAGGTGCCGGGCAAGGCCCTGTACTCGGCCATGCTGAATCCCGAAGGCGGCGTGATCGACGACCTGATCGTGTACTACTTTGCGGAAGACTGGTTCCGCCTGGTGGTCAATGCCGGCACCGCCGAGAAGGACGTGGCCTGGATGAGCCAGCAGAACGCGGCCACCGGCTCGGGCGTCAGCATCACCCAGCGCCGCGATGGCAATGATCCGATCGCGCTGATCGCGGTGCAGGGCCCGAACGCCCGCGCCAAGGTGTGGCAGGTGCTGCCGACGACCCAGGCCGCCTCCGAGCCGCTGAAACCCTTCAACGTCGTGATCGTCCCGGATACCCAGTTCGGCGAAGTGATGGTGGCCCGCACTGGCTACACCGGCGAAGACGGCTTCGAGATCGGCGTATCAAGCTCGCAGGTGGAAGCACTGTGGAACGCTTTCGCCGCCGCCGGCATCAAGCCCGCCGGCCTGGGCGCGCGCGACACCCTGCGCCTGGAAGCCGGCATGAACCTGTACGGCCAGGACATGGACGATACCGTCAACCCGCTGGACGCCGGCCTGGGCTGGACCATCGACCTGGTGTCGGAGCGCGACTTCATCGGCAAGGCGGCACTGCAGGCCAAGGGCCAGCAGGCCAACTTCGTCGGCCTGATCCTGCGCGAAAAAGGCGGCATCCTGCGCGCCCACCAGAAGGTGATCAGCGCGTCCGGCAATGTCGGTGAAATCACCAGCGGCACCTTCAGCCCGAGCATGCAGCAGGCGATCGCCCTGGCGCGCGTGCCGCTGGACGTGGCCATCGGCGACACCGTGCACGTCGAAATCCGCGACAAGAAACTGGCTGCCAGCGTGGTGAAGCTGCCGTTCGTGCGCAACGGCAAGGTTCTCGCAAGCTGATACAGAATACCTAGAACAAACGTTTATACTACCCGCCTCACCCAACCGGAGCCTTTACATGAACATTCCAACCGACCTGAAATACACCGAGTCCCACGAGTGGGTCCGTCGCGAAGCTGACGGCAGCCTGACCGTCGGCATCACTGAGTACGCACAGGACGCACTGGGCGACATCGTGTTCGTCGAGCTGCCGCAGGTCGGCAAGGCATTCACCGCCGGCGCCGACGCCGCGGTGGTCGAGTCGGTCAAGGCCGCCAGCGACATTTACGCACCGGTGGCGGGCACCGTCACCGCCGTCAACCAGCCGGTCGCCGACGCTCCGGACTCGATCAACCAGGACGCCTATGGCGCCTGGCTGTTCAAGCTGGCCCCAAGCGACGCCGGCGACTACGACAAGCTGATGGACGCCGACGCCTACGGCAAGACCACCGGCAACTGAACCGGAATTGAATGACGGTGCGCCTGCGGGCGCACCTTTTGTTTGACGGTTCCGCCCCGATCTGGCGGATTCCCTCCCGATCTTCCTGTCTCCTGAATTGACCATGACCCGCTCCAGCCTTACCCAACTCGAAGCGCGCGACTCCTTCATCCCGCGCCACATCGGCCCGTCCGAATCCGAACAGGCAGCCATGCTGTCGACCCTGGGCTACGCCTCGCGCGCCGCCCTGATCGACGCGGTCGTGCCCGCGAACATCCGCCGCAAGGACACGATGGACCTCGGCCAGTTCGTCGAACCGCGCAGCGAGGAAGACGCGCTGGCGACCCTGAAGGCGCTCGCCTCGAAGAACAAGGTCATGAAGTCGATGATCGGCCAGGGCTACTACGGCACCCATACCCCGAAGGTCATCCTGCGCAACATCTTCGAAAACCCGGCCTGGTACACCGCCTACACCCCGTACCAGCCGGAGATCTCGCAGGGCCGCCTGGAAGCGATCCTGAACTTCCAGCAGATGATCACCGACCTCACCGGCATGGGCATCGCCAACTCGTCGATGCTGGACGAAGGCACCGCCGCCGCCGAAGCCATGACCCTGCTGCAGCGCGTCGGCAAGTCGGCCTCGAAAGTGTTCTACGTGGCCGACGACGTGCTGCCGCAGACCCTGGAAGTGGTGCGCACCCGCGCCGAACCGATCGGCGTCGAAGTGCGCGTGGTCCCGGCCGGCGAAATCGAGAAGCTGGAAGAGACCTGCTTCGGCGTGCTGCTGCAGTACCCGGGCGTGAACGGCGAAGTGCGCGACTATCGCGCCGCCGTGGAGCACCTGCACGCCGCCGGCGCCATGGTCGTGGTGGCCGCCGACCTGCTGGCCCTCACCGTCCTGGAAGCGCCGGGCACCTGGGGCGCCGACGTGGTCGTCGGTAACAGCCAGCGCTTCGGCGTGCCGCTCGGTTTCGGCGGCCCGCACGCCGGCTACCTGGCCACCCGCGACGAATTCAAGCGCAGCATGGCCGGCCGCCTGGTCGGCGTGACCGTGGACGCCCAGGGCAACCAGGCCTACCGCCTGGCCCTGCAGACCCGCGAACAGCACATCCGCCGCGAAAAGGCGACCTCGAACATCTGTACCGCCCAGGTGCTGCTGGCCGTGATGGCCGGCATGTACGCGGTCTACCACGGCCCGCAAGGCCTCAAGCGCATCGCCGACCGCGTGCACCGCCAGACCACCATCCTCGCCACCGGCCTGAAGTCGCTCGGCGTGGACGTGCTCAACACCACCTGGTTCGACACCCTGACCATCAAGGGCGACGCAGCCGCACTGCACGCCGCCGCCGAAGCGGCCGGCCTCAACCTGCGCCGCATCGACGACGGGCACGTGGGCGTGTCGCTGGACGAAACCACCACCCGCGAGGACCTCGCCAGCCTGTTTGCCATCTTCGGCAACGGCCAGTCGGTCGACATCGACTCGCTCGACAGCGACGCCCAGGCCGCCTACCCGGCCGGCCTTGCGCGCACCAGCGCCTACCTGACCCACCCGACCTTCAACCGCTACCACGCCGAGCACGAGATGCTGCGCTACCTGCGTTCGCTGGCGGACAAGGACCTGGCGCTGGACCGCACCATGATCCCGCTGGGTTCGTGCACCATGAAGCTGAACGCGACCTCGGAGATGATCCCGGTCACCTGGCCCGAGTTCTCGAACGTCCACCCGTTCGCACCCGACGACCAGACCGTCGGCTACCGCGAAATGATCGGCCAGCTGGAAGCCATGCTGTGCGCCGCCACCGGCTACGCCGCCATCTCGCTGCAGCCGAACGCCGGCTCGCAGGGCGAGTACGCGGGCCTGCTGGTGATCCAGAAGTACCACCAGGCGCGGGGCGAAGGCCACCGCAACATCTGCCTGATTCCATCGTCGGCGCACGGCACCAACCCGGCGTCGGCCAGCATGGTCGGCATGAAGGTGGTGGTCACCGCCTGCGACGAGAACGGCAACGTCGACCTGGCCGACCTGAAGGCCAAGGCCGAGCAGTACAGCAAGGACCTGGCCTGCGTCATGGTCACCTACCCGTCGACCCACGGCGTGTTCGAGGAAGGCATCCGTGAACTGTGCGAGGTCGTGCACCAGCACGGCGGCCAGGTGTATGTCGACGGCGCCAACATGAACGCGATGGTCGGCGTGGCAGCACCGGGCGCCTTCGGCGGCGACGTCAGCCACCTGAACCTGCACAAGACCTTCTGCATCCCGCACGGCGGCGGCGGCCCGGGTGTCGGTCCGATCGGCGTCGGCGCCCACCTGGCTCCGTTCCTGCCGAACCAGCTGTCGACCGGCTACGTGCGCAACGAAGCGGGCATTGGCGCGGTGAGCGCGGCGGCCTACGGCTCGGCCTCGATCCTGCCGATCTCGTGGATGTACATCGCGATGATGGGCGCATCGGGCCTGACCGCGGCGACCGAAGTGGCGATCCTGAACGCCAACTACATCGCGCGCCGCCTGGCCCCGCACTACCCGGTGCTGTACACCGGCCACGACGGCCTGGTCGCGCACGAGTGCATCATCGACCTGCGCCCGCTGCAGGACAAGACCGGCATCTCGAACGAAGACGTGGCCAAGCGCCTGATGGACTTCGGCTTCCACGCGCCGACCATGAGCTTCCCGGTGCCGGGCACCCTCATGATCGAGCCGACCGAGTCGGAATCGAAGGCCGAGCTGGATCGCTTCATCGAAGCGATGATCACCATCCACGCCGAGATCGTGAAGGTCGAGCGCGGCGAGTACGACAAGATGGACAACCCGCTCAAGGGCGCCCCGCACACCGCCGAAGTGGTGACCGCCGACGATTGGCAGCATACCTATTCGCGTGAAGTGGCGGCCTTCCCGGTCGCGTCGCTGCGCAAGAAGAAGTACTGGCCGCCGGTCGGCCGTGCGGACAACGTGTACGGTGACCGTAACCTCTTCTGCGGTTGCGCGCCGATCAGCGATTACGAATAAAGATTCCAGGATTTTTATGCATTCGTAAGGCGGCCCCATGGGTCGCCTTTTTTATGCCACTACACGAACATCCCGTTACACTGAGCCATGCTTTTCGCCCGCTATCGGCCACTGCGGACGCATGAACAAGTGCCTGGCTGTCACGTCGTATCGAACAACAATCATGGAATTTCTCAATCAGCTGCAATCACTCATCGCGTCAGATCCCGAGCGGATGCGTGTTCTTCGGCTTGTCAGGGAGTTGGATCTCCCCGATTGCTGGGTTGCGGCAGGGTTTGTCCGGAACTGTGTCTGGGACTTCATGCATCAGCGCGAGCCGACTCTTTACTCTCAGGATATCGATGTGATTTGGTACGACCCGCTACAGGCAACAGCAGCGCGCGATGCAATAGTGGAGGCGACGTTGCGGGGACGGGATAACACGCTGAGATGGTCAGTAAAAAATCAGGCGAGGATGCATGAGCGTAACGCTGACCGCCCCTATCGTTCTGCTGACGATGCGATGAAACATTGGCCAGAAACGGCCACTGCTGTGGGGATTCGACTGAATGCTGAGGGGCAGCTCGAAGTCAGTGCGCCATTCGGCTTAGATGATCTGTTTGCTTTGGTGGTCCGCCCGACCGAGCGTTTCATGGCAGAGAAGCGCTCGATCTATGCGAATCGCATTCATACGAAGAGATGGCAGCTCGTCTGGCCCAATCTCAGCATTGAACTTTCTTGTTGAGCCACTCGTCTGTCTTTTGGTGAACGGCAGCTTCGGGTTGAATTTGCCATTCGTGGCAGTCAAGATCATTTTCGGCTTGATGCAAGCCTCAAGTGAGAGCGCTCGTGGCGGCGGCGTTCCCGGGGCAGGTCACCGGTAACGCCGGTTTCTTTCAGGGCCGGCCTCTCCACTAAAGGCGGCGCCTCCGGCTCGCCCAGCTGGAACGCGGCCACCGTGCGCGACAGCGCCAGCGCCTGCATCTGCAGGCTGCGCGCAGCCGCTGCGGCTTCCTCGACCAGCGCGCAGTTCTGCGTGGTCACCTCGTCCATCCGCACGATCGCCTGGTTGACGCCGGCCAGGCTGCCGGCCTGTCCGGCGCTGGCGCTGCCGATGCGGCTGGCAACATCTTCCATGGCGCGCGCCGCGCCGGCCGCGTCCAGGATGCTGGCCCCGGCCTGGGCCGCCCATTCGGCGCAGCCCTCGATCTCGGCGACGGTCGCCGCCGCCAGTTCACGCAGTTCGCGCGCGGCGCCGGATGCCTGCTGGGCCAGCGCCCTCACCTCACCGGCAGCAGTGGCAAATTCCGCCCCCTCGCCGCTGTCGCGCGCAGACGCCAGCGCCGCATTCAGGGCCAGCGTGCCGGCTTCGCAGGCAAAGGCGTCGATCGCCGCGGCCACTTCGGCCGCGCGCGCCGCGCCATCCTTTACTCGCGCCAGGGTCGCCGCCATGCGCTCGACGGTCTGGCCGCCCTCGCGCGCACTGTTCGATGCTTCCTGCGCCAGCCGGTTCGCGGCCAGTGCGCCGGTGGCGGTGACGGTGACGGTTTCAGCCAGCTTCTGCATGCTGGCGGCCGTGTCTTCCAGCGAACGGCTGCGGAACACCGCGCGGCTGTGCATGCTCAGGTTGCCGAGCGTGATGTCGCGCGAGGCCGTCCCGATGCTGCGCGCCGACTCCATCACGCTACGCAGGGTGCCGTTCAGGTTGCGGATACCGGCGTCGAGGGCGCGCGAGGTCTCCCCGATCTCGTCGTTGCCATAGACCCGCTCGCCGACGGTCAGGTCGCCGCTGGCCAGCCCCATGGCGGCGGCGCCGATGCCGCGGATCTCGCGCAGCAGCACGCGCCGCACGGCCACCGTGATCGCCAGCGAGACCCCGACCGCGAGCAGCACCACGAAGGGCATCAGGCCGGCCGTCAGGCGAAAATCGGCGGCGGCGCTGCCGGACGCCTCTTCGGACAGCTGGCGCTCGAGCCGTGCCAGCATGGCCATGCGCTGCACCAGCACGGTGAATGCGGCTTCTGGCTTGATCATGGCATTCGCGCCGATGGTCTGGTCGGCATGCGCCAGCTCGACGACTTCGCGCGCGGCGCGCACGTAGCGGCGGTGTGCCAGGGCCGCGCCCTCGACGTGGCGGCGCTCCTCGCTGTCGGCCGTGGTCTGGCGCACCAGTTCGCCGAAGGCGCGTTCGATCGCCCCGTGCTGGCGGTGGATGTCCGCGATCAGGAGGTCGATGCGCGTGCGCGAGAAGCTGCTGCCGAGCCAGGTGAGCAGCTTGTAGGTATCGGCATGCACGCGCTGGGCCTGGGCCACCAGTTCGGTGGCGCTGCGCATCTGCACCGCGCGCGGACCGACGATGGTCTGCAGCGACTGGTGCTGGCGCACCATCGCATAGTACGCGCCGCTCGACAGCAGGATCAGGAGCAGCAGGACCACGCCGGGCGCGAGCAGCAGCTTGGGACCGATTTTCAGGCGCGACAGCATGGCTCAGGCGTTCCGTGGCGACGAGGCGGGATGGGATGGATTCGGTTGGAACTGCATGCTGCCTCCCTGTTCAAAAACGCATCACAAGCATTCAATTTCCCATACGCATTCATTGAATCTACGCGGTTCGAACCCGGCGCAATTTGCGCTGGCGCAGATCACCGTCCAGCCCCTCCGACATATGCACCTGTGAAACAGACGCTTACCAATTTGCCACAGTTGCTTGTCTGGTATCTTGTATCCTCCGCGGTGAGCTGAACAACTTGTATGAGGAAACACGCATGAATGCCAGGGGCATGCTTTTCACTGCAATCCTGCTCTGCGCGGGCGGCGCACAGGCGCAACTCGTCGACGTGCCGTCATCGCGCCTGGAAGCCGAATCGGGAAATCGCTTCGGGCCTCTGGCGGAAGGCTTCAAGCGCTATTCCCCTGTGTATGGCGGCAACGAGAGCGCCAACCCGAACGACAAGGTATTCCAGGGCTTCCGCACCGATCCGCGCCTGGTGCTCGGCGTGAAGCTCAACAAGTACCTGGCGCTCGAGACAGGCTTTTCATTCCTGGCGGACGAAGGCTTCCACAGGATCGACACCTTCGGGTCGGGCCCGGCCGAGGCGGCGGTGGCGGCGGGCGACCTGCTGGCCAAGAGCCACACCACCTATGCGGCGGCGAAGCTCAGCATCCCTGTCATCGAGCGCCTGAGCGCCTACGGCAAGGTCGGGGTCGCGCACAGCATAGTGAAGAACGACAGCTTCATGTCGCCGCAACGGGCCCAGGCCATCGCCGCGGGCCGCGGCGCGGACATCGGCAAGGAAACGGGCAGCGGACCGTATGGCGCGATCGGCGCCAGGTACAAACTGAATGACCGTACCACGGTCAGTGGCGAAGTCCGGTCGAACGGCAGCGCCACCCCTTTCGGCCGCGCTTCCAACGCCAGCGGCGTACGGGGCAGCGTCGGCATCGGTTTCTGACTCGCGCAGCAAGCTCCCGCGCGGTTACACTAGCGGGATGAGGAACGGAACCACCATCAGCACGCGCCTGCTGGGCTTATGCGCGCTGTCCCTGCTGCTGCACCTGGCGGTGATCGCCTGGATCGACAGGTACATGGCTGTGCCGCCTCCCCTATCCGGCGCGGCGCCGCTGGCGGTGCGCCTGACGGAGCCGGCGCCATAGGCATAGCTGGGGCGCCGGCAGCGCCTCGGTCGCCTTCGACCGCGAACGGCGCGTCATCGTGTTCGAGAGCCTGGGACGCAGCGCCCAGGACCTGCCCGGCAGCCAGGACGGCGCCACGATGCTGATGCAACTGGCCGGGATCGGCCTGGCCGACCCGGACCAGCTGCAGGAGGCGGTCGAGATCTACGTCGGCCGTGCGGATGCCGCCACGGTGGAGCGCTACCAGGTCATCGGTCAGGAACGCATCGCGACGCCGCTGGGCGAGCTCGATACGCTGCACCTGGCGCGCCAGGGCAAGCTTCAGTTGGAGATATGGCTGGCGCCGCAACAGGGCTGGCTGCCGGTGCAGCTGCGCGCAGGCGGGCGCACCCAGGTGGTGAAGGAGATCAGGAACGCGCCGGCCGGCTAGCCGGCGCGTGAAGCCGGTCAGCCCAGCTTGGCCGCGTGCTCGCGGGTCGCGTGGAAGGTCAGCTTGGGCCAGCGTTCCTGGGTCAGGCGCAGGTTGACACCGGAAGTCGCCAGGAAGGCCAGGTTGCCGGCCGCATCGTAGGCGACCTGGTGGCCGAGCTGGTTCTCGAAGTCGGACAAGGCCTTCTTGTCCTCGCTCGACACCCAGCGCGCGCTCGAGATGCTGCTGCTTTCGAACACGGCGTCGACGCCGTACTCGTTCAGCAGGCGGCTCGCGACCACTTCGAACTGCAGCACGCCGACCGCGCCCAGGATCAGGTCCGAACCCAGCACCGGCTTGAACACCTGCACCGCGCCCTCTTCGCCCAGCTGCTGCAAGCCCTTGTGCAGCTGTTTTACTTTTAACGGATTCCGGATGCGCACCGTGCGGAACAGCTCCGGCGCGAAGTACGGAATGCCGGTGAAGGTCAGCATCTCGCCTTCGGTGAAGCTGTCGCCGATCTGCATGTTGCCGTGGTTCGGCAGGCCGATGATGTCGCCGGCGTAGGCTTCTTCCACCTGTTCGCGGCTGGACGCCATGAAGGTCACGACGGACGACAGCTTCACTTCGCGGCCGAGGCGCAGGTGCTTGACCTTCATGCCCTTCTCGAAACGTCCCGAGCACACGCGCAGGAAGGCGATGCGGTCGCGGTGGGCCGGGTCCATGTTGGCCTGGATCTTGAAGACGAAGCCGGAGAACTTGGCCTCGGTCGGCTCGACCGCGCGCACGGTGGCGTCGCGTTCGCGCGGCGCCGGCGCCCAGTCGACCAGGGCCGACAGGATCTCGCGCACGCCGAAGTTGTTGATCGCCGAGCCGAAGAACACCGGCGTCTGCACGCCCGACAGGAAGCGCTCGATGTCGAACACGTGCGAAGCGCCGTGGACCAGCTCCACTTCCATCTTGAGCTGCTCGATCTCGAGCGGGAACATCTCGGCCAGCTTCGGGTTGTCGATGCCCTTGACGATCTCGAAGGCGCCGTCGGCCTTCTCTTCGCCCGCCTTGAACAGCATGATCTCGTCCTTCAGCAGGTGGTACACACCGCGGAAGTTCTTGCCCATGCCGATCGGCCAGGTCACCGGCGCGCACTCGATCTTCAGCACCGACTCGACCTCGTCCAGCAGTTCGAGCGGATCGCGGGTCTCGCGGTCCATCTTGTTCATGAAGGTGACGATCGGGGTGTCGCGCATGCGGCAGACGTCGAGCAGCTTGATGGTCTGCTCTTCCACGCCCTTGGCCGCGTCGATCACCATCAGGGCCGAGTCCACTGCCGTCAGCACGCGGTAGGTGTCTTCCGAGAAGTCCTGGTGGCCCGGGGTGTCGAGCAGGTTGATGACGTGCTCGCGGAATTCGAACTGCATCACCGAGGATGCGACCGAAATCCCGCGCTGCTTCTCGATGTCCATCCAGTCCGAGGTCGCATGGCGGCCGCTCTTGCGGCCCTTGACGGTACCGGCGAGCTGGATCGCGCCCGAGAACAGCAGCAGCTTCTCGGTCAGGGTGGTCTTACCCGCGTCCGGGTGGGAAATGATGCCGAAGGTGCGGCGGCGCGCGACTTCGCGCGTCACGTGGCCGGCCTGGCGGCTCGTGGTGCCTTCGGCGGCGCTGGCGCTGTCGTCGGCGGTGAATTCGGTGTCGTTGGCCATAGTCGAGCCTTGCAAAGCGGCCCTTGGTAAGAAAACCCTCGATTTTACCGATTCCGCGACGCGCCGTGTGGAGAATGTGCAAGGGGCCGCGCGCGGCGGCCCCTCGACTGGTGTTACGCGACTGTCAACTCACTCGCGCACGCGGCGCCAGCCGGCGCGGCGGGTCGGCATGGTCGACGCCGGATTGTGATCCTTGGTGACGGTCTTGCCGTCGGCGGTGGTGGCGATGGTCTTGGTTTCGCCGTTCGGCAGGCCGATGTTGATGAAGCCGACCACCGCCGAGTTGTTCGACAGGGTCGAGCCGGCGACCTCGCGCACCGGGCGCGCCGTGCACACGTCGAGTTCATAGATGTTACTGGTGCCCCCGACCGAGCAGGCCGACGAGGAACTCGGCAGGTTGGTTACCACGGTCAGCGTGCCCAGCACGATCTTCGGGTCGAGGTTGACCCGCTCGCCGCTGTCGCGGTCGAAGTCGACGTACCAGCCGGCCTGGCTGGCCAGGTTGACTTCCCCGCCCGCGATCGTATAGGTGTCGCCCCCGGCGCCCTCGATCTTGGTCAGCGTCCGCCTCGACATGCCCGCACCGCGCCAGGCGTCGGCGCCGATCGCCGTACCGCTGTCCTTCAGGACATAGGCCGACTGCACCGCGGTGCTGCCGACGTCGGTGATGTCGAGCAGGCGGCCGGTACCAAAGGCCACCACGCGCTGGGTCCCGGGCGTGACGGTGCCGTCTTCCGCGGTGGCGTCGACCCGGCAAAGCGCCACGTCGGGACGGGTCGTGATCGGCTGGTTGCTGCCGGCGTCGCCCATCTTCAGCTTGCTCACCTGGCCGGGAACGGTAAAGTCGAAGCGCCACATCTGGCCCAGGTTGTCGCCGCCGTAGACATAGGTGACCAGCGGATCGGTGGTCGGATTGCTGGTAATGGCGGTGATCTTGGCCAGCCCGGACGGGGTCGCGGTGCTGCCGCTACCGGTCGAGATGCGCTTCAGGACCCTGCCGGTGGCGATATCCACCACGAACAGCCAGCCTTCGCCGCCGCCCGCATTGACGCCGTCCGCACCCGGGATATTGTTGTAGCCCGAGGTCAGGAACACGACCCACTTTTCCACGCCGTCGCTGTCCTTCCAGGTGCCGAACTGCGGGTTGCCGAAGCTCAGGCCGATCTCCGTTTCGAGCTTGTCGCCGCTGCACACGCTGGCGTCCGCGCACAGTTCCCACAGCGCGCGCGGCGCGTCGGGGTCGGTGACGTCGAGCGCATAGTAGCCGCGTCCGCCGGCGTTCAAGCCCGCCACCAGCACGGTGCGCCAGCTGCCGCCGATCATGACGTCGCCCACTTCCGGCGAGCCGTCCACGGTGTACTGGTGATTGGTGCCGTACGAGACGCTGGCCTGCACGTGCAGCTTCTTCATCGTGATGCGCGGCACGTAGGCCCACAGTTCGTCGCCGTTGGCGGCGTCGAAGGCGTGCAGCATGCCGTCGTTGGCGGCGGCAAACACGGTGGCGGCGCGGTCCGCCTGCGCCACCTTGTAGGCGTTGTAGCCGTCGCGCTGGTAGCTCTTGCGCGGGTCGCGCATGAAGGCCGGCTTGGCCGACGCGATGTCGCCGAGGACGATCGGCAAGGTCGTGCTCATTCCCTGCGGGATGGTCTCGGTGCGCGAATAGGCGCGCAGCACGGTGTCGTTGGCATACAGCTGGCGGCCGCGCAGCCAGTCGACGATATTGGCGCCCGCATTGACGATGGCGCGGTTGCCGGCCGACAGGTTGGCGCACTGCGACAGCGCGCCGCACTTGTTGTCGAACCAGGCTTTTTCGACGTCGCTCATCAGCGTGTAGTCGAAGTTCTTGAGCCCGCCCGTGGACAGGTCCAGCATCAGGATGCGGCGATCGACGGCGACCTCGGGGTCGGTGGTATCCACCACCTTGCGCCCGAGCCGCATCGACGAGTTCCAGATGTCGGTGTTGCCGACCACGCCGGTGACCGTGTCGATCTTGCGCTTGGTGAGCTGGCCGTGCCATTTCACGGTGGTAAAGGTGGCGGAGAAGATGTCGTTGTCGAACTGCGAAATGTTCGGCGTCGAGGTCGCCGAGGCCGCGGCCGCGCCGACCTTGACCTCGATGTTGGCCAGCGCCTCGCGCAGGCCGTCGATCACCTGCAGCGGATCCGAGGCCGAGAAGTACTTGCCGTGGCCGTTGATCGCGGCGTGCCACAAATCGTCGACGCGCGACTGGTAGGCGGCGGACCCGCTGTTGTCATTGGTCTTCGGATCGGGCCAGACATAGGGGCCATTGTTGTTCCACGGGCAGCCGCTGGTGACACCGGTGATCAGCTTGTAGAAGTCACCGCCCAGCGCGGCCGCGCCGTCGTAGTCGGGTTCATAGGTCATGACCCCGTCCACGCCCAGGCCGAGCGCATAGGTCTTCATGTGCAGGCGCGTGTTCTCCCCCGCCCCGGCCGGCACCAGGCCCGGCCTGCTCCAGTCTTCGAGGCTGGGGCGCAGCGAGGTGGTGCCGGTATTGGTGCCGCCGTTGTACCAGTACAGCGAGACGTCGGCCAGCGAGTTCCCGCTCTGGGCCGAGGTGTCGACACAGCCCTTGGAGCGCAGGCAGAAACGCGACGCGTCTTCGCGGTTGTCGTTGTTGGTCACGCTGGCCGCGGCATTGCCGTTCCAGTAGCCGTCGGTGGTGACGAAGGTGAAGTTCTGCTGGCAGGGGAACTGCACCACCGCGTTGTCCGTCGAATAGTTGTAGGGCGACTGGTTCGCGTACAGCTTGCCGATCGCATGCAGCGCCTGGCGAATCGGGGTCGACTGGTTGCCGTCCATGGCATACAGCGCGCTGTACCAGTCCGCGCGGTGGTTGCCCCCGAACGGCTTGGGCTTGGTCATGCTACCCTCGGCCGCCGCGCTCGACAGCGAGACCAGGCCGACGTTGTAGTTGTCGTTGATCGGCTGGAAGGCATGGCCGACCGCTGTCTTCATCGCCTGGTTGCGGGTCTTGTAGTAGCCGTACCAGTTGGCGAAGTTGGTCATCTCCTCGGCGTAGGTGCAGGTCGCGCCGGCACAGTCCGTACGGTTCGGCGCCTTCGGATAATTGTTGCGCGATGCGACGATGTCTGTGCGCGCGAAGGTCGTGGCGCCCAGGTCATTGGTCGTGGCCGGGAACACGTCGCTGACGGAGGCCGTGGTGCTGAACGAGACGTTACCCTGGTTGGTGAGGTTGCCGACCGTGATGTTCTTGCCCGAGGCGGCGCCGGTATCGACCAGGCAGACGGTGGTGTTCGGAGCGGCCTGGCAAATGGCGCCGCTGCCAGCGGTGCCGCCGACGTAGGCGGTGACCGTGCCCTGGGTCCCGATCTTGTTGCGGATCGCCAGCGCGACCGAGGCGGCGCTCCAGCCCTTGGTCAGGGTCAGGCTGGTGTCAAACAGGTTGACGCCGCCGAAGCTCACTTGCGACAGGACCTGGTTCTTGCTGTTGTTGACCGAGCCGCTCACCTTCAGCAGCGCGGTCGAGGCGCCGCCGGTGTCAAGCGCCAGGACGGTGCCGGCGCGGCTTTCGTCAGCCTGCAGCCAGCACGGACCGATCGTCTTGGGGCTCGTGCTCGCCGGGCAGGCGATCGGCACCACAGCCACCACGTTGTTGGCCGAGAGGGTGATGCCGTAGGTGCTGCAGGCCGGCACGCCGCCGCCGGTAGGCGTGCGCACGCAGGCCAGGAACTGGTTGGCCAGGCCGGTCTTGGCGATGATCGACGCGGCCAGGGCATTGGCCGCCTCCTGCTGCAAGGTGGCGCTGTTGGTCCCGGTGGCGGCCGTCACGGGGCCGTTGGTGATGGTCGCGGTGCCGGCCTCGGTCGTGGCGGTGACGGCGTCGAGCCTGACCGGAGTGCTGCCGGGCGAGGCGCCGACGGTAATGGTGCCGTACCAGACGGCGGGACGCGAGATGTCCCCGTAGCGCGGATACTTGAAGTTGCCGACATATTTGGCCTGGCAATTGGTCAACGCGGTCGAGTCGCACCAGCGCACCTTGGCCGGGATGGGATAGCCGGCCGGCGCCGGGGCGTTGACATCGGTGGCCCGGCAGTTGGTCATGGCAGCGTTGGTGCAGTATTCCGCTACGTTGATGGTGTAGTAATAGGGATTGGCGAGGAACACCTGCCCGGTATAGCGGTTGCTGCTCGGGTAGTTGTAGCCGTTGCGGTTGACCTGGCAGTTGTTGTTGCTGGTGTCGCACCAGCGGATGTCCGGGAAGCCCGTCACCAGGTTGGTGCGCGAGGTGCTGTTTCCGAGCAGGTCGGTATCGTTGATGCCGAAACCGTCGGTGGTAACCGAGGTCCAGTTGCTGGTCTGGCTCGCGGTCAGGCTCGGGTAGGTGCTGCCGTCCGCCTTTACCGGGGGGCTGTAGCGCACGCGTGGGTTGTAGTACTGCTTGTTGAAATCGGGACTGGCGAACGGCGGATCGCCGGCGCGGCAGCCGCGCGTGCCGCCCGCCATCGTGGCGCGCGAGCGGCAGGTGATGTTGTCGTCCACGTAGTCGGGGGTGAAGGTGCTGGTCATCGAGCCCGAGTTATCGTACAAGAGCATCAGGTTCGGCTTGACCGTGCCGCTGCCGGTGATGTTCAACAGGGGCAGCTGGGCGATCGCGGTGGGCGCGGCGCGCGCCGGCAAGGCCGCGAGGGCCACGACGATGGCGATGGCGAACGCCAGGATGGCGGGGAGTCGGTTGGATAGGATCTTCATGCGCGTTCCGTATGCAGTTTGCGGCTCAGGCGCCGATCAGGACCACCATCTGGGTGATCACATTGCCGCCGCGCGGACCATCGATGCGCGCGGTGATCACGTAGTGCAGTTGCGGCACGCCCGCGTACACGGGCGCATCCGAGGCCATGCTGTCGCCGAGGCGCACGGTGTTGCCAAGCGTGGAGGTGTTGGCGGCGGTCTGGACGCATGCGTTATCCGGGTCGCTGTAGACCACGTCGAGGCGGCACATGCGGTGGATGACGTAGCGGATCCGGTTGCCCTTGCCGTCGTCGATTTCCTTGGAGCCGTCCCAGAATCCGCTCGAGCGCACAGTCTGGGTGGTGTCGAGCGTGGCGCGGTAGCCCTCGCCCGGCACGTGGCCGTCGAGCTGGATCTTGTTGTTCTTCGCGGTGTCGCTGAGCCAGGCGAATCCCTGGTGCAGGCCGTAATCGGCGGCACGCGCCAGGCTGGCGTCATAGGCCAGGTTGGACGCGGTCAGCGTGGTCGAATTGCTGGAACGGAGCAGATAGATGCTCGAGACCAGCAGCACCAGCAGCATGATCAGCATGACCGGCAGCGCGATACCCCGCTGGCGAGGGAGATGTGGACGTGTCATGCGGTCGGTCTCCAGCCCGCGTTGCGCAGCGGGACGATGGTTTCGAAGACGCGGTAGCGGTAGCACTTCCAGTCGACCGGATCGCCGTCGACTTCCACGTTCACCTCGACCGGCTCGGCGTCGGTGTTCACCGCGTCCTGGACGGCAAACACCGTCGGGGGCACGGTCGTCGCCGTGCATTCGCCGGTGGCCGGGTCGGCGCGTTCCGGGTTCCTGGCGCGCGCCACCACGGCGATGCGCAGCGCGGCGATGCGCTGGTAGTCGCCCGCGCCGCCCTCGACGCCATCGCCGTCGGCGTCGATCATGGTGCTCGACCAGGCGGAAAGCTGCAGCCCCTGCTCGGGCGCGAACAGGTCGCCCGCCCGCGTGTCGAAGCCGTACTGCGCCTTGAGCGCGACAATGTTGTCGGCCACCGGCTGCGAGGCCGCGCCGGCGCCGGCCAGGTCGGTGGCGCGCAGGCGCAGGAAGCCGCCCTCGACCGACCAGGTGCGGAAGGACAGGCTGGCGGTCGGCCCCAGGTTGAAGATGCGCGAGGCGCCGCCCGTGTAGTGGGCGCCGAGGGCGCCGCTGTTGTAGCGGTTGCCGGCGCCGGCGATCATCACATACTGCTGGGACGGCGGCGGCGGCAGCGCCCCCGTGTCGGACGAGATCTGGGCCAGCGAGCACTGCTCGCCCAGTTTTTCGGGCGCCACCAGGATGACGTCGCCCTTGGCGAAACCGTAGGGCACACGGTCGACGTCGATGCGGGTACCGCCGATGTAGTTGGTGGTGATGCGCAGGGTGCCCGTGCCGCTGAACGAGCTGCCGGTGTACAGGGTGAGGCTGTCGGAAGCGTCCGCGCCGCCCGGCACGATCACGGCCGCGGCGAGCGGATGGATACTGTCGCCGTCGCGCGTGGCTGCCGTCATCTCGAAGCCCTCGGTGTCCGCCAGCACGGTGTCGCAGCCGACGATCAGCGGATCGTTCAGGCCGAAGCCGGCCCCCTCGACGTCGCCGCTGATCGAAAACATGGCGAGCATCCCGTTCTGCATCGAGTCGGAGCCGCCCAGCGCGGCCTGCTTGTTGCGCTCGGAATCGGTCATCAGGCGGGTGGCGAACAGCACCGCCAGCAGGCCGATCACGACGCTGACCATCAGTTCGACCAGCGAGAAGCCGGCCGCGCGCGTCAAGCCCAGGCGCTTCATGTCGACCCCGCGAAGTAGGAAGTGATACGGTGGGTGTTGACCGGCGTGTCGGCCTTGCGGCGCCAGCTGATCGCGATGTCTACCGCTGCAGGGGCCGCGCCCGCGGCCGGCGTGACGCTGATGACCACGGCCGCGCCGGGGATCAGGGCGGCGGTCTCGTCGTACCACTGCTCCAGGCGCGCCGACGGCTCCTCGCCGGCGGCGATCTCGTAGTCTTCCAGGTTGCCCAGGTCGGTATTCATGATGCCGAGCAGCTTGTCGGCGGCGATCGCGGCCTCGGCGCGCATGCCGGCGTCGGACAGGGCCGCATACGAGCGCGCCTGGAGCCCGATGGTGCCGAGCAGGCCGATCGCCAGGATCACGGCGGCCAGCAGGGCTTCGAGCAGCGCGATGCCCTGCTGGGCTTGCCTGCGGAAACTAGGGAGTCTGTTCATTCGGGGCACCTGCGCGAATCGTCGTCGGCGACATCCGGATTGCACTGGGTGGCAATGCCGGCCAGGGTCAGCACCACGCTGCTGGCGGGGAAAGATTCTGCGCCCGCGGCCGGGTCCAGGTCGATGCGCATCATGCGTGTGCCGACGCGCGAATCGACCCATCCCAGCGGGGTGAAATAAACCGCGGTGGCGGCGCCCGGGCCCGGGGACACGACCAGGCGGCTGGTAGCGGGCAGCGCGTCGGCACGGCGCGCCACCGAAGTGAAGCTCGCGCCGGCGCTGTCTTCCGGCTTGACGCCTTCCTCGACGGTCGACCAGTCGCCGTCGGCTTCGTTGCACGGCTCTTCGGGCGTCGGGAAGCACAGGTCGACCTGCCAGTCGTACTGGCCGCTGACGGCGTTGCGGCTCAGGACCAGGCGGCTGGCGCTGTTGTGGGCCAGCGCCTTGGCGCGCGCGAGAATCAGGCCTTCGGCATAGAACTGTGTGGCGGCGCCGGCTTTGGTGGCAGCCACCCAGTCGACCATGCGCGGCACGCCGAGCGCCAGCAGCAGCGCGAACACGGCGAGCGTGATCATCGCCTCCACCAGCGTGAAGCCGCCTGGGTGCGGGCTGGCGCTTACTCGGCGCACTGGCCCTCCTTGCGGTCGACCCAGCAGGCGTCGTTGGTGACCCAGTCGGCCGGCGCACTGGTGGTCGCGCGGCCGCCGTTCTGGTCGATGGTGAACACGAAGCCGTCGGCGCTTCCCTGGCCGGTGGCGGTCACCACGTAGGCGCTGGCGCTGGCTTCGGTCAGGGTGAAGGTGAAATGTTCGGAATCCCTCGGCATCAGGCCCAGGGCGTCGGCGTCGAAGCCGGCGTAGCTGCGGGTGTTTGCCCAGTGCTGCTCCATCTTCGGCTGGATGCCGGCCAGGCCGCTGAAAGCTTCGGTCAGGCGCGCACGCATCATGTAGCTGTTGTAGGACGGGAGCGCCACGGCCGTCAGGATGCCGACGACGACCACCGCGATCATGAGTTCGATGAGGGAAAAACCGGCCTGGCGCTTGTTCATGGATGAGTCTCCGAAGGGTCCGGCGGACTGCCGGAATGTTTCCATGTGGAATCATAACCCACGAAGCTTGCATTTCCCTGAGGAAAACCTGACAGAATCCTGACAAGCGCACAGGGCGCGGAGACGCGTTTATGCGGGCGGGAAGCGCACGCTGAAGGTCGCACCCAGCCCGCCCGGGCCGCTGTCCAGCGCAATCTCGGCGCCATGGGCGTCGGCGATGTCGCGCACGATCGCCAGGCCCAGCCCGCTGCCGCTGCTGTGCTGGTCGAGGCGCACGAAGCGCTGGAACACCTGCGCCCGCTGCTCGGGCGGGATACCGGGCCCGGAATCCTCGACCGCGAACAGGGCGCCGTCGGGCGTGGCCTGGCAGTGCACGGTGACCCTGCCCTGCGCCGGCGTGTAGCGCAGCGCGTTGTCGACCAGGTTGTCGACCAGGTCGCGCAGCATGTGGCGGTCGCCCATGAGCTTCACACTGGCCAGCTCGAAGCCGAGGTCGATGTCCTTGCGCAGGGCCTGCTCGACGAAAGCCTGGACCGCCTCGGCCACGATGTCGGCCAGGTCGAGCGGCGCCAGCTGGGCGCGCTCGAAACGGTCGGGGGCGGCGCGTTCCAGCGACAGCAGCTGGTTGGCCTGGCGGATCATGCGTTCGTTGGCGCGCAACAGCAGGTCGACGGTGCGCCCCGTCTCGGGATCGTCGCGGTGGCGCGCCTGCAGCCACTCCAGCTGCAGCCGCAGTCCGGCCAGTGGCGTGCGCAGCTGGTGCGCGACATTGGCGCGAAAATCGTCCTGGGCGCGGGCGCCGGCCGCGATCCGCCCCAGCAGCGCATTGAAGGCACTGACCAGCGGCGCCAGTTCACGCGGCATCCCGTTGTCGTCGAGCGGCGCCAGGTCGTGGCTGCCGCGCGCATCCAGGCGAGCACGCAGGCGCGCCAGCGGCGCCAGGCCATTGCCGACCGAAAACCACACCAGACCCACCAGGGCCAGGCTGAACAGGAGCTCGAGCAGCACCAGGGCGCGCACGATGGCCGCCCTCACCCCCTGGCGCTGGCTCAGGGTGCGCGCCACCGCTACTTCGACCGGGCCGCCGGGGCCCGGCACCAGCAGGCTGGCGACCCGTACCGGCTGGCCGTGCAGGCGGTCGTCGCGCACCGGCTCGGCGCCCGGGCGGCGCGGGAAGGCGGGTTCGCCCGCCAGCACCCGGCCGCCCGCATCGCGCACCACGAACCAGCTGGGGTCCTGGGCGGCGGCGCCGATCACGGGTCCGCCGGCGCCGGATAGTTCGATACTTGTGGAAGCATTACCCGGCCGCAGGCGCGCGGCCAGGCCGGCGGCTGCGTCCAGCAAGCCCTGGTCGAAGGCGAGCTGGGCCGGCGTCCAGGCCAGCAGGTAGGTCAGGCTGGCGGCCAGCAGGTTGAACACGAGGATGGGAGCGACCAGCCATTTCAGCAGGCGCAGGCGGATGCTGCTCATGGACGAGGGCTCAAGCGGCGGCTTCGAGCAGGTAGCCGAAGCCGCGGATGGTGCGGATCGCCACCCCGGCGCCGTCGAGCTTCAGGCGCAGGCGCGAGACGTAGACCTCGACCGCGTTCAGGGTCAGGTCGTCGCCCCAGGGTGCGATGGCGTCGATGATCTGCTGTTTGGAGACCACGCGGCCGGCGTGCTGCAGCAGGTACTCCAGCACACCCCACTCGCGCGCCGATAGGTCGAGCACGCGCTCGCCCACGCGTGCGCGCCGGGTCGCGCTGTCGAGACTGAGCTGGCCGAGGCCGAGCTGGGCGGGAGGCGGCGCCACGCGCCGGGCCAGGGCGCGGATGCGCGCGACCAGTTCGGCGCTGGCGAAGGGCTTGACCAGGTAGTCGTCGGCGCCGGCTTCCAGGCCGCGCACCCGGTCTTCGACGGCGTCGCGCGCAGTCAGGAGCAGGACCGGGCAGGCGGCGCCCCGGGCACGCAGGCGGCGCAGCACCTCGAAGCCGTCGATGCCGGGCAGGCCGATGTCGAGCACGATCACGGAAAACGGCAGGGGCTGGGCCTGCAGCCGCGCGTCGGCGGCGAGCCCGTCGACGACGAGTTCCACCCCCATGTCCTGGGCCTGCAGGGTGCGCACCAGCCCGTCGGCCAGCACGGCGTCGTCTTCGACCAGCAGCAAGGGCAAGGGCATGTCGTGTCAGCGCAAATGCAAAATCACATTATGCGCGAATTCGGGGCATAAGCGTTTCCACAACAAAAGAAAACGCGATGACAAAACGATATCTCTCTAGTAGGACTGGGCTGACAAAATGGCCTGCGCCAAGCCTACACAGGTGCGACTGCCAGTCTTATGTTCGCCAACGGACTATAGCTTTAATGTACACACATCGCGATGAGGCAAAGAAAAAAGACCTCAAACATTCGCACCCGACGCACGTTAGAGATAAGAGGACATAAAATGAACAACACTCAACTTGGTGGTATGCACAAAGCGCAACACAAGATCCCAGCCACTAGTGAGACTGTGAAAGCCGCGTCCCGCCCCGTTGTCAGCTACAGCGGCACCCAGCAGAACGAACTGCTCGGCGCCCTGCCCCGCCAAGACCTGGAAAGCCTGTTCGAGCAACTGGAGCTCGTTCCGCTGCCATTCGGCAAGGAGTTGTTCGAGTATGGCAGCAAATTGGAATACGTGTATTTTCCGACCACCGCAATCGTGTCGCTGCTGTACGTGATGGAAGATGGCGCCACCACCGAGATCGCGGTGGTCGGCCACGAAGGCGCAGTCGGCGTGTCGCTGTTCATGGGTGAACGCGCCACCTGCAGCGCTGTGGTCCAGAGCGCCGGCTACGGCTACCGCCTCAAGACCCAGTTCCTGCGCGACGCATTCAACAAGGGCGGCGCCCTGCCCCAACTCCTGATGCGCTACACCAACGCCCTGTTTGCCCAGATGGCCCAGAACGCCGTCGGCGGCCGCCACAGCTCGATCGAACAGAAGCTGTGCCGCTGGCTGCTCGACCGCCTGGACCGTTCGGCCAGCAACGAGCTGAAAGTGACCCAGGAACTGATCTCGATCATGCTGGGCGTGCGCCGCGAAAGCATCACCGCCGCTGCCGGCAAGCTGCAGGACGAAGGCCTGATCCAGTACCGCCGCGGCAACATCACCGTCCTGGACCGTGCCGGCCTGGAAGAATACGCCGGCGAGTGCTACAAAGTGGCCAAGTCGGAATACGACCGCCTGCTGAGCGACGTGGCCCGTTAAGAATTGACCGGCGCCCCATCCGGCGCCGTACCGCTTCTCGCTTCGAACGCCGTCCCCAGTAACAGGGACGGCGTTTTCATTTCCGGGGTTTCGCGCAGCTGCGCGGGAACGGGCCTGCCCTCGCCGCCTGGCGCGGAGGCCGGAATCCAGGCGCGCACGCAGGTGCCGACGTTGTTGACGCCGCGCGCCACATGCAGCGTTCCGCCCAGCAGCAGCGCGCGTTCGCGCATGCCCAGCAGCCCATGCGATTTCGAGCGGGTCATTGCATCCTGCGCGATGCCGATGCCGTCATCGGTGATTTCCAGTTCCCAGCCGTCCGGTTCGCGCGTCAGGTTGACGATGACGGTGCGCGCCTTGGCATACTTGGCGATATTGTTCAGGGCTTCCTGGGTGATGCGGAACAGCGCGATTGCCTGCATCGGCCCGGCCTCGTCGGCCTCGGCATCGACCAGGGCGTCGCAGTCGAGCGCGGTCACGCGCGCGTAATCGGCGCAGTAACTCTGGAGCGCCGCCGATAGCCCCATGTTGTCCAGCAGGCTGGGGCGCAGGTTTTCGATGATGCGGCGCTTGAGCTGGACGGTGTCGACCAGGGTCTTGCGTGCCCGGCCCAGCATTGCCACCAGCTCCGGATGCGTGCCCTTCAGTTTCTCGCTGACGGACGTCATGTCCATGCCGATGGCGGTCAGGTTGGCCCCCATCTCGTCGTGCAGCTCGCGCGCCAGGCGCGATTTTTCTTCCTCCGACACCCGGATCAGGTGGCGCGAAAGCACCGACAGCTGCTCGGTACGCTCGGCAACAATGGCCTCAAGACTATCGTTTGTGCTCTGAAGGGCGCGCTCGGCTTCCAGGCGCAGGCCGAAGCTGCGCTGCACGAGGCGGTGGAACAGCAGGATCACGAGGATGGCGACGGCATTGATGCCGACGCCGAACAGCACCGTGCGGCGCGACTGTTCGTAGAACGCGTTCGTGCGCGCGGCCAGCAGTTCGTTCTGTTCGCGCGTCATGATCACGACCTGCAGGCGGATTTCGTCCATCTCGCCGCGCTCGTCGGCGGCTGCGGAAATGGCGACGATGTCGACCAGCCCGCCCTGGCGGTAGACCTCGAGCGACTGGTGCATCAGGCCGAGCTTGCGCTGCACCAGGCTCCGCAACTGAGCCAGGTTCCTGGTCTGGGAGGGACTGTCGGCCAGCAGGACACCGAGGGCGCGCAGCTGGTTGTCGATCTGCTGGGGCGCCGCATGCAGGGGGCCGAGATTGACTTCCGAGCCGGACAGGAAATAGCCGCGCAATCCACTTTCGGCATCGGTGACGAGCAGGTTCAGGAGCTGCAGCTCGTCCGTGACGCGGGCGGTCTGGGCCTGCAGGGCATTGGCCGAGCGCAGGTCGTCGAGATTGCGGATGAGGAAGACCGCGTTGATGACCAGGATGACGACACAGGCCACGCACAACAGGGTCTTGGAGAGAGGCAGGCCGCGCAAGCGCTTGCCGTCGAAAGCAGTAGAAAAATACATTGGCTTCCTTTCGCGCAACTTGTGCCGTCCGGGCCGATTATAGTCGCGTTAGCGCGACGATGCTTTCAAGGCCGTGCGGATACGAAGCTTACGCGGATGCCAGCCTCAGTGGACGCGGAATGCTGGGTGGCCGACAAATGCAAGTGTGCGCGTATCTACGGCGGCGCGCAATACAAATGTTGCACTGCGGCGAATATTTTGTAACGTTTAGAAACAAGTGTTGGCTGGAAAGAGTTTTCCGCCGGAAAGAAAACGCGCCGGTTGCCGGCGCGTTGGTGCAGATGCTCAGTCGAGCAGGTTGTTCTTCATGGCGTAATAGGTCAGGTCGCTGTTCGACTGCAGGCCCATTTTTTCCATGATGCGGGTACGGTAGGTCGACACGGTCTTGATCGACAGCGACAGCGCATTGCCGATGTCCGACACGGTGGCACCCTTCGCCAGGCGCAGGAAGACCTGGAACTCGCGGTCCGACAGCTCGGTATGCAGCGCCGTATTCGGGTCGCGGTCGAAGCTTTGCGCCAGCAGTTCGCCCACGGTCGAGCTCACGTAGCGGCGGCCCTGGTAGACGGTGCGCACTGCGGTCTTGAGCTCGTCGGCTTCGCATTCCTTGTTCAGGTAGCCGTTGGCGCCCATCTTGAACAGATTGAGCGCGTACTGCTGCGCCGGATAGCCGGACAGGATCAGCACCGGCAGGTTCGGCTGGCCCTGGCGGATCGTGCGCAGGATATCGATGCCGGACTGGTCCGGCATGGCAATGTCGAGCAGGAGCACGTCGCAGATCTCGCGGCGTGCGATGTCGAGGGCTTCGCGCCCGGTAGCGCCTTCGGCGACGACTTCGAAATCGCCGGACGACGAGAAAATCTGTTTGAACCCTGCTCGAACTATTTGGTGATCGTCACAAATGGCAACGCGTATCATTATCTTCCCTTAAATTTTCCCTTTTCAGGAAAGTGCCAGGTCCGTGCAGACGCCCCGGCATGCATGCATGTTCAGCATGACCGCAAGTGACATTCTATCACTATGGCGCGGGGCATCAAGGCACACACTTGCTGAGTTATGCGGGCCATATATGGGCGCTCGCCTGCCGACGCAAGTCCCGGCATGCCGCGCGGGTGCGCGGATGCCGGCGGGCCGAGATCAGGCGACGCCCGTGCCGTGTTTCAGAAGCGCGAGAATGTCTTGCAAGCGGGCCCGCATGTTGTCGATATCGACAGTGGGCGCCGGCGGCGGCAGCTCGGCTTCGGGTGCACTGGCCAGTTCGTGGCCGCGGCCGTCGAGGCGGTTGCGCGCCCCGCTGATGGTGAAGCCCTGCTCGTAGAGCAGTTCGCGGATGCGGCGGATCAGCAGCACTTCGTGATGCTGGTAATAGCGACGGTTACCTCTGCGTTTGACCGGTTTAAGCTGGGTGAATTCCTGTTCCCAGTAGCGCAGCACATGCGGTTTGACGCCGCACAAATCGCTCACTTCACCAATCGTGAAATAGCGCTTCGCCGGGATCGGCGGCAGCACAACGGGTTCAGGCTTGTTCGGTCGTTCGCTCATCTAGCACTCAGTCAGGCAGCTCGGGCCAGCGAGTTACTCGGGGGACTAGTCTCCTCGACCATTCCCTTGAGCTTCTGGCTGGCGTGGAAAGTCACGACGCGGCGCGCCGTGATGGGGATTTCTTCCCCGGTTTTCGGATTGCGGCCGGGCCGCTGCGGCTTGTCGCGCAACTGGAAATTGCCGAAGCCGGACAGCTTGACCGCCTCGCCGCGCTCGAGCGCGTTGCGGATTTCGTCGAAGAAGGTCTCGACCATGTCCTTGGCTTCGCGCTTGTTCAGGCCGACCTGCTCGAACAGCAGTTCGGCCAGCTCGGCCTTGGTCAGGGTTGGCAGTTCCTTCTCTGCTTCCTTCCGCATCCGCGCGACTTGTGTGGCGCGATGCAGATCGGCCGCCAGGGCTTCCTGGAATACGGCCGAGTCAACGTCGTTGTTATTAATTTTGAAGCCCTACCTTCAAGAAACGATGTTTTGGAACGGTGTGAGGCGCTCGATGAAGCGCCTCGGTCCAGCTCTTATGCGCGCAGTTTTGCGCCGACTTTTTCTTGTGCCGAACGGGCCACGGCCACCATGATGGCGTCCACCGCGTCGTCCTGCAGCGTCGATTGAGTATCTTGCAAGCCAAAGCGGAAAGCAAGGCTTTTTTCATCCGTCTCCAGGCCCTTGCCGCGGTATTCATCAAACAAAACAACGGCTTGCACGATCTTTCCGCCAGGATTGGCAGCGAGCTCGGCATGGAAAGTGTCCAGCACTTCCTGGGCCGACACGCCCTGCTTCACCACCAGCGCCAGGTCGCGCGTGGCGCCCGGGAACTTGGAAATCTCGGTATAACTCGGCACGCTGCGCTGGCGCAGGGCTTCGGCATCGACCTCGAACAGGACCGGCGCCTGCGGCAGGTCGTATTTCTGCAGCCAGCGCGGGTGCAGTTCGCCGATGAAGCCGATGTGCTTGCCGTCGAGCTCGACGAAGGCGCTGCGGCCCGGGTGCAGGGCCGGATGCTCGCCCTTCACGAAGCGCAGCGAGGCCGGGGCGAACAGGGCTTCCAGGTCGGCCTTGACGTCGAAGAAGTCGACCGCGCGGGTCTTCTCGCCCCACTGTTCGTCGACCGACGGACCGTAGGCGATCGCGGCGACGCGCTTGGGCTGCTCGAAACCGGCGACTGCCAGCGGGGCGTCTTGCACCTCCGGATTGCGCTTGAACACGGCGCCGATTTCGAACACGCGCACGCGGCCAGCCTTGCGGTTGATGTTGTAGCGCACGTTGGCCAGCAGGCTGCCGACCAGGTTCGAGCGCATCACGCTCATCTGGCTGGCGATCGGGTTCTGCAGGCGGATCGGGTCGGCATTCGCCGCGAAGTCCTGCTCCCACTGGGCTTCGACGAAGCTCATGTTGACCACTTCCTGGTAGCCCAGGTCGGCCAGCTGGTGGCGGATCGCGAACAGCGAGCGGGTGTTTTCCGGCTCGATCAGCATGGCGCTCGGGGCGACCGGCGGATTGGCCGGGATGTTCTCGAAACCGTAGACGCGCGCGACTTCCTCGATCAGGTCTTCTTCGATCTCGATGTCGAAGCGGTACGAAGGCGAGGTCACCTGGAATACCCCGTCCGAATGCGTGAACGGCAGCTGCAGGCGTGTGAAGATGTCGGCCACGACGGCGTCGGTGAGCGGCACGCCGATCACCTTGGCGGCGCGCGCGGTGCGCATGCTCACGGCTTGGCGCTGCGGCAGGTTCACGGACTGGTCGTCGACCGGGCCCACTTTGGTGTCAGGGGTGCCGCAGATCTCGACGATCAGCGCGGTGATGCGCTCGATGTGTTCCACCGTGGTCGCATAGTCCACGCCGCGCTCGAAGCGGTGCGCCGCGTCGGTCGAGAAGTTGTACTTGCGGGCGCGGCCCTGGATGGCGTTCGGCCACCAGAATGCCGCTTCCAGGTAGATGTCGGTGGTGTCGAGCGTCACGGCAGTGGAGTCGCCGCCCATGATGCCGGCCAGCGATTCGATTTCCTTGTCGTCGGCGATCACGCCGACCCACTCGTCGACCTCGATGGTATTGCCGTTCAGGAGCTTCAGGGTCTCGCCCTTCTTGCCCCAGCGAACATCCAGGCCACCGTGGATCTTGTTCAGGTCGAACACGTGCGAAGGACGGCCCACTTCCAGCATCACGTAGTTCGAGATGTCGACCAGGGCCGACACCGAACGCTGGCCACTGCGCTCGAGGCGCTGCTTCATCCAGTCCGGGGTGGCGGCGCGCGCGTTCAGGCCGCGGATGATGCGACCCGAGAAGCGGCCGCACAGGTCCGGGGCCGAGATCTTCACCGGCAGCTTTTCGTCGGTATTCACGGCGACCTGCCTGGTGGTCGGCACGTGCAGCGGGGTGCCGGTCAGGGCCGAGACTTCGCGCGCCACGCCCAGCACGGACAGGCAGTCCGCCTTGTTCGGGGTCAGCTTGATGGTGAACTTCAGGTCGTCCAGGCCGAGATAGTCGCGGATATCCGTGCCGACTGGCGCATCAAGCGGCAGCTCCATCAGGCCGCTGCTCTCTTCCGAGATTTTCAGTTCCTTGGCCGAGCACATCATGCCCTGCGACTCGACGCCGCGCAGCTTGCCGACCTTGATCGCGAAGGGCTTGCCGTCCGCGCCCCGCGGCAGCACGGCGCCGGCCTTGGCGCAGATCGCCTTCATGCCCGCACGCACGTTCGGCGCGCCACAGACGATATTCAAGAGCGTGCCGGTGCCCACGTCCACCTGGCAGACGTTCAGGCGGTCGGCGTCCGGGTGCTTGGTCACTTCCTTGACTTCGGCCACCACCACATTGGTGAACGGCGGCGCGACCGGTTCGACTTCCTCGACTTCCAGGCCGGACATGGTGAGCACGTGCGACAGCTCGCTTGAGCTCATCGTCGGATCGACCATCGAGCGGAGCCAGTTTTCAGAGAATTGCATATTCTTTAGCCTTCTTCTTGCGTCGGGTGTCAGCGAGGTTTAATTAAACTGCTTGAGGAAACGGAGGTCGCCTTCATAGAAGAGACGCAGGTCGTTGATCCCGTAACGCAGCATGGTCAGGCGCTCGAGGCCGGAGCCGAACGCGAAACCGATGAACCGTTCCGGATCCAGTCCGAAATTACGTACGACAGTTGGGTGGACCTGGCCGGCGCCCGACACTTCCAGCCAGCGGCCTTTCAGCGGACCCGAGCCGAAGGCGATGTCGATCTCGGCCGACGGTTCGGTGAACGGGAAGTAAGACGGACGGAAACGGACCTGCAGGTCGTCGGTCTCGAAGAAGGCCTTGACGAAGTTCAGGTACACGCCCTTGAGGTCGGCGAAGCTGATGTTCTCGCCAATCCACAGGCCTTCGACCTGGTGGAACATTGGCGAGTGGGTGGCGTCGCTGTCGACGCGGTAGGTCCGGCCCGGCGCGATCACCTTGATCGGCGGCGTATGGGTGCGCGCGTAGCGCACCTGCATCGGGCTGGTGTGGGTGCGCAGCAGCAGCGGTTTGCCGGTGCTGTCGTTGCCCTCGATGTAGAAGGTGTCCTGCATCGAACGGGCCGGGTGGTTTTCCGGGCTGTTCAGTGCGGTGAAGTTGGTCCAGTCGGTCTCGATTTCGGGACCGTCGGCGACGTCGAAGCCGATCGAGCGGAAGATCTGCTCCACGCGTTCCCAGGTGCGCATCACCGGGTGGATGCCGCCCTTGGCGCGGCCGCGGCCCGGCAGGGTTACGTCAATGCTTTCTGCGTTGAGGCGCGCCATCAGCTGCGCGTTCGCGAGGTCGTCGCGGCGGGCGCTCAAGGCCTGTTCGATTTTTTCTTTTGCGGCGTTGATCAGGGCGCCCTGCGCCTTGCGCTGTTCCGGGTCGAGCTTGCCCAGGCCCTTCATCAGGTCGGTGACCTGGCCGGTCTTGCCCAGGTATTTGGCTTTGGCGTTTTCGAGCGCGGCCGCGTCGGGCGCGCCTGCGAAATCAGCCTGTGCGGCGGAGACGAGATCTTCCAGCGATTGCATCTTGTTCTGTTCCTGTTTGTCGGTGGCAGGAGCCACAATCAAAAACGGGGCACAGGTTCTGCAACCGTGCCCCGCTCTTTTTGCGCCAGGTTGCCCCGGCGCTGGTCTTGCTAGCTAACTGACTGATTAGGCAGCCAGCTTGGCCTTGGCGGCGGTGACAATCGCGGCAAATGCCGGCTTGTCGTGCACAGCCATGTCGGCCAGGACTTTACGGTCCAGTTCAATCCCGGACTTCTTCAGGCCGTTCATGAAGGCGCTGTAGGTCATGCCGTGCGAACGCGATGCTGCGTTGATACGGGTGATCCACAGGGCGCGGAAGACGCGCTTCTTGTTACGACGGTCGCGGTAGGCGTACTGGCCAGCGCGCATGACTGCTTGCTTGGCAATACGGAATACCTTGCTGCGACGGCCGCGGTAGCCTTTAGCAAGTTCAAGGACCTTCTTGTGACGGGCACGTGCAGTAACCCCACGTTTTACTCGAGGCATGGTAGCTCCCTTTGTAGATGATTAGTGAGATTAAGCGGAAGGCATCATGCGGTAGACGCTCGTCACGTCCGATGCATTGATGTTACGGGTGCCGCGCAGTTGACGCTTGTTTTTGGTGGTCTTCTTGGTCAGGATGTGACGCTTGAACGCCATACCCGACTTGACGGTACCACCCGGACGCACGCGAAAACGCTTCTTCGCGGAGCTTTTGGTTTTCATTTTTGGCATAGTATTCTGCCGGTTTAACGGCAGCCTCTATACGACAGGATTGCAGGTGGCGGCAACGCCGCTCTTGGATGCCTGCTTTCACTTGTCTTGCAGCCGACGCCACTACTTGCCGACTACAACCTGCTTGTTAAAAACAGGAACCGCAGATAATAGCACAGGTTTGATGGGAATTGTTGCAGTGCGGATGGGAATTATCGCCGGAAGGTCCAGTCCCCACAAACGAACACAGGCCAGGCCCAGACCCCAGCTTGCACTGGAACCCGGACCCGGCCCATTCATCTGACGGCACGAAGAATTATTTCTTCTTCTTCGGCGCGACCACCATGATCATCTGGCGACCTTCGAGCTTCGGGAACTGCTCGACCTGGCCATATTCTTCCAGGTCGGTACGCAGGCGCTCGAGCATGCGCATGCCGATGTCCTGGTGCGCCATTTCGCGGCCACGGAAACGCAGCGTGATCTTGGTCTTGTCGCCGTCTTCCAGGAACTTGATGAGGTTGCGCAGCTTGATGCTGTAGTCGCCTTCATCGGTACCCGGACGGAACTTGACTTCCTTGACCTGGATGATCTTCTGCTTCAGTTTGGCTTCGTGCGCCTTCTTCTGCTCGGAGTACTTGAACTTGCCGTAGTCCATCAGGCGGCAAACCGGCGGACTCGCGTTCGGCGCGATTTCGACCAGGTCGACGTTCTTTTCCTCGGCCAGGCGGAACGCTTCCGCCAGGCTCACGATGCCCAGCGGTTCGTTTTCCACACCGTTCAGGCGCATTTCGGGATGGGTGATCTCGCCGTTGATGCGATGCTGTTTGTCAGTAGCTATGTTGTTTCCTTTGAAAGTATGAATATAGACCGGCGCTTAGTGTAGCGGATTCTCGATTACTTCGCGCTTACTTCGCCTTGGCGGCGACTTCGCCCACCAGGCGCTCCACGAGCGCGTCGACCGGCATCACGCCGAGGTCGACATTGCCGCGGGCACGCACGGCCACGGTATTTGCTTCACGTTCTTTATCGCCAACAACCAGAATGTAAGGCAGTTTTTGGACAGAATGCTCGCGAATTTTATAAGTAATCTTCTCGTTCCGCAAATCAGCGTGAACGCGCAGTCCCGCCGCGCGCAGCTTCGCTTCGACCTGCTTCACGTAGTCTGCTTGCGCGTCAGAAATGTTCAAAACAGCAACCTGGACCGGGGCCAGCCACAGCGGCAGCGCGCCGGCGTAGTTTTCGATCAGGATGCCGATGAAACGTTCCATCGAACCGACGATCGCACGGTGCAGCATCACCGGCACCTTGCGGGTGTTGTCCTCGGCGACATATTCGGCGCCGAGACGGCCCGGCATCGAGAAGTCGACCTGCATGGTGCCGACCTGCCATGGACGGCCCAGGCTGTCCTTCAGGTGGTACTCGATCTTCGGGCCATAGAAGGCGCCCTCGCCCGGCAGCTCGGTCCATTCCACGCCGCAGGCGCGCAGCGCAGAACGGAGCGCCTCTTCCGCTTCGTCCCACACTTCGTCGGTACCGATACGGTTTTCCGGGCGCAGCGCCAGCTTCACATCGATGTGATTGAAGCCGAAATCGTCATACACCTGCATCGCCTGGGCGTGGAAGGCGGTCACTTCGGCCTCGATTTGCTCTTCGGTGCAGAAGATGTGGCCATCGTCCTGGGTGAAGCCGCGCACGCGCATGATGCCGTGCAGCGCGCCCGAGGACTCGTTGCGGTGGCACTGGCCGAACTCGCCGTAGCGCAGCGGCAGGTCGCGGTAGCTCTTCATGCCCGAGTTATAGATCTGCACGTGACCCGGGCAGTTCATCGGCTTGAGCGCGTAGGAACGGTTCTCCGAATCGGTGGTGAACATGTTTTCGCGGTAGTTATCCCAGTGACCGGTCTTCTGCCACAGGGTGACGTCCAGGATCTGCGGCGCCTTGACCTCGTCGTAGCCGTTCACCTGGTACTTCTTGCGCATATACTGCTCGACCTGCTGCCAGACGGTCCAGCCCTTCGGGTGCCAGAAGATCAGGCCCGGGGCTTCGTCCTGGAAGTGGAACAGGTCCAGTTGCTTGCCGATCTTGCGGTGGTCGCGCTTCTCCGCTTCCTCCAGCACGTGCAGGTACTGCTCCTGGTCTTCCTTCTTGGCCCAGGCGGTGCCGTACACGCGCTGCAGCATCTCGTTCTTCGAATCGCCGCGCCAGTAGGCGCCGGCCAGCTTCATCAGCTTGAAGACCTTCAGCTTGCCGGTCGAGGGCACGTGCGGGCCGCGGCACAGGTCGGTGAAACCGCCCTGCGAGTACAGCGACACGTCTTCATTGGCCGGGATCGAGGCGATGATCTCGGCCTTGTAGTCTTCGCCGATCGATTTGAAATAGGCGACCGCCTCGTCGCGCGGCAGCACCTTCCGGGTCACCGCATCGTCTTTCTTGGCCAGTTCCGCCATCTTCTTTTCGATCGCGCTCAGGTCTTCCGGGGTGAACGGGCGCTTGTACGAGAAGTCGTAATAGAAGCCGTTTTCGATGACCGGGCCGATGGTGACCTGGGCTTCCGGGAACAGTTCCTTGACGGCGTGGGCCAGCAGGTGGGCGGTCGAATGGCGGATCACTTCCAGGCCGTCCGCGTCGCGGTCGGTGACGATGGCCAGGTCGGCATCGGACTCGATCAGGAACGAGGTGTCCACGACCTTGCCGTTGACCTTGCCGGCGAGCGCAGCCTTGGCCAGGCTCGGCGCGATGTTCTGGGCAACCTGGGCGACGGTGACGGGACCGTCGAACTGACGGCTGGAACCATCTGGAAGTCGGACGTTGAGCATGCTGTTCTCCAATGTGGCGCAATGCCGCTAAAAGTTAAAAATATTGAAAGCCGAATGCTTGAGACGAAAAAAAACGCGCCCTAGGCGCGTTTTCTTCAGTGTTGTCGAGCTTCTTTGGACAAAAGACCACCGTACCGCGTCTAGCGATTCCCCCACAACATAGTCGTAGTTCGCGGTGTCATAACCGTCGGTGCCTTTCTCGCTCTTACAAAGTGCTGCTGTGTATTCTGGTGGGCGGTGCAGAATTCGAATCTGCGACCCCTTGGATGTCGACCAAGTATTCTAACCAGCTGAACTAACCGCCCGATGCCGCCATTATAAGGAGCGCACAGGCGATAAGCAAGGCTTGTCCCGGAAAAAGTTTCCTGGCGAGCCTGGCTCGCTGTCCTTCGGCGCTTTGATTTACACTGGAGGGATGTCAAGCCAACAAGTCGAACCCGCTTCCGAACACCTGCACGCCCACCTGGATGGCGACGCCCAGCACAGCCACGTGATCGAGGGACGCAGCCAGCTGGCGCTGTCGGTCGCGCTCGGCCTGACCCTGCTGTTCGCCCTCATCGAAGTCATCACCGGCTTCATGTCCAACTCGCTGGCCCTGATTTCGGACGCCGGCCACATGGTGACCGACGCCGCCGCGCTCGCCCTGGCCCTGATGGCCCAGGCGATCGCCAAGCGGCCGCCCTCGAGCCGCCACTCCTTCGGCTTCGTGCGCGCGGAAGCGCTGGCCGCTTTCGTCAACAGCCTGGCCATGCTGGCGCTGGTGGCCTGGATCGCCTGGGAAGCCGTGCAGCGCCTGCTGCATCCGGAACCCGTGCAGGGCGGCGTGGTGCTGGTGGTGGCCGCGATCGGCGCCTCGATCAATCTGCTCGTCGCCTGGGTGCTGTCGCGCGACAACCAGAGCATCAACACCCGCGCCGCGCTGGTCAACGTCATGGGCGACCTGCTCGGCTCGCTTGCGGCGATCGCTTCCGGCGCCATCATCTATGTCACCGACTGGGTGCGGGTCGACCCGATCCTGTCGATCTTCGTGGCCCTGTTGATCCTGCGCTCGACCAGCGGCATCCTGCGCGAGTCCTACCACTTCCTGATGGAAGGCGTGCCACACGAGATCGATTACCTGGCGGTCGGCGCCGACCTGAAGGCGGTGCAGGGCGTGCTCGACGTGCACGACCTGCATGTATGGGACATGTCGCCCGGCCACCCTGCCCTCATCGGCCACCTGGAAATCGCCAGCCTGGAGCAATGGCCGGCCGTGCTGGCCGCCGTGCGCGCCATGCTGCGCGAAAAGCATGGCATCGACCATGTCACCCTGCAGCCGGAGGCCGCCGGCGGCAAGTCCTTGTAAGCGCCTTCTTACCCGTGGCTAGCCCGCACGCCGATACGCGGGCGCAAGCGCGGATCGCATAATCACCCCATGGATTGCGCCCGCACAGTATTCGACACCCTCATCATCGGCGGCGGCCCGGCAGGCCTGACGGCCGCGGTCTACCTGCGCCGCTTCACCCGCCACATCGCCCTGGTCGACAAGGGCAACAGCCGCCTGTCCTGGATTCCCGTCTCGCACAACTATCCGGGCTTCCCGGAAGGCATCAACGGAGTGCAGCTGCTCGAGAACCTGCGCGCCCAGCTCGCCAACTACGGCGGCAGCGTCATGCCGGGCGAAATCCTCGACCTGCGCCTGGAAGACGGCGTCTTCGTCGGCGACTACGTGCCGGCCGAGGGCGAGCCCTGCCAGATCCGCGCCATGACCGTGCTGCTGGCCAGCGGCGTGGCCGACGCCGGCATGCCGGTCGAGCGCTGGGACGAAGCGGTGCGCTGCGGCGCCGTGCGCCTGTGTCCGGTGTGCGACGGCTGGGACGTGATCGACAAGCGCATCGGTGTCGTCACCTCCGACGCGAATCCGGTCGGCCACGCCCTCTTCATGCGCACCTTCAGCGCCGACGTACTGCTGTTCGAACGCGGTCCGGTCTCCACGCTCAACGATGAGGAGCGCCAGCGCCTGGCCGCCGCAGGGGTGCGCCTGATCGAATCGCCGCTGGCGGGCGTGACCATGAGCGAGGACATGAAGCCGGTCCTGCACACGAAGGATGGCGAAGATTACCTCTGCGACGTGTTCTACCCGATGCTGGGCGAGAACGCGCGCTCCGACCTGGCCAGCAAACTGGGGGCCGAGACCGTCGAGTGCCGCAAGCTGCTGGTCGACGACCACTGCCGCACCACGGTGCCGGGCTTGTTCGCCGTGGGCGACGTGACGCGCGGGCTGAACCAGATCGCGGTGGCGACCGGTCAGGCGGCGCTGGCCGCCACCACCATCCACAACACCCTGCCCTGGGCGCTGCGTCCGGCCGCGAACGCCGCCTGAGCGGCGGCAGCGCTCACTTGTCGGCCTCGACATCGAAAAAGCCGCTGTCCAGCACCAGTTCGCGCAGCGGCTGGTATTTGCTGGAGGCGCGCTCGGCCTCGGCGCGCAGGCGCGCGCCTGCTGCCGCGTCGCCCGCCGCTTCGGCAATATCGGCGCGCTGGCGCAGAATCAGGATGCGTTCTTCGATGGCGCGCACCGCATCCCACAGACCCTTGTCGATCGCGTCGTCCACGTCGGCCAGCAGCGACTTCAGGGAATAGGCATGGCCGGTATGGCAGCGAAAGCGCACCAGCTTGCCGTCCTCGATCTGCACCAGCACGCCGTGGCATTCAGGGCAGCTGTATTTCGACATCTTCCCAAGTTCCATGACACCCGCCTGCATGGCATTGCCCTCCAATCCGACCTGGTGTTCCGCCTGCTGGCGCGCGCTCGGCGCCGCAGGGCCCTTCCACGCTACCACGCTGCCGATTTCCCGGCACAGCCGGGCTGCCAGCGCCTCGATGGTCCCGATGCCGTCGACATCGACGTACTCGAGCACACTTTCCGGCATCGAGCGGCATACCGCCTCGTCCGGGTCCTGCACGAAGGCAAGGCCCTGGCGGTCTTTCACCTGCCACAGGCCGGCCGTGCCGTCGTCCAGCGCACCGGTCAGGACGACGCCGATCACGCGCGGCCCGTAGGCCAGCGCGGCCGAGCGGAACAGGACGTCGACCGAAGGCCGGGCGCGGCATTCCTTGGGGCCGCGCGTGACCCTGATGCGGCCGTCTTCGATCATCAGGTGGCGGTCGGGCGCGGCAATCGTCACCGTATTCGGCAACAGCTGCTGGCGGTCGCTGGCAAAGGCAACCCGCATGCGGGTGCTCCCCTGCAGGATGCGGTCGAACTCACTGGGGGAATGCGCGGACAGGTGCTGGACCACGAGGAAGCTGGCGCCGCTATCGGACGGCAGCCGTGAAAACAGGCGGCGCAAGGCATCGATTCCGCCCGTCGAGCTGCCGACGACGACGATGTCCCGCTTGCCGGTATCGGTGAGCACATTCATGTCCGTCTCCCGTCAATGTGGTATCTGCATTGTCGCAGGTATTGACGGTCGCGGATACGCTTATCCTTGCCCGGAAGCCAGCGCGATGCGGCGCCGGATGCGCTCGACTTCCTGCGTGTCGCCGGCCGCCTCGGCGCGCTTAGCCTGCACCCCCAGCCAGGCCAGCAGCGGACGGCGCCAGCCCTGGTTCGACGCGGTGTCGATCGCCTGGGCGATTCCCTCCGGCGTGATGCGGCCGGCCTGGAAAGCCGCGCCGGCGGCCACCAGGCGCGACAAGGGGTCGGCCACGCCCCCGACCTGGCCGCTGGCGACGACGGGCCGATGTTGCTCGGGCAGCAGCGCGGCGTTCAGGCCCTGCCAGCGGCCATACAGGTAGTCGGCATAGGCGCGCTGTTCGGGCGTGGCGTCACTGGCCAGGGCGGTATACCCGGGGCAGTCGTCGACGTCGAGGCTGGCCACGCGGGCGGCGCAGCGCACCAGCTCGACCTGGGCCACGTAGTCGGCGCGGCCGGTGCTGGTGGTGGCTGCGCGCGCCGTGCGAAATTCTGAGGCCGAGGCGAGCGTATGTCCTTTCAGGTAATCGTCGACCGAGGCGTCGAGGGCGCCCTTGGCGTCCGCCT
This sequence comes from Massilia sp. IC2-476, assembly GCF_020707295.1. Taxonomy (NCBI): domain Bacteria; kingdom Pseudomonadati; phylum Pseudomonadota; class Betaproteobacteria; order Burkholderiales; family Oxalobacteraceae; genus Massilia; species Massilia sp. IC2-476. The sequence goes on from NZ_JAJFER010000007.1 coordinate 300,577, forward strand.
GCCAGTCGGGTGCCAAGGGCTTGCCGGCGCAGGCTACGAGCAATGCGACAGCGAGGAAGGCGGACAGTCTCATGGCAGCTTGATCTCCTGGTTCTTGCCGGCGAAGGGCCACTTGCGGTTGATCTCGTCGACCAGGCGGTTCACCTTGCGCAGGCTGGCGTCGACCTCGCCGCGCAGCGCGCCCAGGTCTTCGGTGGCGACTCTAGCGTTCTTGCCCACCGCCTGGGCCTCGACCAGCACCGCATCGACTTTCTTGAGCGTGGTGCTGGCGTCCTGCAGCACCACATGCAGCTGGCGGATCGCGGCCTGGGTGTCGTCCATCACCCCGTTCTTGCCGTAGACCCGCTGCTCGGTCTTGCCCAGCAGCGAGTTGACGCGATCGAGCGCTTCGCGCAGCTTGCGCGCCTCGGCGTCGCCGCCCATCACCCCGCCCAGCACCCCGCCGGGACCGTTCATGCGGCCGGTCAGGGTGTTGATGTTGGACAGGCTGGCGTTGATGTCGGAGTCGGTCGCCGTCATGGTCTCCAGGTTCTCCAGCAGTGACCTGGCGGTGGCGACGATGCGCGGGATCTCGGCGGTGGCGTCGCCGCGCAGCACCGAACGGGTGGCGCCCGGCGGCAAGGGCGGGTCGTTCAGCAGGCCGGTAAAGGCGCGCAGTCGGGTCTCGCCGACGATGCTGGACTCCAGCGTGAACACGCTCGAGGTGCGCAGCCATTTGGCGTCCTTGCTCTGCACGTCGACCAGGATCCGCACCTTCCCGTCGGGGGCCAGCTCGACCTGGCTCACGCGCCCGATCGGAAAGCCGGCGAAAGTCATGTCCATGCCGGGGATGACGCCGGACGAATCGTCGGTCTCCAGGACCAGGCGCTGGGTCGGCTCGAACACCCCGCGCGCTTGCATCACGTAGCCGATGAAGGATACGACCAGGATGCCGATCGCAACCAACAGGATCAGGGCCTTGAGTTCAACGTGTTTCGGTTCGTCCGGCAGGGGTTCGGTCATGGTGTCTGTTGTTATTAGATGTACTTGAGTGCGAGGGAGGCCGCTTCGATCACGAGCAGCACGAACAGCAGGCGCAGTGCGCCCGGCTGCACGGTGAAGTTGACACGCCGCGGGTAGCGCTGCAGCTCGAGGATGGCGGCGGTCGGGATCAGCGCCACGGCCAAACCGAAGAACACGGTCTTGAGCACGAAGCCGATCGTCACCGCGGGCGAGAACACGCGTCCGACGGTGCGGGTGTAGTCGTTCAGTCCCCAGGGCAGCAGGCCATACACGTTCAGGTAGGCCAGCACCAGCACGATGGTACTGGTGACCATGGCCAGGCTCAAGACCCCGAAGGAATTCGCCAGCAGCTGCGGCACGATGTCGCGGCGCAGGCGGCGCAAGGCCTCGTCGTTGGCGGCCTGCGGCGACATGCCGGCGCGCGCCAGGCCCAGGGCCGAGGCGTCGAAGGCCATGCTGGCGCGCAGGGCGACGAACATGGCGGCCGACAAGGGAATCAGTTCGAGCACCAGCACCCGCACCACCATCTCCAGCGCGAAGTGCGACAGGCCGTAGCTCTTCGCCGTGACCAGCACGATGCGGATGATGACGAGGCTGATCAGGGCTGAAGCCAGCGAAAACCAGGGCAGCACCTGCCAGGTGCTGGCATAGATGTAGCGGGCGCAGGCCAGGCGGTTTTCGCGGTTGTAGGTCGAGGGCGACAGCGCCATGACCAGCGCCACCGCGCCCAGGTGCACCATGTACCACCAGCTGCGCAGATAGCGGGCGGCAGCGAGGCCCCACAGGCTGGGGTGTGCAGTCAGGTTGAGGGATCGGCGCATGGTGTCAATATGATACAAATTTTGATGAGTTTGCCTGGATTTTGTATCAAATTGATACTGTCGTGACAGCGTTTACTGCCTGCGGGCCTCCATCACCCCTTTCACCTCGCCGATCGCGCCCAGCGCCTTCTGCAGCTGCCCGGTCGAGCCGATCTCCGCCGTGAACACCATGCGCGCCTGTCCCTTCGCGCTCTGGGTATTCACCCCGATCACATTGATCTTCTCGCGCATGAACACGTCCGAGATATCGCGCAGCAGGCCTTGCCGGTCCATCGCGAGGATGAACAGGTCGACCGGGTACACCGTCTCCAGCCCCGCCGAGCCCCATTCGGTCTGGATCACGCGCTCGGGCGACTTGGCGCGCATCTCGGCGAAGTTCTTGCAGCTCAGGCGGTGGATGGAGACGCCCTTGCCGCGCGTGACGAAGCCGCAGATCGGGTCCGGCGGGGCCGGCTTGCAGCACTTGGCCAGCATCGTCATCAGGCCTTCGGTGCCGACCACCAGCACGCCCGACTTGGCGCCCTGCTCCACGCTGGAGGCGCGGCTCTTGTTGACCACCGCCTCGTCGACCACCGGTGGCGCTTCCACCTCGTCGTGCAGGGCCGCTTCCACGTGGCGCAGGCTGAACTTCTCCTTGCCGACCTGGATGAACAGTTCGTCCACCTTGGCAAAGCCCAGCTTGTGGGCCAGCGCTTCCAGGTTGACCGCGGTCTTGCCTTCGCGCTGCAGCGACTTTTCGACCAGGACCCGGCCTTGCGCCAGGGTTTCGGCCTGCTCCTGGGCGTGGAACCAGGCCCGGATTTTCGAGCGCGTGCGGCTGCTGACCGTATAGCCGGGGCTGAGCCAGTCGCGCGAGGGGCCGGCACTGCCCGCCGGTCCCTTGGCGGTGATGATCTCGCAGGTCTGGCCGTTCCTCAGCGGGGTGTTCAGCGGCACCATCACGCCGTCGATCTTGGCGCCGCGGCAGCGGTGGCCCACTTCACTGTGCAGGTGGTAGGCGAAGTCGATCGGCGTCGCGCCCTGCGGCAGCTCGAGCACGCGCGCCTGCGGCGTCAGCACGAAGATGCGGTCGTCCAGCGTGGTGGCTTTCAGCTTCTCGACCCATTCCTTCTGCAGGTCTTCCTGGCCGGTGACCACGTCGGCCACATCGCTCTTCCATGCGAGCAGCTGGCGCAGCCAGGCGATCTTCTCGTCGTACTTCTGGCTCTTGAAGTTAGAGCCGCCCTCTTCCTTGTAGCGCCAGTGGGCGGCGATGCCGTACTCGGCGAAGTTGTGCATCTCCTGGGTGCGGATCTGCACTTCCAGCGGCCGTCCGTCCTCGGCGGTGACGACCGTGTGCAGCGACTGGTAGCCGTTGGGCTTGGGGCGCGAGATGTAGTCGTCGAATTCCTTCGGGATCGGGGTCCAGATGTTGTGGATGATGCCGAGCACCGTGTAGCAGGTCTTGACGTCCTCCACGATCACGCGGAAGGCGCGCACGTCGTACAGCGAGGAGAAGTCGAGCTCCTTGCCGCGCATCTTGTTCCAGATGCTGTAGATGTGTTTCGGACGTCCCGAGACCTCGGCCTTGATGCCGGCTGACGCGAGTTCTCCCTGCAGGCGCGCGATCGAGGCTTCCACGAAGCCTTCGCGCTGCATGCGCTTCTCCTCGAGCATCTTGGCGATCCGCTTGTAGGTATCGGGCTCGATGAAGCGGAAGGACAGGTCTTCCAGCTCCCACTTGAGCTGCCAGATGCCGAGCCGGTTGGCCAGCGGCGCATAGAAGTCGAGCACCTCGCGGCCATAGGCACGCGTGACGTCGTCGAAGCGCTTCTGTTCGGCGAAATAGCGCAGCGTGGTGGCGCAGGAAGCCAGGCGCATCAGCACCACGCGCATGTCGGACGCCATCGCCAGCAGCATCTTGCGCAGGGTTTCCACCTGGGCGGCGGCCTGCTGGGCTGCGTTCTTCCCGCTGCCGATCTGCTCCTTGCCGGCCGTAAGGTCGCGCAGGCGGATCAGCTGGTACACGCCCTGCACCAGGTCCGACACTTCCTTGCCGAAGCGCTCCTCGAGCGAGCCGGCCACCTGCGGGTCCATCATCGCCAGCTCGAACAGCAGGCCGGCGATGCGGGTCTCGGCGTCGGTGCGCAGGATCGACAGCGAGCCGGCCACGCCGAGCGAAGACTCGAAGGCGTTCTGTCCTGTCGCGGCGATGCGTTCGCCGTAAGCGTTGCTGGCGTAGTCGAGCGCGCCCTGGACGCGCGCGCAGTCCTCCACGCTCAGTCCCTGGACCAGCTGGGTGGTGGCGTCGCCCAGTAAAACCGATGAAACCATCTAGGGGATCAGCGCAATGCGGCGGTGACGCAGACCTCGACCAGGCATGCGGGGTTGGCCAGCTTGGCTTCGACCGTGGCGCGCGGCGGCGTGTGGCCCTGGGCGACCCACTCGTCCCACACCACGTTCATGCCGGCAAAGTGCTCCATGCTGGAGATGAAGATCTGGCACATCAGGATGCAGGACTTGTCGCTGCCCGCTTCGTTCAAGAGACGGTCGACGTGGCCCAGCACTTCGCGCATCTGGCCATCGATGCCCTGGCTGGTGTCTTCGGCGATCTGGCCGGCCAGGTACACGGTGCCGTTGTGGATGGCGGTTTCGGACAGGCGCTTGCCTACGTGGAGTCGTTTGATTTCCATAGCTGCTTTCTTCTAAAAACATGAGGGCGGGGCGTCACGCCCCGCCAACTAAAAATTCGCGTGCGATCGCGATCTGCTCCGGCCGCACGAAGGTGGGGGCATGGCCCACGCCCGGGATCTCGACCAGGCGCGGCTTTGGCCCGCGCGCGCACATCTCCAGCGCCGTCGCGCGCGACAGCAGGTCGGACTGTTCGCCGCGCACCAGGAGGGTCGGACAGCGGATCGCGTCCCAGGCCGCCCACAGCATCGCCTCGTCGCCGGCCGCGCGTTCGGGCGTGATGGCGCGGAAAGGCTGGGCCAGGCCCAGATCGTAGTGGCGCACCCACTGGCCATCCTGTTCCTGGCGCAGCACGTCGTTCGCCAGCTTGAACCATTCTTCCTCGGTATGCGGGCCGAACGACATCGAGACCGCCTTGACGTAGGCGGCGCCGGTGTCGAAATCGGGGAAGCGGATGTCCTGGCCGATGTACTCGCCGATGCGGGCGATCGCCGCACCGTCGAGCACCGGGCCGATATCGTTCAGCACCATCCTGCGGATCGGGGTTTCGTCCAGCGACGCCAGGATCATGCCGATCAGGCCGCCCATCGAGGTGCCGAACCAGTGCACGCCCGCCGTGTCGTCCTGCGTGACGCGTGCGATCAGCGTCACCATGTCGGCCACGTACTGCGGCACCGTGTAGTACTGCGGATCGCGCAGGCGGCCCGACCTGCCGCGGCCGACCACGTCCGGGCACACCACGCGGTATTCGCCGCTCAGCGCGGCAGCCAGGTGGTCGAAGTCGTCGGCCACGCGGGTGACGCCGTGTACGCACACCAGCACCCTGGGGTTGAGCGGATCGCCCCATTCCTTGTAGGCCATGCGGTGCAGGCCGGCGGGCGAACTGCACTGCACGCTTTTCAATCTGGCTTCGCTCATCCCCTGCTCCATCGTGACAATATTATCGGTCCGGCTATCGCAACGCACCATTTTACTTGGCATTGCTATTAGAATTCTACCAATTCTGAGGAAGCAATCCGTTCACCCTTCAAACTAGAGGACGCAATGAAATCCAGTATGCTCAGCGGTAAAACCGCTCTCGTCACCGGCTCGACCTCGGGCATCGGCCTGGGCATCGCCCGCTCGCTGGCGGAACAGGGCGCCAATATCGTGTTCAACGGCTTCGGCGACGCCCAGCAGATCGAGAAGCTGTACACGGATGTCGGCGCGGAATTCGGCGTACAGACGGCCTACCACAACGCCGACATGAGCAAACCGGCCGAGATCGAGGCGATGATGAAGTTCGCGTCTGACAAATTTGGCGGCGTCGACATCCTGGTCAACAATGCCGGCATCCAGCACGTGGCGACGGTGGACGAATTCCCGACCGAGAAGTGGGACGCGATCATCGCCATCAACCTGACCTCGGCCTTCCACACCACCCGCCTGGCCCTGCCCGGCATGAAGCAGAAGAACTGGGGCCGTATCATCAACCTGGCCTCGGTGCATGGCCTGGTCGGATCCGCAGGCAAGTCGGCCTACGTCGCGGCCAAGCATGGCCTGGTGGGCTTCACCAAGGTCACCGCACTCGAGAACGCGCACAGCGGCGTGACCTGCAACGCGATCTGCCCGGGCTGGGTACTGACCCCGCTGGTGCAGAAACAGGTGGACGACCGCGCCGCGCGCGACGGCCTGTCGAACGACGCCGCCAAGAAGGCCCTGCTGAGCGAAAAGCAGCCGTCCGGCGAATTCGTCACGCCCGCCGAGCTGGGCGCGCTGGCAGTGTTCTTCTGCAGCCCGGCGGGCGACCAGGTGCGCGGCGTGGCGTGGAACATGGACGGCGGCTGGGCCGCGCAGTAAGCGTTCGATGAGCCAATCCCTCGACGAACAGCAGCTGCAGGAAGCCTGCCTCGACCTGGCCCGCGTGGTGCTCGCCGCCGGCCAGCCGCAGGTCTCGAACGACATCCTCGAGACCCTGGCCGACCGCTTCCAGCGTGAAGTCGTCGATTTCGCGCCCGGCATCGCGCGCGCCGGACGCGATCCGAACCTGCTCACGCGCGCGGTCTACTACCTGATCGACGCCCACGCCCTGCCGCTGATGGGCACCGACATGGAGTGGTTCCGCCAGACCCTGGTGTGCCTGGTCGAACTGGCCGCACCCAGCATCGCGCTGTCCGACAAGGGCGGCGCTTTCCTGCGCGACGTGCAGCTCGGCGTCGAGCAGTCGCTGGGCGACCTGGCAGGCTGAGCGCACACTACCTGCACATAACAACTACAAGGAATTCCCAGATGACGATCCGCCTCAAGCAGCTCGCCCTATCCCTGTTCACGGCCTTCGCCATTCAAGCCCAGGCGGCGCCCGCGCCAGTCCCGGTCCTGATCACGGCCGACAGGGTCTGGACCGGCGAAGGCGCGCCGCACCAGGGCTGGGCCGTGCTGGTAGCAAAAGGCCGCATCGAGGCCGTCGGCCCGCTCGAGAAGATGACGGTGCCGGCCGGCGCCGAACGCATCGACCTGCCCGGCAAGACCCTCATCCCGGGCATGATCGACCTGCACTCGCACGTGCTGCTGCACCCGTATAACGAGACCACCTGGGACGACCAGGTGATCAAGGAGCCGGTGGCCTACCGCATCATGCTGGCCGGCCGCCATGCCGCAAGCACCCTGCAGGCCGGCTTCACCACGCTGCGCGACCTCGGCACCGAAGGTGCGGACTATGCCGACGTCGGCATCAAGCGCGCCATCGACGAAGGCGTGGCGCCAGGCCCGCGGCTGCTGGTGGCGACCAAGGCCATCGTGGCCAGCTACAGCTATGGACCGGCCGAGAAGAGCTACCGCCCGGACATGGAGATCCCCTACGGCGCCCAGCCGGCCACCGGCATTGACGAAGTCACCAAGGCAGTACGCGAGCAGTCGGCGCGCGGCGCGGACTGGATCAAGATCTACGGCGACTACCGCACTGGCATCGACGGCAGCTCGCGCCCGACCTTCACGATGGACGAGATGAAGGCGATGGTCGCGGCGACCCACGTCACCGGCCGCAAGGTGGCGGTGCATGCCAGCAGCGACGACGCGATCCGCATGGCGGTGCTGGCCGGCGCCGACACCATCGAGCATGGCTACGGCGCTTCCGAGGCGACCTTCAGATTGATGAAGGAGCGCGGCACCGCCTACATCCCGACCCTCACCGCGCCGGAAGCGACCGGCGAATACTTCCAGAAGCATGTACGCGGCGGCGCGCCCACCCCAGCCATGCAGCAGGCCCACCGCGCCTTCGCGCTGGCACGCAAGCTGGGCGTCACCATCGGCAACGGCAGCGACGTCGGCGTGTTCGCCCACGGCACCAATGCCCGCGAACTGGAATGGATGGTCAAGCTCGGCATGTCGCCGCTGGAAGCGATGCGCGCGGCCACCGTGGTGGCGGCCGATATCCTCGGCCGCAAGGACCTGGGCCAGCTCAAGGCCGGCTTGCTCGCCGACGTGGTGGCGGTCGAGGGCGACCCGACGCGCGACATCGGCGCCGCCTACAAGGTCGGTTTCGTGATGAAGGGCGGCGAAGTGTTCCGGCGCCAATAAGCGCTTTTCGGAAATACCATGCGATAAGGCATTGGCATATCGCGTGGCGAACGCATGACTAGTTATAAGGCCTGCGGATATCCACAATAGATAAGGCAGGCCGCTTCCGACAAGATGGCAACACCACAAACTTCTCTATGAAGAGTTGCCATGAAAAAGCCTTTTTACAAAATCCTGTACGTCCAGGTGCTGTTCGCCATCGTGCTTGGCGTGCTGCTCGGGGTGTTCCACCCTGAACTGGGCGCCAAGATGAAGCCTTTGGGAGACGGCTTCATCAAACTGATCAAGATGATCATCGCCCCCGTGATCTTCTGTACCGTCGTCGCCGGTATCGCCGGGATGCAGGACATGAAGAAGATCGGCCGCGTCGGCGGCAAGGCCCTGCTCTATTTCGAGATCGTCTCGACCTTCGCCCTGGCGATCGGCCTGGTCGTCGCCAACCTGATCAAGCCGGGCGCCGGTTTCAACGTCGACGTCGCCCACCTCGACACCAAGTCGATCGCCCAGTACACCGAAAAGGCGCAGCACCAGTCGACGGTGGACTTCATCATGAACATCATCCCGAACACCTTCGTGGATGCCTTCGCCAAGGGCGACATCCTGCAGGTGCTGCTCATCGCGATCCTGTTCGGCTTCGCGCTGTCGATGATGGGCGAGCGTGGCCGTCCGGTCACCAAGATGATCGAGGACTTCTCGCACGTGATCTTCGGCGTGGTGAACATCGTCATGAAAGCCGCCCCGATCGGCGCCTTCGGCGCGATGGCCTTTACCATCGGCAAATACGGCCTCGATGCCCTGCTGCCGCTGGCCAAGCTGATGGGCTCCTTCTACCTGACCTGCTTCCTGTTCGTCGCCGTCGTGCTGGGCCTGATCGCCAGGTTCACCGGCTTCTCGATCTTCCGCTTCATTTCCTATATCAAGGAAGAGCTCCTGATCGTGCTCGGCACCAGCTCGTCGGAAAGCGCCCTGCCGGCCCTGATGCGCAAGCTCGAGCGCCTCGGCTGCTCCAAGCCGGTGGTCGGCCTGGTGGTCCCGACCGGCTACTCGTTCAACCTGGACGGCACCAACATCTACATGACGATGGCGGCCCTGTTCGTGGCGCAGGCCACCAACACCGAGCTGACCCTGATGCAGGAACTGACCATCCTGGCAGTGGCGATGCTGACCTCCAAGGGTGCCTCGGGCATCACCGGCGCCGGCTTCATCACCCTGGCCGCGACCCTGGCCGTGGTACCGACTATTCCCGTCGCCGGCATGGCCCTGATCCTCGGCATCGACCGCTTCATGAGCGAAGCGCGCGCCCTGACCAACTTCGTCGGCAACGGCGTGGCCACGGTGGTGGTGTCGAAGTGGGAGAAGGAACTGGATACCCAGCGCATGGACGACGTCCTGCACGGCCGCGTGCCGCTCGACGGCGAGAAAGACCTGGAGCCGGTGCGCGCCGCCGCCTGATCCGTCACACGCATGCCCCCGCGAACGCGCTCTTCGGAGCGCGTTTTTTTTGGCCCTACCCCGTACGCATAAAGTCTGCACGGCGCACGAAAACGGTAGACAGCGCTGTCTAGACAGACTATTCTAGGTCCCATCACCCAATGAGGACGCTCATGCCACGCAAACCCGATACCCCCAAGCCGACCCCGGCCGAACTCGAACTGCTGCAGGTCCTGTGGCCGATGGCCTCCGGCACCGCCAAGCAGGTGCACCAGGAAATGCAGAAGACCAAGCCGGAGGTCACCTATGCCACCGTGCTGCGCCTGATGCAGATCATGCACGGCAAGGGCCTGCTGGTGCGCGACGAGAGCGAACGCTCGCACGTCTACGCCCCGGCGCAAGCCCAGGATTCGGTCGAGACCAAGCTGCTCAAGGACCTGATGCAGCGCGCCTTCGCCGGTTCGGCCAAGGCGCTGGTGCTGGCGGCGCTGAAGACTGGCATCTCGAAGAAGGAACGGGAAGAGATCGAGGAGCTGCTGCGTGAAGACAAGCCGGAGGACGGGAAATGAGCGCCGCCGACATCGTCGCCAGCATCGGCTGGACCCTGGTCCACCTCCTGTGGCAGGGTGCGCTGATCGGCTGCGCCACCGCCCCTCTTTCTTACCGTGCTGCGCAATGCCCGCCCGCAGGCGCGCTACCTGGTTGCCTGCCTTGGCCTGGCCCTGTGCCTGGCCTGGCCGGCCCTCGAGCTCGCGCTGCGCCTGACGGGCGAGAGCGGCGCACGCGGCGATGCGATGATGCTGTTCGCCGCCGGCCTGGTTGTCGGTACGCCGGTTGACGATGGCTGGGGCGCCCTGCTGGCCGACCAGCTCACCTGGATCGTCGGCACCTGGGCCGTGTGCGCGCTGGCGATGGCGCTGCGGATGGTCGCGGGCCTGCTGTGGATCAGCCGCGCGGCATTGCACGAGCGCCAGGATCCGGCCTGGCAGGCCCGCGCCGAGCGCCTCGCCGCGCAGTTCGGCATCACCCGCGCGGTGCGCCTGCGCGTGGTGGAACGCCTCGGCAGTCCGGTCACGGCCGGCTGGTGGCGCCCCGTGGTGCTGGTGCCGGCCGCGCTGGTGTCGGGCATGCCGCCCCACCTGCTGGAAGCTTTGCTCGCCCATGAAATGGCGCACATCAAGCGCCACGACTACCTGGTCAACCTTGGCCAGAACGTGGTCGAAACCCTGTTCTTCTACCATCCGGCGGTCTGGTGGATCTCGGGACGCATCCGCGTCGAACGGGAACAGATCGCCGACGATTTCGCGGCACGGCAACTGGGCGAACCGCGGCGCCTGGCCCTGGCCCTTTCCGAGCTGGAGAAACTCCAGTTTTCCACCCACCACCTGGCCCAGGCGGCCAACGGAGGAGATCTTATGTCACGCATCACACGATTGGTCCGTCCCGATACGCAGGCGTTGAACTGGAAGGCGGCCATTCCCGTACTGGGACTGGTCATCGGCGCGGCGAGCCTTGCCCACGCAGCGCCTGCCAAGCAGGTCAAGGCCGATACCGCGGCCGTGGCCGACTTCAGTAGCTGCAAACGGCCCAATTACCCGGCCGAGTCGATCAAGCAGAACCACACCGGCACCGTCAGCCTGGGCTTCCTGGTGGCGAAGGACGGCACGGTGAAGGAGTCGAAGGTCACGCAGTCGTCCGGCCATGTGGCACTCGATGAAGCGGCGCATACCGCGCTGGCGAAGTGCACGTTCAAGCCGGCCACTGCCAAAGGCAAACCGGTCGAGGAGTGGACCGCCGTCAAGTACGTCTGGACGCTCGAGTAATGAAACGGCGCCCAGCGCTCGTGTTCGGCATCGGCGCCACGATTGTCGGCGCCGCGCTGTCGGGCTGCGCCAGTACGGCGCCGGCAGAACGCCAGGCCCGGATCCTGCCGGAGAGCTGTGCCAGGCCGTCCTATCCCAGGGAAGCCCTGATGCAGCGCGTGCAGGGCAAGGTCGGGATGGCGATGCTGGTTGGCGCCGACGGCAAGGTAAGGGATGCCGAGGTCAGGCGTTCAAGCGGTGACGAGTCGCTCGACCTGGCCGCCTTGCGCGCCCTCTCCACCTGCAGTTTCCGTCCTGCCCTCCTGGCCGGCGCAGCGACGCAGCAATGGACGGACGTCCAGTACGCTTGGCGGCTGCGCTAGTCCTCTGATCGTGGTGACGGGACGCCGTCCCCACGATTCCTCCTGCTTCTCTTAAAACTGCACGGCCAGCTTTTTCTGCCGATTATGCGTGCTGCATTGCCGAGCGGAGGAACGATTGCTACTATGAGGCAAAACAACTACTCGGAGATAGCATGGCAAAATTCCTCTTGCTGGCAAGAACGATTCTCCTGTCTGTCAATCTGGCCTTACGGGCAGCGCCAGCCACCGCGATTCAAGCCCTGAAAGAGCGCATCGGTGCGATCTGCCTCGGATCGCCCACCCCGGCCGCTGCCGACGACGGCCGCACGGAATAGATCGTCAACGCGCGCTGCCCTGTCCCCTCCGTATCTGGACACAAGCCCATGACCACGATTCGCACACTCCTGCTCGTACCCGCGCTGCTCGCTTCCTTCGCCTGCGATGCCAGCGCGGAGGTCGACGAAGCGACCCGCAAAGCGGTGATCGCCGAGCTCGGCGCCAAAATGAACGAGTTCTACGTTTTCCCGGACAAGGCCAGGCTCGTCGCCGAACGCCTGAACGCTCGCGAGCAAAGCGGTGCCTACCGCTCTGCCACGGATCTCACGGCCTTTGCGGCGATGCTGACCGAGGACCTGCGCCAACCGACCAATGACAAGCACCTGGGCGTGCGCTACCGCGCTGCGCCGATCCCGCCTGATTCCGGCAGCAAGGGACCGACGCCAGAGCAGGAGCACGAATTCGGCAACTTCCTGAAGTCGCGCAACTACGACATCCGCAAGGTAGAAACCCTGCCCGGCAACATCGGCTATATCGACCTGCGCAGCTTTGCGCCGGTCAAAGCTGCCAGGCCTGCGCTCGGCGCGATGATGAACCTGGTTGCCGATACCGATGCCCTGATCGTCGACCTGCGCCACAACGGCGGCGGCGATCCCCACACAGTCGCCTTCATGTCGAGCTACCTGTTCGACAAACGTACGTACCTGAACAACATGTACTGGCGCGAAGGCAATCGCACCGATGCTTTCTGGACTGAGGAGGACCTGCCCGGCAAGAAATTTGGCGGATCGAAGAAGGTGTATGTCCTGACCAGCAAGAAGACCTTCTCCGGTGCGGAAGAATTCAGCTACAACCTGCAGCAGCTGCGTCGCGGTGTGATCGTCGGAGAAACCACGGGCGGCGGCGCCCATCCCGGCGGCGTACACCGCATCCACCAGCACCTGGGGGCGTTCATCCCGATGGGACGTGCGATCAACCCGATCAGCAAGACCAACTGGGAAGGCACCGGCGTGGTGCCGGACGTGAAGGTCGATGCGGAGGATGCGCTGCGCACGGCGGAACGCCTGGCCCTGACCGAGCTGCTGAAATCGCCGAGCGACGATGAACATGCGCAGCGGCTGCGCAAGCGTCTCGACGAGCTGAAATGAGCGAAGCCCGCAGTCGAGAAACTGCGGGCTTCGGGAACGCACACCGCGGGGCCGGATGGCCGCCCCCGCGGTTTTTTTTCAGACTGCCGACACGTCCAGCTCGCAACCGGTGGCCGCCAGCACCTGCTCCTTGGTGACGCCCGGCGCCAGTTCGACCAGCTTCAGGCCACTGTCCGTCACGTCGATGACGCCCAGGTCGGTGATGATGCGGTCGACCACGCCCACGCCGGTCAGCGGCAGGTCGCATTTTTCCAGGATCTTGTGACTGGTCGAACCGTCCTTGGCGGTGGCGACGTGTTCCATCACCACGACCACACGCTTGACGCCGGCGACCAGGTCCATCGCGCCGCCCATGCCCTTGACCATCTTGCCGGGGATCATCCAGTTGGCCAGGTCGCCCTGTTGCGACACCTGCATCGCACCCAGGATCGCCAGGTTGATCTTGCCGCCGCGGATCATGCCGAAGGAATCGGCAGAACTAAAGTAGGCGGAGCCCGGCAGCGCGGTCACGGTCTGCTTGCCGGCGTTGATCAGGTCGGCGTCCACCTCTTGTTCCGTCGGGAACGGGCCGATGCCCAGCAGGCCGTTCTCGGACTGCAGGAAGACTTCGATATCGTTCGGGACGTAGTTCGCCACCAGGGTCGGCAGGCCGATGCCCAGGTTCACATAGAAGCCGTCCTGCAGCTCCTTCGCCGCGCGCGCGGCCATTTCATCACGAGTCCATGCCATGTTCTGTCTCCGGTCTGATCTTAGTTGGCGCGCACGGTGCGCTGCTCGATGCGCTTTTCCGGCGTCGGGTTGTGGACGATGCGGTGCACGAAGATGCTCGGGGTGTGCACCTGGTCCGGATCGATCTCGCCGATCTCGACCAGCTCTTCGACTTCCACGACGCAGACCTTGCCGGCAGCGGCCACATTCGGGTTGAAGTTGCGCGCCGTCTTGCGGAAGATGAGGTTGCCCGCCTTGTCGGCCTTCCACGCCTTGACCAGGGAGACGTCCGGCACCAGGGCGCGTTCCATCACGTAGTGTTCGCCATCGAATTCGCGGGTCTCCTTGCCTTCGGCGACGATGGTGCCGTAGCCGGTCTTGGTGAAGAAGGCCGGAATGCCGGCGCCGCCGGCGCGCAGCTTCTCGGCCAGCGTGCCCTGCGGGGTGAATTCGAGTTCGAGTTCGCCGGCCAGGAACTGGCGGGCAAATTCCTTGTTCTCGCCGACATAGGACGAGATCATCTTCTTGATCTGGCGGGTTTCCAGCAGCTGGCCCAGGCCGAAGCCGTCCACGCCCGCGTTGTTCGAGATCGCCGTCAGGTTCTTGACGCCGGAGTCGCGCAGCGCCGCGATCAGTGCTTCCGGAATGCCGCACAGGCCGAAGCCGCCCACGGCGATAGTCTGCCCATCTGCCACGATGCCGGCGAGCGCCGACTTCGCATCAGGATACACTTTGTTCATACGCGTCCCTTTTATAAGTTAAGCCATACAGCTCTTCTGTACTGCCGAGTAGATTCTCAGCATAAAATAGCCTGTACCGAATAACAATACCGTAGAAATACGGGCCGGCGCTTGAGACGCCCGGCAGTCGATCCAGATCAGATGAACCCATCCTACGCCATTGATTACGAGATGATATTTCAGCATGCACCCGTGGGCATGTGCGTGTCGGTGGACCGGGTAATCCAGTCCTGTAACGGGGCACTGGCGGGGATGTTCGGGTACGCGCAGGGGCAACTGCAGGGACAGTCGTTCAGCATCCTGTATCCGACCATGGACGAATTCCTGCGCACGGGCGACCGCATCGTGCCGATCATGAACGCCAAGGGACGTTATTCGGACGAGCGCATCATGCGCCGCGCCAGTGGCGAACTGTTCTGGTGCCACGTCACCGGGCGCGCGCTCGATCCGGGCCAGCCGCTGGGCGCCGGCGTCTGGACTTTCGAGGATGTCAGCGAGAAGCGGCCGGTCTCGGCCGAGCTGACGCCGCGCGAGCGCGAGATCGCGGCACTGCTGGTCGAGGGCAAGACCAGCAAGATGATCGCGCGCGACACCGACCTCAGCCCGCGCACGGTGGAGATGCACCGCGCCAGCCTGATGCGCAAGTTCTCCGCATCGACTTCTTCCGAGCTGGTCAACAAGCTGGTCGGCGGACGCTAGACGAAAAAAAAGCACGCGAACCGGTGTGGTTCACGTGCTCTCGAGCCCTCACGGGCAGGATGTCCCTGCCCGCTCTTGCTTGCCCTTGATTACGGCGCGATACCGACGGTGTGGTTCAGCTTGTTGAAGCCGGTCGACGCTTCCCAGGTGCTGGTGTTGGCCATCTGGATCGCGTACTCCGGACGGCTGCGCAGCGAAGCCTGCGGGTCAGGCAGGTTCAGCAGCAGCGCGTACGAACCCTTCGGCATGTCGGCCGGCAGCGTCACGGTCTGGTTGATGGTGACGGTCTGGTTGGCCAGCCACAGGCGCGGATCGGTCGCCAGCTTGACGCGGTACAGCGCGTTGGTCGCGGTGTTGCGGAACACCAGTTCCACGTCGCGGCTGTTGAACGGCGCGGCCCAGCCCTGGTTCTGCAGCGTCAGGTTGACCACGAAGCTGCCGCCCGGCTTGGCGGTGCTCGAGAACGAACCCTTTTGCATCACGAAGCGGTAGCCCAGCTTCTTGTCGACTTCGGTGAAGCAGCCCTGGCTCTTCCAGTTGTTCAGGACGGTGGTGTTGTAGTCCAGGTTCAGGTAGGACCAGTGGAAACGGCCCATCTCCGTGAGCGCGCTGGGGCAGGCGCTGCGCGGCGCGTTGTAGGCGCAGGTCTCGCCGCCGGAAGCCAGGTACTTGGTCTCGGCCTCCAGGTACGGGTACTCGACCGACGGGTTGATGTAGGTACCGTAGTCCGAGCTGTTCGACAGGAAGCAGTCGTTGTGGTGGCCCAGGCGTGCCTTGGCGGTGCCGTTGAAGGCTTCCAGGGCGGTCAGCGCAGTCGGGCTGTACAGCTTGGTCTTGAACAGCGGCATACGCAGCTGCACCTGGCGCTCCTTCGGCACTACGGCCAGCAGCTTGTCGACCACGCGCTTGCGGTCGGCCTGGTTCTGCGCGGTCATGTTGTAGCTGTCGCCGTAGTTCTGGGTGTTGCCCCACTCGCCCCACGAACCGATCAGGCCGGCCTGGACGACGCTAATGATGTCCTTGTTGGCGGCCAGCATCGGCGCCAGCTGGGTCAGGTGGGTCTCGACCATCGCCGGCTTGGCGTCGGCCGGGTTGTTATTGTCGTTGTAGGCGAAGCGCACGATTGCCTTCAGGCCGGCCTTGCGGACGGTGTCCATCTGCTGCTGGAACAGGTTCAGCTTGGCCTGGCTGATCGGCGCATTGACGAATTCGCGCAGGTAGAACACGCACAGCATCAGGGTTTCGCCGTCGGCGGTGCGGAAGTTGGTCAGCTGGCTCTGGCTCAGCGGGGTTTCGCAACCGACGTGACGATAGAAGCCGCGCTCCGGGTTGGCGATGACGGCGTTGTTGGCCGTGTAGCTGACGGCGATCGGCGCGCCGGCCG
>NZ_JAJFER010000008.1:0-310361 GCF_020707295.1 Massilia sp. IC2-476
GCGATCCCACGATACCCAATAGAGCTGTCGGCTAGATAGTCTTGGACAACCGCGAGCTTGAATTGCTCACTGTACTTGGTCATGAAAAACCCCCAAAAGTTGTGTCCAACTTTTGGGGGTCAGTTCAATTGAGCGCCGTTTTCATTTCTGCTGAAAGCCAATCAAGCCTTTAACTTCCGCGCGACTTCCAACGCAAAATAGGTCAGCACCCCATCTGCGCCGGCACGCTTGAATGCCATCATCGACTCCATCATGACCTTGTCATGATCCAGCCAGCCGTTCTGCGCCGCCGCCTTGAGCATCGCGTACTCGCCGCTGACCTGGTAGGCAAAGGTCGGCACCTTGAATTCGTCCTTCACGCGGCGCACCACGTCCAGGTAGGGCATGCCCGGCTTGACCATCACCATGTCGGCGCCTTCGGCCAGGTCGAGCGCCACTTCGCGCAGGGCTTCGTCGCTGTTGCCCGGGTCCATCTGGTAGGTGTTCTTGTCCGCCTTGCCCAGGTTGGCCGCGGAGCCGACCGCGTCGCGGAACGGGCCATAAAACGCGGAGGCGTACTTGGCCGAGTAGGCCATGATGCGAGTGTGGATGTGGCCGTTCGCTTCCAGCGCGTTGCGGATCGCACCGATGCGGCCATCCATCATGTCCGAGGGCGCCACCACGTCAACGCCCGCTTCGGCCTGGGCCAGCGACTGGCGGATCAGCATCTCGATGGTCTTTTCGTTGACGATGTAACCGTTCTCGTCCGGCAGGCCGTCCTGGCCGTGGGTCGTGTACGGGTCCAGCGCGACGTCGGTCATGATGCCCAGTTCCGGGAAGCGCTTCTTCAGTTCGCGCACGGCGCGCGGCACCAGGCCTTCCGGGTTGGTGGCTTCCACGCCATCGTAGGTTTTCAGCGACGCGTCCACCACCGGGAACAGGGCCAGCATCGGAATGCCCAATGCCACAGCCTCTTCAGCGACCTTCAGCAGCAGGTCGACCGAGACGCGCTCCACGCCCGGCATCGAGGCCACCTGCTGGCGCTGGTTCTCGCCGTCAAGGATGAAGACCGGGTAGATCAGGTCCGCGGGGGTGACGACGTTTTCGCGCATCAGGGCGCGCGAGAATGGATCGCGGCGCATGCGGCGCATGCGGGCGGCAGGGTAGGTGGCGGGAGTGATGATGGTCATGTCAGTTCCAATGTTGTCCCGGCAAACCCGGGATTATTCCGAATCCGAATCTTCGTCCGTGTCGGCGTCCGGCGCGTCGTCGTCCTGGTCCAGGCCGAGCAGCTCGAGGATCTTGGCGTCCGCTTCCTCGATGCCGATGCGCTTGAGGGCCGAGAACAGCTGCACGGTGAAGGGGAAGCCTTCGCCTTCCTCGTCGACATAGCTGTCGAGGATTTGCCGCGCCTGGCGCAGGGCGTTGGTCTTTTCGTTCTGGTTGAGCTTGTCGGCCTTGGTCAGGATGCAGTGGATCGGCTTGCCGGTCGGGGCGAACCATTCCAGCATCTGGACGTCGAGGTCGGTGAAGGGGCGGCGCGAGTCCATGATCAGGATCAGCGCGGCCAGCTGTTCGCGGCGCTGGACGTAGTCGCCCAGCAGTTTCTGCCAGTGCAGCTTGGCCGTGCCCGACACTTCGGCATAGCCGTAGCCCGGCAGGTCAACCAGCAGGGCTTGGATTTCCTCGACGATGGTCGGGTCCTTGCGGTGCTGGCCCACGTGGGCGCCGCCGATCGAGAAATAGTTGATGTGCTGGGTGCGGCCGGGCGTCTTGGACGCGAAGGCCAGGCCCTTCTGGTTGGTGAGAATATTGATCGCCGTGGATTTGCCCGCGTTCGAGCGCCCGGCGAAGGCGATTTCGGGAACCTGGGTGCCCGGGAGATCGCGCAACTGGTTAACGGTCGTGAAGAACCGGGCTTGCCAAAGTTTGGACATAAGGGGAAGGTTTAAATGACAACGGAATGGCGATACGGAAACAAAGCTATTGTACAATAAGGGGTTGATCGATGCTCCCCCGGGGAGCACCAGTAAGGCCGCTGCACTGTTTCACTGTAAATTCCAAAATCTGTTTTTGACTTTTTCAGGGTGCTTGAATGAATCGTTTGACGTTTCCGCTTTTGAAGTCCTTGCTGGTTGCAAGCCTGGCCCTGGGCGCTACCGTGTCCGCCGCCGATGCTCCGCATACTGCCGTCGCCAAGGCCGACCCGGCCAAGGGTGGAACCCTTTACGATTCGGGCGACGCCGCGCGCGGCCTGCCCGCCTGCATGTCCTGCCACGGCGCCGCCGGTAACTCGACCATCGTCGCCAATCCGAAGCTGGCCGGCCAGATCGATGCCTACACCCACAAGCAGCTGGTCGACTTCACCACCCCGAACCGCCAGCAGCCGATCATGACGACCTACGCCAAGATGCTGACGGACGACGAGAAGCGCAACATCGCTGCCTACCTGTCGACCCAGAAACCCAAAGCCGGCGCCGCCAAGAACAAGGACACCGTCGAGCTGGGCCGCAAGATCTACCGCGGCGGCATCGCCGAGAAGGGCGTCGCCGCCTGCGCCAGCTGCCACGGCGCCACCGCCAACGGCATCCCGGCCCAGTACCCGCGCCTGTCGGGCCAGCACCAGGACTACACCTATGCCCAGCTGGATGCCTTCAAGAACGGCACCCGCAAGAACAGCATCCAGATGACCACGCTCGCGCAGCGCATGTCGCCGGAAGAAATGAAGGCGGTGTCGGACTATATCGCGGGCCTCAAGTAAGCAGCGCTTCGTAGGGTGGGCGGGTTTCCCGCCCACGCGTTCAACTCCCGCCAGCATTGGCGCGACACATCATCCCCTACCTATCACCGCGTGGGCGGGAGACCCGCCCACCCTACAACTGCGGTATGCTCTAGCGGATTTGCTGAGTTTCACGGGCGTTGTAGAGATAGAACATGAGTACCACCGGAATTGAACTGAACACCCGCCGCCGCGGGTTCGCCGAAGCGGTCGAGCTGGTGTCCTCGATGCGCTTCGCCATCAGCCTGTTGACGATCGTCGCGATCGCCTCGGTCATCGGCACCGTGCTCAAGCAGAACGAGCCGATGCCGAACTACGTGAACCAGTTCGGGCCGTTCTGGTTCGAGGTCTTCGCCAAGCTCGGCCTGTACAGCGTGTACTCGAGCTGGTGGTTCCTGCTGATCCTGGTCGTCCTGATCGTGTCCACGGCGCTGTGCGTGGTGCGCAATGCGCCGAAGATGATCCGCGACATGCGCAGCTGGCGCGAGAACGTGCGCGAAGAGTCGCTGCGCAACTTCCACCACAAGCTCGAATGGGAAGCGCCGCTGGATCGCACCCAGCTGGCCGGCCAGACCGCCGAGCGCCTGCGTCACGCCGGTTATGCGGTGAAACTGGTCGAGAAGGACAAGGGCATCCTGGTGGCGGCCAAGAAGGGCGCCGGCAACAAGTTCGGCTACATCTTCGCGCACACCTCCATCATCGTGATCCTGCTGGGCGGCATGCTCGATTCCGAATTGCCGGTCAAGTTCCAGCAGTGGTTCCTGGGCAAGACGCCTTTCGGCGGCAGCGGCGTGATCGCCGACATCCCGGCCCAACACCGCCTCAGCGTCTCGAACCCGACCTTCCGCGGCAATACCCTGATCGCCGAGGGCCAGACCAGCAATACCGCGCTGCTGCCGCAAGCCTCGGGCGTGCTGGTGCAGGAACTGCCGTTCTCGATCCAGCTGAAGAAATTCCACATCGATTTCTACTCGACCGGCATGCCCAAGCTGTTCGCCAGCGACGTCGTCGTGCACGACCCGGAAACCGGCAAGACCTTCCCGGCCACCATCAAGGTCAACCACCCGCTGATCTACAAGGGCGTGGCTGTCTACCAGTCCAGCTTCGAGGATGGCGGCAGCAAGCTCAAGCTCACCGGCTTCCCGATGAGCGGCACCGGCGACAAACCTTTCCAGATCGCCGGCACGGTCGGCTCGGCCACCGAACTGAAGCAGGGCGGCGAGACCTGGTCGGTGGAGTGGTCGGGCTTCCGTCCCTTCAACGTCGAGAACGTCGCCGCCGGCCAGGATGCGCGTGCGGTGGCCAAGAACACTTCGTTCAACGAACAGTTCGCGGCCACCCTCGGCAAGGCGTCCGGCTCGGCGGCGAAAATCGCCGACACCAAGGACCTCAAGAATGTCGGACCCAGCGTGCAGTACAAGCTGCGCGACAAGACCGGCCAGGCGCGCGAATTCCTGAACTACATGCAGCCGGTAACGCTCGAAGGTGCCCAGGTCTACCTGGCCGGCGTGCGCAGCAATCCGTCCGAAAACTTCAGCTTCCTGCGCATCCCGGCCGACGACGAATACAGCGTGCGCACCTGGATGCGCCTGCGCGCGGCCCTGGCTGATCCCGCGCTGCGGCAGGAGGCGGCCAGGCGCTACGCAGGGCGCGCGCTGGGGCCGGAACAGCGCAGCCAGGGCGAACTCACGGGCCAGCTGGAAGAATCGGCGGCGCGCACCCTGGCGATTTTCGCCGGGGAGGGCGGCCGCGGCGGCTTCATGGGCGTGTCGCAGTTCCTGGAAAAGATCCCGGCCGCAGACCAGGAAAAGGCCGCCGCCATCTTCATGAAGATGCTCAACGGCTCCCTGTGGGAGCTGTGGCAGGCCGCCAACGTGCGCGCCGGACTGCCGGAGGTCGCACCAACCGAAACCCACGGCCGCTACCTGCAGCTGGCCACCAATGCGCTGTCGGACAGTGTGTTCTACGGCGCCCCGGTGTTCCTGCAGCTGGAAGAATTCGAGGAGGTCAAGGCCTCGGTGCTGCAGCTGACCCGCTCGCCGGGCAAGGGCATCGTCTACCTCGGCTGCCTGCTGCTGGTGGCGGGCGTGTTCGCAATGTTTTATATTCGTGAGCGGCGCATGTGGGTGTGGGTGCGCGATAGCGCCGATGGCGCGCATGCGCTGATGGCCATGAGCACCCAGCGCAAGACCCTCGACTTCGAGCGCGAATTCGACGATTTGAAAGAAAAACTGCCGCAGCCGGCTTGATGCCGCGGCAAGGAGACCAAGATGGAACTGTCGCAAGCATCCACCGGCCAGACCAAGGCCTATGTCCAGCAGCCGGGTTTCTTCCGCAGCCTGAACGCGATCGACTGGCTGTTCGGCGCCGGCTTGCTGGCGGCGGCGCTGTTCGCGCTGAACCGCTACGCCCACCACATGGACATCTACGAGCAGGTGATCCTGGTCCTGAGCGCGCCGACCTTCGCGCTGCTGGGCTGGCACTGGAAGCCGGTGCGCTGGCTGATTCCGCTGGTGGCCGTGCTGTCGCTGTGGGCGATCTCGCTGTACGGCGGGGCCATCGATGCCGCCAACCAGAAATTCTTCCTGAAGTACATGCTGTCGAGCCAGTCCGCCATCCTGTGGATGAGTGCACTGTTCGTGTTCTCGACCGTCTTCTACTGGGTGGGCCTGGCCGGCAGGTCGAACTTCGGCGGCTCGGTCGGCAGCAAGCTGTGCTGGGCGGCCGTGGTGCTGGGCTGGGTCGGCATGATGGTGCGCTGGTTCGAGTCCTACCTGATGGGGCCGGACGTCGGCCACATCCCGGTGTCGAACCTGTATGAAGTGTTCATCCTGTTTTCCTTGATCACGGCGATGTTCTACCTGTACTATGAAGGGCGCTATGCAACCCGCCAGCTCGGGCCCTTCGTGCTGCTCATCATCGCAGCCGCGGTGGCCTTCCTGCTGTGGTACACGGTGTCGCGCGACGCCGCCCAGATCCAGCCGCTGGTTCCCGCGTTGCAGAGCTGGTGGATGAAGATCCACGTGCCGGCCAACTTCATCGGCTACGGCACCTTCGCGCTGGCCGCCATGGTGGGCACCGCCTACCTGCTCAAATCGCACGGCATCCTGGCCGACCGCCTGCCAAGCCTTGAGGTGCTGGACGATGTGATGTACAAGTCGATCTCGGTCGGCTTTGCCTTCTTCACCGTCGCCACCATCCTGGGCGCCCTGTGGGCCGCCGAGGCCTGGGGCGGCTACTGGTCCTGGGACCCGAAGGAAACCTGGGCCCTGATCGTCTGGCTGAACTATGCGGCCTGGCTGCACATGCGCCTGATGTCGGGCCTGCGCGGCCGCGTGGCCGCCTGGTGGTCGGTGGTGGGCCTCCTGGTGACGACCTTCGCTTTCCTGGGCGTGAACATGTTCCTGTCCGGGCTGCACTCCTACGGCGAACTGTAAGCCTCAGTTGCCCCGGTAGGTCGAATAGCCGAAGGGGCTCAGCAGCAGCGGAATGTGGTAGTGCTGCGCCGGCGCGTCCACGGTGAATTCGACCGGGATGCGCGGGAAGAACGTGGCCTGTCCGCGGCGCTTGTAGTGTTCGCCGGTCTGGAAGACGATACGGTAGTCGGCCGCCGCCAGCTTGCCGTTTTCCGGATACAGGGCCTGGATGCGGCCCTGCGCATCGGTCACTCCGCTTGCCAGTTCGCGCCATCCGGCGCCCTCGCGCTGCTCCAGCGTCACCCGGATGCCGGCCGTCGGCTGGCCGCTCTGCAAATCGAGCACGTGGACGCTGAGTGGGTTCGGCGCGGCGGATGCCGCGATGCTGGCGGCGCCGAGCAGGGCGGCCAGGGTGAGTTGCCGGATCAATCGCATGCTGCTACTCCTGTCGAATGTGGAAAGCCGCCATCCTCGCATGCGCCTGGCGACGGCAGCCTGACCGCCAGATGACAGTTCCGTCATGTTTGGCCGCAGGCCTTCGGCATAGAATGGGGCCATGAGCATTCTCGTGATCGAAGACGAGCCGAAGACCGGCGATTACCTGCAGCGCGGGCTGCTGGAGTCCGGCTTTGCGGTGCGCCTGGCGCGCAATGGCCGCGAGGGCTTGGCCATCGCCCGCGACGAAGAGATCGAACTGGTCGTGCTGGACGTGATGCTGCCGCGGATGGACGGCTGGCAGGTGCTCGCAGCCCTGCGCGCCAATCCGGATACCGAGCAGATCCCGGTATTGTTCCTGACGGCGCGCGACGAGGTCGAGGACCGGGTGCGCGGACTGGAACTGGGCGCCGACGACTACCTGGTCAAGCCCTTCGCGTTCGTGGAACTGGTGGCGCGCATCCGCACCCTGCTGCGGCGCGGCCCCGTGCGCGAGGAAGAACTGATCCGGATCGCCGACCTCGAGATCGATGTGCTGCGCCGGCGCGTACGGCGCGGCGCCGAGACCATTCCATTGACCGCCCAGGAATTCGCGCTGCTGCACCTGCTGGCGCGGCGCCAGGGCCAGGTGCTGTCGCGGGCCCTGATCGCGTCCCAGGTCTGGGACATGAATTTCGACAGCGATACCAACGTCATCGACGCCGCCGTGCGCCGCCTGCGCCGCAAGATCGACGACCCCTATGCCCACAAGCTGATCCACACGCGGCGCGGCATGGGCTATGTGTGCGACGTGCAGGCCCCGGCATGACGACCTCCTGGCGCGATTCCCTGACCCTGCGCGTGACGCTGGCCTTCGTGCTGATCGTCGCGCTAACCGCGGCGGGCCTCGGCATCTACCTGTACCGCGCCTTCGTGGCCGAAATCACGCGCCGCGACGACCTGCAGCTGCTGGGCAAGCTGCGCCAGGTGCAGATCGTGCTTGGCCGCCCGGGCGCGGCCGAACTGCTGGCGGCGCAACCCGATTTTTTCCGCGACACCATGAGCGGCCAGGAGAACTCGCTGGTGCGCATCACAGGGCCGGGCGGCGTGGTGCTGGCCGATATCAATCCGCGCGGCGAGCGTTATCCCGTGCCGCCGCAGGCCGGGCCGGCGCCTGGGCCGGACGCCATCGCCGGCTGGACGGCTACGGGAGGCATTCCCGGCCGGGTCGTCGCGGGCAGCGCCCGCCTGGGTAGCACGCAGGTAGCGGTGGTGGTGGCGCGCGCCTATGCCGAACGCACCGCCATGTTCGCGCGCTACCGCAGCCATATCCTCGCCGCGTGCGCGGCCGGCGCCCTGCTCGCCGCCGCGCTGGCGGCCCTGATGCTGCGGCGCGGCCTGCGCCCCCTGCGCAAGGTTGCCGAACATGCGGCGCTGATCAAGCCGGGCACCCTGGCGCAAGGCCTCGACATCGGTGCGGCGCCGGCCGAGCTGCGCCCGCTGATCGATGCCTTCAACGCCATGCTGCAGCGCCTGCAAGATGGCTATGCGCGCCTGTCCGGCTTCTCGGCCGACCTGGCGCACGAGTTCAGGACGCCCGTGACCAACATGATCGGGCAGAGCCAGGTCGCGCTCGGGCAGGGTCGCAGCCGCGAGGAGTACGAAGCCCTGCTGGCCTCGAACATCGAGGAACTCGAGCGCCTGGCGCGCATGATCGAGAGCATGCTGTTCCTCGCGCGCGCCGGCCAGGACGAAGTCGTGCTGGCGCGCCAGCCGGTCGTGGCGCTGGAGGAGCTGGAGCGGGTCGCCGACTTCTTCGAAGGCATGGCAGAGGAGCGCGGCCTGCACCTGGCGTGCAGCGGCGAAGGCCGCTTCGCCGCCGATCCGGCGCTGGTACGGCGGGCACTGGCCAACCTGGTCTCGAACGCGGTGCGCCACGCGGATGCGGGCAGCACGATCAGGCTGCATGCCGAAACGCGCTCCGGCGCCGTGGAGCTGAGCGTTGCGAATACCGGCGCCGCAATTGGACGCCAGCACCTGGACCACCTGTTCGACCGCTTCTACCGCGTCGACAGCGCACGCAGCGATGCGGAAGGCTCGACGGGACTGGGCCTGTCCATCGTCAGCGCCATCTTGAACTTGCACGGTGGCAAAGCAACGGTGCAGTCGAACGGTGCCGATACCTGTTTTATCCTTGCCTTTTCCACCGGGTGAGGCGCCGGGCGGGGGCTGACGCGCTTTTGTCCAGCGTGCCGGACCTCATCCTTGCCGGGCGGCAGCCGACGCTAACGTGCGCCTAAGCCGGCTGGTGTAACCTGAAGTCTCTCTCTCTGTAGCGGAGTCAAGCATGCTTTTCAAACGCAATCCGAACGGGATCGATCTCCCGTATCCGTCCGAGATCACGCCGCGCGAGATCTATGAAGGCCGGCGTCAATTCATCGCCCGCATCGCTGCCACCGCGGCGGTCGGCTCCGGCATCTGGGAGATGGCCAACCGCGAAGCCTTCGCCCAAGGCACGAAGTTGGCCGCCACCCGCAATGCGGCCCTGTCCACGCAGGAAGCGCAGACCTCGTTCAAGGACGCGAGCTCCTACAACAATTACTACGAGTTCGGCCTTGACAAAGGCGACCCGGTCGAGAACGCGCATACCCTGCGCACCCGCCCATGGACGGTGACGATCGAGGGCGAAGTGAAAAAGCCCGTCACCCTCGACATCGACCGCATCCTCAAGCTGGCGCCGCTGGAAGAGCGCGTCTACCGCCTGCGCTGCGTGGAGGGTTGGTCGATGGTGATTCCCTGGGTCGGCTATTCGCTGTCGAACCTCCTGAAGCAGGTCGAACCCACGGCCAACGCCAAGTACGTCGAATTCATCACCCTGGCCGACAACCGCCAGATGCCGGGCCTGCGCAGCCCCGTGCTCGACTGGCCCTACGTGGAAGGCCTGCGCATGGACGAGGCCATGCACCCGCTCACGCTGCTGACGGTCGGGATGTACGGCCAGGTGCTGCCGAACCAGAACGGCGCGCCGGTACGCCTGATCGTGCCCTGGAAGTATGGCTTCAAGTCGGCCAAGTCGATCGTCCGGATCCGCCTGGTGAGCCGCCAGCCGCGCACCGCCTGGAACGACTCGGCGCCCAATGAATACGGCTTCTACTCGAACGTGAACCCGAACGTGGACCACCCGCGCTGGTCGCAGGCCAGCGAACGCCGCATCGGCGAGGACGGCTTCTTCAAGCCGAAGCGCAAAACGCTCATGTTCAACGGCTACGACCAGGTCGCGTCACTGTACAGCGGCATGGACCTGAAGAAGTTCTTCTGATGGCCTTCACACCTTCGAGCAAACAGGTCGGGGGCATCAAGGCGCTGGTGTTCGTGCTGGCGCTGCTGCCCTTCCTGCGCATGGCCTGGCTGGTCTTCCAGGGTGTGCCTGTCGAGCCGCTCGAGTTCCTCACGCGCGGCACGGGTGACTGGACCCTGTACTTCCTGTGCATCACGCTGGCCGTGACGCCGCTGCGCCGTTTCACCGGCTGGAACTGGGTGGTGCGCCTGCGCCGCATGCTGGGGCTGTTCGCTTTTTTCTACGCGCTGGTGCACTTCACCTGCTTCTTCTGGTTCGATCACTTCTTCGACATCGCGGCGATGCTGAAGGATGTGGTCAAGCGCCCCTTCATCACCGTCGGCTTCATCGCTTTTGTCTTGCTCATTCCGCTGGCGGCGACCAGCACCAATGGCATGATCAAGCGCCTCGGCGGCAAGCGCTGGCAGTGGCTGCACCGCCTGATCTACGTGATCGCGCCGCTGGGCATCCTGCATTACTGGTGGATGAAGGCGGGGAAGAACGATTTCGAGCAGCCGATCATTTTTGGCCTGATCGTGGCAGCGCTGCTGGGATTGCGGGTGTACTGGGCCTACGCGAAGAAGACGCAGGCCGCGGTTTCGTAGGGTGGGCGGCTTCGCCGCCCACCAACCGGCCGCGAGATCATCGAGCGCGGTGAGTCAGGCGATAACAATCACCGCGTGGGCGGGAAGACCCGCCCACCCTACAGCATCGATTCCAGCGCAAACAGGTCCGCCGGATTCTCGCGCTGGCGGATCTGGTGGACCCGGTCGCCATCGACGATCACCTCGGCCGCGCGGCCCCGGGTGTTGTAGTTGGAGGCCATGGTCATGCCATACGCGCCGGCCGTCATGATCGCCAGCAGGTCGCCCGGCTCCACGTTCAGCTCACGCTCGCGCGCCAGCCAGTCGCCGGATTCGCACACCGGACCCACCACGTCATAGGTCAGCTTGTCGCCTTCGCGCGGTTGTACTTCTTGCACGCCCATCCAGGCCTGGTACAGGGTCGGGCGCATCAGGTCGTTCATGGCCGCATCGACGATGGCGAAGTTCTTTTCCACGCCCGGCTTCAGGAATTCGATCTTGGTCAGCAGCACGCCGGTGTCGGCCACGATCGAGCGGCCCGGCTCGAAGATCACTTTGATCGGCTGGCCGCCGTGCTTTTCCGCGCGCCAGGCGTCGATGCGGGCGAACAGGCGGCCGAGGTAGTCGCCCACCGGGACCGGCGGCTTGTCGCCTTCGGCGCCGTAGTTCACGCCCAGGCCGCCGCCGATGTCGAGGTGGTGCAGGGTGATGCCTTCGCTGCCCAGCGTGTCGATCAGTTCGATCAGCTTGTCCAGCGCTTCCAGCAGCGGCGCATCGTCCAGCAGCTGCGAGCCGATGTGGCAGTCGATGCCGACCACGTCCAGGTTCGGCAGCGCGGCGGCTGCACGGTAGGTCTCGAGCGCGTCGTCGAAGGCGACGCCGAACTTGTTGGCCTTCAGGCCGGTGGCGATGTAGGGGTGGGTCTTGGCGTCCACGTTCGGGTTCACGCGCAGCGACACCGGGGCGCGCTTGCCCATGCTGCCGGCCACTTCGTTCAGGCGGTGCAGCTCGGGAATCGACTCGACGTTGAAGCACAGGATGCCTTTTTCCAGCGCCAGCTGCATCTCCTCGACGGTCTTGCCGACGCCCGAGAAGATGGTCTTGCCGGGATCGCCGCCGGCCGCGATCACGCGCAGCAGTTCGCCGCCCGAGACGATGTCGAAGCCCGCGCCTTCGCGCGCCAGCAGGTCGAGGATGGCCAGGTTGGAATTGGCCTTCATTGCGTAGCACACCAGTGCGTCGCGTCCTTTGCAGGCGTCGGCGTAGGCGCCGAAGTTCTCCAGCAATGCGGATTTCGAATAGACGTAGGTCGGGGTGCCGAATTCTTCGGCGATGGCGGACAGGGCGACGCTGTCGGCGTGCAGGACGCCGTTCTGGTACTGGAAGTGCGACATGAGGAAGCTTATCTGGTAGGAGCCGGGGTGGAGGCGTTATTCGATGGAACTGGCTGGGCAGGCTGCGGATTGGCGGCGGCGGTGGCGCTTGGTGCCGGCTTGGCGGGCGGGTTCGGCATGTAGAGCGGACCCGTCTGGCCGCAGGCGGACAGCAGCGCGGCAACAAGGCCAGCACCGGCAATCGGCAAGATGCGGCGTGCGATGGTGGAGTTCACGATTAGAATGGGGTTTTATTTAGCAGACTTTGGAGTGTAGCATGACCGAAACCGAATTTTTGGCGCTGGCCGAAAGCACCCTGGACCGCATCGAGCAATGCCTGGACAAGCTGAACGACGAGGACGTGGTCGATGTCGAATGCCGGCGCAGCGGCAATGTGCTGGAAGTCGAGTTCCTGCGCAATGCAACCAAGATCATCGTCAACAGCCAGGCCCCGCTGCAGGAAATGTGGGTGGCGGCGCGCTCGGGCGGCTACCACTACAAGCGCGTCGGCGACGAGTGGCGCAACACGCGCGACAATTCCGAGCTGTTCGCCGCGCTGTCGCAGTACGTGACGGAGCAGGGCGGAGCGCCGGTGGCGCTGGGCTGAATGGCCGCAATCCTGTAGGGTGGGCGGGTTTTCCGCCCACGCGGTCAATCATCGTCGACATTGCCGCGTGGGCGGCAGAGCCGCCCACCCTA
Source organism: Massilia sp. IC2-476 (assembly GCF_020707295.1). Classification (NCBI taxonomy): domain Bacteria; kingdom Pseudomonadati; phylum Pseudomonadota; class Betaproteobacteria; order Burkholderiales; family Oxalobacteraceae; genus Massilia; species Massilia sp. IC2-476. The sequence goes on from NZ_JAJFER010000008.1 coordinate 12,582, forward strand.
CAAATGCAGAAGCAAAATGGCAGCCCGCGGGCTGCCATTTTTTTACCAAACGGTCAAATCAGAACAGTTCGTTCCTCACCGCGTCGCGCTGCTTCTGCTCGGCCGGGGCCGGCGGCGGGCCGACGTCCAGGGCCGCCACGCCGGTGCCCGGCGGCGTCTCGGCGTAGTAGTACTCGCCATTCGCCAGGATCAGCCCCGACGGCACTTCGCGCTCGACGACCTCCTCGCCCTTGAGCGCCTTGCCCATGTAGCCGATCCAGATCGGCAGGGCCAGGCCGCCGCCGGTCTCGCGGTTGCCGAGGTTCTTCGGCTGGTCGTAGCCGATCCAGGCGATGCCCACCAGCTTCGGGTTGTAGCCGGCGAACCAGGCGTCGATCGAGTCGTTGGTGGTGCCGGTCTTGCCTGCGATGTCGGGACGCTTGAGCGACAGCGCCTTGGTCGCGGTACCGTAGCGCACCACGTCCTTGAGCATACTGTCGACCAGGAAGGCGTTGCGCGCGTCGATCACGCGGTTGGCCTCGACGCCGGCGCGCTCGGGGCGCGCTTCGGACAGCACCTTGCCGTCGCTGTCGGTCACCTTCGAGATGATGTAGGGGCTGATGCGGTAGCCGCCGTTCGCGAACACGGCGTAGGCGCCCGCCATCTGCAGCGGCGTGGTGGAACCCGCGCCCAGCGCCAGCGTCAGGTAGGCCGGGTTGCGGTCCGCGTCGAAGCCGAAGCGGGTCGCGAATTCCTGGCCGTAGCGCGCGCCGATCTTGTTCAGGATGCGGATCGAAACCATGTTCTTCGACTGCGTCAGGCCACGCCGCATCGTCATCGGGCCTTCGTACTTGTTGTCGTAGTTCTTCGGCTCCCAGGCCTGGCCGCCGGTCTGGCCGGCGTCAAAACTGATCGGGGCGTCGTTGACGACGGTCGCCGGCGACAGGCCGCGTTCGAGCGAGGCCGAGTAGATGAAGGGCTTGAACGAGGAACCCGGCTGACGCCAGGCCTGCGTCACGTGGTTGAACTTGTTGCGGTTGAAGTCGAAGCCGCCCACCAGCGCGCGGATGGCGCCGTCCTCGGCGCTGGCTGCAACGAAGGCCGATTCCACTTCCGGCATCTGGGTGATGACCCAGTTCGATTCGTCGTCCTGCATCACGCGGATCACCGCGCCGCGGCGCAGGCGGCGGTTCGGGGCCGCTTTCTCCGACAGCCATGCCTTGGCAAAGCCCAGGCCCTGGCCGGTGATGTCGATGCTCTCGCCGGAAGCGATGGTGGCGCGCACCTTGGTTGGGGAGGCCTGCAGCACAATGGCGGCGACAATGTTGTCGCTGTCCGGATGCTCGGCCAGCTCGGCCTCGATGGCTTCGTCGGCTTCCGCCTTGTCGCGCGGGATCTCGATATACGATTCCGGGCCGCGGTAGGGATGGCGGCGCTCGTACTCCATCACGCCGCGGCGCACCGCGAGGTAGGCCGCGTCCTGGTCGGCCTTGGTGATGGTGGTGAACACGTTCAGGCCGCGGGTATAGGTGTCTTCCTTGAACTGCTCGTAGACCAGCTGGCGCGCCATCTCGGCCACGTACTCGGCGTGCACGCCGAAGGCGGTGCTGTCGGTCTTGATCTTCAGGCGCTCGTCCTTGGCCTGTGCGTACTGCGCCGGCGTGATGTAGCCGAGGTCGCGCATGCGCTGCAGGATGTACTGCTGGCGGGTCTCCGCGCGCTTCGGGTTCACCACCGGGTTGTACGCCGACGGCGCCTTGGGCAGGCCGGCCAGCATCGCCGCTTCGGCGATGCTGATGTCGCGCAGGTCCTTGCCGAAGTAGATCTGGGCCGCCGACTGGAAGCCGAAGGCGCGCTGGCCCAGGTAGATCTGGTTCATGTAGAGCTCGAGGATCTGGTCCTTGCTCAGGTTCTTCTCGATCTTCCAGGCCAGCATCGCTTCATAGGCCTTGCGCTTGAAGGTCTGCTCCGAGGACAGGAAGAAGTTGCGCGCCACCTGCTGGGTGATGGTGGACGCGCCCTGGCGCGAGCCGCCGGTGGCGTTCTTGAACACGGCGCGCAGGATGCCCCAGTAGTCGATGCCGCTGTGCTCGTAGAATCGGTCGTCCTCGATCGACAGCACCGCTTTCTTCATGACGTCGGGGATGTCCTTGAAGTGCACCAGGGTGCGGCGCTCCTCGCCGAATTCGCCGATCAGGACGTTATCGGCGGTGAAGATCCGCAGCGGCATCTTGGGCCGGTAGTCGGTAATGGTGTCGAGTGCGGGCAGGTTCGGATAGGCCATCGCGAGCGCGAACACGAGCACCAGCACGCCGATGACGGCGAGGCCGGTGATGGCGCCGAGCGCCATCAGGATCAGGCGCTTGGGGCTGTACTTGGATGCCGGGGACGCGCCCTGGTTTTGTTTCTCTTTCATGCTGGTTTTTACTCCCTTGAACCGTCCCATTATAAGTCACGCGTTTCGCGGCCGATACACGCACTGCTGAGCGGGGGCTTAAGCAGAAACAATGGAACAAATAACAAGGGCAATATCAAGGGAATAAGGGTCATGGCAGGGCTGATAACACCTTGCGCCAGAGTGTGGCGTGTATGCGCCGGATTGCTGTGTTCCCTCATAGAAATATCTTGTCGGGGTGCATCCTTTTCGCTACGATCTAACGCGGTGCCTCATATATGTGCACCAAGTAAGTGATTTAACAGGACATATCCCCGCGCGGGCGTTCAACACAGATCCTGCAGCACGCGGGAGGGCAGCCAAGGAGTACGCTCGTGATCAATCTAGGTTCCTTGTTCGGAAAGTCCAGTCCGCCGTTGGCCGGGCTCGACATCAGCACGTCGGGCGTCCGCCTGGTGGAGCTGGCCGACGCCGGCAAGGGTGAACTGCGCCTGGAGCGCTATGCCGCCGAACCGCTGCCGCGCGGCGCGGTCGTCGACGGCAACATCGAAAACATCGACCAGGTGGCCGAGGCCGTGCGCCGCGTCTGGAAGAAGAGCGGCACCAAGGCCCGCCACGTGGCGCTGGGCATGCCGCCGGCCGCCGTCATCACCAAGAAAATCATCCTGCCGGCCGGCCTGTCCGAAGACCAGCTGGAAGTGCAGGTCGAATCCGAAGCCAGCCAGTACATCCCGTTCGCGCTGGACGAGGTGAGCCTGGACTTCGACGTCATCGGCCAGGCGCCGAACTCGCAGGACGACATGGAAGTCATGCTGGCCGCCGCGCGCCGCGAGAAGGTCGAGGACCGCGTGGCGATCGCCGAAGCGGCCGGCCTCACCGCCACCGTGATGGACATCGAATCCTACGCCGCGCGCGCAGCCCTGGATCGCGTCGCCGGCGCCAAGCCCGAGCAGATCGTGGCGCTGTTCCAGATCGGCGCCCAGGCCACCCACGTGTCGGTGCTGCAGAACGGCGAAACCATCTACGAGCGCGAGCAGCCGTTCGGCGGCAACCAGCTGACCCAGGACATCGTGCGCGCCTACGGCCTCGCGTTCGAGGAAGCCGAGACCCGCAAGAAGGCGAACGAACTGCCGGAGAGCTACCGCGCCGACCTGCTCGCGCCCTTCCTGGAAAGCGCCGCGCTGGAAGTCACGCGTGCGATCCAGTTCTTCTTCACCTCGACGCCCTATACCCGGATCGACCAGCTCTACCTGGCCGGCGGCTGCGCCGCGCTGCCGGGCCTGCTGGAGCTGATCGGCAGCCGCACCCGCATCCCGAGCAGCATCGTGGCGCCCTTCGAGGGCATGTCCCACGGCGCGCTGGTGCGCGAACAGCAGCTGCGCCACGAAGGCGCCGCCTACCTGGTCGCCTGCGGCCTGGCCCTGCGGAGGTTCGGATGATCCGCATTAACCTGCTCCCCCACCGCGAAGCGAAGCGCAAGCAGAAGCAGGCGGCCTTTGTCGCCATGCTGGCCGCGGGCGGCGTCGCCGGCGCCGCCGTGGTGCTGCTGGTCGGCGCCTGGAACGCCAGCCGCATCGCGGTCCAGAACGAACGCAACCTGGTGCTGAAAACCGCCAGCGCGGAACTGGACAAGAAGATCGGCGAGATCAAGACCCTCAAGGAGGAAATCGAAGCCCTGAAGGCGCGCCAGCAGGCCGTGGAAGACCTGCAGGGCGACCGCAACCAGCCGGTCTACCTGCTCGACGAACTGGTGCGCCAGACTCCGGAGGGCGTGTACCTGAAATCCTTCCGCCAGGAGGGCCAGAAGGTGACGCTCAACGGCTACGCCCAGTCGCAGGAACGGGTCGCCGAACTGCTGCGCAACGTGTCCGGCACCTCGCCCTGGCTGGAACGCCCGAACCTGACCGAAGTGAAGGTCTCGTCGCTCGACAAGGACAAGAGCAAGAACGGCCGCAAGGTCGTCGAGTTCCAGATGGACGTGGCGATCAAGCGCCTGCGCGAACAGGAAGACACCGGATCGGGCGACGGCGCCAAGGGCGCCAAGCCGGCCGCAGCGAGCGAGCGCAAGCTCGCCAAGTCGGCGGAATGACATCATGAATATCGACCTCAAAGACCTCGGCACCCAGCTCGCGGCCCAGTTCCAGGACCTGCAGGGCCGCCAGCCCGGCCAGTGGCCGCTGGCGCCGCGCCTGCTGTGCGCGGCCGGCGTGGCGGCGGCCGTCATCGGCCTGGGCTACTTCTTCTACTGGGACGGCCAGTTCGACAAGCAGAAGAAGGGCGCCAGCCAAGAAGCGACCCTGCGCAAGGAATACAAGGACAAGATGGCACAGGCGATCAACCTGGAAGCCCTGCAGAAGCAGAAGGTGCAGGTGGACCAGTACGTGCTGCGCCTGGAAAAGCAGCTGCCGAGCAAATCCGAGATGGCGGACCTGCTGTCCGACATCAACCAGTCCGGCGTCGGCCGCGGCCTGCAGTTCGAGCTGTTCAAGCCGGGCCAGGAAGTGGTCCGCGACTACTACGCCGAACTGCCGATCGACATCAAGGTAAGCGGCAAGTACAACGACGTCGGCGCCTTTGCCGCCGACATGGCCAACCTGCCGCGCATCGTCACGCTCAACAACATGGTCTTGACGTCCAAGGACGGCGCGCTGCAGCTGGAAGCGGTGGCCAAGACCTTCCGCTACCTCGACCCCGACGAGATCAGCGCGCAGAAGAAGGCGCGCGACGACAAGAAGGGCAAGGGCAAGAAGAAGGGCAAGGGCAAGGACAAGGAAGACAAGGGAGCGGCGAAATGAAGCGGCTGTTGTGCACCTTCGGCGCGGTAGCGCTGCTGGCGGGCTGCGGCGACGGCGACGTCCAGGAAGTGCGCGACTGGATGAAGCAAGTCCAGCGCGAGACCGTGCCCAAAGTGAAGCCGCTGCCGGAGCCGAAGGAATTCGTCCCCTACGCCTACAATCCGGGCGGCGCGATCGAACCGTTCAGCGACGCCAAGCTGCTGGGCGAGATGGCGCGCGTGGCCGCGGCCAATCCGAACCCGCTGGCGCCGGACGCCAACCGTCCGCGCGAAGTGCTCGAGAACTACCCGCTCGACACCATGCGCATGGTGGGCACGCTGCAGAAGGGCGGCATCAGCTATGCGCTGCTGCAGATCGATGCGTCGATCTACCAGGTCAAGGCGGGCCAGCGTATCGGACAGAATCACGGGTTGGTCACGCGCATCAGCGAAGGCGCGATCGACATCAGGGAAGTAGTGCAGGACGCCACCGGCGACTGGGTCGAACGCAAGGCGACGATCGAGCTGGCGGAAAGCAAGGAGACCGGGAAATGACCCCAGGCATGAACAATCGCAGCACCATTCGACTCATCGTGCCGGCCTGGCTGGCGCGCTGTGGCGCGACCCTCTTGATGACGCTCGCCGCCGGCGCGGCAGCGGCACAGGCTCAGTTGCCAGTGAATGCCATCGAATCGATCACCGCCAACCAGCAGGGCGCCAACGTCGTGCTGAACATCGCCATGCGCGAGGCGCCGAGCAAGCCGCCAATCGGCTTCTCGATCACCAGCCCGGCGCGCATCGCGCTCGACTTCGGCGCCACCGGCAATGCTACCGGCAAGGCCTCCCAGGACATCAACCTCGGCGACGTGCGCAGCCTGAACCTGGTCCAGGCCGGCGAGCGCACCCGCCTGGTGCTGAACCTGGCGCGCGCGCTGAATTACGCCACCGCCATCGACGGCAAGTCGGTGATCGTCACCGTCGAAGGCTCGGGCGGCGTGGCGCAAGCCGTGAACGCCGCCGGCCTGCCCGCGGCGAGCAGCCCGGCGCCGGCAGCGCGCCAGGTCTTGCGTGACCTCGACTTCCGCCGCGGCAGCAACGGCGAAGGCCGCGTCGTGGTCGACCTGCCGAACGGCCAGGTCGGCGTCGACGTGCGCCAGGCCGGCAACCAGGTGATCGTCGACTTCCTGCGCACCGGCCTGCCGGAAACGCTGCGCCGCCGCCTCGACGTGACCGATTTCGGCACCCCGGTCACGCGCGTGACCACCACTTCGCAGGGCGAGAACGTGCGCATGGTGATCGATGCGCAGGGCGCCTGGGAACAGTCGGTGTACCAGAGCGACACCCAGCTGATCGTCGACGTGCGTCCGGTCAAGGAAGACCCGAACCGCGTGGGCGGCGCCGCCACCGGCTACCGCGGCGAAAAGCTCTCGTTCAACTTCCAGAACGTGGAAGTGCGCGCCGCGCTGCAGGCGATCGCCGACATCTCGGGCCTGAACATCATCGCCAGCGACTCCGTCACCGGCAACCTGACCCTGCGCCTGCGCGACGTGCCCTGGGACCAGGCGCTGGACGTGGTCCTGCAGGCCAAGGGCCTGGACATGCGCAAGAACGGCAACGTGCTGTGGATCGCGCCCAAGGAAGAACTGCTGACCAAGGAAAAGCTCGAGCTCGAGCAGCGCGCCCAGATCGCCGACCTGGAGCCGCTGCGCTCGGAAATCTTCCAGCTGAACTACCAGAAGGTCGAGGCCTTCCGCACCGTGTTCGGCCTCGACGCGAGCGGCGCATCGACCGCCGCCGACAGCAAGAACCGCGTGCTATCCAAGCGCGGCAGCGCCATCATCGACCCGCGCACCAACCAGCTGTTCGTGACCGACATCGCGTCCAAGATCGAAGACATCCGCAAGCTGATCCAGAAGACCGACGTCGCCTCCAAGCAGGTGCTGATCGAGGCGCGCCTGGTGGAAGCGAACGACGGCTTCTCGCGCAACCTCGGCGCCAAGCTCGGATTCAACGACATGCGCGCCCTGCGCGGCGGCGACCAGGGCTACAGCATCGGCGGCAACAACCGGGTCGCCATCGGCGGCAACCTGACCGGCATCGGCCAGGACACCCTGCAGACGCCGGACAAGGGCGATGCCTATACCAACACCACCCTGGTGAACCTGCCGGCGGCGGGGATCGCCGGCATCAATCCGGCCAACATCGCCTTCTCGCTGTTCTCGTCGGCCGACAACCGTTTCCTGAACCTTGAACTGTCGGCCCTGGAAGCCGACGGCAAGGGCAAGATCATTTCCAACCCGCGCGTGGTCACCGAGGACCGCCAGGTTGCCGTTATCGAGCAGGGCGTCGAGCTGCCGTTCCAGGTCGCCACCAGCAGCGGCGCGACCTCGATCACCTTCAAGAAGGCCAACCTGCGCCTGGAAGTGACGCCGCAGATCACCCCGGACGGCAACGTCGTGCTCGACGTCGACGTCAACAAGGACTCGAAGGGCGAAGAAACCCGCGCCGGCCCGGCGATCAACACCCAACACGTGAAGACCAAGGTGATGGTCGAGAACGGCGGCACGGTGGTGCTGGGCGGTATCTACCAGCAGACCGAACGCAACAACGAAAACAAGGTGCCGCTGCTGGGCGACGTGCCGGTGCTCGGCTACCTGTTCAAGTCGACCGGCCGCGAAAGCACCAAGACCGAACTGCTGGTGTTCATTACGCCGAAGATCGTGGCGGACACCACCGCCACCGGCCGCTGAGCGCGCATAGAAAAACCATCGCAACGACACAACAAAAGGAAGAACAGAAGTCATGCACCACACTCCAGAACAGGGCGCCCTGGCGTCGATCGGCCGCTGGACCGCAATCGCGGTCGCGGCTGCCATTCTCAGCGCCTGCGGCGGCGGTGGCGGCAACCCGGGCAACACCGGCTCGGGCGCCGGTACCGGCGGCACTGGCGGCACTGGCGGCACCCCGGTCGCGGCCGACCCGAAGATCAACATCGCCGTGACCGACGCCAGCGGCGCCAACCTCACCCTGCTGTCGGGCGCCCAGAGCGCCACCGTGAAGGCGTCGGTGCTGACCGCAGCCGGCAAGCCGGCGCCGGGCGTCATCGTGCAGTTCAGCACCAGCGCCGCCAGCCTGCTGAGCTTCACGCCGGAGACCGCGTCGGCCCTGACCGATGCCAACGGCGTCGCCACCGTCAGCGTGCGTCCGGCCAGCGTGACCTCGGCCGGCGCCCTGTCGGTCACCGCCACCTCGGTGGTGGAAGGCAAGACCGCGACCGCCAGCACCAACTTCACGGTCGGCGCCGCGCCGCTGACTGTCGGCGCCCTGAGCTTCTCGCCGGCCCCGCCGAGCCGCCTGCCGGCCTTCAGCACCGCGTCGCTGGTGGTCCCGGTCACCACCGGCGGCCAGCCGGCCAGCGCCGCGCCGGGCGTGACGCTGACGTCGCTGTGCGTGGCCGACGGCACCGCCACGCTGGTGCCGGGCAGCTTCGCCAACGGCGCATTGAGCGCCACCTACACCAATAACGGCTGCCTGCGCGGCCGCGACGTCATCACCGCCACGATCGGCTCGTCGGTCCAGACCATCGGCCTGGACGTCGACCCGGCCAACATCGGCACCATCCAGTTCGTGGGCAGCAGCGTGACCGGCAGCTCGATCGTGCTGAAGGGGTCGGGCGGCCAGGGCCGCGTGGAAGCGGCCCAGATCAGCTTCCGGGTGGTCGACCAGCAGGGCAACAGCCTGCCGGGCGTGAACGTCGATTTCAGCGCCACCACCAACACCGGCGGCCTGACGGTCTCGCCGACCCGCGCCACTACCGACGCCGCTGGCAATGTCTCGACCACGGTGTCCTCGGGCACCATCCCGACCCCGGTGCGCGTGACCGCCGAGGCGACCCGCAACGGCGTCCGGATCAGCGGCCTGTCCGACACCTTGACCATCTCGACCGGCCTGCCGATCCAGAAGTCGATGTCGATGAGCGCTGCCAAGTTCAATATCGAAGGCCTGGAATACGACAACGAGACCACCAGCATCACCGTGCTGATGGCCGACCAGTACGGCAACCCGGTGTCGGACAACACCGCCATCAACTTCGTGACCGAAGGCGGCGCCATCGGTTCGTCGGCCCAGGGCGGCTGCGTGACCAAGGACGGCGGCTGCTCGGTGAACCTGCGCAGCCAGGCCTTCCGCCCGCTGGACGGCCGCGTGACCGTGCTGGCCTACGTCCAGGGCATCGAGAACTTCGTCGACGTCAACGGCGACGGCCAGTACAGCTGCAGCGGCTACACCGGCACCACCGCGTACCGTCCGCTGGTGGACAACTGCCCGAGCGGCGGCGAGCCCTTCCCGGTGGCCAGCACCGGTCAGCTGGGCGACATGGGCGACCCGTTCCTGGATGTCGACTTCAACGGCGTCCATGACGGCACCAAGGGCGACCTGCCGTTCCCGTACAACAGCTCCAGCTACAAAAAGGATGGCGACGGCAAGTGGGGCCTGAACTACATCCGCCGCAGCTTCGAGGTCGTGTTCAGCGGCTCGCACCCGCGCCTGATCCGCCAGTTCTGGACCGGCACCGCATGGCGCGACTGGACTGCCGACGACGGCGATCCGCTGGTCCTGAAAGGCATCAACGGCACCGCCTGCTCCGATGTCGACCTGCGCTTCCGCCTCACCGACGTCAACAACAACCCGATGCCCGCCGAAACGGCCGTCGCAACCGACGACGTCACCAACGTGACGGTGGGCACCGTGGCGCCGTCGAAGGTTCCGTCGACCAACGCCCTGGGCGGCACCTACCACTCGGTCAACGTCAAGCCGAACGCTTCCTGCGCGGCCGGCAGCCTGGGCGTCAGCATCAGCACCCCGCGCGGCATCGTCACCACCTATTCCTTCAAGTACAACTGAGGAAACAAGGTCCGGTTTGACGCAAAAAGAGGCGGCCAGTCTATACTGGCCGTCTTTTTTATTTCTGCGGACCTGGCAGTGCCTCATCCCAAGAACAACAACATCTTCCTGGTCGGCCTGATGGGAGCCGGGAAGACCACCATCGGACGCCAGCTGGCGCGCAAGCTGGGCTTGCGCTTCGTCGACTCCGACCACGAGATCGAAGCGCGCACCGGCGCCTCGATCCCCTGGATCTTCGAGATCGAGGGCGAGGCGAGCTTCCGCCGGCGCGAAGCGGAGATGATCCGCGAGCTGAGCGCCCAGGAGGGCCTGGTGCTGGCCACCGGCGGCGGGGCCGTCCTGAATCCCGCCAGCCGCGCGCTGCTGGCCGAGCGCGGCACCGTGATCTACCTGCGCGCCACCATCGGCAGCATCCTGCAGCGCACCTCGCACGACAAGAACCGCCCGCTGCTGCAGACCGCCGACCCGCGCGCCAAGCTGGAAGAGCTGCTGGCCCAGCGCGACCCGCTGTACCGCGAGATTGCCAACCTGGTCATCGATACCGGCCGACCTAACGTACAATCGATGGTACAGACCATTTTGGACCAGCTCGCCGCGCTGGAGGCCGCGCACGTGGCCGCCGGCGCGCGCCGGGCGACAAGCGACACGATGAACGCAATGAGCGCACCCGCACCCACCATCCTGAACGTCGAACTGGGCGAACGCAGCTATCCGATCACGATCGGCCCCCAGCTGCTGCACGACAGCGCGCTGCTCGCCCGCCACATCGACGGCGGCAAGGCCGCCATCGTCACCAACACCACCGTGGCGCCGCTCTACCTGGCGCAGGTCGCAGGCAGCTTGCGTGCGCAAGGCCGCGAGGTGGTCGAGATCGTGCTGCCGGACGGCGAAGAGCACAAGACCTGGGAGTCGCTGAACCTGGTGTTCGACGCGCTGTTGCAGAACAAGTGCGACCGCAAGACCACCATCGTGGCGCTGGGTGGCGGCGTGATCGGCGACCTGGCCGGCTTCGCCGCCTCCAGCTACATGCGCGGCGTGCCCTTCGTGCAGGTGCCGACCACGCTGCTGTCGCAGGTCGATTCCTCGGTGGGCGGCAAGACCGGCATCAACCACCCGCTGGGCAAGAACATGATCGGCGCCTTCTACCAGCCGCGCGCCGTGATCGCCGACACGGCGACGCTGGACACCCTGCCGCCGCGCGAACTGGCGGCCGGCTTGGCCGAGGTGATCAAGCACGGCGCCATCCTGGATGCAGCCTATTTCGAGTGGATCGAGGCGAACATCGCCAAGCTCGTGGCGCGCGAGCCGGACGCGATGGCCTACGCGATCGCGCGTTCCTGCGAGATCAAGGCGGAAGTGGTGCGCAAGGACGAACGCGAGGGCGGCCTGCGCGCCGTGCTCAATTTCGGCCATACCTTCGGCCACGCGATCGAGGCCGGCCTGGGCTTCGGCACCTGGCTGCACGGCGAAGCCGTCGGCTGCGGCATGGTGATGGCGGCCGACCTGTCGGCGCGCCTCGGCCTGGTCGACGCCGCCACCGTGAAGCGGGTACGCGCCCTGGTGCAGGCCGCCGGCCTGCCGACCGTGGCGCCGGATCTCGGCGTGGAGCGCTGGATCGAGCTGATGGCGGTCGACAAGAAGAACGAGGGCGGGGAGATCAAGTTCATCCTGCTCAAGCCGCTGGGCAGCCCGGCGATCACGACGGTGCCGCCGGAGATCCTGAAGGCCACGCTGGCCGCCTGCGTAACCGCAACCGAGGAGTGAAGATGCTGGACTTCGACGCACGCCTTGCCCCCTATGCAGCCCATTCGTCGAAGTCGCGCGGCCGCGTCCACATCGAGCCGCCGGCAGGGTCGCGCAGCGAATTCCAGCGCGACCGCGACCGCATCATTCACTCGACGGCCTTCCGCCGCCTGGAGTACAAGACCCAGGTGTTCCTGAACCACGAGGGCGACCTGTTCCGCACCCGGCTCACGCACAGCATCGAGGTGGCCCAGATCGGCCGCACCCTGGCGCGCAGCCTGGCCCTGAACGAAGACCTGGTGGAAGCCACCGCGCTGGCCCACGACCTCGGCCACACGCCCTTCGGCCATGTGGGCCAGGACGTGCTCAACGAATGCATGAAGGACTACGGGGGCTTCGAACACAACCTGCAGAGCCTGCGCGTGGTGGACGAGCTGGAAGAGCACTACGGCGCCTTCGATGGCCTGAACCTGACGTTCGAGACGCGCGAGGGCATCCTCAAGCACTGCTCGCTGACCAATGCGCGCCAGCTGGGCGAACTGGGACGCCGCTTCATGGAGCGTAGCCAGCCCAGCCTGGAAGCCCAGCTGACCAATCTCGCCGACGAGATCGCGTACAACAACCACGACATCGACGACGGCCTGCGCTCGGGCCTGCTCACCATGGCGCAGATGGAAGAGGTGACGCTGTTCGCACGCCATCGCCACACGGTGGAAACCCAGTATCCGGGCCTGGCCGGACGGCGCGCGCTGTACGAGACGATCCGCCTGATGATCACGGCCATGACGGCCGACCTGGTCGAGACCTCGGCCGCGCTATTGAAGGAAGCGGCGCCGAAGGACATCGATGATGTGCGCGCGGGGCCGCCCCTGATCCGCTTCTCGCAGCAGATGCGCACCGAGACCACGGAGCTCAAGCGCTTCCTGTACGCCAACCTGTACCGCCACTTCCAGGTCAACCGCATGCGCGTCAAGGCCAGTCGCGTCGTGCGTGAGCTGTTCGAGGCGTTCCTGACGGACCCGGTGCTGCTGCCGAACGATTACCAGGTGGAGGGTGATCCGCTGCGGCAGGCGAGGAAGATTGCGGATTACATTGCGGGGATGACGGATCGGTATGCGATTCGGGAGCATCGGCGGATTTTTTCGCTGGATCACTTCTGAGATCGTCGCGTATCCGCAGCACTACCGCCAGCCGTCAACAGTAACACGTCATTCCCGCGCAGGCGGGAATCCAAGTTCGGTGAGTCACGTTGCCCGGTGCACGCAAGCGTTAGCGGTCTGCGAAAAAAATTGGATTCCGGCCTACGCCGGAATGACGGTTTTTAGGCTAACAAAGGAACGGCGCTAACGAAGCAGTCACCACGTCAACCAAACAACCCCGGCCTCCCCAGCTCCTGCAGCAGCTTCTTCACCGGCGCCGGCAACGGCGCCTCCCCGATCGCGTGCAGATCCCACCACATGTGCCGCCCGGTCGCACCACCGCGCGCCCCCAAGGTGACCTGCCACGGCGTGATGTGCAGCTTGTAGTGCGTGAACACATGCACCAGCGGCCGCAGCGCCTGCACCTCGTCCACCGTCCCGAACTGCGCGGCAGCAGCAAGCACCTCGGAATACGGCACGGCATCCACATCCACCCCCAGGTGCCCATCGACCTCCGGCAGCGACAGTAATCCACCCCAGATCCCGGTACCCGGCCGCTGCTCGAGCAGCACCTGGCCGCGGTCGATCACGACCAGCAGCGCGGCGCGCTTTTCCGGCGTGGCCTTCTTGGGCTTGCGCACCGGGAGTTCGGCCGTGCGGCCGGTGGCGTAGGCGACGCAGCGTTCGCGCAGCGGGCAGCGCTGGCAGTCGGGGCGGCTGCGGGTGCACAGCGTGGCGCCCAGGTCCATCAGGCCCTGCGTATACGATTCGATGCCTTGCTCCGGCAGCAGCGCATCGGCGCGGCGCCATAGCGCGTCTTCGACCCGCTTCTCGCCCGGATACTGGTCGATGCCGAACACGCGCGCGAACACGCGCTTGACGTTCCCGTCCAGGATCGCGGCGCGCACGCCGCTGGAGAAGGCGGCAATCGCCGCCGCGGTCGAGCGGCCGATACCGGGCAGCTCGGCCAGCAGCGCCGGGTCGCTCGGGAACACGCCGCCGTAGTCCTGCACCACGCGCTTGGCGCAGGCGTGCAGGTTACGGGCGCGGGTGTAGTAACCGAGACCGCTCCAGTGCGCCATCACGTCCTCGCTCGGTGCTTCGGCCAGCGCCTGCACGGTGGGGAAGCGCTCCAGGAAGCGCGCGTAGTAGCCGAGCACCGCGGCGACCTGGGTCTGCTGCAGCATGATCTCGGACAGCCAGATGCGGTAGGCATCCGTCGTGTTTTGCCAGGGAAGGGTGTGGCGGCCGTGGCTGCGTTGCCAGTCGATCACCGCCTGGGAAAAGGTCGGGTCGGCCAACTGGTCGAATTCGGTGAGGCGTTTCATGCTGCTGATGTTAACTCCGGTACGTCCAGTGTTGCGGCGACCTGCGCCGCCATGGCGGCCAGCCGCGTGCGCGTCTCGTCCTGCGCCTGCTGGGTGCTCTCGAAAGCCGCGATCTTCTGTTCCAGGCCGTCGGTGGCTTCGAAGATGCGTCCGATCGAGGCCTGGCGCTGGCGCAGGCCGTCGCGGTGCTGGCGGATCGCCGCTTCCAGCGGCGCCATGATCACCTTCAGCCAGGCTTCAGCATCCGTGTTCGCGGCGCGGAAGCTGTGGCGCACGCGCGAGGCGATCGAATCGAAGAAGCGCTCGAGCAGGGTGGCGCGGCTGGTCATGAGTAAGGTGGCGGTGCCGAACTGCTTCACGAACAGCGCCTCGACCTCGTCGAGCTCGCGCCGGTAGCGCTCGAGCGACAGCGGCATCGGACTGGCCAGGCTCAGGCCGTGCTCGGCGGAGAACTTGCGGATCATGCTATCCATCATGGCGCCGATCTCGGCGACCTTGGCGGACGATGCGTCGAGATTCGCGCGCATCGCCTCGAAATAGCTGCGCACCGGCGCGCGCATGCCGGCCGCGAAAAGCGAGGCCTGCATCGCCGCGCGCACGGCATCGGTCTGCTCCTGCACGGCGTCCATGCCCAGCGTCGAATACAGCTCGGTGGACAGGCGCGTGTAGACGGCGCGCGTGCCCTGCAGCTTGAACAGGCTGGCGTCGAATTCCTTTTTCTCCGCCTCCACCCGGCGCATCATGTGAGCGATCACGCCCTGGTTCTTGCCGCGCAGGCTCTTGAGCTCCTGCAGCTGCTCGACCAGCTCGCGCATGCGCGCTTGCGCCTGCGCCTGCTGCCCGGCCGCGAGCAGGCGCAGGTCCTCGCGCAGCTGGCCGGCGATGATGGCGCGGCGCGCCGGGATCAGGTCGTGGAACAGCGCCGTTTCCAGTTGTCCCAGGCGGCTCTTCTCGAACAGGGCCATGTCGCCGTTGATCTTGCCGACCAGGGCCTTCTGTGCGGACACCGGATACACGCGCCCCGGCTCCAGTCCAAGGAGCTGGGCCACGTGCTGCTGCTGGCGCGCGATCTCGGCATCGTTCTCCTGCGGCGAGCGCAGCTCGTCCCACATGGCGTCGATCTTGTTCAGCACCGCCAGGCGTCCCGGCCCGGCGCCGATGTGGGTGCGCCAGACGTCGATGTCGCTCCTGGTGACGCCCGTTTCGGCGGCCAGCACGAACAGCACTGCGTGGGCGTTCGGGATCAGGTTCAGGGTCAGCTCGGGCTCGGTGCCGATCGCGTTCAGGCCCGGGGTGTCGAGGATCACCAGGCCTTGTTTCAGCAGCGGGTGCGGCAGGTTGATGATGGCGTGGCGCCAGCGCGGGATCTCGACGCTGCCGTCAGGTCCCAGGCTGCTCGCTGTGTCCGGGTCTTCCGGGTCCCACAGTCCGTACTGCTGCGCCTCGCTGGATGGCACGCGGCGCGTCTGGCTCACCTGGCGAAAGGCTTCGCTCATGCGCTCGGGCGCGTCCAGGTCGAGCGGCAGCACGGTCCAGGCGGCAGCAATCTCGCGGAAGTCGCTGGTGGACAGATGCTGGATACGGGTTTCGATCGGCAGCAGGCGGATGCAGGGCGGCAGGGCCGGGTCGTACAGCAGCTCGGTGGGGCACATGGTGGTGCGCCCGGCGCTCGACGGCAGGATGCGCTGGCCGTAGTCGGCGAAGAAGATCGCGTTGATCAGCTCGCTTTTGCCGCGCGAGAACTCGGCGACAAAAGCAACCGACAGGCGGTCGTCGCGCAGCCGGGCCAGCGCCCGCGCAAGCTGCTGCTCGCCGGCGCCGTCGATCTGGCCGGCCTCGCGCAGCGCTGCGCCGTAGGCTTCCAGCGCCGTCGCGACGGCGGCGCGCCAGGCGCCATACTGTTGAAAATCCTGCATCGTTTACACCCGTGTTCAACCCGCTTGCGCCGTGTTTAGCGCTGGCATTGCACGCAGTAGAACGTCGAGCGCTGGCCCTGCTTGATCTGGCGGACCGGCGCCCCACAGTTGCGGCAAGGCACTCCAGCACGATCATAGACGAAATATGTCTGTTGGAAATACCCAGATTGCCCGTTTACTGCAATAAAGTCGCGCAGGGTACTGCCGCCCTCGACGATGGCGGCGGCCAGGATGTCCTTGATCGCTTCGGCCAGCCGCTCGTACCGGGCGCGGCTGATGCGCGCGGCCGGGGTCTTCGGGTTGATTCCGGCGCGGAAAAGGCTTTCGCAGGCATAGATGTTGCCGACGCCGACCACGATGTCGCCCGCCAGCAGCACCTGCTTGATCGGCGCGCTGCGCTTGCGCGTCTCGCGCCACAGCAGTTCGCCGGAAAAGCCCTCGCCCAGCGGTTCCACGCCGAGGCCGCGCAGCAGCATGTGCTGTTCCAGTTCGCCTTCATCCTTGCCATGCCAGAGCACGGCGCCGAAGCGGCGCGGATCGTGCAGGCGCAAGACCTGCTTTCCCTCGGGCCCGTTCACGACCAGGTCGAAGTGGTCGTGCTTGCGCGCCTCGATCCCCGGCGGCAGCACACGCAGGTGGCCGGACATGCCGAGGTGGACGATCAGGGTGCCATGCTCGAATTCGATCAGCAGGTATTTTCCCCG
Organism: Massilia sp. IC2-476; assembly: GCF_020707295.1. Lineage (NCBI taxonomy): Bacteria > Pseudomonadati > Pseudomonadota > Betaproteobacteria > Burkholderiales > Oxalobacteraceae > Massilia > Massilia sp. IC2-476. The sequence goes on from NZ_JAJFER010000008.1 coordinate 29,461, forward strand.
CCGATTGGTACCGAGGATGCGGTGGCCGGCCAGCAGCTCCGACAGGGCAGGCGGGAAGGGCCAGCGCAGGCCTTCGCGACGCAGCACCACCTGTTCGACGACGCGGCCTTCGATATGGGGCGCGACACCGCGCCGGGTGACTTCTACTTCTGGCAATTCAGGCATGGGAGGAGAATGGTGTAAATTCTTAGGCAGCAATTAAGGAAAACGCGCTGCTACGCACGCGGGCGCATGCTTGAGCGTAGAATCAGACAACATCTCAGAACCCGGACTTGCCTTGAAAAACGCTTTCGTCATTGTAACCCTCTCCAGCATCCTGGCGGCGTGCGCGGTCGCGCCCAAACAGCAAGCTGAGCAGCAGGCGCCGACTCCCGCTTCCTCGGATACGCAGGCCGCCACCGAGGGCGCCAAGGCGCCGGATGGCGAAGAGGTCGCCACCAGCGAGGAAGACGAGGAGGCCAAGGCAAAAGCCGAGGCGGAAGCGCGGCTGCCCAAGGTCGAGATGACCAGCACGATGCTGAACCAGTTACTTAAGGCCGAGTTCGCATTCCGCAAGGGCGACTGGCAGGGGCCCTACCTGACCATGCTGTCGCTGGCCCAGCAGACACGCGATCCGCGCCTGGCGCGCCGCGCGGCCGAGATGGCGGTGACGGCGCGCCAGGCCGACGATACCCTGGCCGCCGTGCGCCTGTGGCGCCAGCTCGACCCGACCTCGGACGAGGCGACCCAGTACTTCGTCGGCATGGTGGTCACTTCCGACAACATCGCGGACGTGGAGCCGGTTTTTGTGGAGCGCCTGCAGAAATCGCCGCCCGACAAGCGTGGCGTGCTCCTGTTCCAGATCCAGCAGCTGCTCGGCCGGGCCAAGGACAAGGAAGCGGCCAGCGCCATGCTCGAGCGCGTCATCGCTCCCTACAACGGTACCTTCGAGGCCCATATCGTGCGCGCCCAGGCGGCGCTGGCGCGCGGCGACCGCGAAGCGGCCCAGCGCGCGGCACATGCCGCCCTGGTTGCCAAGCCGGACTCGGAAATCGCGGTGCTGATGATGGCGCAGGTGCTGGAAGATGACGGCAAGGCCGGCCCGATGCTGGAAGCCTTCCTGAAAACCCACCCGGATGCGCGCGAAGTGCGCGCCGCCCACGCGCGCGTGCTGGTCAACCAGAAGCAGTACGCGCAGGCGCGCGCCCAGTTCGAGACCCTGCTCAAGGGGCGTCCGGACGATGCCGGCAACCTGTACGCGCTCGGCGTGCTGGCCAGCCAGATGAACGATGCGCAGGGCGCGGAAGGCTATTTCACCCGCTTTGTCGAGGTACTGGGACGCAATCCGGAAGACGAGCGCGACCCGACCCGGGCGCTCCTGATCCTGGCCCAGATCGCGGAAGAGCGCCGTGATTATCCGGCCGCGCTGGGCTGGCTGGAGAAGATTCCCGCCGGGACCGAACCGCAGCTGCTGTTCAGCGCCCAGCTGCGCCGCGCCCAGCTGCTGGCGCGCCAGGGAGACCTGGCGGGCGGGCGCAAGCTGCTGGCCAGCCTGAAGCCCGCCGAGCCGGCGCAGCAGGCCCAGGTGGCAGTGGCCGAATCGCAGCTGCTGCGCGACGCCGGCCGGGCGCTGGAAGCGTATTCGCTGATGGAAGCCGCGGCCAGGCGTTTCCCGAAGAATCCCGACCTGCTGTACGACTTCGCACTGCTGGCCGAAAAGATCGGCCGTGTCGACGTGATGGAAAAGGCGCTACGCGACGTGATGGTGCTGGCGCCGGACAACCACCATGCCTACAACGCCCTCGGCTATTCGCTGGCCGAGCGCAACACCCGCCTGCAGGAAGCCTACACCCTGGTGGCCAAGGCCCTCGAGATGGCGCCAGGCGACCCCTTCATCATGGACAGCATGGGCTGGGTGCAGTACCGCCTGGGCAAGCTGGACGAGGCCGAGAAATACCTGCGCGATGCCTATGCGCTGCGGCGCGATCCGGAAATCGCCGTGCACCTGGGCGAAGTGCTGTTCCAGAAGGGCCAGCAGGCCGCTGCCCAGGCGCTGTGGCGTGAAGCAAGCGCCAAGGATCCGCAGAACGACACCCTGCGCAGCACGCTCGCGCGCCTGCGCCAGAGCTTGTGAAATAATTCGGCTTCCCTTATCTCTTCCTTTTGCCGATGCCGATTACCCGACGCCTGAGCCTGCTCGTCCTCGCCGCTACCCTGGCTGGCTGTGCCACCACCAGCAACAATGTCGCCACCGTGGGCGCTTACCGCGACACCATCGACCTGGACGGGCGCCTGTCGGTCAATTACCAGAAGAACGGCAATGGCGAATCGCTGACCGGCAGCTTCGACTGGACCCAGCGTCCCGGCAACGTGGACGTCACGCTCACCGGTCCGCTGGGCCAGACGGTGGCCACCATCAGCGTGACACCGCAGTCGGCCACGCTGACCCAGGCCGGCCGCGCGCCCATCACGGAGGCGAATATCGACAGCCTGACCCAGCGCATCCTGGGCTGGCCGCTGCCGGTGTCCGGCCTGCGCGACTGGCTGCAAGGGTATGCGGTGGACGCGCAGGGGCAGCGCTTCAGCGCTTCGCCGGCGCGCAACGAGGTGACCACCCAGGACGGCTGGCGCCTGCGTTTCGTCGAATGGCATGACGCGAATGCCGCCCAGCCGGTGCCGCGCGTAATCTACGCGACGCGCGCAGCAAGCGGCGACATCCAGGACCTGTCGATCCGCATCATCGTCAACCCGGCGCAGGCTTGAGGCCAGGGATGCGTTCGCTGCACGATTGCCCGGCTCCGGCCAAGCTCAACCTGTTCCTGCACGTGACCGGCCGCCGCGCCGACGGCTACCACCTGCTGCAAAGCGTGTTCCAGCTGATCGACCACGGCGACACCCTGCACTTCGACCTGCGCGACGACGAGCGCATCGTGCGCACCACCAGCGTGCCCGGCGTGCCGGAAGAGCAGGACCTGATCGTACGCGCCCTGCGCCTGCTGCAGGCGGAGTACGCGCGCCGTCACGGCCGCCTGCCGCCGGGGATCGATGTCGCAATCGAGAAGATCCTGCCGATGGGCGGCGGGCTGGGTGGCGGATCCTCGGATGCGGCTACCGCGTTGATGGCGGCGAACCAGCTGTGGCAGGCCGGCTTGACGCAGCAGGAGCTGATGGACCTGGGCTTGCCGCTGGGGGCCGACATTCCGTTCTTCCTGTTCGGCGAGACGGCCTTCGCCGAAGGGGTAGGGGAGGCGCTGCAGGCGGTACAAGGGCCAGACTGCTGGTACATGGTGCTGGAACCGGGCGTTGCGGTGCCGACCCCTGCAATCTTTTCCGCGCCTGATTTGACGAGGAATACAAAGCCCGTTACAATAGCGGACTTTTCCAGCAGCCTTGCTGTTTCAGGCAAGCAGATTGGCTTCGGGAAAAATGATTTGCAGGACGTGGCTGAACGCCTGTTCCCGCCGGTAGCAGAGGCGGTCGAATGGTTAAGCAGCTACGGCGATGCCAGGATGACTGGCTCGGGGGCATGTGTGTTTTGTGCCTTCTCCAGCGAGCGCGATGCGGACCAGGTTCTGGCACAGGTGCCGGAGAAATGGAAAGCGTGGAAAGCGCATTCGCTGGCGAGCCACCCGATGAAATCGCTCTTGCAGAATCAAGCAGTTATAGAATAAAATTTTGCCTGTCGCGACGTTAGACGTTAAAATACGTAGAATGTAACGGCAAGCAGTTCAGTCGTGTAGGGGAATCGCCAAGCTGGTTAAGGCACCGGATTTTGATTCCGGCATACCAAGGTTCGAATCCTTGTTCCCCTGCCAAAGTTTTCCCGGCTGTCGAGGCATGATCCTCCAGCGGGAAGAAAAGCGGTGCAGCGTTCGGCCTGCATCCACAAGCTAATCAGCCGGTTCATCCGGCTGATTGTTTTTCAAGTATCGACGCATTCTCTTGGGATTCCCTCCATGGCTTACGAAAACCTGATGGTTTTTACCGGCAACGCCAATCCGGCACTAGCAGAGGGGGTCGCTAAGAACCTCGGCATTCCACTCGGCAAAGCAGTCGTCTCGAAATTCTCGGACGGCGAAGTCATGGTCGAGATCAACGAGAACGTGCGCGGCAAGGACGTCTTCGTCCTGCAATCGACCTGCGCTCCGACCAATGACAACCTGATGGAAATCATCCTGATGGTGGACGCGCTCAAGCGCGCATCGGCCGGCCGCATCACCGCCGCCATCCCTTACTTCGGCTACGCCCGCCAGGACCGCCGCCCGCGCTCGGCGCGCGTCGCGATCTCGGCCAAGGTCGTCGCCAACATGCTGGAAGAAGCCGGCGTCGAGCGCGTCCTGATCATGGACCTGCACGCCGACCAGATCCAGGGCTTCTTCGACATCCCGGTCGATAACATCTACGCATCGCCGATCCTGCTGGGCGACCTGCAGAAGCGCAACTACGACGACCTGCTGGTCGTGTCGCCGGACGTCGGCGGCGTGGTGCGCGCCCGTGCGCTGGCCAAGCGCCTCGGCTGCGACCTGGCGATCATCGACAAGCGCCGCCCGAAGGCGAACGTGTCGGAAGTCATGAACATCATCGGTGAAGTCGAAGGCCGCAACTGCGTTATCATGGACGACATGGTCGACACCGCCGGCACCCTGACCAAAGCTGCCGAAGTGCTCAAGGAGCGCGGCGCCAAGAAAGTCGTGGCTTACTGCACCCACCCGGTGCTGTCGGGTCCGGCAATCGACCGTATCTCGAATTCCCCGCTCGACGAGCTGGTCGTCACTGACACCATCCCGCTGAGCGCAGCCGGCGCCGCCTGCGGCAAGATCCGCCAGCTGACCAGTGCTCCGCTGCTGGCCGAGACCTTCAAGCGTATCGTCAAGGGCGACTCGGTCATCTCGCTGTTCGCTGAATAAGCAACAAAACACCGTCTTTACGGCGCGCCGTGGCTGACATAGCCGGCGCGCCGTTGTAACATCTTGGGTTTTGCGAATGCTGTCGCATTCGAGCATCAAATAACTTGGGTCCCGGCCTTCACCGGGATGACATTTCCGGCAGCGCCGGAAATATCAAATTCTTGAGCGCTGAAAGGCGCTTGTTCCGACTGCCCTGGTCGCGGGGCGGTCACCACTGGGTTACCGGGCTGGCATTTGTGCCGGCATTCGGACCCATTTATTTTTGGAGTTTCACATGAAAGTAGTCGCATTCAACCGCACTCAGCAGGGGACCGGAGCGAGCCGCCGCCTGCGCAACGCTGGCCAGACCCCGGGCATCATCTACGGTGGCGCCGACGCCCCGCAACTGATCGCTCTGGATGGCAACGCGCTGTTCCACGCGCTCAAGAAAGAAGCTTTCCACGGTTCGATCCTGGACCTCGAAATCGAAGGCAAGACCCAGCAAGTCCTGCTGCGCGACTTCCAGATGCACGCATACAAGCAACTGGTCCTGCACGCTGACTTCCAGCGCGTCGACGCATCGAAGCCGATCCACACCAAGGTCACCCTGCACTTCATCAACGCCGACATCTCGCCGGCCGTCAAGCTGAGCAGCGCTGTGATCTCGCACGTCGCCAACGAACTGGACGTGGCTTGCCTGCCGGGCAAACTGCCGGAGTTCATCGAAGTCGACCTGAGCAAGCTGGAAGCCGGCCAGTCGATCCACGTGAACGACCTGACCCTGCCGGAAGGCGTGACCGCGCTGACCCACGGCCAGAACCTGACCCTGGTGACCACCTCGATCCCGCGCGGCGCAGCTTCGGCTGAAGCAGCTGCTGAGTAATATCTTCCTTCGCCAGCCGCTTCGGCGGCTTGCTGGAATCAAAACCCGCCGTGGCCCAGCCCGGCGGGTTTTTTGTTTTCGTAGGGTGGGCGGCTGCACCGTATTGGTCTGATCCGCCCATACGCCTTCGCCGCCCACGCGTTCAAACCACGGCAATGCTGCCAGCTCGGCTGTTCATCTGCTTGTTAAACGCGTGGGCGGCACGAGCGCTGCGGTCTGGCACCGCAAGAGGTATAGCCGCCCACCCTACGAACATCATTCCGCCATCGATTTCAGCGATAATCCTGCTTTTCCCAGAATCAAAGTAGACAGCGCATGTCCATCCGTCTGATCGTCGGCCTCGGCAACCCGGGCCCGGAGTACGAACAAACCCGCCACAATGCCGGCTTCTGGCTGGTCGACAACCTGGCCAACTCGCTACCGGGCTGCCGCCTGCAGCGCGAGTCGCGCTTCAATGCCATGGTGGCGAAGACCCGGATCGCCGGCAATGAAGTCTGGCTGCTGGAACCGCTGACCTACATGAACCGCTCCGGCCAGTCGGTGGGCGCACTGGCGCGCTTCTACAAGATCAACCCGGATGAGGTGCTGGTCGTGCACGACGAGCTCGACATGCTGCCCGGCGTGGCCAAACTCAAGAAGGGCGGTTCCTCGGGTGGACACAACGGCCTGAAGGACATCACGTCCGCGCTGGGCACCCAGGAATACTGGCGCCTGCGTCTCGGCATCGGCCATCCGCGCAGCCTGAACCTGCAGCAGGCCGTGGCCGACTTCGTGCTGCACCGCCCGCGCCGTGAAGAGCAGACCCTGATCGAGGAATCGATCGACAAGGCCCTGCGCATCATCCCGCTCGCCTGCGAGGGCAAGATGGATGTGGCGATGATGCAGCTGCATACCAGCTGAGCCAAAGCTATCGGGTCGCATCAAACTTGGGCACCGGCCTTCGCCGGTGCGACGGTCTTCCTGCAAACTAGCGTCCCTGCACCACGACCTGCCCGCGCAGGTCGGTCATCATGCGCTCGAGCGCCGGCCGCATTTGCCGATAGTCTTCCGGGGTGCAGGTGGCTGCCGTATGCCTGAATTGCAGGCGCCGTTTCACCAGCACCGTATTGCCTTGCCGCGCATACTGCGAGCGGTAGAAGAACCTGCCGTCATCTACCTGCAGACCCTTGGGCAGCGCGAGCACCCGGGTGCGTGGCGGCAGCGCATAGCGCAGCTCGTCCTCGGCGTCGACCGCCGGGCAGACGAATTCCTGGCGCCGCTCGGGCTCGCGTCCGAGCTCGAACACCGCATCACCTAAACCTCCCCAGAAGTTGTAGGTCGTCGCCAGCGCGACTGGCCCCGGCAGGCGCAGGAAGCCGTCGGTGGCGCCCGAGAAGGCCAGGGTGTAATCCTCGCGCGCGCCGTTCGCACTTTCCGTTTCGCCCGGCTCGAACAGGCCTTCGCCCGTCTGTCCCAATCCTGCCAGCATGCGCCGCACGAAACCCTCGCGGTCGGCCTGCGGCGTGGCGCGTACCGCCTGGCGGTAGGGTTCGGCAATGGCGCCGCCGCTGGTGCGGCGCACGTGAAAACGGCTGCTGCCGTCGCGCGCAATGTCGAAGCGCGTCGCGGTGCGGCTGCGCGCCGGCTGGTAAGCGGGCGTGACGGCGAACTGGCCGGAATCGGCCAGCAGGACCGGTTTGCCGAGCAGGGCAGGGGGCAGGAAGCCGCCCGCCACCGTCGCGGCGGTCGGGTCGAGGAAGAGCTGCAGCTGCGGGACGTAGACGATCACGTGGTTCAGCACACCCAGCGTCGGCACGCCCGGCAGGCGATAGGCATCGTCGCCGTTGACCAGGGCGGCGCTGGACGGGATGCCGCTTGCCGCCAGCAGGGCCTGCAGCAGCGCGGCGTGGTCCTTGCAGTCGCCGTAGCGGTTCACCAGCACCGAGCCCGCCGGATGCGGCACCACGCCGCCCGGACCAAGGTAGACCGCGACATAGCGAATATTGCGCCGCACCCAGTCTGACAGCGCGCTTGCCCGCGCATGTGGGTCGTCCAGCCCGCGCGTGATCTCGCCCGCAAGCGTCGTGATCGCCGCATCGGGCAACGCTGCCGCCGCAGCGCGCGCATGGTAGGCGCGAGCGAAAGCCGCATAGTCGGGGAAGGTCGAGACGGCCAGGCGCCGGCCATAGTCGAGGACACTCACCGAACCCTGCTCGATACGTTCGTTGTCGCCGTCCACGTAGCGCCAGGAGTAGCGGCGCCGGCCGGGCGCACTCTCCGTGGCTTGCGGCACGAAGCCGACCGCGTCCGCCTGCAACTGCATCGAGGCGGGCAGGTCGTAGGTCAGCCGGAAATCCTTCTGGCGCCAGGGGCGGCCCACGGTGAAATCTTCGAACTGGCCAGGGAACAGCGGCGTGTGGCGCCGCACGCTGTAGCGCAGGGTGAGCGTGTCGCCCGCCTGCACGCCGGGGAAGATGACGATTTTCAGGCGCGTGTCCTGGAACATCGGAGCGTCGCTTGACGCCGCCTCTTGCTGCTCGCGGATCTGCTGCGGCCCGACCGGTACCCGGCGCCCATCCGGCTTGGTGGTCCAGGCTTCGATGGCCACGACCGTGTCGAGCGAGCCGTTGTAGCTGACGTACTGCTCGGCATGCTGCTCGACCGCGCTTGCGGTGGCGATGGTTTTGACCAGCTCCACGTCGAGCACGTAGGAACCGTCTTCCGCCACCGTGAAATGCTGCCAGTGGCGATCGACGACGACCGAGCGGTCCGTCCCGCTGTCGCTCGCCAGCAGCCCGCCGCAAGCGAAGAGCAGGATCAGGAACAGGGCAAGTCGAACCGGCATGGCGGGCTCCGCGAAGGCGACCGGACCATGTTACGCAGCAGCTTCGCGCCACCCTTGCGCCAGCGCAAGCGCGCTCTTCCTGCGATAATTTTGCCCATGAAGGCACTCACACTCCACGCCGGGCCATTGGCCCTGGCCCAGATCGGCGCGCAGGGCTTTCGCGCGCAGGACATCGCCATCGTGCCGGCCGCGGCCGGTGGCCCCAAGGGACTGATCTTCCAGGCGCTCGACCAGTGGATGTTCGGAGAGTGGCTGCCGGGTGCGCCGCGCGAGCGCATCCTGATCGGTTCCTCGATCGGCGCCTGGCGCATGGCCGCCGCCTGCCAGCGCGATCCCGTCAAAGCGTTTGCCCGCCTGGGCGAGCTGTACGCGGGCCAGCGCTACACCAGCAGGAAGCCGACGCCACACGAGATCGACAAGGTGGTGCAGGGCCTGCTGGGCGAATTCGTGCGCGGCCACGAGGACGACATCGTGAGTCATCCCCACCACCGCCTGCACCTGCTCACGGTGCGCGGCAAGGGCGGCCTGGCTTCGCCCGTGCACCCGCGCGCCGAACTGCGCGGCTTTGCGACGGCGGCGCTGCACAACGCCTGCTCGCGCGCCTGGCTCGGCCGCCTGATGGAACGGGTCGTGATCGGCGACGCGCGCGCCCAAGCGCCGTGGCTGCGCGAGCGTTTCGACGCCTTCACCACCCATTTTTCTTCCCTGACGCGCGAGAACCTGGCGACCGGCCTGCTGGCCTCGGGCACGCTGCCGCTCATCATGAAGCCGGTGACGGGCATTGCCGACCTGCCGCCGGGCAGTTATTGGGACGGCGGCATCATCGACTACCACCTGGCCCTGCCGTATGCGCACGCCGCGCGTGAAACCAGGGGCGACATCGTGCTGTATCCGCACTTCACCCAGCACATCGTTCCTGGCTGGCTCGACAAGGGTTTCCCGTGGCGCCGCGCGGCGCGTGCCCATCGCGCGTGGCTCGACAACGTGCTGATTGTCGCGCCTTCGGAAGAATTCCTGCGTACCCTGCCGCGCCGCAAACTGCCGGATCGCGCCGACTTCAAGTTCTACGGACTCGACCATGAGGAGCGCATCCGCAACTGGCAGCGCGCCATGGGGGAAGGGCAGCGCCTGCGCGATGAGCTGGCGGCATTCGTGGCGAAGCCGGACCTGTCGCTGATCAAGCCGATCTAGGCCGTTCTGTCAGCGGCCGCAATCGGCGAACTCGGTATCGAACCAGCCCTTTGGCGCGCAGCGTCCGGCCAGCAAGGACTGGATGCGGGCGCTGCGCTGCGCCAGCGCGCCCGGATCGCGTACGGGGTGATACGCGTTCGGGGCCTTGATCATCGCCACCAGCCTCACGAATTCTTCTTCGCTCGTTGCCGCCAGCGGCTTGCCGAGATAGCTGCGCGCCGCCCCCTCCAGCCCCTTCACCTGCCGGCCCTCGTGCGTTCCCATGTACACCGTCGCCACATAGCGTGCCAGTTGCTCTTGCTTGGACATCCTGGCGTCCAGCACCAGGCTCATGACGTCGCGCCCCAGGTCGATGCGCTTGCAGCAGTCGAACACGCCGCGATAAAAGCGCTGCAACAGGCCGCCCGCGCCATCGAGCCGGCTGTCTCCCAGGAAGAGATCGCGCGCCAGCGCCGACGAGATCGTGGCCACACCCTGGCCGGGGGCGATGCTCAGGCCTGCATGCTCGAAGAAGGTCGGGTCTTCCACGCGCAGCAGGATGGTGCTCTGACGGGTGGACAGAGGCGCGCCGGTGGCGACCGGTGTCATGGCCCGCGCCTCGTGGAACACCATCCAGGCCCAGGCACCCGCCAGCGCCAGGTAGGCCAGCACCAGCATCAAGGCCATCAAGAGCGCCCTGCGCCAGCGCTTCACGGGAGCGCGGCTTCGCAGGAACAATGGGGCGGCATCATGTCGCCGCCGGTGCTGAAACAGGGTAGTAGGCATGTTGGATACAAGCAAGCTGCGGTTGAACGATCTTAGCAATAAATGCCGGTGAGAAAGTAACGAATACTCGCACCCTGGCCTTTCCTCTCAAGAGGTAGGCAGCCGTGGCGTTCGCGCAGCAACGCCCTGTCCACGCTGCGCCGTTTTTTTCGGCAACCAATAGCGTCCCCGGTTACAATGTGGGGTTTTGGAGCCGGGCTTCCTTCCGCTCCGCATCTATACGAGAGAAAGAGTCCCCATGAGCCTCCAATGCGGCATCGTCGGCCTGCCGAACGTCGGCAAGTCCACCCTGTTCAACGCCCTGACCAAGGCCGGCATCCCGGCTGAAAACTACCCGTTCTGCACCATCGAGCCGAACGTCGGCGTGGTCGAGGTGCCGGATCCGCGCATGCAGCAGCTGGCCGATATCGTCAAGCCCGAGCGCATCGTGCCGGCGATCGTCGAGTTCGTCGACATCGCGGGCCTGGTGGCCGGCGCGTCGAAAGGCGAGGGCCTGGGCAACCAGTTCCTGTCGCACATCCGCGAGACCGACGCCATCGTCAACGTGGTGCGTTGCTTCGAAGACGACAACGTCGTGCACGTGGCCGGCAAGGTCAGCCCGATCGACGACATCGAAGTGATCCAGACCGAGCTGGCGCTGGCCGACCTGGGCGCCGTCGAGAAGGCGATCCACCGCGAGAACAAGAAGGCGCGTTCGGGCGACAAGGATGCCGCCAAGCTGGTGGCGATGTGCGAGCGCATGCTGCCGCACCTGAACGAAGGCCAGCCAGTGCGCACGATGGGTCTGGACGCCGAAGAAATGGCCCTGATCCGCGAACTGCACCTGATCACGGCAAAGCCGGCGATGTACGTGGCCAACGTGTCCGACACCGGCTTCACCAACAACCCGCTGCTCGACAAGCTGACCGAATTCGCCAAGAAGCAGAATGCGCCGATCGTGGCAATCTCCGCCGCCATCGAATCGGAAATCGCCGAAATGGACGACGCCGACAAGAAGGACTTCCTGGCCGACATGGGCATGGAAGAGCCGGGCCTGGACCGCCTGATCCGCGCCGCATACTCGCTGCTCGGCCTGCAGACCTACTTTACCGCCGGTGTGAAGGAAGTGCGCGCCTGGACCGTCAAGGTCGGCGCCACCGCACCGCAGGCGGCGGGCGTGATCCACACCGACTTCGAGCGTGGCTTCATTCGCGCCCAGACCATCGCCTTCGACGACTACATCGCCTACAAGGGCGAAGCCGGCGCCAAGGAAGCGGGCAAGATGCGCGCGGAAGGCAAGGACTACATCGTCAAGGATGGCGATGTGCTGAACTTCCTGTTCAACGTCTGATCGCACCGCACCACCAGAAAGCCCCGCCATCGAGCGGGGCTTTTTCCTTGCCAGGCCCGTTGTTGCACGAGCATTCGTCCCACATGGACGGCCGTTCGTCCCGAAATGGTTTGCTGAACGCGCCCGCCATGTTCAACTACGTCGAGTAAGTCGTTTCCAATAACAAGCGATGAGTGAGCGAATGATGAAAACAAGCCTGGTCACTACCGTCCTCCTGCTGACGGCATCTGGCGCGCTGGCGCAGGACGCCATCAACTGCAGTTCCTGCGCCGAGTGGAACAAGCCCGTTGCCCCCTTCAACATCCACGGCAACACCTGGTACGTCGGCACCGCCGGCCTGTCCGCCCTCCTGGTCACCAGCCCGCAAGGCCACGTGCTGCTCGACGGCGCGCTGCCGCAATCGGCGCCGCTGATCCAGAAGAACATCGAGGCGCTCGGCTTCAAGATGAAGGACGTGAAGCTGATCCTGAATTCGCACGCCCACTTCGACCACGCCGGCGGCATCGCGACCCTGCAGAAGGCGAGCGGCGCCACCGTCGCCCACAGCCCGCACGGCGCCCAGGTGCTGCGCGCCGGCGCGCCGGGCACGGACGATCCGCAGTACGACCCGAAAGAGCGTTTCACCATCCCCAAAGTCGCCCAGGTAAAGGAAGTGGCAGACGGCGAAACCCTGTCGGTCGGCCCGCTGCGCTTCACCGTGCACTACACGCCCGGCCACACGCCCGGCGGCACTACCTGGACCTGGCAATCCTGCGAGGCCGGCAAATGCCTCGACATGGTGTATGCCGACAGCCTGACCGCGGTTTCCACCGACGGCTTTTACTACACGGGCGGCGCCAATTACCCAGACCGCTCGGCGAGCTTCCGCAAGACCATCGACACGGTCGCCGGCCTGAAGTGCGATATCGTGGTCGCCGCCCATCCGTCAGCCACCGACGCTTTCGCCAAGGCGGCCGCGAAGACGGCGCAATCGAATCCCTTCATCGATCCGGAAGGCTGCCGCAAGCTGGCCGCCGGCGCCCGCAAGAACTTCGAGGCGCGCCTGCAGCGCGAAGCGGCTGAGAAGGCCAAGGCTGCCGGAGGCTAAAATAGCGGCATGGCCACCGTTACCGAACTCATTATTTATCCGATCAAGTCCTGCGCCGGCATTTCCGTGCCGGAGGCGCAGTTCCTCGTCTCCGGCCTGGTCGCCGGCGGCGTGCACGACCGCGAGTGGATGCTGGTCACCCGCGACGGCCAGTTCCTGACCCAGCGCGAGTACCCGCGCATGGCCCTGCTCACGCCACGCATCATCGGTGACGCGGTCGAGGTGAGCGCGCCGGGCATGCCGCCCCTGCGCCTGCCGCTCGCGCACGACGCGGGTGCACCCGGCATCACCGTCCAGATCTGGGACCACAGCGTACTTGCCGCCGACTGCGGCGACGCGGCCGCCGCCTGGTTCGGCGATGCGATTGGCGGCGCCTGCCGCCTGGTGCGCTTCCGCCCCGACGTGCAGCGCCCGACCAGCACCAAGTGGACCGGCAGCGCCCCGTCCGAGACCCGCTTCGCCGACGGCTACCCGATCCTGGTCATCGGCCAGGCCTCGCTCGATGACCTGAACAGCCGCCTGGTGGCGGCCGGCCGCACGGCGCTGCCGATGAACCGCTTCCGCCCAAACCTGGTCGTCGATGGCCTCGAGGCCTTCGAAGAGGATTACGTGGAATCCTTCACCGGCGGCGGCCTGGCGCTGCGTCCGGTGAAACCCTGTGCGCGCTGCCCGATCCCGGCGATCGACCAGGCGACCGGCATCCCCGGCCCCGATCCGCTCGACATCCTGCAGGCCTACCGCGCCAACCCGCGCATGGAAGGCGCGGTCTGCATGGGCATGAACGCCATCGTCACGGCAGGCGAGGGCGGGCGCCTCCACATCGGCCAGGAGCTGGACGCCAGCATCGCATTCTGACGTCTATACAAGTTGTATATGCAGGTGGCATTGCCACACAATGTCGCGAAATCGCCCGTCAGGGCGATTTTTCGTTTCCAAGGCTGGAAAGATGGCGTAATGTTACGGTTATTGCTGAAAGGAATTTTCAATGCACGAGCCGGACGCGCTAACGCGAGAACTGATGCTGGAGAACGAGACCCTGCGTTCCCGCATGGCGTACCTGCTCGAGCAGGCCGAGCGCAACCACTCGATCATGACGCGCCACCAGGCTTTCGACCTGCAGATCGTGGGCGCCAGCTCCTTCCAGGAACTGGTCTCGACCATCTTCGGCACCCTGCCGCTGATCTCGGAACTGGACACCGTGACCCTGTCGCTGGTGGACCCGGAAGCCGACATCTACACCGTCATGCACAAGCTGGGCGTCGATTACGAAGCGCTGCCTAGCCTGCTGTTCTGCGAGCAGGCCGAGGAACTCGGCTTCAAGCTGGTCGACGGGCGCCGCCCGCGCCCGGTGCTGGGCCCGTACGCGCCGTCGCGCCATGGCGCCATGTTCCCGCAACCGCCCAAGAACCTGCAAAGCGTGGCCCTGGTGCCGCTGCTGCGCAATACCCGCCTGATCGGCAGCCTGAACCTGGGCAGCTCGGACCCCAACCGGTTCACGCCGGCCCTGGGCACCGACTTCATCGAGCACATGGGATCGATCGTCGCGATCTGCCTCGAGAACGTCATCAGCAACGAGATGCTGAAGTTCATCGGGCTCACCGATTCCCTGACGGGCGTGTACAACCGCCGCTACATCGACCGCCGCCTGGTGGAAGAGATCGCGCGGGCACGCCGCCAGGGCTACCGCATCTCCTGCATGTACATCGACATCGATCACTTCAAGCAAGTCAATGACACGGTCGGCCACCAGGGCGGCGACGAAGTGCTGCGCGAGGTGGCGACCCGGATCAAGGCCGAACTGCGCATCTCGGATGCGCTGGGACGCTTCGGCGGCGAGGAATTCGTGGTGCTCTTGATCGACGCCGACCTGGAAAGCGCCAGCATGGTGGCCCAGCGCATCCGCGCCAGCGTGGCGCTGGCGCCGGTCGACCTGGCCAGCGGCGAGCGGGTCGAGGTGACGGTGTCGATCGGCGTGGCGACGCTCGACGACTTCGAGCGCGACCACGCGATCGAGGGCGTGGCGCAGGATCTGGTGGCGCAGGCGGATACGGCGCTGTATCAGGCCAAGGCCAATGGCCGCAATCGCGTGGTGTCCCTGGCGTAGGGTGGGCGGCTTCGCCGCCCACGCGGTCAACGTCCGCGGGTACGACCACGGAATATCAACATTTGGCAATCGCCGCGTGGGCGGCAAAGCCGCCCACCCTACAGTAAACGACTCTCGGCGCGGCTAACGGCTTCTCCCTCACCCCGCAGCACCAGCACATCCCCCGCCAGCAGGATCGTCTCCGGATCGAAGTGCAGGCTTTGCCCGTTGCGCCGCAGCGTCGTGACTTCGGCCCCGACTTCCTCGAACGCCAGCTCTCCTATCCGCTTGCCGATCCCCACCGCCCCGCTGTGCAGCGTCACCGAGTGCAGCCGCACATAAGTGTGTTCCAGGTCGTCGCTCACGTCGCTCGCGCCGTGGAAGTAGCCGCGCAGCGAGGCGTAGCGTTCGTCGCGCGCCACCTGCACCCGGTGCACCACGCGGCGCAGCGGCACGCCCATGGTCACCAGGGCGTGCGAGGCCAGCATCAACGAGCTTTCCAGCGCTTCCGGCACCACTTCGGTGGCGCCGGCGCGTTTCAGCACGTCGAGGTCGCTGTCGTCGTGGCTGCGCACGATGACGGCCAGGTTCGGCGCCAGCTCGTGCACCAGGTGCAGCACCTTCAGCGCCAGTCTCGTGTCGGCGAAGGTGATCACCAGCGCGCTGGCGCGGTTGATGCCGGCCGCGATCAGGCTTTCGCGGCGCGCCGCGTCGCCATAGGACACGTTGGCGCCGGCGGCCTGCGCTTCCTGGACCCGCTCCGGGTCCAGGTCGAGCGCGTACCAGGGCAGCTTTTCCTCGGTCAGCAGGGTCGCCAGGCTCTGGCCGCTGCGCCCGAAGCCGGCGATGATCACGTGCTTCTGGGTCTTCATGGTGCGGCTGGCGAGCTGGGTCAGCTGCAGCGACTGCATCATCCATTCGTTGGACGCGAGCTTCATCACGATCCGGTCCATGTTCTCGATGACGAAGGGCGCGACCAGCATCGACAGCACCATCGAGGCCAGCACCAGCTGCAAGAGGAAAGGATCGACCAGCTTCGAGCCCATCGCCAGGTTCAGCAGCACGAAGCCGAACTCGCCCGCCTGGGCCAGCGCCAGGCCAGTGCGCATTGCGACGCCGTCGCTCGACCCGAAGGCTTTGGCCAGCGCCGCGATGATCGCGAATTTGAGCAGTACGGGGAAGATCACCAGCGCCAGCACCACCCACCAGTGCTCCAGCACCAGGTCCAGGTTGAGCAGCATGCCCACGGTGATGAAGAACAGCCCGAGCAGCACGTCGCGGAAGGGCTTGATGTCTTCTTCCACCTGGTGCTTGTACTGGGTCTCGGAGATCAGCATGCCGGCAACGAAGGCGCCCAGCGCCAGCGACAGGCCGGCCTGCTCGGTGATCCAGGCCAGGCCCAGCGTTACCAGGAGCAGGTTGAGCATGAACAGTTCCTGCGAGCGGCGCTTGGCGACGATGGTGAACCAGTTGCGCATCAGTTTCTGGCCGAAGATCAGGAGCAGGGCCAGCACGAAGGCCGCCTTGAGAGCGGCCCAGCCGAGCGTGATGGCCAGTTCCTCGGCCGGGCGGGCCAGCGAAGGGATCATGATCAGGAGCGGCACCACCGCCAGGTCCTGGAACAGCAGGATGCCGATGATGCGGCGTCCGTGCTCGCTCTCGAGCTCGAGGCGCTCGGTCATCATCTTGACCACGATGGCGGTCGAGGACATGGCCAGCGCCCCGCCCAGGGCGAAGGCGGCCTGCCAGCTGACGTGCAATGCCGGTGCCCACCAAGAAATGAACAGGCCGAAAGCCATCGCCGCCACGATCGTCAATACGACCTGCGCCAGGCCGAGCCCGAACACGATGCGTCGCATCGATTTGAGCTGGGCCAGTGAGAATTCCAGCCCGATGGAGAACATCAGGAACACGACCCCGAATTCGGCCAGTGCATGGGTCGCTGGGCTGTCGTCGGCAAGTGCCAGCGCATGGGGGCCGATCAATACGCCGGCTGCCAGATAGCCCAGCATCGGCGGCAGGTGAAGCATGCGGAATGCGACCACGCCGAGGACGGCGCAGCCAAGCAGAAGGAGGGTCAGTTCAAGTCCGGAATGCATCGTCCCCAGGGTATGTTGTCGTTGTTGTTATGCGTCGTAATCGACCGCAGTTGTAGTGCTTTGTTACGACTGGCAAGTTTTTTGCTTACCCAATTCGTTTATACTGCCGCTATGAGTGTAACCCATGAAAAAATAATGCTGAAAAGTTTCGACGAAGGCCAGGCCAGGCGCGTGCTCGAGCTGGGCCGCGAGACCCTGGCCATCGAAGCCGACGCGCTTCAAGCGCTGCATGCCCGCCTGGGCGACGACGACACGTTCGTGCGCGCCGTCCAGCTGCTGTACGGCTGCACCGGCCGCGTCGTGGTCTCGGGCATGGGCAAATCCGGTCACATCGCCCGCAAGATTGCCGCCACCCTGGCCTCGACCGGCACCCCCGCCATGTTCGTGCACCCGGGCGAAGCCGCCCATGGCGACCTCGGCATGGTGACCACGCACGACGTGTTCATCGCCATCTCGAATTCCGGCGAATCGTCGGAACTGCTGGAAATCCTGCCGGCCATCAAGCGCATGGGCACCCCGGTGATCTCGATGACCGGCAAGCCGCATTCGCGCCTGGCCAAGCTGTCCGAGATCCATCTCGACATCTCGGTTGCCAAGGAAGCCTGCACCCTCAACCTGGCGCCGACCACCAGCACCACCGTGACCCTGGCCATGGGCGACGCCCTGGCCGTGGCCCTGCTGGACGCGCGCGGCTTCCGCGAGGAAGACTTCGCCATGTCGCACCCGGGCGGCGCCCTGGGCCGACGCCTCTTGACCCACGTGCGCGACGTCATGCGCAGCGGCGAGGCCATCCCCGCCGTCTCGCCCGACACGCCGCTCACGCGCGCACTGCTGGAAATCAGCCAGAAGGGCATGGGCATGACCGCCGTCGTCGACGAAGAGCGCCGCCCGGTCGGCGTGTTCACCGACGGCGACCTGCGCCGCCTGATCGAGCGCGTGACCGACTTTTCCAATATCACGATCCGCGACGTGATGCACGCCAATCCGCGCCGCATCCATCCGGAGCAGCTGGCGGTCGACGCCGTCGCCGTCATGGAAGAATTCCGCATCAACCAGATGCTGGTGGTGGATGGCGAAGACCGCCTGGTCGGCGCGCTCCACATCCACGACCTGACCCGCGCCAAGGTGATTTGATGACGCCGCTCGAATACATGCAGCGCGCGGCGCGCGTGAAGGTAATGATCTTCGACGTCGACGGCGTGCTCACCGACGGCAGCCTCACCTACGGCCCGGACGGCGAAGTCACCAAGACTTTCAATGTGCTCGACGGCCTCGGCATCCAGCTGCTGAACAAGACCGGCGTGAAGACCGCCATCATCAGCGCGCGCAAATCGCCGATCGTGGTCAAGCGTGCGGCCGATCTCGGCATCTCGCACGTCTACCAGGGCATCCACGACAAGCGCGTCGGCTTCGCCGAACTGCTGCAGGCCACCGGCGTCACGCCGGAAGAATGCGGCTATATCGGCGACGACGTGATCGACCTGCCGCTGTTCACCCGCGTGGGCTTTGCCGTCACCGTGCCCTCCGGCCACCCGGAAGTGCAGCATCGCGCCCATTACGTGACGAAGAACGCGGGCGGCCGCGGCGCCGTGCGCGAGGTCTGCGACCTGGTGATGCGCGCCCAGGGCACCTATGAACAGGCGCTCGCGCCTTATTTTGCATAAGCATGGTCACTTACAAGCGCACCGCCCACCGCTGGAAGCTCCTGGCGATCATGATGATCGCAACCTTCTGCGCCGTCGGCAGCTTCTGGCTGGTGCAGGTGATGGAGCGCGAGGACGGCGACGCCCGCTTCGGCGGCCCGCCGGATGAACCCGACTACATCGTCGAGAACTTCTCCTTCGTGCGCATGACGGAGCAGGGCAAGCCGAGCTACGTGGTGTCCGGCAAGCGCCTGGCGCACGTGCCGCAGGGCGACGTGTCGCGCGTCGAGAGCCCGGTGATGGAAGGCGTGACGCCGGGGCGCCCGCGCATGACCATCGTCGCCAACCGCGCCGAGATCTACCACGGCGAGCACCGCGTCGAACTGCTCGGCAAGGTCGACATCCAGCGTCCGGCCACACCGACCAGCGAAGCACTGCGTGTGCGCACCGAGGCCCTGACCGTGCTGCCCGACGAGGAAATCCTCAAGACCGCGAAGCCGGTCGACATGCAGCTGGGCGCCTCCACCGTGGTCGGCACCGGCATGGTCGCCAACAACGCGACCCAGAAGCTGCACCTCGCCAGCCGCGGCCAGATCGTCTATCCGCCACGTGCGCGCCAATAAGCACGGCGCCGCCAACCCAGGACAAGCAATATGAAAAAAATTATCGCAGCCGCACTTCTCAGCCTGATCGCCTTCGGCGCCTCGGCCGAGCGTGCCGATTCGCTCAAGCAGGCCGTGATCAACTTCGACACTCTCGATGTCGACGAGGTCACCCAGACCCGCATCCTGACCGGCAACGTCGTGCTCACGCGCGGCACGCTGGTGCTGAAGTCCGACCGCGCCCTGGTCAAGGAAACGCCGGAAGGCTACATGAGCGTGACCCTCACCGCCAACAACGGCAAGATTGCGACCTTCCGCCAGAAGCGCGATGGCGGTCCCGACCTGTGGGTCGAGGGCCAGGCCCAGCGCATCGAGTACGACGAGCGCGCCGAGCTGGTGAAGCTGTTCTCCAACGCCGAAGTGCGCGAGCTGGAGAACGGCCGCATGACCAATGAAATCCAGGGGCCCTTCATCTCCTACGACAACCGGCGCGAAGTGGCGACCGTGCGCAACGACGCCAGCGGCGCCAGCAAGGTCGGCGGCGGCCGCGGCACCCTGATCCTGGCGCCCAAGCGCACCACCAGCGAAGGCGCCAAGCAATGACGGCCACCATGACGGCAGGCACGCCGGCCACGGCGCTTGATACCTGCAGCACCCTGGTGGTCAAGGGCCTGCAGAAGAGCTACGGCAAGCGCCTGGTGGTGCGCGACGTGTCGCTGCAGGTGGACTGCGGCGAAGTGGTCGGCCTGCTGGGTCCCAACGGCGCCGGCAAGACCACCTCCTTCTACATGATCGTCGGCCTGGTGCCGTCGGACGCCGGCACCATCGACATCAACGGCACCGACATCTCGAACCTGCCGATCCACCGGCGCGCGGTGCTGGGCCTGTCCTACCTGCCGCAGGAAGCCTCGGTGTTCCGCCGGCTGACGGTGGAAGAGAACATCCGCGCCGTGCTGGAACTGCAGCGCGTGGACGGCAAGCCGCTCTCGAAGGACCAGATCAACGAGCGCCTCGACACCCTGCTAGCCGAACTGCAGATCGAGAAGCTGCGCGAGAACCCGGCGCTGTCGCTGTCGGGCGGCGAGCGGCGCCGCGTGGAGATCGCGCGCGCACTGGCGACCAATCCGCGCTTCGTGCTGCTCGACGAACCCTTCGCCGGCGTGGACCCGATCGCGGTGATCGAGATCCAGCGCATCGTGCGCTTCCTGAAAGAGCGCAACATCGGCGTCCTGATCACCGACCACAACGTGCGCGAGACCCTCGGCATCTGCGACCGCGCCTACATCATCAACCAGGGCGCCGTGCTGGCATCCGGCCGCCCCGACGACATCATCGCCAACGAATCGGTGCGCCGCGTGTATCTGGGCGAGCACTTCAGAATGTAACGATGAAGCAGAGTCTCCAGCTACGCACTTCGCAGCACCTGGCGCTGACGCCGCAACTGCAGCAGTCGATCCGCCTGCTGCAGCTGTCCACGCTCGAACTGCACCAGGAGATCGAGCAGATCCTGCACGACAATCCGCTGCTGGAGCGGCTCGACGACCCGCTCGACCGCTCGGTGCGGCTGCTGGCCGACGGCGCCATCAACAACGCGCCGGCGAACGGCGAGGCGCCCGCCCCGGGACAGGAAGCGCAGGAGGGCGCGAAGCCGGAAGGCGAGAGCATGGAGGACGGCGCCGACAGTGGGGGCGGCGAGGCCGACGCCGACTGGGGCGGTGAAGGCGGCGGCGCACGCAGCGGCGACGACGAGGACGGCCGCCCGCAACTGGAAGCCGACGGCATCACGCTGCGCGAACACCTGGCCGAACAGATCCGCCTGACCGGCTGCAGCGCGCGCGACCGGGCCCTGGCCGAGCTGGTGATCGACGCCCTCGACGACAACGGCTACCTGGAAGAGCCGCTCGACGAGATCCACGCGCGCCTGCCGGGCGAGCTGGACATCGAGATGGACGAACTGCGCTGCGCGCTGGCGCTGGTGCAGAGCCTCGACCCGATCGGCGTCGGCGCGCGCAGCGCGGCCGAATGCCTGGCGCTGCAGATCCGCCGCATGGCGGGCGTGCCGCTGGTGACGCGGCGCCTGGCCCTGCAGATCGTCGAGGGTTACCTGAGCTGGTTCGCGCAGCGCGAATACAGCAAGCTGAAAAAGGCGCTCGACTGCGACGACGAAGACCTGCGCGAAGTGCAGGCCGTGGTGCGCCGCTGCAATCCGCACCCGGGTGCGGCCTTCGCATCGAACACCTCGGACTACGTGGTGCCGGACGTGATCGTGCGCCGCGCCAAGAGCGGCTGGGCGGTGGCGCTCAATCCCGACGTGATGCCCAAGCTGCGCGTGAACACGCTGTACGCCAACCTGCTCAAGCAGGGCAGGAGCGAAAGCCAGATGGGCGCGCAGCTGCAGGAAGCCAAGTGGCTGATCAAGAATATGCGCCAGCGCTTCGACACGATCCTGCGTGTCGCAGAGGCAATTGTGGAGCGCCAGCGCAACTTTTTCAGCCACGGCGCGGTTGCCATGCGCCCTCTTGTTTTGCGTGAGATAGCTGATACACTAGGCCTACACGAGAGCACCATCTCTCGTGTAACCACGCAGAAATACATGCTGACCCCGCACGGCATGTTTGAGCTGAAGTACTTCTTCGGAAGCCATGTCGCCACCGAAGCGGGGGGAGAAGCCTCCTCGACGGCGATCCGCGCGCTCATCGCGCAATTGACAGGAGCAGAAGACCCTAGGAATCCTCTATCCGACAGCAAGATCGCGGAGATGCTCGGGGAACAAGGTATGGTCATTGCCCGCCGCACGGTCGCCAAGTACCGTGAAGCGCTCAAGATTCCGCCCGTCAGCCTCCGCAAATCCCTGTAAAGCATCTGCCCACTTCAACCTTGTGGGGCGGGCAGGGCACCTTCCCAAGGAGTGTGTATGAACCTCACCATCAGCGGCCACCACCTCGAAGTCACCCCCGCCATCCGTGAATACGTTCAGAATAAGCTCGAGCGCATCACCCGCCATTTCGACCACGTGATCGACACCCACGTGTTCCTCGCCATCGATAACCTCACTGAAAAAGAAAAACGGCAGAAAGCCGAGATCAACCTCCAGGTATCGGGCAAGATCCTCCACGTCGCAAGCGCTGCACAGGATCTCTACGCGGCCATCGACACCCTGATGGACAGACTGGACAGGCAGGTTCTGAAACACAAATCCATGCTGCAAGACCATAACCACGTGGCGCACAAGCGCCTTCCGGACAACGGAGAAGCCGCCGCCGCGTAATCAACGGGCGACCGCAAACACAGCAAGGGCGTCTGAGGGGACGCCCTTTTTGCATTTGTACGAAGCTGTTACTTTTCGAGGCTTCCGGTTTTACACGGTAGTTCTGTAGAATGCATGTCTTTTCGACCACAGAACACGATCATGACCGACACCGTCCTGACCCGCGTCGCCAATCGCACCGGCGTCATTACGCTCGACCGACCGAAAGCCCTGAATTCCCTGTCGCTCGACATGGTCCGTGCCTTGACCGCGATCCTGCTGCAGTGGAAGGACGACGCGGGCATCGACGCGGTGGTCATCACCAGCACCAGCGAGAAGGCCCTGTGCGCGGGCGGCGACATCCGCTTCTTCCACGAGATGGGCCACGTCGGCCCGACCGGCGGCAGCGCGCTGCTGGAAGACTTCTTCACCGAAGAATACGCACTGAACCACCTGATCCACTTCTATCCGAAGCCCTATATTGCGCTGATGGACGGCGTGGTGATGGGCGGCGGCATGGGCATAGCCCAAGGCGGCCCCGATTGCGGCCTGCGCATCGTGACCGAGCGCACCAAGATGGCCATGCCCGAGGTGAACATCGGCCTGTTCCCGGACGTGGGCGGCAGCCATTTCCTGTCGCATGCGCCGGGCCAGCTGGGTCAGTACCTGGGCCTGACCGGCCTCACCATCGGCGCGGCCGATGCGCTCTACGTGGGGCTGGCGGACGTGTTCGTGCCGGGCGTCGAGCTGGTTGGTCTTCAGGCGCTGATCGAGACCACGCCGGGCGCCGAACTGCCGGCGGCGATCCACGCCTTCGCGGCGCAGTTCGCAGGGCAGCAGGGCGCGAGCGAACTGCAGGCGCAGCGCGGCGTGATCGATGCGCATTTCGGCGCGGCCTCGGTGGGCGCAATCATGGAATCGCTGGCGCGTGACGAGAACCTGTTCGCGCAGAAGGCGCTCAAGGCGATGCGCCAGCGTTCGCCCCTGATGATGTGCGTGACGCGCGAACTCCTGCAACGCGGGGCATCGCTCGACGTCGCGGACTGCCTGCGCATGGAACGCAACCTGGTGCGCCGCAATTTCGAGCATGGCGAGGTGCTGGAGGGCGTGCGGGCGCTGGTGATCGACAAGGACAACCAGCCGAAGTGGAATCCGGCGACGCTGGAGGAAGTGACGCCGGAGATGGTGGCAAGGTTCTTCGAGCCGGTGTGGCCAGAATACGCGCACCCGCTGCGCCATCTGTCCTGACCACCGGCCTCAAAACCGTCATCCCGGCGCAGGCCGGGATCCAATTCCGTTGCGCAGCGTTAGCCTATCCACGAAGAGCCGAAGGTACGCATGCAAACTTGGGTTCCGGCCTTCGCCGGAACGACGGTTTTCGGTTAACGATTAAATCAAACCGCCGCGTGCTTCGGCTGCTCGCGATGGCGAATGATTACCCGCTCCGTCTGCCCGAAGTAGGCGCCCAGCCGCTCCGCCATGTACACCGAGCGGTGCTGCCCGCCGGTGCAGCCCACCGCCACCGTCAGGTAGGAGCGGTTATCGGTCTTGAACGAGGGCAGCCACTTTTCCACGAAGGCGCGGATATCTTCCAGCATCTCGGCGGCGCTCGGCTGGGCGTCGAGGAAGGCGATCACGGGGGCGTCCTTGCCGGTCAGCGGGCGCAGCGCCAGGTCGTAGTAGGGGTTCGGGATGGCGCGCACGTCGAACACGAAGTCGGCGTCGAGCGGCACGCCGACCTTGAAGGCGAAGGATTCGAAGAACAGGGTCAGCGGGGCGTGCTCGATGTCGGCCAGCTCCTTGATCCAGGCGCGCAGCTTGTTGGCCGACAGTTCCGAGGTGTCGATCACGTGGCCCAGGTTTTCGATCGCCGACAGGCGCTCGCGTTCCTCGGCGATGCATTCGATCAGGGTACGGCGCGACGCGGGATTTTCGCCGGGACGCAGTTCGTGCGACAGCGGGTGGCTGCGCCGGGTTTCCGAGAAGCGTGCGACCAGCGAGTGCGTGCTCGAGGTCAGGAACATCACCTTGACGTTGTGGCCCTCTTCCTTCAGGTGGCGCACGCTTACCGGGAGTTCGACCAGCGACTCGGCACTGCGCGCATCGACCGCGACGGCGATCTTTTCCGTGCCTTTTTCGCTGACCGCATAGACCAGGGCCGGCAGCAGGGCCGGCGGCAGGTTGTCGACGCAGTAGTAGCCTGCGTCTTCCAGGACGTTCAGGGCAACCGATTTGCCCGAGCCGGAAATACCGGTAATGAGGACGATGTGCATAGGGGCGATGATACCCTAACTGGGTGTCAGTCGCCGCTCATCGCCTGGCGTTGGCGCTCCATGAATTCCTGCAGCGTGTCGATGCCGCGCAGCTGCAGGATGGTGTTGCGCACGGCGGCCTCGAGCAGCACCGCGATGTTGCGGCCGGCCGCGACGGGAATCACCACCTTGCGGATCGGCAGGCCCAGCACGTCCTCGGTCGGGAAGTGGAAGGGCAGGCGCTCGACCTCTTCGTCCAGTGCACCGCGCTTGACCAGGTGGACGATGAGCTTGAGGCGCATCTTGCGGCGCACCGCGGTCTCCCCAAAAATCGCCTTGATGTCCAAGAGGCCCAGGCCGCGTACTTCCAGCAGGTTCTGCAGCAGCGGCGGGCAGCGGCCTTCGATCATGTTCGGGGCGATGCGCGAGAATTCCACCGCGTCGTCGGCCACCAGGCCGTGCGAACGCGAGATCAGTTCCAGGCCCAGCTCGCTCTTGCCCAGGCCCGAGTCGCCGGTGATCAGCACGCCCACGCCCAGCACGTCCATGAACACGCCGTGCATGATGACGCGCTGCGCCAGCTTCTTGGACAGGTAGACGCGCAGGAAGTCGATCACCTGCGCCGCCGGCAGCGGAGTCGAGAACAGGGGGATGTTCTGCTCGTCGCAGATGGCCAGGATGTCCGGGGGCGTTTCCAGCCCTTGCGCGATGATCAGGGCCGGTGGACCGCCGCCGACCAGTTCGCCAATCACGTGGGTGCGCGAGCTGGACTTGAGGCGGTGGTAGTAGTTCAGTTCCTGGTGCCCGAAGACCTGGATCCGGCCAGGGTGGATCAGGTTCAGGTGGCCGACCTGGTCGGCGGCCGAGGCCGCATCGCCAGCGATCTGCCGCTCGCCGCCAGGGAAACCCGCGAACCAGCCCAGCTGGAGGCTGTCGCGGTTGTCGTCGTACAGGCGCTGGATGGTCAGCGGGCTTTGCAGCATGGGCATGGTGTCGAATGCGCGGCCAATTGCCGCACGGACAGTCTAATACAAATTAGCCCAGCGCCTGCAAGCTTGGCTGCCAGTTGATGATGCGTTCGTGCACGGATTTCGGGTCCGGATCGGTCGCCAGGGCATTGCGCACGGCTTCGTCCGAGAACAGCTCGGCAATTTCCGACAGGATTTCCAGGTGCTGCTGGGTGACGTGGTCCGGGATCAGCAGGAAGAACAGCAGGCTGACCGGTTGTCCATCCGGCGATTCGAACGGAATCGGCTCTTTCAGGCGCACGAAGGCGGCCAGCGGCGACTTCAGGCTCTTCGAGCCCTTGATCCGCCCGTGCGGCACGGCGACACCATGACCGAGGCCGGTGGAGCCGAGACGTTCGCGCGCGAACAGGTTGTCCGAGACGGTCGAACGGGCAATGCCGCAGTTATTTTCGAAAATCAGGCCAGCCTGCTCGAATGCGCGTTTTTTGCTGGAGACTTCCAGGTCCAGCTGCACGTTTTCGAGCGAGAGGATTTTGCTAAGGTTCGTCATAAAGTGTGCCGTGCACAGGGGGTGAGTGCTTGCGAGGCGGAATTATAGGCCTGTTTCAGGGCCGTGACATTCGATTTCGCATCTGTACAAGCATACAGTTGGACAGAGCCGCGGCATGTGGCAAATACGTGTGGTTTTGTTACGAATTGTATGCATCGACCATACGCAATTTCTTAGGCGGAATGACGTCAAAAAGTCTGCAATCGCGTGCGTAAGCCACCTCGGACCATCTTTTGCACGTAGTTTGCCACTTTTTTGTGCAGAACGTTTCCTACCCAATTTGCATGGGCATCTGCAGCCGGGTGTGGCTGAAAACGCACAGCCGACTTGCGGCCATGCCCGTTTTCGCTTATTGGCCGCTTATTGCCGAGCTGTGCGCAGGTTGCCCGGCATGCCGGTGCTGAAATTAGCGCGCCAGGGATTGATGTCAAGGCCGCCACGGCGGGTGTAACGCGCATAGACCGCCAGCTTGGTCGGCTTGCACTGGCGCAGCACGTCCATGAAGATGCGTTCGACACACTGCTCATGAAACTCGTTGTGCTCACGGAAACCGATCAGGTACTTGAGCAGGCCTTCCTGGTCGATCTGCGGACCCACGTAGTGGATCTGCACCGTGCCCCAGTCGGGCTGGCCGGTGACCAGGCAGTTCGACTTCAGCAGGTGCGACACCAGGGTTTCCTCGACCGGCGCTTCTTCCGTGTTGGCGCTGAGGAGCTGGGGCGACGGTACATACTGGTCGATCTCGACGTCGAGACGGTCCAGCAGGGAGCCCTCGAGCTCGCCCATCTTCAGGCTGCCGAAGGCGTCCGGCGTGGTGACCGTCACGTGCACCGGCGCGCCGAAGGCGGCGGACAGGTCCTGGCGCAGCAGTTCGACCAGCGCGTCGGTACCGGCGAGCTTGGTCTGGTTGAAGGAATTTAAATATAACTTGAACGACTTCGATTCGACGATGTTGGGCGAATCGGCGGGCGCCGTGATGGTGGCGATCGCCACCTGCGGCTTGCCGCGCATGTTCAGCCAGGACAGCTCGTAGGCGTTCCAGATGTCGACCCCGAAGAAGGGAAGCCGCGTGCCGGCGCCCAGGCCGATCTCTTCGCGCTTTTGCAGGCGCGGGATCGGGAACAGGAGTTCGGGAGCGTACTGGCTCTGGTAGGCGGAGGATTTGCCGAGTGGCGATTGATCAGGAGTATTCATAGAAAAACTGAACGCTTTTGACGTTCGTAGGGTGGGCGGGTTTTCCCGCCCACGCGGTCAACGGAATTTGCGTACTTGCGGTGGGGATAACACTGCGGTACGGAATTAGGCTCCGGCCTTCGCCGGAGCGACGTGCTTAGGCTGCGGGTGAACTCAGGCGGATGCTAAGCGCCAAGAAACAGCTTGTACACCGGATTCGCACTCTCATCCCAATAGCGGTAACCAAGCGTCGCCAGGAACTGCCTGAACTCATCCATCTCCGCCGCCGGCACCTGGATGCCGACCAGAATGCGTCCCACGTCGCCGCCCTGGTTCCGGTAGTGGAACAAGGAGATGTTCCAGTTCGGCGCCATGCTGTCCAGAAAGCGCATCAGCGCGCCCGGCCGTTCGGGAAACTCGAAACGATACAGCAATTCGTCCTGGGCCAGCGCGCTTTTTCCGCCCACCAGGTGGCGAATGTGCAGCTTGGCCATCTCGTCGTGCGTCAGGTCGAGGGTGCGGAAATCGTGTTCCTCGAAGGTGCGCGCCAGCAGGCCCGACTCGCTGCGGCTGCCCACCTGCACGCCGACGAAAATGTGCGCCTCGCGCGCATCGCTGATGCGGTAGTTGAACTCGGTGACGTTGCGCGGGCCGACCAGCGCGCAGAAGCGCCGGAAGCTGCCGCGCTGCTCGGGGATGGTCACCGCGAACACGGCTTCGCGCGATTCGCCCAGTTCCGCGCGTTCAGCCACGAAGCGCAGGCGGTCGAAGTTCATGTTGGCGCCGCAGGCCACCGCCACCAGGGTCTCGCCCTTGACCGGCTGCTTCGCCATCTGCGAGCGTTCCACGTAGGCCTTGGTGCCGGCCACGGCCAGCGCGCCGGCCGGCTCCAGGATGCTGCGGGTGTCCTGGAACACGTCCTGGATCGCGGCGCAGATCGCGTCAGTGTCGACGATGATGATCTCGTCCACCACCTGCTGCGCCACGCGGAAGGTCTCTTCGCCCACCAGGCGCACCGCGGTGCCGTCCGAGAACAGGCCGACGTCCGTCAGGGTGACGCGCTGGCCAGCCTTCAGGCTTTTCGCCATCGCGTCCGAATCGATGGTCTGCACGCCGATCACCTTGATGTCGGGCCGCACCGCCTTCACGTAGGCGCCCACGCCCGCAACCAGGCCGCCGCCGCCGATCGCCACGAAGATGGCGTGGATCGGTCCCGAGTGCTGGCGCAGGATCTCCATGCCGATGGTGCCCTGGCCGGCGATGACGTCGGGGTCGTCGAAGGGATGGACGAAGGTCAGGCGCTGCTCCTTCTCGAGCAGCAGTGCGTGGTGGTAGGCGTCGGTGTACGAGTCGCCGTGCAGCACCACCTCCACGCTGGCGCCGCCGCGCGCCTTGACGGCGTCGACCTTTACCTGCGGGGTGGTGGTGGGCATCACGATCAGCGCGCGGCAGCCGAGGCGCGCCGCCGACAGGGCCACGCCCTGGGCGTGGTTGCCGGCCGAAGCGCAGATCACGCCGCGTTTCAACTGTTCCGGCGTCAGGTTCGCCATCTTGTTGTAGGCGCCGCGCAGCTTGAAGCTGAACACGCTCTGCATGTCCTCGCGCTTGAAGTAGATGCGGTTGTTGATGCGCCGGGACAGCGTGGGTGCGTATTCGAGCGGCGTTTCTTCGGCCACGTCGTAGACGCGGGCGGTCAGGATTCTCTTGAGGTAGTCGGTAGTCATGGTCGGCAATCGGAATAGCAATACCGGCGTGGGATGAGCCGGCGGTCCGGACGACGCCTGCTAGCTGCTCGGAGGGTGACCGGGGCGCACAGTGGCGATGCGGCGCGCTGGATGGCAGGCGCGGCGTATCGTGTCGTTACGATAAGTGATCCTCATTATAATGGACACCTGTCGCCATTGCTCACCACCTGCCCACCCGATGATCGAAAACGCCGTCCTCTGGCTGCTGAACGTCCTTGCCGCACCGAGCATCGGGCTGACCTCCATTTTCATCATCAGCTTCATCTCGGCCACCCTGCTGCCGCTGGGGTCGGAACCAGCCGTGTTCGCGGTGGTCAAGGCGAATCCCGCGATGTTCTGGCCGGCGATCCTGGTGGGCACGCTGGGCAATACCCTGGGCGGCGCGGTCGACTATTTCATCGGCTACCGCGCCAAGATCGCCTTCGCCAAGGAACGCCAGAGCCGCTGGTTCGGCTGGCTGAAAAAATACGGCGCCAAGACCATGCTGCTGTCCTGGGTGCCGGGCGTGGGCGACCCCCTGTGCACGCTGGCCGGCTGGCTGCACCTGCCGTTCTGGCCGAGCGTGATGTACATGGCGATCGGGAAGTTCGCCCGCTACGTCACCATGACGGCAATCCTGCTGTACATCCCGGACGGGTTCTGGAAGACGGTGGGCGATTTCTTCGAGCGCCTGATCGGCTAGCGGCCGGTGCAGGCGTCTTATTTCCGCATGCCGGAGAGAAGCGATACCGTTGTTCTCACCCCATCCAGTCCGGACTGGCTTTCCAGGTTGCGTATCTCGGCAATGTAGTCGCCTCGCGCCAGCTCCAGCCGCGCCGCGCGCCGCTGTTTGACCAGGGAAGTCCCGTCCGAGATGCACAGGGTGTCGACCACCTTGTCCAGCATGACCGTCCCGCTGCGCTTTTCACGGACCAGCACGTGGATGGGAATTGGTCGTCCCGCGCCCGCCTGTTGTGCGCCATCGCGCTTGCAATCCACTTCGTGGCGGGAGCCAACGACCATATCGTCATCCTTGGCCTGCGCCGTGGGGAAGTGGAAGCGCAGTTCCAGAAAATAGGTTTTGCTCACGGGCGCCCTGAATTCCTTGACGAAGCTTGCCTGCGCCTGCTGCAGCGGGAGCGCCTCGTCGTGGAACAGGGGCGGGAATGCGCAGGCACTCGATGCGAACAGCACCAGTCCAATGACAGGCTTCTTGCACAGGGCATAGGTGATCGGGCCCATCTTGTTCCATCCTCTCGGCGATATGGTGTCGGATGCCCATCATGTCGCCGCTTTCCCGGCGGCGCAGCATCGCGCGCCAGGTCGCGCGCTGGACGACGCGGGGTATCGGGAATCGATACCCGGCAAGCCCGGGCGGGTAGAATCGCGGATCGGACAACAGGGAGGACAGCTTGGAAGCGGACATGCAGGCTTATCTCGGCGCCAGCCGCCACATCGACGTCGACGACCCGCAGGTAGCAGCCACGGCGCGCCGGCTGGCGCAGGGAGCCGGTTCGGAGGCGGAGGTGGTGCGCGCCTGCTTCGAGTTCGTGCGCGACGCGATCGAACACAGCGCCGACTTCCGGCGCAACCCGGTCACGGTCAGCGCGTCGGAAGTGCTGCGCCACGAGACGGGCTTTTGTTACGCCAAGAGCCACCTGCTGGCGGCCCTGCTCAGGGCCAACGGCATCCCGGCGGGCCTGTGCTACCACCGCATCGCCACCGGGAACAACGAAGCGCCATACTGCCTGCACGGGCTGAATGCGGTCTGGCTGAAGGAACATGGCTGGTACCGGCTCGACCCGCGCGGCGACAAGCCAGGCGTGCAAAGCCGCTTCGATCCGCCGCGCGAAGCGCTGCCCTTCACGCCGACGGGCGCCGGGGAGGGCGACCTGCCGGGCGTGCTGGCCGAGCCGCTGCCGGTCGTGGTCGAGGCCCTGCAAGCATGCAGCACGTATGAGGAGGTGCTGGCGGCGCTGCCCGACACCCCGATGGCGGGCGCGGTATCATGGCGCCCATGAACAAGCCTCCCAGCCTTCTCTGGCTCTTCCTCGTCCTCGCCCTGCTGGCCGTGTTCGGCTTCGTGGGCGCGCGCTACATGCTCAAGGCCCATTCGCAGTCGACGCTGGACCAGCTGGCCGTCGTCTGGCCGAACATCGCCACCATGCCGGAACAGGAACGCGCCTTCCTCGTCGAACTCGCCCATACCTGCAATCTCACCACCCGCGAGCATGTAGCAGCGGAGGTCGTCGACTGCCTGCGCTCGGTGCGCATGGATGCGAACGCAAGCGCGCGCCTCGATCGCCTGCTCGGGCAGACGGCGCCGGCAGCACCGCAGCGCTGAGCGGGCCGGGACCGGCCTACAAGGGCCCGACCAGATAACGCTGGATCGTCGCACCGACGATGCGCACCGTGGCGTCGCGCGACAATGTGCCCGTGCCGAGCTCCAGCACGTAGCGCACCGTGGCCAGGCCGAGCATCTGGGACGCCACCAGTCCGGCACGGGTTTCCGCTTCGGCCGCGTCATACCCCATCCCCCGCACTGCCGCCAGCAGCTGGTCGTGGAATATCGCATGGATCCGTGCGCGCGCCGCCGCATGGCTGGACGCGGCGCGCAGTAGCGCCACCAGTTCCCGACCGGCCCGGTCGTCCTCCCAGATGGCGAGGAAATGGGACACAAGGAGACGGCCCAGCCTGGCGCGTGCGAGTTCCTGCAGGGGCGGAAGGCGCAAGTTGAAATCAGCCGCCAGAGCGAACAGGCTTTCCTTGCTCTCGAAGTAGCGGATGGCCAGCGCGACGTTCGTTTCCGCAAGCGCCGCGATCTGGCGCAGGGTGGTGGATTCGTAGCCCTGTGTCGCGAAGAGCGAGCGTGCCGCTTCGAGAATGCGGTCGCGGGTTGCCTGGGAACGGCGAACGGGTTGGTCGGTCATGGGAGACGAAATGTAAACGATGGTTTACATTTTGCCCTGCGTCGCCAATAATGTAAACAACCGTTTACATGGAGGCTGACATGGACAGTGTTTCTGATTCGGTGGTAAAGACCGGCGTGCTGGTGGTGGGAGCCGGACCGGTAGGGATGGCCCTGCATCTCGCCCTGCGGCGCCAGGGCGTCGCCTGCATCCAGGTCGACAAGCACGCCGCAGGCCTGAATACCTCGCGCGCCGCCGTGATCCATGCGCGCACGCTGGAAGTACTGGAATCCCTGGGTGTCGTTCCCGAGCTCTTGTCGAGCGGCCTGCAAGTGACCGACTTCCGGGTGCGCGAGACTGATCGCGTGCTCCTGCATATCGGGTTTTCGGAACTGCCTTCTGTCTACCGCTATGCCCTCATGTGTCCACAGGACCAGACCGAGCGCATCCTGCGCCGGCATCTGGATGCGGCGGGTGGCCTGATCGATCGGCCGGAAACCCTGCTCACGCTTGCCGAAAGCGCGGACGGGGTGCTTGCCCGGGTGGGTTCGCCGGACCGGGGGAGCCGCACTGTACACGCGCAATGGGTGGTGGGCTGCGACGGGGTGCACAGCACGGTGCGCGAGCTGGCCGGCATCGCCTTCAAGGGCGAGGATTACACGGAGACCTTCGTTCTGGCCGACGTCAGGATGGACTGGCCTATCGCGCGCTGCGAGGTCAGCCTCTTCTTTTCCGCCAGGGGCCTGGTCGTGGTGGCGCCGCTGCCGGAAGAAGACGGGCGCTCCCCCGACCGCTACCGCATCGTCGCGACGGTGGCGCAGTCGGGCGACGCACCTGGCATCCCCGAGGTACAGGCGATCCTGGACGAGCGTGGGCCGCGCGGCGCCGCAGGCCGCATCCGCGAATTGCTATGGAGTTCGGCATTCCACCTGCAGCACCGGATTGCGGAACAGGTCTCCAGGGGGCGGGTGCTGCTGTGCGGCGACGCAGCCCACGCACATAGTCCGGCCGGCGGCCAGGGCATGAATACCGGGATCCAGGATGCGCTGTCGCTGGCGGCTCCCCTGGCGCAGGCCTTGCGCGAGGGCGACCTGCGCGCGCTGGAAGCGTGGGCCGCGCGGCGGCACGCGGTGGCGCGCGAGGTGGTGCGCATGACCGATGCCATGACGCGTGTCGCCACCGCCGCGTCGCCACTGGGCCGGTCGCTGCGCAACACGATGCTCGGCCTGCTCGGGCGCTTTCCGCTCGTGCAGGAAAAGATCGCCACCCGGCTGGCACAGCTGCACGTGAACTAGCCGATGAATCAGCCCAGGGCAGCATCCGGCAGCAGGACGAACAGGTCGGTAACGCCGATGTCGGCGCCGGCCTGGCTGAGCAGGGTGCTGGCCTGGCCGCGGTGATGGGTCTGGTGGTTGAAGAAGTGCAGCAGCAGGTCGCCGAAATGACGCTGGAATTCCTTCCCACTCAGGTTGCGATAAACCAGGACCTGTTCCAGGTCCGCATCGTGGATCTCGGCGGCCATGGCCGTGATCACGCCATCCAGGCGCAGCCGGTGTTCGCGCAATTCCGCCACGCTGGCGCCGAAGGAATGGGTGAGGCCGGTCGGCGTGGGCATGCCGTGCATCGGCGCCAGGGCAGGGAAGGCCGATGGATGCTGCGAGAAGCGCTTGAGCCAGATCGTGTCACCTGCGAGCAGGTGGTTCATGGTTCCCAGCAGCGAGCCGAAGAAGGCGCCGCGGTCGACGCTTACCTCGTCAGCAGGTAGCGTCGCAGCGGCGTCGTACAGCTGGCGGTTCATGGTCTCGTTGTACTGCGCCAGCAGGATGATGTCTTTACGCGTGGGCACTTCACTTCCTCTCGAAAATTGTCGGCAAAAGGAGTGTATGATGCTTTGTCATACTTCTGTTGGGCGTGAGGGAAACGATGAGCGACACTATCCGCGCTTCCGGCATCGATGCCGTCGGCGACATCCCGTGGGGATCGCACTTCTGCCAGTTCTACCGGGAAGAGCAGGATCTCGTCGAGACCCTGGTGCCCTTCTTCACGACGGGCCTCGCCGCCAACGAATCCTGCCTCTGGGTCACCTCCAAGGCGCTGGACGCCGACAAGGCAAAGAGCCTGCTGTCGCGCGCGGTCCCGGACCTGAACGGCTACCTGCGCAGTGGCCAGCTGGAGGTCGTGTCGATCAGCGACTGGTACCAGGCCAGCAACGGCTTCGAGCAGGACGAGGTGCTCGCCAGCTGGCTGGAACGCGAAGCGCGCTCGCACGAACAAGGCTTCGCCGGGCTGCGCCTGACCGGCGACACCAGCTGGGTGGAACGCTCGGGCTGGGACGACTTCATGGCCTACGAAAGCCGCGTCAACGGGGCCTTCAACCGGCGCAAGCTGGTCGCGCTGTGTACCTACTGCCTCGACAACTGCAGTCCGAGCGACGTGCTCGACGTCTGCCGCCACCACCAGTTTGCGCTGGCACGCCGCGACGGCGACTGGGAGCTGCTCGAGAGTTCGTCCCTGAAGGTCGCCAAGGACCGCCTGCTGCGCATGAATGGCGAGCTGGAAGAGCGCGTCG
This sequence comes from Massilia sp. IC2-476, assembly GCF_020707295.1. NCBI lineage: Bacteria > Pseudomonadati > Pseudomonadota > Betaproteobacteria > Burkholderiales > Oxalobacteraceae > Massilia > Massilia sp. IC2-476. The sequence continues at coordinate 64,225 of NZ_JAJFER010000008.1, forward strand.
CGGCGCGTACTGCCGCCCTGAACCAGGCCCTGCACGCGCGCGACGAATTCCTCGCCATGCTCGGGCACGAGCTGCGCAACCCGCTGGCGCCGATCCGCAGCGCCGCTGAACTGATCCAGACCGCCGCCCCGGCCGGCTCGGCGATCGCCGACAGCGCCGCGGTCCTGACGCGCCAGGCGGGCCACCTGACGCGCCTGGTGAACGACCTGCTCGACGCGGCCCGCGTCACCCAGGGACAGATCCAGATCGAGCGGGCGCCGGTGTCGCTGGCCGGCATCATCGACACCGCGGTGGAACAGTCGCGCGCCCTGATCGACCAGCGCGGGCATTCGCTCTCGGTCGGCGTGCCGGGCCGCGCGGTCCATGTGCATGCGGACGCCACCCGGCTGGCGCAAGTGTTCGGCAACCTGCTCAACAATGCGGCGAAGTACACGCCGGATGGGGGCGAGGTGTCGATCGGCGCCCAGGTGCGCGACGGCATGGCGACGATCCGGGTGACGGACAACGGCACCGGCATCCCGGCGCCGATGCTCGATTCCATCTTCGACCTGTTCACCCAGCTGCCACGCTCGCTGGCGCGTTCGGACGGCGGCCTCGGCGTCGGCCTGACGCTGGCGCGCCGCATCGTCGACATGCACGAGGGGACGATCAGCGCCGAGAGCGCGGGATCCGACCAGGGCAGTACCTTCACGGTACGGATCCCGGTGTGCGAAGCGCCTGGCCAGGCCAGAAGCGCGGCGCCGGAACCGCGCCATACCGGACTGCCCGGCCGTCGCATCCTGGTGGTGGACGACAACGGCGACGCGCGCGAGATGATGGCCAGCCTGATCTCCCTGCACGGCCACGAGGTATCGACCGCCGAAGACGGCGCAAGCGCGGTGGAGCAGGCGCGCCTGCTCGCACCGGACCTGGTGATCATGGACATCGGCCTGCCCGACATGGACGGCTACGAGGCGGCCCGGCGCATTCGCTCCCTCGGGTTGTCGACGGCGCCGCGGCTGGTCGCATTGACGGGTTATGGCCAGCCGTCGGATCTCGCACTGGCGCAGGCGGCAGGTTTCGATGCACACCTGCTCAAGCCCGCCGCATTTGAAGACGTCATGGCCACCGTCGTGAGGCTGACCGCACAGTAGCCGGCCTCACGCAATATGCCGTTCTTTGCCTTGGTGCAAATGAATGATGCATCGTCGGGCTTCCATGCAAATGAAATTTGCATGCAGGCATGCTTATTGGCATTTTATTGCGCAGTAATGTCCCGCTTTTCTGGACAGCGTCAGCGTGGTGCAACGCAATAAGCTAGAATGAACGTCCTTCGGACTCGTCCGACCGACGCACTGCATCCAAGCCTCACAGCCCATGAACGCGCCCGCACACATCCATACCCTGCTTGCCGACAACGCCCCCGCGCGCCTGCGCGAGATCCCGTACAACTACACCTCGTTCTCCGATCGCGAAATCGTGATCCGCCTGCTGGGTGAGTCGTCGTGGCGCCTGCTCGACGAGCTGCGCGGCGCACGCCAGACCGGGCGCTCGGCGCGCATGCTGTACGAGGTGCTGGGCGACATCTGGGTGGTACGCCGCAATCCCTATCTGCAGGACGACCTGCTGGATAACCCGAAGCGCCGCCAGAAGCTGATCGACGCCTTGCACCACCGCCTGGCCGAAGTCGACAAGCGCCGCCTGACGGTCGATGCGAGCGAAGGCGACGCCGAACTGTCCGCCTCGCGCAGCGCCGCGGTCGAACAGCTGCTTGGGGCCGCACGCAAGGCGGTCGACGACTTCGCGCGCGAGTTCCGCGAGACCTACGACCTGCGCAAGCGCGCCAGGCAGGTGCTCGGCGCCTACACCGACAAGCGCAACATCCGATTCGATGGCATGCACCGCGTCTCGCACGTCACCGACGCCACCGACTGGCGCGTCGAATATCCCTTCCTGGTGCTGCTCCCGGACAGTGAAGAAGAGATGGCCGGCCTGGTGAAAGGCTGCATCGAGCTGGGCCTGACCATCATCCCGCGCGGCGGTGGCACCGGCTACACCGGCGGCGCGATTCCGCTCACGCCGATGTCGGCCGTGATCAATACCGAAAAGCTGGTCCAGCTGGGCGAGGTCGAGATGACGCACCTGCCGGGCGTGGACCGTGAATACGCCACCATCCACACCTATGCGGGCGTGGTCACCCAGCGCGTCTCGCAGGCCGCCGAAAAGGCCGGCTTCGTGTTCGCGGTGGACCCGACCTCGGCCCACGCCTCCTGCATCGGCGGCAACATCGCCATGAACGCAGGCGGCAAGAAGGCCGTCCTGTGGGGCACGGCGCTCGACAACCTGGCTTCCTGGCGCATGGTCGACCCGAACGGCGACTGGCTGGAAGTCACGCGCATGGACCACAACCTGTCCAAGATCCACGACGCGCCGGTGGCCACGTTCAAGCTCGAATGGCGCCATCCGTCCGCGCGCGGCGTGGCGCAGAACGAACCGTTCCGCGTCGAGACGCTCAGCATCGAAGGCCGGCGCTTCCGCAAGGAAGGCCTGGGCAAGGACGTCACCGACAAGTTCCTGGCCGGCCTGCCTGGCATCCAGAAGGAAGGCACCGACGGCCTGATTACGTCGGCGCGCTGGATCCTGCACAAGATGCCGAAGTTCACCCGCACCGTGGCGCTGGAATTCTTCGGCCAGGCGCGCGATGCGATTCCATCGATCGTCGAGATCAAGGATTACCTCGACAGCCTGCCGAAGAACGGCGACCCGGCCTTTGCCACCATCCGCCTGGCGGGCCTGGAGCACCTCGACGAGCGCTACCTGCGCGCGGTCGGCTATGCCACCAAATCGAAGCGCGGCGTGCTGCCCAAGATGGCGCTGTTCGGCGACATCGTCGGCGACGACGAGAACGCGGTGGCGATCGCCGCCTCGGAAGTGGTGCGCCTGGCGAACACCCGCGTCGGCGAAGGCTTCGTCGCCGTGAGCGCGGAAGCGCGGAAAAAATTCTGGCTGGATCGCGCCCGTACCGCGGCCATCGCACGCCATACCAACGCCTTCAAGATCAACGAAGACGTCGTGATTCCCCTGAACCGCATGGGCGAATACACTGACGGCATCGAGCGCATCAACGTCGAGCTGTCGATCAAGAACAAGCTGCAGCTGGCGGAAGCCCTGCATGGGTACCTCTCGAACGAGCACCTGCCGATCGAGAAGAGCGACGACGCCACCGGCGACACCATCGACCGCGCCGAGATCCTGGGTGACCGGCCGCAGCAGGCGGTGGCGCTGGTGGAACTGGTCGCGGCGCGCTGGGGCTTCATCCTGGCCAACCTGGACCAGCCGCTGGCGGCGGTGCGCGGCAAGCTCGATGAGCTGGGCCTGGGCCAACTGTCGGCCACGCTCGACCAGCGCATCGGCACCCAGCCCGACGCGCTGCTGTTCGACGTGGTGCAGGACCATACGATTCGCGTCTCCTGGAAGCAGGAACTGCGCGCGCCGCTGCGCCAGATCTTCAACGGCGCGGCCTACAAGTGCATCCTCGACGAGTGCACGGCGATCCACAAGCGCATCCTGCGCTCGCGCGTGTTCGTGGCCCTGCACATGCACGCGGGCGACGGCAACGTGCACACCAACCTGCCGGTGAACTCGGACGACTACGCGATGCTGCAGGACGCGCACAAGGCCGTCGAGCGCATCATGAAGCTGGCCCGCTCGCTGGACGGCGTGATCTCGGGCGAGCACGGCATCGGCATCACCAAGCTCGAATTCCTCACCGACGACGAGATCCACGAGTTCCGCGAGTACAAGCTGCGCGTCGATCCGGAAGGCCGCTTCAACAAGGGCAAGCTGCTGAACACGACCGCCGTGTCGGCCGATCTCACCAATGCCTACACGCCATCCTTCGGCCTGATGGGCCACGAGTCGCTGATCATGCAGCAGAGCGACATCGGCGAGATCGCCAACAGCATCAAGGACTGCCTGCGCTGCGGCAAGTGCAAGCCGGTGTGCACCACCCACGTGCCGCAGTCGAACCTGCTGTATTCGCCGCGCGACAAGATCCTCGCCACCTCGGCCCTGATCGAAGCCTTCCTGTACGAAGAGCAGACCCGCCGCGGCGTCTCGATCCGGCACTGGGAAGAATTCGAGGACGTGTCCGACCACTGCACCGTGTGCCACAAGTGCGTGACGCCGTGCCCGGTCAACATCGACTTCGGCGACGTCTCGATGAACATGCGTAACCTGCTGCGCAAGATGGACAAGCGCAGCTTCAAGCCGGCCAACCGCGCCGCCATGTTCTTCCTGAACGCGACCGATCCGACCACCATCAACATGACCCGCAAGGCCATGGTGGACCTGGGCTACAAGGCCCAGCGCCTGGGCAACCAGATGCTGCGCGGCCTGGCCAAGGTGCAGGTGGAAGCGCCACCCCCGACCACCGGCAAGGCGCCGGTGCGCGAGCAGGTGATCCACTTCATCAACAAGAAAATGCCGGGCAACCTGCCGAAGAAGACGGCGCGCGCGCTGCTCGACATCGAGGACGACAAGGTCATCCCGATCATCCGCAACCCGAAGGCCACCAACGCCGATACGGAGGCCGTGTTCTACTTCCCGGGCTGCGGCTCGGAGCGCCTGTTCTCGCAGGTGGGCCTGGCGACCCAGGCGATGCTGTGGGAAGTGGGCGTGCAGACCGTGCTGCCGCCGGGCTACCTGTGCTGCGGCTACCCCCAGCGTGGCGCCGGCCAGTACGACAAGGCCGACAAGATGGTGACGGACAACCGCGTGCTGTTCCACCGCATGGCCAACACGCTGAACTACCTGGATATCAAGACGGTCGTGGTGTCCTGCGGCACCTGCTACGACTCGCTGGCGAACTACGAGTTCGACAAGATTTTCCCGGGCTGCCGCCTCATCGACATTCACGAATACCTGATGGAGAAGGGCGTGAAGCTGGAAGGCGTCACCGGTACCCGCTACATGTACCACGACCCCTGCCACACGCCGATGAAGTTGCAGGATTCGATCAAGACCGTGAATGCGCTGGTCTCCACCAGCGACAACGTGAAGATCGAAAAGAACGAGCGCTGCTGCGGCGAGTCCGGCACCTTCGCCGTGAGCCGTCCGGACATCGCGACCCAGGTCCGCTACCGCAAGGAAGCCGAGATGGAGAAGGGCGCCGACAAGCTGCGCGCCGACGGCTTTACCGGCGACGTCAAGATCCTGACCAGCTGCCCGTCCTGCCTGCAGGGCCTGTCGCGCTACAACCATGACGCCGGCACCACCGCCGACTACATCGTCGTCGAGATGGCGCGCCACCTGCTGGGCGAGAACTGGATGCCGGACTACGTCGCCCGCGCCAACAACGGCGGCATCGAAAGGGTGCTGGTATGAAGGAAGTGCTATGAAAGAAGTAATGCGGCAGCCCGGTTGCGAACTGTGCGACCTGGCCGTCCCCGTCGTCTGGCAGGACGAAAAGCTGTCGGTGATCATCGTCGACGACGCCGCCTATCCGGGCTTTTGCCGCGTCATCTGGCGCGAGCACGTGCGCGAGATGAGCGACCTGGCGCATGACGACCGCCTGCTGCTGAACGAAGCGGTGTTCCTGGTCGAGGAAGCGGTGCGCGAGGTGATGCAGCCGCTGAAGGTCAACGTGGCCAGCCTGGGCAACGTGGTGCCGCACCTGCACTGGCATATCATTCCGCGCTACGCGGACGATGCGCACTTCCCGGCGCCGGTGTGGGCCCAGGCCGCCCGTCAGACCGACGAGGCGACGCTGGCCGCACGCCGCGCGCAGCTGGCGGACCTGGCGGCAGCGATCGCCAAACGTTTCAACGAATAAGAGGAGTCGTCATGCCCAACCCACTTGATATCGCCGTGCGCCAGAAATCGCGCGTCCTGGAAATCGCCTTCGACGATGGCAGCAATTTTGCGATCCCATTCGAACTGATGCGCGTGTATTCGCCCTCGGCCGAGGTGAAGGGCCACGGCCCGGGCCAGGAAGTGCTCCAGCTGGGCAAGCGCGAGGTCGGCATCACGGGCGTGGAGCCGGTCGGGAACTACGCCATCAAGCCCCTGTTCGACGATGGCCACGGCAGCGGCATCTTCACCTGGGACTATCTCTACAAGCTGGGCAGCGAAGAAGCCTCGCTGTGGCAGCAATACCTCGACCGCCTGCACGCCGCCGGCTTCGCGGGCGACAGCGGCCGCGCGCCGGGTACCGAGATGCCGGGCGCGGCGCCGAAGTCCGGCGGCTGCGGCCACCACCACTGATCTGCCGCGTGGGCGGAAATCCGCCCACCCTACGAATATGGCTCGGTTGTAGGGTGGGCGGGTTCCCCGCCCACGCGGTCAAGCTGCCTTAACAAATCCTCAGCGCACCTGCGCACCGCGTCGCGCAGTTCTGGCGGCCGCCTGATCTCGAACCCGAAGGGCAAGCTCGCCAGCTGGCGCGCAAACCACGCGATATCGTCCGACTGGTTGTGCATGAGGATGCCGTCGTCGGCCTGCTCGAACACACCCATCGTGTCGAAGAACTGCGCCTGGGCGCGCTCCAGCGTCGTCTTCAACAGCACCTCGACCGTCCAGGCGCGGGGCAGGGTGGCCACCGAGCGCACCAGGTAGCCCAGCGCATCGAAGTCCGCCGGCCGCGCGAACGCTTCCTCCAGCACGCCCATCGACCGGATGCGGTCGAGACGGAAGGAACGCACGTCATTGCGCAGGTGGCACCAGCCCACCGCATACCAGCAGCCGTCGTGGAAAGCCAGGCCGTAGGTATCGACCGCCCGTTCTGAAGGCGTGCCCGCCGCATCCACGTAATCCAGTCGCACGCGCCGGCCGGCGCGCGCCGCCACCGACAGCACAGCAAGCGCCGCGTGTCCCGTCGCGCCATTGGCGCGGCGCAGGCCGAGCTGCACGGTCTCGTCGATGGCGCGCACGCGCTGGCGCAGGTTCGACGGCATGGTGCGCTCCAGCTTGGACTGGGCGCCGGCAATGGCCGGCGCCGCCCGGTCCAGCCCGAGGCTGCGCGCGGCCAACAGGCCGACCGACAGGGCCAGCGCCTCGTCCTCGCTGAACATCATCGGCGGCAGCTTGAAGCCGGCCACCAGCGCATAGCCGCCGGCGCGCCCGCGTTCGGCCGTGACCGGAATGCCCATCTCTTCCAGCGTGGCGATGTAGCGCCGCACGGTGCGCGTGTCCACCTCCAGCCGCGCCGCGATTTCGGCGCCGCTGACCTGGCCATGGGCCTGGAGCAGCTCGAGCACGGCCAGCACCCGCGTCGTTGGTTTGGTCATCGCAGCCTCGTCGAAATAATCAGGGCCGATTATGTCCCGATTCGACTTTATCGTGCCATCTTCAATGATAAGAAAGGAAAAACATGTCCGACCTTGCCAACCTGGGACTGTTCTTCGTGGTGGTCTTCGGCGTGATCGTGCTGCCGGGCCTGGACATGGCCTTTGTCATGGCCAGCGCGCTGCGCGGCGGGAATGGGGCCGGCCTGGCTGCCGTTGGCGGGATCATGCTGGGCGGCGCCGTCCACGTCCTCATGGGCGTGCTCGGGGTGGCGGCAGTGCTGGCCGTCTGGCCGCCGCTGTTCAATGCCGTGCTGCTGGCCGGGGCCCTGTATATCGCCTGGATCGGCTGGAGCCTGCTGCGCACGCGCGAGGGCATCACCCTGCCGGCGGCGGGCACGGCGCCGCGCGGCCGCCCGGTGTTCCTGCAGGGGATGCTGACCTGCCTGCTGAACCCCAAGGCCTACGTCTTCATGCTGGCGATCTTCCCGCAGTTCCTGCGTCCCGAGCGCGGCAATCTATGGGCGCAGGCAGCGGCGCTGGGCCTGATCACGGTATTCACGCAGGCGGCCGTGTATGGCGCAGTGGCGGTGGGCGCGCTGGGGGCGCAGCGCTGGCTGGCGGGGAATCCGCGCGCCGGACTGGCGGGGGCGCGCGCGGTCGGGGCGGTGCTGGTGGGAGCGGCCCTGCTGACGGTGGTGCAGGGCTGGGCATGAGATGGCCGCCAGGCTGCCGTCGCGGAAACCCAAAAAATTCGCTTTTCTTGTCGACAAGTCTGTCGAGATGAGGCAATGTCGTTCGTCATGCGAGGGCCCGGATGTCCGGGTGATCCTTTGGGAGAATACGCATGGACTACATGATTCTGATTTACGCGGACGAGCAACTGTATGCCGACATGCCGCAGGCAGAGCTTGCCGCGCTCATGGCCGACTACGGCCGCTATGCCCAAGAAATGGAGGCGGCCGGCGTGATGCGCGGTGGTTCCGAGCTTGCCCCGGTCCATGCGGCCACCACGGTGCGCCTGCGCGACGGCAAAGTCGTCTGCTGCGACGGGCCGTTTGCCGAAACCAAGGAACAGTTGGGTGGCTACTTCCTGATCGAATGCGACAACCTCGACGAGGCCATCAGCTGGGCGGCCAAGTGTCCGTCAGCCGGGCATGGCGCGATCGAGCTGCGGCCGCTGGTCAACAACGGCTGAGACGCTGATGGTGGTGCGGGTCGTCGACGAGGTATGCCGGCGCGAGGGCGGCAAGGTACTGGCCGGGTTGATCCGCCGCTTCGGCGACATCGGCCTGGCCGAGGACTTGCTGCAGGATGCCTACGCCCGCGCGCTCGAGCGCTGGCCGCGGGATGGCCTGCCGGACAATCCGGCAGGCTGGCTCAGCACGGTAGCGCGCAACCGCGGGCTCGACATCCTGCGCCGCGCGGCGCGTACGCTCGATGACTCGGCCGAGGTGCTGGCCCGGCTCGAGGCCTTGCCCGCGCTCGAGGCAAGCGAGCCCCTGCCCGAGGCAGGACTGGAAGACGACCGGCTGCGCCTGATCTTCGTGTGCTGCCATCCCGCTCTGCATCCGCGCGCGCAAAGCGCGCTGGCGCTGCGCACGCTGTGCGGCCTGTCCACGCGCGAGATCGCCCGCGCGTTCTGCGAAAGCGAAGCAACGACCGCCCAGCGCCTGGTACGTGCCAAGCGCAAGATCATTGAAGCGAAGATTCCATTTGTTATCCCGACGGCAACGGACCTGCCGGGCCGGCTGGCCATCGTGCTGCAGGTGATTTACCTGGTCTTCAACGAGGGTTATGGGGCCACTGGGGGAAGCCGGCTAGTACGCACCGACCTGTGCAGGGAGGCGATCCGGCTGGGGCGCTTGATGCAACACTTGATGCCCGGGGATGCCGAAGTAGGTGGCCTGCTCGCGCTGATGTTGCTTACCCATGCACGCAGCGCGGCGCGCGTCTCGGACCTGGGGGAGCTGCTGACCCTTGAGGAGCAGGACCGCTCGCGGTGGGACCGGGGTGCCATCGCCGAGGGGCTCGCGGTCCTGGATGCGGCGCTGGCCTTGCGCCGTCCTGGGCCATACCAGCTCCAGGCCGCGATTGCGGCCTTGCATGCCAGGGCGGGGCGCGCGGCAGACACCGACTGGCCCCAGATAGCAGCCCTGTACCGCGCCTTGCAGCGTTATCTCCCAACCCCGGTTGTGCAAATGAATGCGGCGGTGGCGCTTGGTATGGCCGAGGGACCCCGGCAAGGGCTGGGCGCGCTGAAACACATGGCCGCGATGGAGACTTCGCACTATCTGCACGCGGCGCGGGCGGAATTTCACCGCCGCCTAGGGGAGTTGCCTGAGGCATGCGCCGCCTACGCCCGTGCCGCCCAACTGGCCGGCAACGAGGTCGAACGGGCCTGGCTGCAGGCCCGCCGCGCAGACATCCTCTCTTCCTTGCCTGCGGCGTAAGTGCGCGCCAGCCAACTTCGCCAAAAACAAAAGGCACGTCAACGACGTGCCTTTGTCATGTGCCCGCCTGTGCGGGCAGCTCAGCAGCTCAGGCCGATGCCTGGATGTTCGATGCCTGCTTGCCCTTCGGGCCGGCAGTGATTTCGAACGTCACGCGCTGGTTTTCCTGCAGCGACTTGAAGCCGTTCGCGTTGATGGCCGAGAAGTGTGCAAAGACGTCTTCGCCGCCGCCGTCCGGGGTGATGAAGCCGAAACCTTTTGCATCGTTGAACCACTTTACAGTGCCAGTCGCCATGGTAATTCCCTCTTGAAGTTTATCTATGTTATTGCTTTGTCGTCCGTCAGGAGGTAGTACAACCAGCGGCGGGCCCAACATTGCAAAAATGATTATAGAGACAATTTTTTAAAAAGGAAGCAAGATTTTCAATCGTGCGCTTGCCTTTTTTTAACATTGAGGCTACCGGTCTCCAACAGCAGCCACAACGCCCGGAAATCAGAAACTCAAGGGCATGCGCACCGTCAGCGACACGTCGGGAGTGTCGCGCGTCACGCCCGCGCCCACGGCGACGGACAGCGAACGCTTGTCGTTGAAACGATACGAGTAGCCGAGCAACAGGGTGCCGAGCTGGGTCCGGACCGAGCCCGGCACCGTACGGCCATTCTGTTTCATGCGCGCCACGGTGCTATGGTCGTAGCCGAGGCTGAGCGAGGCCTTGTCGTTCAGCGCCAGGCCCATGCCGAAGTTGAAGCCGATGATGCCGCCCGGCGCCAGCTCGCCCAGCGGCTCGCGGATGCCGTTGCGCACCAGGCGCTCGACGTTGCTGCGCTTGAAGTTGTGCAGGTAGCTCAAGTTGCCGAAGAAGACCGCCGGGTCGGACGGGAACAGCCAGGTCAGGCTGCCCTGCAGCGAGTGGAAGCCCGAGCCGGTCGGCAGCGACAGCGGCAGGCCGGTGCCGGTCACGTTCTCGCCGATGCAGCGGGTCTGGCAATCGGTGACGACCTCGAACGGGCCTTTGCCGGTAACCGATTTGTAGCGCAGGCCGCCGATGTAATAGGCCTTGTCCGGGCCGCCGTTGTTGAGCTGGTAGCGGCCGGCGATCTCGATGTCGCCCAGGTCCTTGCCGCTGGTGTCGAACACGCGCTCGACCGCGGTGCCGGTGAAGATCTCGCGGCTGACGGTGGCGTCCGAGCGGTACACGTAGGGCACCTTGACCTCGACTTCCATCCGGTTGCTCAGGCCGGTACGGCCGGTGATCGAGCCGGTGAAGGTGTTGCGCTTGACCTCGCGCACGTCCACCAGGCCGATCAGCAGCGCCGGGATCACCGTGTAGCCGACCAGGGCCACGCGATTGCTCGACGAATAACCGAACTGCAGGGCCGGCTCGAGGATGTACTTGCCGCGCGGCGTCAGCACGCCCGGGGCTTCGAACAGCGGCGCCACTTCGGGCGGGCGCTGGTCTTTCTGGTTGCGGGTTGCCGTGTTGTTCTGGGCCTGGGCCGGGGCACGCGCCGCCGGCTGGCTCGGGGCCGGGCCCGGGTTGAGCGGCGCCGGGGTCGAGGGCGGACGCTGGTTCTGGGCCGGTGCCTGGGCGACATTGTTGCCCTGGGCGCCGCCATTCTGGCCGCCGGTGCCGCGCTGCTCCGACAGCAGGCTGTCGTCGATGCGGGGCGGCTGCGCCAGGTTCTCGGCGAGCACTGGCTGGGCGCCGTCGCGGCGTTCCTCGATGCGTTCAATCTTGGTGCGCTGGGCCTGCAGCTCGCGCATCAGCTTGTCGACCAGTTCGCGCTGGGCGGCCAGTTCGGCCTTCAGGGTAGCCAGTTCGGCGGTCTTGTCCTGGGCGCTGGCCGGCGCTTCCTGGGCCGCGGCAACGGGCGCCAGCAGCATTGCCGCCAGGCCGGCCGCCCCTAGGCGCGCGACGTGATTGGACATGCGTTTCTCCATCGGCAGATTAATAATATTGCAATGCTACAGGCTTCCTGCCGAGCGCACGATTGCATCACGAATTGTTGAGTGAAAATTAAGGTCTTTGATCAGGGCCATGCTGTTGACAGTCGAGCTGATCGTGGTCTGGGCCAGGATGGCCTGGTTGTCGAGGCTGTTCTGGACCAGGGTGGCGCCGTTGCCCAGGGCGAGGTCGCCAGGTCCGAAATTGTTGCCCCCGACCTGGATCAGGCGAGCGGTGCCGAGGGCTTCGCTGGCTGCCGCGACCTGCGCGGCCGTCATGTTGCTCACGTCGGGAATCGCGACATTGGTGCGCGACAGCACTTCGCCATTGATCGAGACCACCCGCTCGATGCCGAGCGAGATGGCAAGGCCGCCCGGGGTCTCGAAACCGCCGCGCGCACCGTCGAGGGTGGCGGTATCGACCGGCGCCCATTCGTCGGCATCGATGACCGCGGTCTTGTCCTGCGCCAGGGCCGCACTGCAGGCTCCGGCCAGCAGCGTGGCCGCGAGGGCCCGGCATGCGTGTATGAGCCAGTGCATGGCTGATCCTTTCAAAAGTCGCTAGGGCCGAATTTCGGCAGGCTCTGGCTGTATTGTTCGTTGTTGATGCCGGTGCCGAGCGGCGCGCGCGGGGCGGAGCGCCAGTCGTCGGCGCCGTTGAAGGCCACGGTCTTGCCCGGGTACTTGTGCACCACGAACAGGAGTTTGTTGGCCCACAGCTCCATGAAGCGTTCGCGCGTCACCGAACGCGCGCCGCTGGACGGGTCGCCGAGCAGGATGCGGCCGTCTTCGGCGCCCTTGATCACGACGAAATGGTTGTAGCCGCGGTCGGTGATCAGGACGATCGCCGGCAGCTTGGCCTCGAGCAGCTTGTCGAGCGGCTGCTGGAAGCCGTCGCCGACGAAGCCGCGGGTCGCCAGGTAGCGCTTCATGTCGAGCATGGAAAAGCCTTGCTGGCGGATCTTGGCCTGATCCCCGGTCAGGAACATCTTTTCGAAGACTTCCTTTTCGGTCACCGGCGTACCGTAGTGGTAGGTCAGCAGGGTGGCCAGCGCGGCCGAGCCGCAGCTGAAGTCGAACTGCTGGCGGGTGGTCTTGCGGAACTTGAGGTCCTTGAGTGAGGTGACCGGCACCGTGGCGCGCTGGCCGACGGCCAGCTCGATGCTCGACGCCGGACACCCCGGTGCCAGCAGCATGCCGCACACGGCGGCAGAGATGGCGACAAACGTTTTCATAAAGCCTTCTTGCTATTGCAGACGCAGGTTGATGACGGTGGCGCTCTGGATCAGCACGTTCGAACCACTGTTCTGGATCACCATCGGAATGCCTTGCGCGTTGGCGAAGGAACCGCTGTCGATGACGTTGTTGCCGCTCACGGTGTTGACCGCGGTGTTGTTGCCCACCGTACCTCCCAGCACCGCTTCGGTGTGGACGGTGTCGTCCTTGCCGCTGGTGCGGCCCAGGCGTTCGGTGGAGGCGGCTTCGCCCCAGGCATCGGCGGCTTCGCGTTCCGGCGCCACCTTCACCTCGGTCAGGAAGCTGATCTTGACCGGCAGCTTCTCCGGCTCGGCGGCCTGGACCGCCAGCGGGAGCGCGACCAGCGTCGCCAGCACGAATCGGTACACAGGTTTCATAAAATCTCCCTTCGGGTGCGGAAAAACCGCCGCGCGACCGATGCCGCGCGGCGGTTACTGCCGGAATTACTGGCCGACGTTCATGTTCGACTGAACGTTGACGCTCTGCTGGATCAGCGACGAGAAGCCGTTGTTCTGGCTGATCACCGAGACGCCTGCAGCACCCTGGGCGATATTCGACATGGTGTTCGACATGTCGAAGGCGCCGGTGGTCACGCTCTGGGTGCCGCCGTTGCCGCCGGTGCCCGCGCCGCCTGCGCCGCCCATGGCTTCGCCGCCGGTGCTGGTGCCGCCTGCGCCGCCGGCGCCCGAGGTGTTGCTGCCGCCTGCGCCGCCTTCACCGCCGGCGCCGCCAGTCGCTTCGCCCGAGGTAGCCGAGCCGCTGGTCGAGGTGCCGCCGGTGGCCGAGCCGCCTGCTGCGCCTGCGCCGCTGGCATTCGATGCGCCGCCGCTGGCTGCGCCCGAACCGCCGTTGCCACCCATTGCGCCCGAGCCGCCGTTGCCGCCGGTTGCGCCCGAGCCGCCTGCGCCGCCTGCTGCGCCGGCACCGCCGGCACCGCCCGCACCGCCCGTGCCGCCTTCGCCGCCAGCTGCGCCGGCGCCGCCGGTCGAGCTGCCTGCTGCGCCAGCGCCGGCAGTCGAGCTGCCTTCTGCGCCTGCGCCGCCGGTTGCGGTGCCGGCCGCGCCTGCGCCGCCTGCGCCGCCTTCGCCGCCGGTACCTGCGCCACCTGCGCCGCCGGTGCCTGCGCCGCCTGCACCGCCGGTGCCGGTCAGGGCTGCGCCGTTGCCGGCGGTGCCGCCGGTGCCGGTGCCGCCTGCAGCGCCTGCGCCGCCGGTCGAGGTGCCTGCAGCGCCCGAACCGCCTGCGCCGCCGGCTGCGCCTGCGCCGCCTGCGCCGGAGCTCGCATCACCTGCAGTGTTCGAGACGGTGCCGGTGCTGGCAGCGCCCGAGGTAGCTTCGCCGCTGTTCGAGGTGGCTGCGCCGCCCATGCCGCCGCCGGTCTCGCCCGACATGCCGCTCGAGCCGGCGTTGGCCATGTTGCCGCCGGTGCCGGCGCCAGCAGTGCTGGCGGTGCCGGTTGCGCCCTGGCCCGAGCCGGTTGCCGCGCCGCTGGTGCCGCCCGTGCCGCCCATGCCGCCCGCGGCGCCGCTGCCGCCGCCGGCGCTCGAACCGCCGCCGCTGCCGCCGCTGCCTGCGGTCACGGTGCCGTTGCCGCCGCCGTTGCCGCCATTCAGGTTGCCGGCGTCGCCGCCGGTGCCGCCGGTGGACATGCCGCCGTTGGCGCCGGTGCCGCTGCCGGCTTCGCCGCCACGCGCGCCGTTGCCGCCGGTCGCGGTCGACATGCCGCCGTTGCCGCCCATTGCGTCGGCATTGCCGCCACGGCCGCCGGTTGCGGTCGAGGTGCCGCCGTTGCCGCCCATGCCGCCTGCAGCGCCGGCGCCGCCGGTGTTGCCGCCGCCGCCCGAGCCGCCGATGCCGCCAGCTGCGCCGCGGCCGCCGTCGCCGCCTGCGGCGCCGTTGCCGCCCATGCCGCCGGCAGCGCCCGAGCCGCCTGCGCCGGTGCGTGCATTGCCGGTATCGCCGCCGGCGCCGCCTGCGCCGCCGTTGGCTGCGCCCACATCCGAGGCGCCGCTGGTGGCTTCGCCGCTGCGGCCGGTTGCGCCTGCGCCGCCCATGGCGCCGTTGGCGCCGCGTGCCGCGCCGCTTGCGCCGCCGTCGCCGCCGCGGGCATTGCCGCCGGTGGCGTCGCCGCCGGCTGCGCCGTTACCGGCAGCGCCGTTGGCGTTGCCGTTGTTGACGGCGCTGTTGCCGATGTTATTGATGTTGTTGCCGGTGACCGTGCCGGTCAGGTTGCTGGTCGCGGTCGCGCTCGAATTGTTGAACGAGCTGTCGACGCTGGAAGTCGAGGTGCTGTTGTTGTTGGCAGCGGCTGCAGCCACTTCGCTGGCATTCGCGTTTCCGGTGCTGCGGTTCTGGCCCGAGGAATTGCGGTTGTCCGAGTTGTTGCTCTGGTCAGTGGTTTGAGTTTGGGTATTGCCGCCGCGGACTTCGCCAGCGGAGTTGCCGGCTTGTCCTTGCGTGTCTTGTGCCTGGGCCATGCCGAAAGCCAGTGCGATCGCGGTCGCCAGAAGTGTGCGCTTCATCTGTTACTCCCCTTTGTGTGTCACTGAAAAGTTGAAATGCCCGGCGTCCTATGCCACCGGTCCACTTACCCCTTTAGCAGTTTGCGTGCCAGCTCGCGAAGCTTTCGCAAGTCTTTGATTAATCTGCCTATTTTTATGCTGAGCAAGCTTGTAGGACTGGATTGATGGGGCAGTACAACATCTTCGAAAAACCTTGTCTCAATCTTGTGACACTTGTAACGTAACCGTCACCAGACTGTATCAAGCTGTAACAGGGCCAAGGGGATGGGGAGCTGAGGTGTTCAGAACGCTTGCTGTGAGGATGTAGGAAAAGCTGAAGCCGGTTGGCGGGGAAAAGTGGCTTGCGGCGCCAGGGCAGGCGTGCGGAAAGCAGGCAGGATTTGCCGAAGATGACAAAGCGGGACGCAAGGTCCCGCTCCGTGATGGCCGCAGGCGCAGGCCTGCGGCATCGGAAGCCGCACGGCTGGCGCCGTGCGGCCGTCGTGCTGTTACTGGCCGACGTTCATGTTCGACTGAACGTTGACGCTCTGCTGGACCAGCGAGGTGAAGCCGCCGTTCTGGCTGATCACCGACACGCCGGCAGCGGTCTGGGCGACGCCCGACATTGCGTTCGACATGTTGAAGGCGCCGGTGCTCACGTCCTGGCTGCCGCCGTTGCCGCCGGTACCCGAACCGCCGTTGCCGCCGGTGGCAGCGCCGCCGGTGTTGGCGCCGCCTGCGCCGCCTTCACCCGAGGTGTTGCTGCCGCCTGCACCGCCGGCAGCGCCGTTGCCGCCGGTTGCACCGCCCGAGGTAGCCGAGCCGCTGGTCGCGCTGCCGCCGGTGGCTTCGCCGCCTGCGCCGCCTTCACCAGCGGTGTTGGAAGCAGCGCCGCTGGCGCCGCCTGCGCCGCCGGTGCCGCCTGCCGCGCCGGAACCACCCGTGCCGCCTGCCGCGCCGGCACCGCCTTCGCCGCCTGCCGCGCCGGTGCCGCCGGCACCGCCTTCAGCGCCCGCACCGCCGGTACCGCCGGCTGCGCCTGCGCCGCCGGTGGAGGTGCCTTCGGCGCCTGCGCCGCCGGTCGAGGTGCCGGCTGCGCCTGCGCCGCCGGTCGAGCCGCCTTCGCCGCCGGCTGCGCCTGCTGCGCCGCTGCCGCCGGTGCCGGTCGCGCCGGTGCCGCCGGTGCCGGTGGCGCCTTCACCGCCGGTGCCCGACAGGCTGCCGCCTGCGCCGCCCTGGCCGCCGCTGGCAGCACCGCCGGCCGCGCCCGCGCCGCCGGTCGAGCTGCCTTCGCCGCCCGCAGCGCCGTTGCCGCCTGCCGCGCCGGCGCCGCCTTCGCCCGAGGTGGATGCGCCTGCCGTGTTGGTCGCGGCGCCGCCGGTGGCGGTGCCCGAGGTGGCGCCGCCGCTGTTGGTGTCCGCGTTGCCGCCGCCGCTGCCTTCGCCGCCGCTGCTGCCGCCGCCGGTCGCGGTGTTGGCGCCGCTGCCGGCGCTGCCGCTGCTCGCGTTGCTGTTGGCGCCCTGGCCCGAGCCGGTGGCGCTGCCGCTGGCGCCTCCAGCGCCGCCTTCGCCACCCGTACCGCCGGCGCCGCCGATGCCGTTCGAGGTGCCGCCGGCGCTGCCGGAGCCGCCGTTCACGTCGGCGTTGCCGCCGCCATTGCCGCCTGCCACACGGCCGCTCGAGCCGCCTGCGCCGCCCATGCCGTCGCCACCCGCGCCGCCGCTGCCGGCACCGCCCGCGCCGCCTGCGCCGCCTGCGCCGCCGGTAGCATCGCCGTTGCCGCCAATACCGCCGGTGGCCGTCGAATTGCCGCCACGGCCGCCGGTAGCGTCCGCGTTGCCGCCGCGGCCGCCGTCGCCGCCTGCGGCGCCGTTGCCGCCCAGGTTGCCGCCGCCGCCTTCGCCGCCGGTGCCGCCTGCCGCGCCACGGCCGCCGGTGCCGCCTGCCGCACCGCGGCCGCCGTCGCCGCCCATGGCGCCGTCGCCGCCGGCGCCGGTACGGGCATTGCCGGTGGTGCCGCCGGCACCGCCTTCACCGCCGCGTGCCGCGGCAGCCGAAGCGTTGCCGCTGGTCGAGGCGCCGCTGGTGGCGTTGCCGCCGTCGCCGCCCGCGGCGCCGTTGCCGCCGCGCGCTGCGCCGCTGTCGCCGCCGTTGTTGCCATTGGCGTTGCCGCCGTTGGCGCTACCGCCTTCCGCGCCGGTGCCTGCCGCGCCGCTTGCGGCTGCGCCGTTCTCGGCGTAGTTGCCGATGGTGTTGACGGTGTTGTTCGCTGCACGGCCTTCCAGGGTGCTGATCGAGCTGGCGGTCGAGGTGTTGTACGAACCGGTGACCGAGGAGGAGGCGTTGCCGTTGTTGTTGGCCGAGGCGGCGCCTGCAGCGCTTGCCCGGGCGTCGCCGCTGCTACGGTTCTGGCCCGAGGAATCGCGGTTATCCGAGTTGTTGCTCTGGTCAGTGGTTTGAGTCTGGTTATTGCCACGGCGGACGTCGCCGGCCGTGTTGCCATCTTGTGCGTGGGCCATGCCGAATGCCAGTGCGATCGCGGTCGCCAGAAGTGTGCGCTTCATCTGTTACTCCCCTTTATGTGTCACTGAAAGTTGAAATGCCCGGCGTCGTGTCAGGCCGGTCCATGTACGCTCTAGCAGGTTGCGTGCCAGCTTCTAATTCCACCCCCAAGTCCTTGATTAGCCTGAGCATTTTTATGCTCAGCAAGTTTGTAGGACTGAATTGATGGGGCGATTCAACTAGTGAACGAAAGCCTGTCTCAAGGCTGTGACACTTCGGAGTAAATTGTCACCAGACTGTATCAAGCTGTAACAGCATGCGGGGCGAACGCCCCCAAGCGCCGCTAGGGCGCTTGGATGTGTATGTAGGAAATGAGGAGGAAACCCGGACGGGTCAAGGCGCGATGGAATGCTTGGCCATCAGACGGTACAGCGTCATGCGCGAGACACCGAGGTCGCGCGCCGCCTGGCTGATGTTGTTGCCGCACTTGGCCAGGCTGTTCCAGATAGCGGTACGTTCGGCGCTGCCGCGCGAGTTGTCCAGGCCTTCGCGCAGGATGATGGCGTCTTCCTGCGGCGCCAGCTCCAGGTCTTCCGGCATGATCAGGCGGTTCTCGGCCAGCACCATGGCGCGCCGCATGCGGTTGATCAGTTCGCGGATATTGCCCGGCCAGTCATGCTGGGCCATGGCGCGCAGCGCCTGCTTGCTGATGCCCTTCAGTTGCGGGCTTTTCTCGTCCGCATACTTGTTGAAGATGATCTCGGTCAGCATCGGCAGGTCGTCCTTGCGCTCGCGCAGCGGCGGTACGCGGATCGGGAACACGCTCAGACGGTAGTACAGGTCTTCGCGGAAGCGCCCTTCGGCCACCGCCTTCGGCAGGTCGACATGGCTGGCGGCGATCACACGCGCATCGACCGCCACCGTCCGGGTGCCGCCGACACGGTAGATCGTGCGTTCCTGCAAAAAGCGCAGCAGGCTGGCCTGGAGGTCAAGCGGCAGGTCGCCGATCTCGTCCAGGAAGATGCTGCCGCCGGAGGCTGCCTCGATCAGGCCAGGCTTGTCCTTGGCGGCGCCGGTAAAGGCTCCACGTTCATAACCGAACAGTTCGGAATGGATCAGCGAGGGTGGAATCGCCGCGCAGTTGATGGCGATAAATGGCCCACCTGCACGAGGCGACTGGGCATGGATTTCCTGCGCCGCCAGTTCCTTGCCGCTGCCGCTTTCACCGGAGATCAGCACCGGCGCGTCGACCGCCGCGATCTTGTCGATATGGGCGCGCAGGCGTCGGATCGCGACAGACTGGCCATCGATGCGGCGCGTGGTGGCCGTCCTCAGGTGCGCTGGCGTCGATCTCGCCAGCATCGCCATGCCATGGGCGTGGCCGAGCGAGTGATGCAGCCGTACCGTGTCGACCGGACGCGTGTGGAAATCGTACAAGTGATTTGCAATGGCATGGCGCAACTGCGGCCGGTGCAGCAGATCGACATTGAAGACACCGATCCAGCGCACCTGGTGATGCTGCTGCAGGAAACGGTCGGTGTCGTCGTGCTCGAGGCTGCCGTCGCCGTCGAACAGCAGGCCAACCGGATAGTGCTGCTGTGCCAGCACCTTGCGCGCAGCCTGGATACTGTCCACGATGCACACGTCCCAGCCCTGCAAATCGCCGCAGGCCGAGCGCACGCCCGCGTTACCCTCACTCGTAATGCATAAGAGTCGTTTGACCGACACATTGACCTCGTTGTTATTCGTTATACCGGTAATGCAGGCCACGCTGTCGGCCGGACTCCCAAGCATTCTGTAAGAAAAACACTGGGAGGGATTTGCCGGATTCTCCGACACCGCTTTAGGTACATTTAACCAGAACCTAAGGCTTTTGGGCGCACAAATATTGTAGAGTTGGTAATCCGCATCGCATAAATTCCTACAGGAATCAATGCCTTACAGTATTTACCTCAATTGGGGTATGCGGAAACGCTCGCCAGCAAGGCCACCAGGCGTTCGATCGGGTAGGGCTTGGCCAGGACCTGGACCCCGGGCAGGGAAGGCTGTTTTTCGGTATATCCGGTAGCTAGCACCACCGGCAGCGCGGGATCGCGCTGGCGCACGATGGCGGCCAGGTCGATGCCGCTGACCGTGCCCGGCATGACGATGTCGGAAAACACCACGGCGGGCCGGGCGCCGGCGTCGAGCAGGGCGACCGCCTGTTCGCCGTCGTGGGCGACCAGCACCTCGAAGCCGGCTTCCTCGAGCGCATGCGCGACCGCTTCGCGCACCAGTGCGTCGTCCTCGACGAACAGCACGCTGCCGCGCCCGCGCGGCAGGGGCGCGTGGGTCGGCGCAGCGCCCGGTGTGGCCGCCGGCTGTGGGGCGCGCGGCAGGTAGATCTCGACCCGGGTGCCGTGGCCGGGCGTGCTGTCGAGCTGCAAGAGGCCCTGCGACTGCAGCGCGAAGGCATAGGCCTGCGGCAGCCCGAGGCCGGTGCCCTGGCCCTGGCTCTTGGTGGTGTAGAAGGGGTCGAGCGCGCGCGCCAGCACCTCGGGCGCCATGCCGCTGCCGGTGTCGCTTACCGATACCCGTACGTAGTCGCCCGGCGCCAGCTGGCCCGGCGGCTGCGCCAGGGTCAGGTTGCGCGCCTCGATGCGCAGCACGCCGCCGGAGGGCATGGCGTCGCGCGCATTCACCGCCAGGTTCAGCAGGGCAAGGTCGAACTGCAGGGGCTCGACCAGCACAGGCCAGGCCGGCTCGTCGCACTCGATCTGCAGTTCGATGTCCGCGCGCAGGGCGCCGCTCATCAGCTGGCGCGCGCTGCGCAGCTGCTGGCAGGCGTCGACCGTTTCGCGGCGCGCTTCCTGGATGCGGCCGAAGGAACCGAGCTGGCCGGTGAGGGCTGTGGCGCGCTGCACGGTCTTCTTGCAGGTCTGGATCAGGCCGCGCACCTTGTCGTCCCGGTTCTTCATGTCGGCCAGCTGCAGCGCCGTGCTCAGGGTCTGCAGCAGGTTGTTGAATTCGTGCGCGATGCCGCCGGTCAGACGGCCCAGCGCTTCCAGCTTCTGCGACTTGAGCAGGGCGCCCTGCGCGCGTTCGGTGGCGGCCACCGCCTCGGTCACGCGGCGCTCGAGTTCGTCCTGCGACTGGCGGATCTGGCGCGAGGCGTCGGCCATGCGCGCCGCGACGTTGTCGATCTCGGCCAGGCCCTGCGCTTCGTAGCCCAGTTCCTTGCCCTGGCCGAGCGCATCGGCGCTGCGGCCCAGGTATTCGATCGGGCCGATGGCCCGTCGTCCCAGCGAGCGCGCGGCCAGCACGCCGGCCGCCAGCAGGGCCGTCATCAGGCCGGCCAGCATGGCGGCCGCCTGCAGCGGCACGCGCCGGATCTCGCTCACGGGAATGCTGACCAGCACTTTCCATTCGGCCGAGGGCACGGTGCTGAAGAAGGCGCGCACGTCGATGCCATCCAGGGTGCGGCTTTCGTATACCCCTTCCTTTGTAGCGTTGATCAGCTTGCGGCTGTAGGCGCGCACCTGTTTGCCGACGAACTGTTCCGGCTGGCGCGAACGGGCCAGCACCACGCCAGCGCGGTCGACGACGGTTGCGGTCCAGTCGCTGCGAAAGTCCTGGCGGTCGAGCAGCGGTTGCAGGGTGGCCACGTTCACACCCATCAGGAGGTAGTAGCGGGTAGCGCCGTCGATCCGGACCGGTACCTGGATCGTATAGTCGTAGCGTTTTCCGATCGGCGCCATGAACAGGTCGGAAACATGGGTGCGGTCGGCGCCGTCGCGCTGCATCAGCGTACCAATGTTCGACGAGCGCCGTTGCGGCAGTGCCGCGCCGAAGGCCTGGCGGGTATTGACCAGCTGGCGTCCCTCCAGATCGCTCAGCACGATGACCGACTCGCGTCCCGGCGCCACGCGCCGGGCGTAATCGTAGAACTTGTCGAGGCGGCCGTCGCGTAGCGTCGGTGACTCGGCCAGGGTGCGCAGGATCGCTGCGCGCCCGCGCAGCTCGTTGTCGACCAGCATGGCGAAGCCGCGCGTGGCTTCGGCCACGCTCTGGGTCTGCGACTTCTGCTCCTCGCGATAGACGTAGCTTACCGCCAGCGCCGCCGCAATAAAGGAGGGCACCAGGATCGAGAGAACCAGGATCAGCAGGCGGGTACGGATGCGCATGAAAGCGGCTGCAGAGGAATCTGTGCAATTTGAGGATTATACAAGAGGCAATTATTATTTCTGAAAGCTTGCCAATCGTGTGCCGCCGCCACGGCGCGGCCGTTTCTGGTCACCTTGTATAATGTGGCAACCCCAACCTGCCTGCTCATATGACGAATACCACCCACTTCGGCTACAAGACCGTCGCCGAGGACCAGAAGGTCCAGGAAGTCGCCAAGGTCTTCCATTCGGTCGCCTCGAAATACGACGTCATGAACGACCTGATGTCGGCCGGCCTGCACCGCGCCTGGAAGATGTTCACCATCGCGCAGGCGGGCGTGCGCCCTGGTTTCAAGGTGCTCGACATCGCCGGCGGCACCGGTGACCTGGCCAAGGCCTTCGCCAAGCAGGCGGGGCGCACCGGCGAGGTCTGGCTCACCGACATCAACGAGTCGATGCTGCGCGTGGGCCGGGATAGACTATTGAATAAGGGCCTGGTGACCCCAACTTTGTTGTGTGACGCCGAGAAGCTGCCGTTCCCGGACAATTACTTCGACCGCGTCAGCGTGGCCTTCGGCCTGCGCAACATGACCCACAAGGACCAGGCACTGGCGGAAATGCGCCGCGTCCTGAAGCCCGGCGGCAAGCTGCTTGTGCTCGAGTTCTCGAAGGTCATCGCGCCGCTGCAGAAGCCCTACGACCTGTATTCGTTCTCGGTGCTGCCGTGGCTGGGCCAGAAGATCGCCGGCGACGCCGAAAGCTACCGTTATCTGGCGGAATCGATCCGCATGCATCCGGACCAGGAAACCCTGAAGTCCATGATGCTGGATGCGGGACTGGAGCGGGTCCAGTATCACAACCTGACGGCGGGTGTGGCCGCATTGCACACTGGCATTAAATTGTAAGGAAGCAGAGATGAAAAAATTCGTGGCAACGATGGTCCTGGCAATTACCGCGGTCTCGATGATCGCGGAAGCCACCGCCCGCCCGATGGGCAGCAAGCGTTCCTTCGGCCGCCAGTCGCAGGCCGTGCGCCAGATGCCGGCCCCGGCGCCTGCGCCGACTCCAGGCTTCCAGCAGCAGCGTGCACCGAGCGCCGTGCCCGCCACCGCCGGCGCCGCTGGTGCCGCCGCCGCGGCGCGCACCACCCAGCGCTCCGGCATGTGGAAGGGCATCCTGGGCGGCGCCCTGCTGGGCCTCGGCCTGGGCGCGCTGCTGTCGCACTTCGGCATCGGCGGCGCGCTGGCGAGCGCGATCTCGGCGATCCTCATGATCGGCCTGCTGGCACTGGCCGTACTGTTCGTGGTGCGCATGTTCCGCCGCAAGGACACCCCGGCCAACCCGGCCTTCGGTGGCGGCTACACCAACCCGGTGCCGGCCGGCGCCAGCCCGAACAGCTATGCGGGCAATGGCGCGGCCACGCCGGAGATCGGCTCTGGCCTGCGCCAGCCGGCTGGCTTCCAGAACAATGGCTTCGGCAGCAGCGGCGTGTCGCTGAACAAGCCGGGCGCCGCCGCACCGGTCATGCACAACCAGTGGGGTGTGCCGGGCGACTTCGACCAGGACGCCTTCCTGCGCCATGCGAAAGCCTCGTTCATCCGCATGCAGGCCGCCTGGGACCGTGGCGATACCAACGACCTGCGCGAGTTCACCACGCCGGAAGTGTTCGCCGAGCTGAAGATGCAGATCCAGGAGCGCAATGGCGCCACCGACTTCACCGACGTGGTGTCGATCGAGGGCCAGCTGCTGGGCATCGAGACCACCGCCACCGACTACCTGGCCAGCGTGCAGTTCAACGGCATGATCCGTACTGCCCAGAACGCACCGGCCGAGCCTTTCGTGGAAGTGTGGAACATGTCCAAGCCACTGAACGGTCAAGGCGGTTGGGTACTGGCCGGCATTCAACAGGTGGCGTAATTATTTTTCAGATAATTCCTGTGCTGCCGGGTTTGTACCCGGCAAACTGGTAAGATCGAACCGCCCGACTTAACCCCGGGCGGTTTTTTTTGATTAACACGCGTTTGATGTTCGCTGCCATGTTCCCGAGTTCCGCCATGCTGGCGACGCCCGCCGTTGCCACGATCAACCATCTGCTCGCCCAGGAGCCCTGGGCGCGGGAAGCGCTCGTCCGTCATGCCGGCAAGGAAGCCTGCATCGACATGGGCCAGCTCAAGCTGCGCCTGCGCGTGGCGCGCGACGGCATGCTCGAAGCCGGTACGGCCGATAGCCGCCCGAGCGTGACCATCCGCGTCAAGCTGAGCGACCTGCCGCTGATCGCCCAGAACCGCGACCGCGCCTTTTCCTACGTGAAGATCGAAGGCGACGCCGAGTTCGCCAATACCATCTCCTCGCTGTCGAAAGGCCTGCGCTGGGATGCCGAGTACGACCTGGAACGCATCGTCGGCCCGCTCGGCGCGCGCCACCTGGTGCAGGGCACGCGCGGCGCCGCCAATGGCGTGCTGGGCGCCGGCCGCCGCCTGGCCGAGAATGTGGCCGAATTCCTGCTGGAAGAGCGGCCGGTCCTGGTCCGCCCGAGTGCGGTCAACGAATTCGCAGCCGACGTGGTGCGGCTGCGCGACGACGTCGAGCGCACCGCCAAGCGCATCGCCCGACTGGAGCAGCGCCTCGCGCAGAGCGCTGCACCGAGCCTGATACTGAGTCCGGATAACTGATGATATTGAAATTCCTGCGCCTGCTGAAAATCCTGGCCGTCGCGACCAAGTACGGTCTCGACGAAATCGCGGTCACCAGCCTGCATGCCCCGCGGACCGCACGCTTTATGAATACCGTGTTCTTCTGGCGCCGCATCACCTCGCCGCGCGCGATCCGCCTGCGCATGGCGCTGGAAGAGCTGGGCCCGATCTTCATCAAGTTTGGCCAGGTGCTGTCGACCCGGCGCGACCTGATGCCGCAAGACATTGCCGACGAGCTGTCGCTGCTGCAGGACCGGGTGCCGCCTTTCGATTCCGACCTGGCGGTGGCCCAGATTACCGAGGCGCTCGGCGCCCATCCCGACCAGCTCTTCGCCAGCTTCGACCGGGTGCCGGTAGCCTCGGCCTCGATCGCCCAGGTGCACTTCGCGACCCTGAAGAACGGACTGGAAGTCGCCGTGAAAGTGCTGCGTCCCGGCATGCGCAAGACCATCGACGAAGACCTGGCGCTGATGGACATGGCCGCCGGCCTGATCGAGAAGGTCTGGGCTGAGAGCCGCCGCCTGAAGCCGCGCGAAGTGGTCGCCGAGTTCGACAAATACCTGCACGACGAACTCGACCTGATGCGCGAAGCGGCCAACGCCAGCCAGCTGCGCCGCAACTTCGCCGACTCGAATCTCTTGATGGTCCCCGAGATGTATTGGGACTATTGCTCGAGCAGCGTGATCGTCATGGAACGCATGCGCGGCATCCCGGTGTCGCAGATCGACCGCCTGGCGGCCGAGGGCGTGGACCTGAAAAAACTGTCGAGCGACGGCGTCGAGATCTTCTTTACCCAGGTCTTTCGCGACGGCTTCTTCCACGCCGACATGCACCCGGGGAACATCCTGGTCTCGGTCGAGAAGGAAACCTTCGGCCGCTACATCGCGCTCGACTTCGGCATCGTCGGCACCCTGAACGATTTCGACAAGGATTACCTGTCGCAAAACTTCCTGGCCTTCTTCCGCCGCGACTACAAGCGCGTGGCCGAGGCCCACATCGAATCGGGCTGGGCGCCGCGCGACACCCGCGTCGATGAACTGGAGTCGGCGGTGCGCGCCTGCTGCGAGCCGATCTTCGACCGTCCATTGAAGGACATTTCCTTCGGCCAGATCCTGCTGCGCCTGTTCCAGACTTCGCGCCGCTTCAACGTCGAAGTCCAGCCGCAGCTGGTGCTGCTGCAGAAGACCCTGCTCAACATCGAAGGCCTGGGCCGCCAGCTCGACCCCGACCTCGACCTGTGGAAAACCGCCAGGCCGCACCTCGAGCGCTGGATGTCCGAACAGATGGGGTGGCAGGGATTCGTCGAGCGCCTGCGCGCCGAAGCGCCGCGTTACGCCCACATCTTCCCGCAACTGCCGCGCCTGGTGCACCAGGCGCTGGAACGCCAGGCCCATTCCAGCATTACCACGACCCACCACGGCCAGTCGGTGTCGCAGACCGACCTGCTGGCGATGGTGGTGCTGGAACAGCGCCGCACCAACCGCCTGCTGGTCTTCCTGGCAGGCGTGGTGGTCCTGGCGGGCAGCATCGCTGCCGGCTACGGCCTGATGCATGGCGGCTGATCCGCCCAGCTTTGCCAGCCGCGATCCGCTCAGTCCGCAGTTCTGGGACGAGCGCTTCGCCACATCGTTCACGCCCTGGGACCGCGGCGGCGTGCCGCAGGCGCTGCGCGACTTCGTCGCCGCCAGCCCGCGGCCTCTGACGGCCTCGATCCCCGGTTGCGGCAGCGCCTACGAACTGGTCCACCTGTGCGAAGCGGGCTGGGATGCCACGGCGATCGACTTCGCCCCGCAAGCCGTCGCCCGCGCCAGGGTGCTGGCGGGGCAGTGGGGCGAGCGGGTGCGGGAAGCGGATTTCTTTGCCTGGCAGCCGGAACGGCCGCTCGACTTCATCTACGAATGCGCCTTCCTGTGCGCGCTGCCCCCAGGCATGCGGCCGCGGGTCGCGGCGCGCTGGGCTGAGCTGCTGGCGCCGGGCGGCAGGCTGGGCGGCTTCTTCTTTTTTGACCAGACGATAAAAGGTCCGCCTTTTGGGATCGAGCGGAGAGAGCTGGAGGTGTTGCTGGCCCCGTACTTCGATCTTGTCGAGGATGCGGAAGTTGGCGATTCGATCCCTATCTTCGCGGGCAAGGAACGCTGGATGCTCTGGCAGCGCCGTCCGTAGGGTGGGCGGATTTCCGCCCACGCGGTAATCTGGCGCACCTAACCGCGTGGGCAGGAGACCTGCCCACCCTACGAAGCTGGCAGCGCCGCTAAAAGAAAAGCCCGCATGGAGCGGGCTCGAGAAATGCAGTGTTCTTGTATGGATCGCGGCGGTGCAGCACCGCGCAAAATCTTCTGTTTCTTCTTAACCGTGGGCAGCAGAACTTGTCTGTTGCCATCATGTTCTTAAGAAAGATGCTATTTAATCACCCGGGCCTGCGCTTGCGCAAACGAAACAGCTTGTGCCGATGACGAAAAACAACACCTGCCAAGCGCACTTGCGGCGCCGGCCGCGGCCTGCTGCAGCCAGATTAGGCAACGCTGCGCGTAAAAGCTTTATAATTCAGGGTTTTGAAGATTTTTGCGGAGTATCAGATGCCGATCTACGCCTACCGCTGCGATGAATGCGGTTTTACCAAAGATGTACTGCAAAAAATTTCTGACCCGGTGCTGACCGTCTGCCCATCCTGCAGCAAGGAAGCCTTCAAAAAGCAGGTGACCGCTGCCGGCTTCCAGCTCAAGGGCACGGGTTGGTATGTGACCGACTTCCGTGGCGGCACCCCGCCGGCCACCGGCGCCGCCTCCGGCACGGCCGCGGCTCCAGCCGCGTCCAGCGAGAGCAGCACGCCCGCAGCGAGCACGCCGGCCCCGGCCGCTGCCAGCGGCGGCGACAAGAGCAGTACCTGAAGCAGGTGAATGACGCTGCGGCCGGCAAGGGCCGCAGCCCCAACAAGAACAAGAGAATTCGATGCGCAAATATTTCCTGACTGGCTTGCTGGTGCTGGTGCCCCTGGTGATCACGGTCTGGGTGCTGAGCGCGATCATCAGCACGCTGGACCAGTCACTGCTGTTCGTGCCGGAATCCTGGACGCCGCAGGCCATGTTCGGCCGCAATATCCCGGGCGTCGGCGCGGTACTGACCCTGGCCATCGTCTTTCTCACCGGACTGCTGACCAACAATCTGGTCGGCGGCTACATCGTGCGCCTGGGCGACCGCATCATGAAGCGCATCCCCGTGGTGAGCTCGCTGTACGGCAGCGTCAAGCAGGTGTCGGACACGCTGTTCTCGTCCTCGGGCAACGCGTTCCGTACGCCGGTGCTGATCCCGTACCCGCACGCGGATTCCTATACCATCGCTTTCCTGACCGGTGTGCCGGGCGGCGACGTGAAGAATCACCTGGTGGGCGACTACGTGAGCGTGTACGTGCCGACCACCCCGAACCCGACCTCGGGCTTCTTCCTGATGATGGAACGCAGCAAGGTCGTCGAACTGAACATGTCCGTGGACGCGGCACTCAAGCACATCGTTTCGATGGGCGTCGTCGCTCCGGAATAAAGAAAACGCAGCATCCAAGAATCAGCCCTCGGGCTTGACCGAACCAACCAACCTGGAACGAAAACTATGTCCTCCATGCGTACTCACTACTGCGGCCTCGTCACCGAGGAACTGCTGGGCCAAACCGTCAGCCTGTGCGGCTGGGTGCACCGTCGCCGCGACCACGGCGGCGTGATCTTCATCGACCTGCGCGACCGCGAAGGCCTGGTGCAGGTGGTCTGCCACCCGGATAACGCCGAGGTGTTCAAGGCCGCGGAACACGTGCGCAACGAGTACTGCCTGCGCATCACCGGCACCGTGGTGAACCGCCTGGAAGGCACCGCCAACGCCAACCTGAAGTCGGGCAAGATCGAGATCAACACCACCAAGCTGGAAGTGCTGAACGCATCGGTGCCGGTGCCTTTCCAGCTGGACGACGACAACCTGTCGGAAACCACCCGCCTGACCCACCGCGTGCTCGACCTGCGCCGCCAACAGATGCAGCACAACCTGCGCCTGCGCTACAAGGTGTCGATGGAAGTCCGCAAGTACCTGGACAACCTGGGCTTCATCGACATCGAGACCCCGATGCTGACCAAGTCGACCCCGGAAGGCGCCCGCGACTACCTGGTGCCATCGCGCGTCAACCCGGGCAACTTCTTCGCGCTGCCGCAGTCGCCGCAGCTGTTCAAGCAGCTGCTAATGGTCGCCAACTTCGACCGCTACTACCAGATCACCAAGTGCTTCCGCGACGAAGACCTGCGCGCCGACCGTCAGCCGGAATTCACCCAGATCGACTGCGAAACCTCGTTCCTGACCGAGCAGGAAATCCGTGACCTGTTCGAAGACATGATGCGCGTCGTCTTCAAGAACGCAGCCGGCATCGACCTGCCGAACCCGTTCCCGGTGATGGACTTCGCCACCGCCATGGGCTCCTACGGTTCGGACAAGCCGGACATGCGCGTCAAGCTGGAATTCACTGAACTGACCGAGCTGATGAAGTCGGTCGAGTTCAAGGTGTTCAACAGCGCCGCCAACATGGCCGGCGGCCGCGTGGTCGGCCTGCGCGTGCCGCAGGGTGGTTCGATGCCGCGTTCGGAAATCGACGCCTACACCCAGTTCGTCGCCATCTACGGCGCCAAGGGCCTGGCCTACATCAAGGTCAACGAGAAGGCCAAGGGCCGTGACGGCCTGCAGTCGCCGATCGTCAAGAACATCTCGGACGAGGTGCTGACCCAGATCCTGGAACTGACCAAGGCCGAAGACGGCGACCTGATCTTCTTCGGCGCCGACAAGGCCAAGGTCGTCAACGACGCCATCGGCGCGCTGCGCGTGAAGATCGGCCACTCGGAATTCGGCAAGAAGGCCGGCCTGTTCGAAGACCGCTGGGCGCCGCTGTGGGTCATCGACTTCCCGATGTTCGAATACGACGAAGACGGCGACCGCTGGAACGCCACCCACCACCCGTTCACCGCACCGAAGGACGGCCACGAAGACATGCTCGAGACCAACCCGGGCGCCTGCGTCGCCAAGGCCTACGACATGGTCCTGAACGGCTGGGAACTGGGCGGCGGCTCGATCCGTATCCACCGCGAAGACGTGCAGAGCAAGGTGTTCCGCGCCCTGAAGATCGACGCCGAAGAAGCCCAGCTGAAGTTCGGCTTCCTGCTCGACGCGCTGCAGTACGGCGCGCCGCCGCACGGTGGCCTGGCCTTCGGCCTGGATCGCCTGATCACCCTGATGACCGGCTCCGAGTCGATCCGCGACGTGATCGCCTTCCCGAAGACCCAGCGCGCGCAAGACCTGCTCACCAACGCGCCGTCGGAAGTCGACGAGAAGCAGCTCAAGGAACTGCACATCCGCCTGCGCAACGAGCCGAAGGTCGCGTAAACGGTCCTTGGGTTCGATAAACGCGGGCGCGGCCATATAATGGCTGCGCCCGCGTTTTTTATTTGGCCCTATGCCCCACAAGATTCCCGAATCGGTCCTGGTCGTCATCCACACCTCCGCCATGGAGGTCTTGCTGATCGAACGCGCCGATCGCCCGGGCTTCTGGCAATCCGTCACCGGCTCGCTCGACGCCCCCGACGAACCCCTGCTGCAAACCGCCGCCCGCGAACTGTTCGAGGAAACCGGCATCGTGGCCGACGGCGACAGGATCCGCCTGCACGACTGGGGGCTGTCCAACGTCTACGAGATCTACCCGGTCTGGCGCCACCGCTACGCGCCCGGCGTCACCCACAACACCGAGCACGTGTTCTCGGTCTGCGTGCCGCGCGACATCCCGGTCATCCTGAGCCCGCGCGAGCACACCCAATACGCCTGGCTGCCTCATCTCGAAGCGGCCGACCGCTGCTTCTCGTCCTCGAACGCCGAAGCCATCCTGCAGCTGCCGCGCCACGTGTCGCGCTAGCGGAAATCCGGCCATCGATATGCGCGAAACCTTAAAACGGGCGCCGCATAAGGATGTGCCAAACGATTAGTTTTCTTTCAAGTTGGCGCGTTCTACGCTATGGACTCATCAAGAAAGGCGAGTTCATGAGCGTCAACAACGAGAAAACAAGCCACCATCCCGCGCGTCCGGCACGCCGCCGCAGCCTGGGCCTGATCGCGGCCGGCCTGGCTGCCGGCCTGCCCGGCCTGGTCCAGGCCCAGCCCGTTAGCCAGGTGCGCATCGGCTACCAGAAATACGGCACCCTGACCCTGCTCAAGGGCCGCGGCACGCTGGAAAAACGCCTGGCGGCGCAGAACATCGGCGTCAAGTGGACCGAGTTTCCCGCCGGGCCGGTGCTGCTCGAAGGATTAAACGTGGGCAGCATCGATTTCGGCACGGTGGGCGAGGCGCCGCCGATCTTCGCCCAGGCCGCCGGCGCCAGCCTGGTCTACGTCGGCCACGAGCCGCCGTCGCCGTCCAGCGAAGCCATCGTGGTGCCCAAGGATTCTCCGCTGCGGTCCCTGGCGGACCTGCGCGGCAAGAAGGTGGCGCTGAACAAGGGATCGAACGTGCACTTCCTGCTGGTCAGGGCGCTGGAGAAGGCAGGCATTCCCTACAACGCCATCCAGCCGGTCTACCTGCCGCCGGCAGATGCGCGCGCCGCCTTCGAGCGCGGCAGCGTCGACGCCTGGGTGATCTGGGACCCCTTCCTGGCTGCGGCCGAGCAGCAGCTCGGTGCGCGCGTGCTGGTCGACGGCCGCGGCCTGGTGTCGAACCACCAGTTCTACCTGGCGTCGCGCAGCTTCGCCGAGGGCCAGCCGGGGCTCACGCGCATCCTGATCGAAGAGATCGCCAAGGTCGACGAATGGGGCCGCGCCAACCCGGCCGAGGTGGCGACCATCCTGTCGGCGCAGACGGGACTGGCGCGCAACGTGGTCGAGCTGGCGGCGCGCCGCTACGCCTATGGCGTGAAACCGATGTCGGACGAAGTGGTGCGCGAGCAGCAGCGCATCGCCGATGCCTTCCACGGCCTGAAACTGATTCCGAAACCGATCGCGGTGAAGGACGCCTTGCCGGCGTCCGCACGCTGAAGGGTGGCGTGATGGCGAACTCCGAACTGCTGCATGCGGCCCCGGCCCCGGCCTGGTCATCGTTGCGCCTGGCCTGGCCCGGCGGCCGTGCCGGACTGGCCGCGCTGGCACCCTGGGCGCTGCCGGCCGCGCTGATCGTGTTCTGGCAGGTGGCGGCGCAGGCCGGCTGGCTGTCGAGCCGCATCCTGCCTGAACCGCTCCAGGTGCTGGCCGCGTTCCGCTCGCTGGCCGAATCCGGCGAGCTGTGGGCCCACCTGCGCACCAGCCTATGGCGCGCGGCCGTGGGCTTCGGCATCGGCGCCGGGCTCGGGCTGGTGCTGGGCCTGCTCAACGGCAGCTCGCGGCGCGCCGAGACCCTGCTCGACACCACCTTGCAGATGATCCGCAACATCCCGGCGCTGGCCCTGATCCCGCTGGTGATCCTGTGGTTCGGCATCGACGAGACCGCCAAGCTGTTCCTGCTGGCGGTGGGTGTGTTCTTTCCGGTCTACCTGAACACCTTCCACGGCATCCGCTCGGCCGACCAGGGCCTGATCGAGATGGCGCGCAGCTACGGCCTGTCCGGCTGGCCGCTGTACCGTGACGTGATCCTGCCGGCGGCCTTGCCCTCGATCCTGGTGGGCGTGCGCTTCTCGCTCGGCCTGGTGTGGGTGCTCCTGATCGTCGCCGAAACGATCTCGGCCCAGTCGGGCATCGGTTACATGACGATGAATGCGCGCGAGTTCCTCCAGACCGACGTGGTGCTGGTCGGCATCCTGCTGTATGCCCTGCTGGGCAAGGCCGCCGACCTGTTGGCGCGCCTGCTGGAGCGCCGCTTCCTGCGCTGG
Organism: Massilia sp. IC2-476; assembly: GCF_020707295.1. Lineage (NCBI taxonomy): Bacteria > Pseudomonadati > Pseudomonadota > Betaproteobacteria > Burkholderiales > Oxalobacteraceae > Massilia > Massilia sp. IC2-476. Next base: position 96,848 of record NZ_JAJFER010000008.1, read on the forward strand.
AATCCCGCTTATCGCTGAAAGGTGCCGGACATGGACGTGACGATCGACGAAGCCGCACCGCCCGCAGCCGTGGCCGGTAGCCGGGGCGCAGCCGTGGCACTGCGTGCGCTGCGCAAGCGCTACGGCGAACGCCTGGTGCTGGACGACATCGAGCTGCGCATCGCGCCCGGTGAGTTCGTGGCCGTGATCGGGCGCAGCGGCTGCGGCAAGAGTACGCTGCTGCGCCTGCTGGCTGGACTGGAAGCGCCGGATGGCGGTGCGGTGGAAGTGGCGGCCGGCGAGGGCGCGACGCGCCTGATGTTCCAGGATGCGCGCCTGCTGCCCTGGAAAAGCGTGCTGGACAATGTCGCCCTCGGGCTGCCTGGGGGCAAGGACCGGGCACTGCAAACCCTGGAGACGGTGGGACTGGCGTCCCGTGCCCATGAGTGGCCGGCGGTGCTGTCCGGCGGCCAGCGCCAGCGCGTCGCCCTGGCCCGCGCCCTCGTGCATGCGCCGCGCCTGCTGCTGCTGGACGAGCCGCTGGGCGCCCTCGACGCCTTGACCCGCATCGAGATGCAGCGCCTGATCGAGACCCTGTGGCTGCGCCACGGCTTCAGCGCCGTGCTGGTGACGCACGATGTCCAGGAGGCGCTGGCCCTGGCCGATCGCGTGCTGGTCATCGACGGCGGCCGCATCGCCTGCGACATCCCGGTGCCGCTGGCGCGGCCACGCGAGCGCGGCAGTGCGGACTTCGCGGCCCTCGAACGCAGGCTGCTGGGGCAGGTCCTGGGCGGCTGAGCAGCGGGCGCGCACCTTTCCCGCTGGCACCGCACGATTGGACCGGCCGCGCCGGCCTGGGCGCCTGATGTTGTTAGAATGTTCCCATGAAAATTCGTGTGGCCACCTACAACATCCACAAGGGCGTCTCCTCGCTGCGCAGCCAGCCGCGCGTGATCGCGTTGAAGAAGGCGATCGCCGAATTCCATGCCGATGTCGTCTTCCTGCAGGAAGTGCAGGGCCGGCACGACCGTTTCCAGGCACGCTACGGCAAGGAAGAGCATGCGCACCGCCACTGGCCCGAGACCGCCCAGTACGATTACTTCAAGGGCGAGAAGCACCACAGCGCCTACGGCATGAACGCCGTGTACGACCACGGCCACCACGGCAATGCGCTGCTGAGCGCCTTCCCGATCGAGAATTCGCACAACCACGACGTCTCCGACCACGCCTATGAGCAGCGCGGCATCCTGCACTGCGTGCTGAACACGCAGGGCGGCCGCGTCCACTGCTACGTGGTGCACCTGGGCCTGTTCGAAGGCAGCCGCGGGCGCCAGACCGAGGCCCTGATCGAGCACGTCAACGCCTCTTCGCACGGCGAACCGGTGATCATTGCCGGCGACTTCAACGACTGGCGCAATACCCTCAGCGACCGCCTGCGCAACGCCCTCGGCGTAGTCGAGGTATTCGACGAGCTGGGACCGAAGTCGCCGCTGGGCGACATGGTGCGCAGCTGGGCCGGCCGGCAGCCGCGCCTGGCGCCGGCGCGCACCTTCCCGGCCATGCTGCCCTGGTTCCGCCTCGACCGCATCTATGTGCGCGGCTTTCAGGTGGATAACGCGCAAGTGATGCACGGCCCGCTGTGGGCCAAGCTGTCCGACCACGCACCGATCGTGGCGGAACTGCAGCTCGCGTAGGCCATGCGCCACGTCAGCTTTGTCGACAACAACGATGTCACCCTGCTGGAGAGCGGCACCGCGTTCTTCCCGGCCCTGATCGCCGCCATCGACGCGGCGCAGTACGACATCCTGTTCGAAACCTATATCTTCGCCGAGGACGAGGTCGGGCATGCCGTGCGCGACGCCCTGATCCGCGCCGACCGCCGGGGCGTCAAGGTGCGCGTGCTGGTCGACTGGATCGGTACAGAGCACCGGCCCGCGCTGCGCCTGGGCGAAGCCTTCGCAAGCGCGGGTGTGCAGTACCGCGTCTTCAACCCCTGGTGCAAGCGCGGCATCGCGCGCTCGCACCGCAAGATTGTCGTGGTCGACCGCGACGTCGCCTTCGTGGGCGGCATCAACATCAATGACGACTGGCGTTGCGACCATGCCGACAAACATCGCCTGCCCGCGCCGCGCTGGGATTTCACGGTCCAGGTACGCGGTCCGCTGGTGGCCCAGATCCACGACGAGGCCCAGGGCCAGTGGCTGCGCGCGGGACGCCTGAAGCTCCGGCAGCGCATCGAGCTGTTCAAGGAAATGCGCAAGGAGCCGGAGCAGTCCTGCGCCTACCCCGCGCGCGCCGCCTTCGTGGTGCGCGACAACCTGCGCAACCGTTCCACCATCCAGCGCGCCTACCTGCAGGCCCTGGGCCGCGCCAAGCACAGCGTGCTGCTCGCGACTCCGTATTTCGCGCCGGGCCGCAAGTTCCGCAAGGCGCTCGCGCATGCGGCGCGGCGTGGGGTGCAGGTCACCTTGCTCATCGGGGTAGGGGAGTTCGTGATCCAGGATATGGTGGCCCACTCCTTCTACCCCAAGCTGCTGGCCGACGGCATCCGGGTGGTCGAGTACCGCAAGACCCAGCTGCACGCCAAGGTCGCGGTGGTGGACGACGACTGGGCCACGGTCGGTTCCAGCAACTGCGACGGGCTGTCGCTGTTCCTGAACCAGGAAGCGAATGTCGTGGTGCTGGACGAGCGTTTCGCCGCCACCATGCGCGCGCACATCGAGCGCGGCATCGCGGACGGCGTGCCGATCCGGGCCGAGGATTATGCCCACACGGGCTGGTTCCGGCGTGCGAGCTATGGATTGGCCTACATGGTGTATAAACTGGTCATGCGGATCTTCGCGATCGGCTATGCGTAAATTAGGGTAGGCAACATGGAAGACAACAACGTACGAATCGACAAGTGGCTGTGGGCGGCGCGCTTCTTTAAAACGCGCTCGATGGCGACCGACGCGATCGACCGCGGCCGCGTGCGCATCGACGGCGAGCCGATCAAACCGGCGCGCAACGTCAAGGTGAACGACAAGATCTTCATCGACAACGGCTCGGACCGCTGGGAAGTGATCGTGGCCGCGATTTCCGGCACGCGCGGCCCGGCGCCGGTGGCGCGCACGCTGTATTTCGAAACCGACGAGAGCATCGCCAAGCGCGAAAACGACAAGACCGCGCGCCGGCTGTTCCCCGAACCGAGCATGGAACTCAAGGGGCGTCCGACCAAGCGCGACCGCCGGGCCATCAACCGCATCAACGACGAATAGTCCTCACGCCTGCGGCGCCGATGCGCCGCAGGCCAGCGCTTTGTCGAGGTAGGCCACCAGCGCCGCATCCCATCCATGCAAGCCAGTCGGCGGCGCAACCGAACGCAGCCGCGCCAAGGCTTCCTCCACCCTCGGGTCGCCGCCGCTGAATTCCCGGATCAATGCGCGTGCGCGCCGGGCGATTTCTTGTGCCGCCGGCGCATCCGGTGCGAGTCCCGTGTCCATGCATGTCCGCAGTTCCCGGCCAACGCGTTCCCATGCCCCGAGGCCTTGCCCCGCCTTGGGCGCATGCGAACGCTGCTCGATTGATCGCATCGCGGCCAGCGTTGCCAGGAGGCTGTCCGCATCAATATGTTTTTCGGGCAGTGCCGTCAGGCTGCGAAGGCGGTCGCGCAAGCCGCCCAACTGCAGCATGCGCTCTTCGGTGCGTGCGAGCTGGGTCTGGAGCATTCCCATCAATGATTCATCCTGGCCAAGGCTGGCCTTGATGTCGTCCAGCGACAGGCCGAGTTCGCGCAGCGCACGGATCCGGTACAGCTGCCTGACCGCGGCATCGTCGTACAGCCGGTGCCTGCCGCCGCTGCGCCGCACCGCGGCCAGCAGGCCGATCTGCTCGTAATGGTGCAGGGTCCTCACCGTCACCTTGGTCGCGGCCGCGAGTTCGCCAATGCGCCAGAGTTTTCCGGGAGTGTCGGGGATGTCCATGGTGGTGCCAGTGTACAAGCTCACGCAGCGTCAGGTTCAAGTGCCGGAAGAAAGAGCATCCCCACCCTTGCATCTCACGTAGCGTGAGTTTGTAGACTGTCCGGCATCGTTCAACCGGAGCAGGAGCACGACCAGCATGCGCATACTTCTTTCGACCATCGGCACCAGGGGCGACGTGCAGCCCATGCTGGCCCTCGCAATGGCCCTGCGGGAGCGCGGCCACGATCCCTGTTTCTGCGTCCCGCCCGACTTCTGCGAATGGATCGCAGCCATGGGTTTCCGGGCATACGCTGTCGGGCCGGCGCTACGGCAGCCGGGCCCGGCTGCATCGGCTGCCCCGGCGGCCACCGATATGCAGGGCATGGCGGAGCGAACCCTGGCCGCACAGTTCAGCGCCATCAGCGAGGCCGCCCGTGGCTGCGAGCTGATCGTCGGGGCCACTGCGCTGCAGATCGCCGCGCCATCGATCGCCGAAGCAATGGGCGTTCCCTACGTCTTCGCAGCCTTCTGCCCCGCGGCCTTGCCTTCTCCCTGTCATGCGCCGCCCGTCTATACGAGCCTGGGCGAGCGGCCGGATGCCGCGAGCACCGACTATCCAGAGCGCTGGGAGCGCGATGCGCAGCGCTGGAACCTGGCCTGGCGCGCGCCGCTCAACCAACACCGGGCAGCACTCGGGCTGGCCGCCGTCGATGATGTCCGCAGCCACGTGTTGACCAGCTTTCCCTGGCTGGCGGCCGATCCGGTGCTGGCGCCGTGGCCGGGCCCGGCTGATCCCGCAGTGATCCAGACCGGGGCATGGATGCTCGCCGACGACCGTGCCTTGCCCGACGAGGTGCAGCGCTTCCTGGATGCGGGGGAGGCCCCTGTCTACATCGGCTTCGGCAGCGCGATGTCCGGACAGGGCGCCGCGGCGCTGCTCGCCGCCGCGGCGCGTGCCCTGGGGCGCAGGTGCATCGTGTCGCGTGGCTGGGCCGGACTGGATCGGAGTGGTTCAGCGGAAGACTGCTTGCTCATCGATGAATGCAACCACCAGGCACTGTTCAGGCGTGTGGCGGCGGTCGTGCATCACGGCGGCGCGGGGACCACAAGCACCGCCGCGCTGGCCGGAGCACCCCAGCTCATCATTCCCCAGCAATACGACCAGTTCTATTGGGCCCGCCAGGTCGCCGAACTGCGCATCGGGACAGGCGCGCCACAAGAACCGCATCCGGAACAAGTGGCCGAGCTGCTGCGGCACATCCTGCAGCCGGCGATGGCGCAGCAGGCGCGCGAAGTCGCCAGTCATGTCGATCCGGATGGCGCCGCTGTTGCGGCTCAGCTCCTGAGCAATGGGATGCCCCCAAACGTGGGGGGATTACGCGTAGTGCATACATTTTAATGACAATTAGAAACAGTTTCCGTACGACAATATAATCGTAAATACATTTGACGGACCTGCATGAGGCGCGACACATGCCGATTGCGTACCAACAACCACGGCACATCGTGCCGACGAGGAGAAACCATGATCGAGCGCTTCCGTGCGCTGTCCCTGGCCTGTGTGCTGGGACTGTCGAGTCCAGCCTGGGCCGCGACCGCCACCATCGACACCACCGCCAGGAATGGCGTTGTCCAGCTCGGCAAGACCGTTTGGCTGAGCGGCAAGGTCGATGGCAAGGGCATGTCGATGAACTTCAGCGTCAACGGCGTTGCAGGCGGCAACGCGACCTATGGCACCGTCAACTCGCAGAACGGCGAATACCGCGCGCCCGCGGTCATGCCACCGAATCCGGTCATCACCATCCGGGGTCAGACCACGCAGTGGGCGCCGGTGCAGGCCAGCGCCAGCGTCGCCCTGACCCTGGTGTCGACTGCCGGCACGCCGACCCCCAATCCGACCCCGACGCCGACGCCGACCCCGGAGCCTGCGCCGGACGCCCAGACGCAGGCGGCCGCGCGCTTCCTGCAACAGGCCAGCTTCGGCCCGACCCCGGCCGCGATTGCCGCCTACAAGCAGATGGGGCAGGCCGCCTGGCTGGACCAGCAGTTCAGCACGGCGCCCAGCCCGATGCCGGTCACGGGCGACCTGAACGTCTTGCGCACCAACTGGTTCAAGAACATGGCCAGCGGCCAGGACCAGCTGCGCCAGCGCATCATCTTCGCGCTGTCGCAGATCTTCGTGGTCTCGGCAGACAAGAATCCGTATGCGAACGAAATGCAGCCCTGGCTCACCACGCTGCAGAATCATGCGTTCGGCAACTACTACAACCTGCTGCGCGAGATGTCGCTGAATCCCGCCATGGGCAAGTACCTGGACATGGGCAACAGCGTACTCCCGGCGCCGAACGAGAACTATGCGCGCGAAGTCATGCAGCTGTTCACCATCGGCCCGGTCATGCTCAACCAGGACGGCAGCATCCAGCGCGACCGCTTCGGCGAAGCGGTGGCCAGCTATGACCAGCAGACCATCGGCGAGCTGGCCCGCGCACTGAGCGGCTGGACCTATGCCGGCCCGGCCAACCGCCTCAACTTTGAAAACTTCAGCGGCCCGATGCAGCCGCTCGACAGCATGCACGACAAGGGCGCCAAGACGCTGCTCCAGGGCGTGACGCTGCCGGCAGGGCAGAGCGCGCAGCAGGACTTCGACGCGGCGATGCAGAACCTGTTCCAGCACCCGAACATCGCGCCCTTCGTGGCAACGCGCCTGATCCGTGCGCTGGTGACCAGCAATCCGAGCCCGGCCTACATCGCCCGGGTCGCGGACGTATTCGCCAACGGCCCGGCCGGACGCGGCGACATGAAGGCAACGATCACGGCAGTCCTGCTGGATCCCGACGCGCGCAACGACGGTGCACCGTCCGGCAAGCTGAAAGATCCGATCCTGCAGATCCTCAGCCTGGTGCGCGCCGCCAATGGCAACGTGCTGAACCCCGCCAACCTGTTCTGGGAGACTTCGCTGCTGGGCCAGCAGCTGCTGAATGCGCCGACCGTGTTCAGCTTCTTCTCGCCGCTGACGCCGCTGCCGGGGCATCCGGAGCAGTTCGGCCCCGAGTTCCAGGTCTATACCCCGGCGCTGGCCGTGGCGCGCGCCAACTTCGTGTACCGCCTGCTGAACGACGAGTTCGCCAGCATGATCAAGATCGATCTCGGTCCTTACATGAACGCCGCCGGCGACCCAGCCGCGCTGGTCAGCCTGGTGGATGCGACCCTGCTCCACGGCCGCATGAGCCCGGCAACCCGCCAGGCCATCCTCGCCAGCGTGTCCGCCACCACCGACAAGAAGCAGCGTGCGCTCACCGCCTTGTACCTGACGGCGATCACCGCCGACTTCGCCGTCCAGCATTGAAAGGAAACACCATGAGCAAACACTCGATGTCCCGCCGCTCCTTCCTCGGCAGGAGCGCACAGGTCGGCATGCTGGGCGCCTTGTCCTCGCTCGGCCTGCTGGGCGCGCCGCGCAGCGCCAAGGCGGCCGTGTCCGACTACAAGGCCCTGGTCTGCGTCTACCTGTTTGGCGGCAACGATGGCAATAACATGATCGTGCCGCTCGACCCGAGCCGCTATGGCAAGTACACGGCGATCCGCAGCAGCAGCGGACTGGCCCTGTCCCAGGGGGCGAACACCCTGCTGGGCACCCGCAGCAGCACCCTGAAGGCAGTCGACAACCCGGTCGAGCAGCCGTTCGCCTTCCACTACGGCATGCCCGAGATCGACGCCCTGTACCAGCAGGGCAAGGTGGCGGCACTGCTGAACGTGGGCAGCCTGCACCAGCCCCTGAGCAAGGCACAGTACCAGTCCGGCATCGGCGTGCCGGCCCAGCTGTTCTCGCACCCGGACCAGAACCTGCAGAACCAGGCCGGCACCCCGTCCGTGGGCGGTACCGGCTGGGGCGGGCGCCTGGTCGAGGCACTGGGCGCGCAAGGCAGCCTGAGCGCGGTCGCCGTCGGCGGCAATGGCCTGTTCGTGGAAGGCGCGACCATTCATGGCAACGTGCTGCCGGCCAATGGACAACTCAACCTGCTGGGCATGAACTTCTGGCCGCAGTCCGAATCGGACACCCGGCAGGCGGCGCTGATGCAGATCCTGAATGCGCCGGGCGCCAATCCGGTCGATGGCGCCGCCAACAAGGCCCTGCTGGACGGCATCGGACTGGCGCAGGAACTGAAAGCGGCGAATGCGGCCACTCCGCTGGCGACGGTGTTCCCGGGCTACGGCCTGGCGCAGCAGCTCAAGACCGTGGCCCAGCTGATCCGCATGCGCGCGCAGCAGGGACCGGGCCGCCAGGTGTTCTTCGTCTCACAGGGCGGTTTCGACACCCACGGCACCCAGGCCTACCAGCAGTTCGAGATGCTGCGCCAGGTGTCGCGCTCGCTCGGCGCCTTCCAGGAAGCCTTGAACGAAATCGGCGCCGCCGACATGGTCACCAGCTTCACCATGTCCGATTTCGGCCGCACCCTGCAGCCGGCCAGCGGCGGCACCGACCATGCCTGGGGCAACCACCAGCTGATCATCGGGAATGCGGTCCAGGGCGGCCTGTATGGCGCCTTCCCGGACTTCACACTGGGCGGTGCCCACGATGCGACTGGCCGCGGGGTCTGGATTCCCCAGTTCTCCAACCAGCAGTACGGCGCCACCCTGGGCCAATGGATGGGCGCCGACGTCGAGGTGCTCGAGAACCAGGTGTTCAAGAACGAGCTGGTCCGCTTCCCGCTCAAGAACCTCGGCTTCATGGGCTGACGCCCACCTTACAGGCCTGCCGCCCGGCAGGCCTGGTCCGGCCCATTCCCGGGCCAATCCTTCCCCTCCAACTGCAAGCAAATCTGCCCGCCTCCGCGCCACGCGGGCCGAAAATCGGTTACCTTTATGTCTGCGACAACGTTGTCCTGCCCGCCATCGGGCAGGAACGTCCTGTAGGTGGTTTCTCCGCCTACCGTTGTCGTGCATCAATAGAATCTCGCCTCTAAGTTCCCGTTTGACATTTCATCTCTGGTAGATAATAGTACGAGCGTTCGGATTTTTTCGATTCAGGGGCTGTCATTACTACTTCAGCAAAATTCATGCGCAAGGGCGAACTCACGCGGGCAGCGATCCTGGACGTGGCGCTCGAGCTGTCGAGCCGCGATGGCCTGGAAGGCCTGACCATTGGTTTGCTGGCCGACCGGATGAACATGTCCAAGTCCGGCGTGTTCGCCCACTTCGGTTCGCGCGAAGACCTGCAGCTCGAGGTAGTCAAGCTGTATCACCACCGCTTCGAGCAGGAAGTGTTCTTCCCGAGCGTACGCGAGCCGCGCGGCCTGCCGCGCCTGCAGTCGATGTTCGACCGCTGGCTGGCGCGCGTCTCGGTCGAGATCGCGTCCGGCTGCATCTACATCAGCGGCGCCGTCGAGTACGACGACCGTCCGGGCCCGATCCGCGAGGAGCTGGTCAAGATGGTGCAGGCCTGGCAGGGCGCATTGCAGCGCGCCGCGCGCCAGGCGATCGAGGTCGGCCACCTGCGTGCCGACACCGACGCCGACCAGCTGGTGTACGAGATGTATGGGCTGATCCTGGCCCTGCACCACGATGCGCGCTTCCTGCGCATGCCGGGTGCGGTCGAACGTGCCCGCCGCGGTTTCGAGCGGCTGATCGAAAATTATCGCAATCCATCCATGCCGGCCCAATAACGCGCCGCCAGTCAAACACACTTTTACCTTCGTTCAGGAGAAAACCATGGGTCAGTACGTCGCGCCAATCCGGGATATGCAGTTCGTTCTGCACGAATTCCTCAATGTCAGCGAAGAGTTCAAGAACCTGCCTGCCTACCAGGAAATCGACGCCGACATCATCAACCAGGTGCTGGAAGAAGGTGCGAAGTTCACGCAGGAAGTGCTGTTCCCGCTGAACCACTCGGGCGACCGCGAAGGCTGCCACTTCGACGCGACCACCAAGGCCGTGACCACCCCGAAGGGCTTCAAGGAAGCGTATAAACAGTATGTCGAAGGCGGCTGGGCCGCGCTGGCATGCGATCCGGAATATGGCGGCCAGGGCCTGCCGGTTTCGCTCAACAACTCGTTCTACGAGATGCTGAACTCCTCGAACCAGGCATGGACCATGTACCCGGGCCTGTCGCACGGCGCCTACGAGTGCCTGAAGGAGCACGGCACCGACGAGCAGAAGAAGCTGTTCCTGCCGAAGCTGGTCTCGGGCGAATGGACCGGCACCATGTGCCTGACCGAAGCGCATTGCGGCACCGACCTGGGCCTGCTGCGCACCAAGGCCGAACCGCAGGCCGACGGCACCTACAGCATCAGCGGCTCCAAGATCTTCATCTCGGCCGGCGAACACGACATGGCCGAGAACATCGTCCACCTGGTGCTGGCGCGCCTGCCGGACGCACCGGAAGGCTCGAAGGGCATCTCGCTGTTCCTGGTCCCGAAATTCAAGGTCAATGCCGACGGCTCGATTGGCGAGCGCAACGGCATCGCCTGCGGCGCCATCGAAGAAAAGATGGGCATCCACGGCAACGCCACCTGCCAGATGAACCTGGACGGCGCGATCGGCACCCTGATCGGCCAGCCGCACAAGGGCCTGCAGGCGATGTTCGTGTTCATGAACGCCGCCCGCCTGGGCGTTGGCATGCAGTCGCTGGGCCTGACCGAAGTCGCCTACCAGAACGCGCTGGTGTACGCAAAAGACCGCATCCAGATGCGTTCGCTGTCGGGCCCGAAGGCACCGGACAAGCCGGCCGACCCGATCATCGTGCACCCGGACGTGCGCCGCATGCTGCTGACCGCGAAAGCCTTCGCCGAAGGCGCGCGCGCCCTGACCTCGTACATCGCGCTGCAGATCGACCGTGAACTGAACCACCCGGACGAAGCGGTGCGCAAGGAAGCCGCCGGCGAAGTCGCGCTGCTGACCCCGATCGTCAAGGCCTTCATCACCGACAACGGCTGGATCGCGACCTCGGAAGCGATGCAGGTCTACGGCGGCCACGGCTACATCAGCGAGTGGGGCATGGAGCAGTACGTGCGCGACGCCCGCATCAACATGATCTACGAAGGCACCAACACCGTGCAGTCGCTGGACCTGCTGGGCCGTAAGATCCTGATGGACAACGGCACCAAGCTGCGTGCCTTCGGCGAGAAGATCAAGGCTTTCGTCGAAGAGAACGGCCTGGACGAATCGATGTCGGAATTCGTGACCCCGCTGGGCGAGCTCGGTGAAAAGGTCACCAAGCTGACCATGGAAATCGGCATGAAGGCCTTCCAGAACCAGGACGAAGTCGGCGCCGCCGCCGTGCCTTACCTGCGCGTCGTGGGCCACCTGGTGTTCAGCTACTTCTTCGCCCAGATGGCGAAGATCGCACTGGCCAAGCAGGACTCCGGCGACAAGTTCTACGAAGCGAAGCTGCACACCGCACGCTTCTACTTCGCCCGCCTGTACCCGGAAACCGCGATGCTGATCCGCCAGGCACGTTCGGGTTCGGCGAACCTGCTGGCCATGGACGCAGACCTGTTCTAACACTCCATCACATGGCCCCCGCAGACGAATGCGGGGCCATGACTTATTCCTAAGGAAACAAGAATGTCCAATTTCATCGTGAAGAAAGTCGCCGTGCTGGGCGCCGGCGTGATGGGCGCGCAGATCGCTGCGCACTGCGTGAACGCCAAGGTGCCGGTCGTGCTGTTCGACCTGCCGGCCAAGGAAGGCCCCAAGAACGCCATCGTCCTCAAGGCCATCGAAGGCCTGAAGAAACTGTCGCCGGCCCCGCTGGGCAACAAGGATGACGCAGCCCTGATCGAAGTGGCCAACTACGAGGACAGCCTCGACGTGCTGGCTGGCTGCGACCTGATCATCGAAGCCATCGCCGAACGCATGGACTGGAAGCATGACCTGTACAAGAAGGTCGCGCCGCACATCGCCAAGAACGCGATCTTCGCCTCCAACACCTCGGGCCTGTCGATCAACAAGCTGGCCGAAGGCTTCGACGACGAACTGAAGGCGCGCTTCTGCGGCGTGCACTTCTTCAACCCGCCGCGCTACATGCACCTGGTCGAACTGATTCCGACCACCAGCACCCGTCCTGAAATCCTCGACCAGCTCGAGACCTTCCTGACCTCGACCCTGGGCAAGGGCGTGGTGCGTGCAAAAGACACCCCGAACTTCATCGCCAACCGTGTCGGCATCTTCGGCATGCTGGCCACCATCCACGAAGCCGAGAAGTTCGGCCTGTCGGTGGACGTGGTCGACGACCTGACCGGCGCCAAGCTGGGCCGCGCGAAGTCGGGTACTTTCCGTACCGCCGACGTCGTGGGCCTGGACACCATGGGCCACGTCATCAAGACCATGCAGGACAACCTGGCCGACGACCCGTTCTTCAGCGTCTACAAGACCCCTGAAGTGCTGTCGAAGCTGATCGAGAAGGGCGCCCTGGGCCAGAAGGCCGGCGCCGGCTTCTACAAGAAGGTCGGCAAGGAGATCCAGCGCCTCGATTTCGCCACCGGCGAATACGTCACAGGCGGCGCGAAAGCGGCCGACATCGTCGCTCGCATCCTGAAAGAAAAAGACCCGGTCAAGAAGTTCAAGGCCATGCGTGAATCGACCAACCCGCAGGCGCAGTTCCTGTGGGCGATCTTCCGCGACGCCTTCCACTACATCGCCTTCCACCTCGACACGATCGCTGACAACGCGCGCGACGTCGACTTCGCGATGCGCTGGGGCTTCGGCTGGAGCGTCGGTCCGTTCGAGACCTGGCAAGCCGCCGGCTGGACCCAGATCGCCCAGTGGGTGAAGGAAGACATCGACGCAGGCAAGGCCCTGACCAACGCACCGCTGCCGGCTTGGGTGTTCGAAGGCCCGGTGGCAGAGAAGGGCGTGCACACCGCGGAAGGTTCGTACTCGGTCTCGAAGAACGCCTATGTGCCGGTGTCGGATCTGCCGGTGTACCAGCGCCAGCAGTTCCGCGCACCGGTGGTCGGCTCGACCACCGTCGATCCGAAGACTGCCGGCACCACCGTGTTCGAGGACGACTCGGTGCGCCTGTGGCACTCGGACGACGAAGTGCTGGTCATCTCGCTCAAGACCAAGATGCATGTCATCGGCGAGGGCGTGGTGAAGGGCCTGCAGCGCGGCATGGAAGAAGCGGAGAAGGGCTACAAGGGCCTGGTGATCTGGAACACCGACGCGGCCGAAGGCGGCGCCTTCTCGGCCGGCGCCGACCTGCAGTCGGCCATGCCGGCCTTCATGATGGGCGGCGCCAAGGCGATGGAACCCATGGTGCGCCAGCTGCAGGACGTGTTCATGCAGATGAAGTACTCGAACATCCCGGTGGTCGCTGCGGTTGCAGGCCTGGCGCTGGGCGGCGGCTGCGAGATGGCGCTGCACGCATCGAAGCGCGTGGCCTCGATCGAGTCCTACATCGGCCTGGTGGAAGTGGGCGTCGGCCTGGTGCCGGCCGGCGGCGGCCTGAAGGAAGCGGCAGTACGCGCCTTCACCGAAGCCAAGGGCAACGACATCCTGCAATTCCTGAAGACCGGCTTCACCAACGCGGCCACCGCGCAGGTGTCGAAATCGGCCCTGGAAGCGAAGGCCATGGGCTACCTGAAGGAAGACGACATCATCGTCTTCAACCCGTACGAACTGCTGCACGTGGCGAAGACCACCGCGCGCGCCATGTTCGACGCCGGCTACCGCGCCCCGGCGCGCCGCCCGGTCCAGGTCACCGGCCGCTACGGCTGGGCGACCATCCGCGGCCAGCTGGTCAACATGCGTGACGGCGGCTTCATCTCGGCCTACGACTACCACCTGGGCGACACCATCGCCGAGATCGTGACCGGCGGCGACATCGACCAGGGCAGCGTCGTGTCCGAGCAGTGGCTGCTCGACATGGAACGCAAGGCTTTCATCGCGCTGCTGGGCAATCCGAAGACCCAGGAGCGCATCATGGGCATGATGCAAAACGGTAAGCCGGTGCGCAACTAAAGCGACGACAGAACAGGACGACAAATCATGAGCAAACAACTTCAAGACGCATACATCGTCGCAGCGACCCGCACCCCGATCGGCAAGGCGCCGCGCGGCTTCTTCAACAAGACCCGTCCGGACGACCTGCTGGTGCACGCCATCCGCGGCGCCATGGCGGCCGTGCCGAACCTGGATCCGGCCCTGATCGTCGACGCCATCGTCGGCTGCTCGTTCCCGGAAGCGGAGCAGGGCTTCAACGTGGCGCGTAACTCGGTGGTGCTGGCTGGCCTGCCGAACACCGTCGGCGGCGTCACCGTCAACCGCTACTGCGCTTCGGGCATCACCGCCCTGGCCATGGCGGCCGACCGCATCCGCGTGGGCGAAGCCGACGTGATGATCGCCGGCGGCGTCGAATCGATGTCGATGGTCCCGATGATGGGCCACCATCCTTCGATCAACATGGAAACGTTCAAGGACGAAAACGTGGGCCTGGCCTACGGCATGGGCCTGACCGCCGAGAAGGTGGCTGAGCAGTGGAAGGTGTCGCGCGAAGACCAGGACGCCTTCGGCCTGGAATCGCACCGCCGCGCCATCGCCGCCCAGCAGGCTGGCTACTTCAAGGACGAGATCACCCCGGTCGAAATCGTCACCCGCACCCCGAACCTGGCCACCGGTGAAATCACGGTCAAGCGTCGTACCGTGGACCTGGACGAAGGCCCGCGCGCCGACGCCTCGATGGAATCGATGGCCAAGCTCAAGCCGGTGTTCGCCGCCAAGGGCAGCGTGACCGCCGCGACCTCGTCGCAGATGTCGGACGGCGCCGGTGCCCTGATCGTCGTCAGCGAGAAGATCCTGAAGGAGCACAACCTGACCCCGCTGGCCAAGTTCTCCTCCTTCGCCGTGCGCGGCGTGCCGCCGGAGATCATGGGCATCGGCCCGAAGGTCGCCATCCCTGCAGCCCTGGCCGCGGCCGGCATCAGCCAGGACCAGCTGGACTGGATCGAACTGAACGAAGCCTTCGCCGCACAGGCGCTGGCCGTGATCCGCGACCTCGGTCTGGATACGTCGAAGGTCAACCCGATGGGCGGCGCAATCGCCCTCGGTCACCCGCTGGGCGCGACCGGCGCGATCCGCGCCGCGACCGTCGTGCACGCACTGCGCCGCAACAACCTGAAGTACGGCATGGTGACGATGTGCGTCGGCGCCGGCATGGGCGCAGCAGGCATCATCGAGCGCGTTTAATCGTCGGATAGCAATCACCGCGTGGGCGGGAGGACCCGCCCACCCTACAATGCGGACATGCCGCGGATCGTAGGGTGGGCGGGTCCCCCGCCCACGCGTTCAATCAGACTCAGAAAAAACGGGAGACTCCAAGAATGGACATGTTGATCACCAAGGCCAACGGCCTCTTGACCATCGAATTCAACCGCCTCGAGCGCAAGAACGCCATCACCGCCGCGATGTATCAATCGATGGCCGATGCGCTGATCGACGCCGAGAGCGACACGCTAGTCCGCGCCATCCTCATCGCCGGCAAGCCGGAGATCTTCACCGCCGGTAACGACCTCGACGACTTCATGAAGAATTCGGCCCCGGTCCCCGGCGTGCCGGCCGAGAACCGCCCGGTGTTCCAGTTCATGCGCGCGCTGCACGGCTCGACCAAGCCGGTGATCGCCGCCGTGGCCGGCGCCGCCATCGGCATCGGCACCACCATGCTGATGCACTGCGACCTGGTCTACGCCGCCGACAATGCCAAGTTCTCGGTGCCTTTCACCCAGCTTGGACTGTGCCCGGAATTCGGCTCCTCGCTGCTGCTGCCGCAGCTGGCCGGCTATCCACGCGCGGCCGAGAAGCTGCTGCTGGGCGAAGCCTTCGGCGCCCAGGAAGCTTTCGAGATGGGCCTGCTGACCAAAGTCCTGCCGGCCGCCGAGCTGCGCGCCTTCGCCGAACAGCAGGCCGCCAAGCTGGTGGCGCTGCCGGCCGCCTCGATCCGCACCACCAAGGCGCTGATGAAGCGTCCGCGCGTCGAGGACATCCAGGGCGCGATCGCCGCCGAAAACGAACGCTTCGCCGCCATGCTGCTGGCGCCGGAAGCGAAGGAAGCCTTCACCGCCTTCTTTGAAAAGCGCAAGCCGGACTTCAGCAAGTTCGACTGATCGGGACGGGGTGGGATAGCCCACCACGGGTGGGGGAAGTGTGGCTTGCCATCTTCTCCCTGCCGCATGTGACTCCTATACTTCGCGCTCACATCATCGAAGGGATTCACATGCAACACATGCTCCGTACCGGTATTGCAGCCTTGCTCGCAGTATCCATGACCATCGCCCCGGCTTTCGCCGGCACCCCGGACGACCATTACCTGCTCACTGCAGGCATGGTGCAGAAGCTGAAAGCCGCCAACAAGTCGCTGGCCCAGGCCGACCTGCCGGAAGACACCCCGGCCCAGGAAAAAGAGGACGACAAATACCGCGTGAAGGGCGAGCTTCCGGTCGAACGCTTCATCCTGAGCATCGAGCGCCGTCCGCAAGCCAGGGCCCTGGTCCTCAAGCACGGTTTCACGCCGAAGGATTACGGCCTCGCCACCTACGCGATGCTGGACGCCGTCATGCACCTGACCTATGAAAAGATGGGTTCCAAGGACGACGTGGCCAAGCAATACGCCAAGCTGACCAAGGAACAGCAGGCCAACGTCGCCCTGCTGCGCAAGCTCGGTCCGGCCGCCTACTCATCCAACTGAGGCGGGGATATCGTGAAGAAAGCACCTACCTCCCTGTTCCTCGCGCTGGTCCTCGGCGCCGCAGGCCAGCAAGCCGCGCATGCGCAAAGCTGGGCCGATCGCCTGATCAACCTGGGCAGCGCGGCCAAGGCCGCCGGCAACCTGCGTGTGCCGGGACTCGGACAATCCGGCAAGTCGACCTCGAACAGTCCAGACGATCCAGTCTTCGGGCAGGCCAAAGTCGCCGCGCGCGCCCATCCACAGTACCCAGGCGCCGAATGGCCGGACCGCATGGTGGAAGGCTATATCGCACGCGACCGCTACGGTTGCCCCGCCTTCTTCGCGAACGGCAAGTCGATGTTCGTCTACAGCTTCGACAAGTTCGAAGAGAAGGTCGATGGCGCCTGGGTGACGCTTGACATGCAAAAGCTGGCGAAGGAAGTTCCGCAGCATTGCACGGGCGGCGGCTGAGGTTTCGCCGACATCAGGCCAGCGCCACCGCATCGGCGCCGGCCGGAATACGCAGCGGCGCGGCCGGGTCGAGCGCTGCCCGCCATATCGCTTCCACGACATCGGCGGCGTAGGTCACCGGCCCGTCACCGCTCCTTGCGGCAAACACGCCCTCCACAAAACCCGCATACGCATCCGGCACACCAGCCTGCATGCGCGGCGCGGCATTGCGCGCAAACGTCGTTTCGGGCGAGCGTCCCGGCAGCACCAGATGGGCGCGTACGCCGATGGCCTGCAACTCAAGCGCCAGCGATTCGGTCCAGGCGTTCATGGCCGCCTTGCTGGCGGTGTAGGCGGCCAGCAGCGGCAGCGGCAGCAGCGTCGTGCTCGACGAGACGTTGATGATGACACCAGCCCCGCGCTCGCGGAACTGCGGCAGCAGCGCCTGCGCCATCGCCATCGCGCCCAGGACGTTGGTGTCGAACAGTTCGCGTAGCGTCGCCAGCGGGGTGGTCTCGAACACGCCCAGCAGGCCGATGCCGGCGTTGTTGACCAGGACGTCGACCTGTCCCGCCAGCCCGACTGCATGGCGGATGCTGGCTTCGTCGGACACGTCGAGCGGGATGATGCGCAGCCGGGGCGAGGCCGGCAGCAGATCGGCGCGCGGCGTGCGCATGGTGGCGACGACGTTCCAGTCGCGTTCCAGGAAATGACGGGCGGTCTCGAGGCCGAATCCAGACGAGCAGCCGGTGATGAGGATGGTGGGCATGTGTGGCTCCTTGGTGGGGTGGTTGGTATCAGCAGGATAGGCCGCCGGCGCCGGACTGGATATAATCGATCGTATGCCTTTCATTCGCGAGAGTCCGAACATGGTCGATCCCTTTGCCGAACTCGTCCTGCTGCTCCAGCCGGAGGCGCCGTTTTCGAAATACGTCACCGGCGCCGGCCGCTGGCGCGTGCGGCGCGCGGAAGCCGGCCGGCCCTTTTTCTGCCTGGTCCTGGAGGGCGGCTGCCGCCTTGCCGTCGCCGACCGCGACCCGATCCTGCTGCAGCAGGACGACTTCGTGCTGATCCCGGCGGCGCGCGATTTCACAGTGTTTGGCCTGCAGGAGGGATCCGAGGATGCGGAGGCCTCGTCGTCGGTGCCGCGCGACGGCGAGATCCGCCATGGCGTCCAGGACGGACTGCCGGAAGTGCGGATGCTGGTCGGTTATTGCGCCTTCGGGTCACCCGACGCCACGCTGCTGGTATCGCTGCTGCCCGCACTGGTGCACGTGCGTGGCGACGCCCGCCTGGGCGCGATCGCGCAGCTGGTCGGCGACGAGTTCCGCGCCGCGCGGCCGGCGCGCGAGGTGCTGCTGGCCAAGTTGCTGGAAGTGCTGCTGATCGAGGCGCTGCGCACGGGCGCCCATCACGCCGACGCGCCCGGCCTGCTGCGCGGCCTCGCCGACGCGCGCCTGGGCGCGGCCCTGCGCCGCCTGCACGAGGATCCGGCGCGGGCCTGGACGGTCGGGGAACTGGCCAGGGAAGCGGCCTTGTCGCGCTCCACCTTTTTCGAACGCTTCAGCCGCGCGCTCGGCGTGGCGCCGATGGAATACCTGTTCAACTGGCGCATGGCGATGGCGCGCAGCCTGCTGCGCGAGAACAGGGGCGGCGTGGCCGAGGTGGCGCAGCAGGTCGGCTATGGCTCGGCCAGCGCCTTCAGTGTCGCCTTCGCCCGCCACGTCGGGGTCCCGCCGGCGCGCTACGCCCAGGGCGCATCAGCGGCGGTTTGATGCGCGGTTTCGCGGCAGCCGGCAGCCTAGCGGAAGCGGGTGTAAACTGAGCGGCCGCCATCGTTGCTTCCACCCATGTCGCTACCTTCTCCCGCCGCACCCGTCGCGCCGCCGGCCGCCGTGATGCAAATCCTGTTCTCCGTCGCTTTTGTTCACCTGCTGAACGACTGCGTACAGGCCGTCCTGCCCGCCATCTACCCGCTACTGAAGCACGAATTCGCGCTCAGCTTCACCCAGATCGGCCTGATTACGCTGACCTTCCAGTGCACCGCTTCGCTGCTGCAGCCCTGGATCGGCTTGTACACCGACAAGCGCCCGATTCCCTTCCTGCTGCCAGTCGGGATGTGCGCCACGCTGGGCGGTGTCGCCCTGCTGTCGGTGGCGGGCAGCTTCGCCATGCTGCTGCTTGCCGCAGGCCTGATCGGCCTCGGCTCCTCGACGTTTCACCCGGAAGCCTCACGCGTCGCGCGCCTGGCCTCGGGCGGGCGCTTCGGCTTTGCCCAGTCGCTGTTCCAGGTCGGCGGCAACCTGGGCTCGGCCTTCGGACCGCTGCTGGCGGCCGCCATCATCGTCGGCAGCGGCCAGGGCCGGATCGCTTGGCTGATGCTGCTGGTAGTGCTGGCGGTGATCGTGCTGTTCCAGGTCAGCCGCTGGTACGCGGGACACCTGGCGAGCGTGACGAAGAAGGTCGCCGTGCATGCAGGACCGGGCCTGCCGCGCGGGCGCGTCATCTGGGCCCTGACGGTGCTGGCGCTGCTGGTGTTCTCGAAATACATCTACATGTCCAGCCTGTCGAGCTACTACACCTTCTTCCTGATCGAGAAGTTCCACGTGTCGGTGGAGGCGGCGCAGGGCTATCTGTTCCTGTTCCTGGCGGCGGTGGCGGCCGGCACCTTCGCCGGCGGGCCGATCGGTGACCGCATCGGGCGCAAGCGCGTGATCTGGTTCTCGATCCTGGGTGCGGCGCCGTTCGCACTCATGCTGCCGTATGCGAACCTGTTCTGGACCGCCGTGCTGTCGGTGGTGATCGGGCTGGTGATGTCCTCGGCCTTTTCGGCCATCGTGGTGTTCGCGCAGGAGCTGGTGCCGAACAAGGTCGGCATGATCGCCGGCCTGTTCTTCGGCCTGATGTTCGGCATCAGCGGCATCGGTGCAGCGGCGATGGGGGCCATCGCGGACAGCACCGGCATCGAGACCGTGTACCGGATCGCGTCCTTCCTGCCGCTGTTCGGCATCCTCGCCGTGCTCCTGCCGCGCGTCGACGCAGGCCGCAGCTAGTTCTGAAAGGCAAACTGTGCGCCGGAGCAGTCGACTCCGCGTGCATAATGGCCCCATGGCGGCGCCGGACCGGCGCCGCCGCCTCCCGTCCGCCCTCCCATCCATCCTGTCATGAAGATCCGGGCTTACCTCCTGATCATGATCGGCGCCATCATCCTGCCGATCTCGCTGTTTGCCGCCATCGCGCTGCAGACCCTGCTGCGCTCCGAGCGCGAAGCCGCGCTGCAGGCGCTGGAAGAAACGGTCGGCGCCACGGTGCTGCTGGTGGACCGGGAACTGAGCAGCGCCGAAGCCGCGCTGCGCGTGCTGGCGCACTCGCCGCACCTGGCGCACGGGGACATGGAGGCCTTCTACGAGCATGCGGGCAGCGCCGACCGCGGCGAGACTGGACGCACCATCCTGTTCGCTCCAAACGGCCAGCAGATCATCAATACCGTGATGCCGCTCGGTGAACCGCTGCCGCCGCCGCCCGACTACGTCCGTGTGCGCACCCGGCAAGTCATCGACACCCAGCGCACGGTGGTGTCCGGCCTGATCACGGGCGCCGTGCAGCGGGTGCCCGTCACCACCATCAACGTCCCGGTGCCGCTGGGGGAGGGGCGCCGCTACGTGCTGGCCTCGGTGTTCGGCACCGAGTATTTCAGCAACCTGATCTCGCAGCGCACGATTCCGAAGAGCTGGTCGCTGGCCGTGATCGACCGCGATGGACGCTTCATCGCGCGCACGCGCGACCTGGCGCGCATCGGCCAGCAGGCCAATCCGGAACTGCTGCGCACCGCCTCGGGCAAGACCCGCGGCCTGCTGCGCGCGAAGACGATCGCCGGCGTCGATTCCTATTTCGCTTTCACGCACTCGCCGATGTCGGGCTGGCTGGTGGCGGTGTCGGCGCCGGCCGCCGAGATCGAGGGCGCTGCGCGGCGCGCAGTCACCCTGGCCGCGGTCGGCATGCTGGTGGCGATGCTGTGCGCCGCCGGTGCGGCGGTATTCTTCACGCGCCGGCTGGTGGCATCGATCCGCGGGGCCGCCAGCGCCGCCACCGCGCTCGGACACGGCGCGGTGCCGCATGCGCCGCCGGCCGCGATCGCCGAGGTGAGCGAACTGCATCGCTCGATCGACGAAGCGGCGCACAAGCTGGCCGAGGCCGAGGCCGAGCGCACCTCGCTGCTGGAGCGCGAGCAGGAGGCGCGCGTCGTCGCCGAACAGCAGGTGCAGATCCGCGACGAATTCCTGGCCATGCTGAGCCACGAGCTGCGCAACCCGCTCAGCGGCATCGTCGGCGCCGCCCAGCTGCTGCGCATGGATCCGGCCAACCCGGCCCTGAAACAGCACGCCCAGGACATCCTGCTACGCCAGGGCAAGCACCTGACCCGCATCGTCGACGACCTGCTCGACCTGGCGCGCCTGGCGCGCGGCAAGGTGCAGCTGGACCTGCGTCCGGTGGACCTGGCGGCCGTGGTCGAATCGACGGTCGACGCGCTGCGCATCGCCGGCAAGGTCGAGCACCAGCTCAGCTGCACCCTGGCCCCGGCCTGGGTGCTGGCCGACCGCACCTGCATCGAGCAGGTGGTCGGCAACCTGGTGACCAATGCGCTCAAGTACACGCCCAAGGGCGGCGCCATCGACATCAGCTTGCACACCGACGGCGACGACGCCTGCCTTGCGGTACGCGATTCGGGCGTCGGCATCGCGCCGGAACTGATGCCCCAGCTGTTCGACATCTTCGTGCAGGGCAAGGTGTCGCTCGACCGCTCGCAGGGCGGCCTGGGAATCGGTCTGTCGCTGGTGCGCAGCCTGGTGGCGCTGCATGGCGGGACGATCCGCGCCGACAGCGAAGGCACTGGCCGCGGCAGCACCTTCGTGCTGCGTTTGCCGTTGCTGGACCAGCATGCGCCGCAGGAGGGCACGGCCCAGTCCGCGCCGGGCACGAAGGCACGGCCGGCCGGGAGCGCCGTGCTGCTCATCGAGGACAACCACGACGCGCGCCAGATGCTGGCGGCGCAGCTGGCGGCCATGGGTTATCGCGTGCTGGAAGCGGACAACGGCAAGGACGGCCTCGAGTTGGCGCGGCGCGAACTCCCGGGCCTGGGCATCGTCGACATCGGGCTGCCGGGCATGGACGGCTACCAGGTGGCGGCGCAGGCCAGGCGCGATCCGCTGCTGGCGGGGATGCGCCTGATCGCGCTCACCGGCTACGGCCAGCAGACGGATCGCCAGCGCGCTCTGGATGCCGGCTTCGACGCGCATTTCGTCAAGCCGCTGAAGTTCGAAGACCTGGCCAACTGCCTCGCCGCCGGTTGAGGCGCCCTCAAGGGCATGGACGCGGCGCGCGCGACGCGCTAAGCTCGGCCCAATCCGCCGACCTCGCCCGCCAGGAACCGCCATGCCAGCCCAGCCCAGTGCTCCCAACGAACGCCAGCTCGCCCTGCCGCGACGCGCGCTCGCGCCCTGGGTCAAGAACCTGATCGGCGGCGGCTTCGAGGTCGTGCAGCCGCACCTGCCCGCCAGTCCCGACGCCCAGCTGGTGATCTACCTGCGCGGCGGCGCCACCCTGCTCGACGGGCAAGGCGCGGGCAGGCTGCCACCAGCCTTCCTGTCGGGACCGAGCCTGGCGCCGCGCCGCTTCGTGGTGGAGCCGGGCAGTGCCTTCATGTCGGCCGTGTTCCGCGCTTCCGGCATCCTGTATTGCTTCGGCATTCCGGCCGACTGCCTGGGCGCCGCATCGGTGCCGCTCGACGCCGTGATAGGCCAGGGGAACGCAGAGCGCCTGCAGGACGAATTGCAGCACGCGCGCGGCTTTCGCGAGCGCGTTCGCGTGCTCGAGGATTTCCTGCTGCGCCAGGCCGGGGACGGGCAGGGTGCGTCGCTGCCACAACTGTCCTTCGAGCGCCTGTTCCAGCCGGTCGGTACGCTTGCCGCCGACCTCGGCCTCGGCGTGCGCCAGTTCGAGCGGCGCTTCCTGGCGCACCACGGCGTCGCGCTGCGCGACTACCGTCGGCTGGCGCGCTTCGCGATGGCGCTGTCAAGGCTGATGCGCGAGGACAAGCGGCCGACGCTGGCGCAGGCCGCGCTCGACGCCGGCTACGTCGACCAGGCCCATTTCAGCCGCGACTTCCGCCAGTTCGTGGGCGATACGCCATCCGGCTTCCTGGCCCGGCGTGGCGACAGCGATTCCGGCTACCGCTTCTGGCAGTTCGGACGCGAAGAGCTCGATTCCTTCACGCGCTAGCGCGATGTCGTGTCGGTACAAGACACGACGCGCGCAAGACCGTATCGTCGCCCCTGTTAGAAGAAGGAGCCGACGATGGAACAACCCGTGCTGGAAGGCCAGCCGCTGGAAGGTCAGCACTATCTGCTGACGAATGTCGAACACCTGCTGTCCCACGCGCGCGGGAACAGCCTGTGGTACCTGTCCTTTGGCCTGGCCTGCTGCGCCGTGGAGATGATGCATGCCGCTTCCGCGCGCTACGACATGGACCGCTTCGGATGCATCCCGCGCGCCAGCCCGCGCCAGGCGGACCTGATGATCATCGCCGGTACGCTCACCAACAAGATGGCCACCGCGCTGCGCAAGGTCTACGACCAGATGCCCGAGCCGCGCTACGTCATCTCGATGGGGTCCTGCGCCAACGGCGGCGGCTATTACCATTACTCGTATTCGGTGGTGCGCGGCTGCGACCGCATCGTGCCGGTCGATGTCTACATCCCCGGCTGCCCGCCGACGGCCGAGGCGCTGGTCTACGGCATCCTGCAGCTGCAGCGCAAACTCGGCGAGCGGCGCCCGACGTCGATCGCGCGCTGAAGGCTCGAATGCGCTAGGATGAGGCATGCCCCTTCCGGGCGCAGGAGACCGGTATGCGGATTACTGCCTTTGTCGACAACTCCGCCACGGTGCATCAGGTTGCCGTGGATACCGACGGATCGCGCCAGTCGCTCGGCGTACCGCCCAAGGCGTCCGGGCCCGGATCGGGCGTCAACGGCGGCGAATTCTTGATGCTGGCGCTGGCCACCTGCTATTGCAACGACCTGTACCGCGAAGCGCGGCGGCTCGGCATCCCGCTCGACGCCGTGCAGGTCGAGGCCAGTGCGGACTTCCCGGGCGTCGGCCTGGCCGCCACCGATATCCGCTATCGCGCATCGGTGCGTTCGTCCGCCGCGCAAGACGACATCGCGCGGCTGCTGGCGGAAACGGATGCGGTGGCCGAGGTGCACAACACGCTGCGCGCCGG
The DNA here is from genome assembly GCF_020707295.1 of Massilia sp. IC2-476. Taxonomy (NCBI): domain Bacteria; kingdom Pseudomonadati; phylum Pseudomonadota; class Betaproteobacteria; order Burkholderiales; family Oxalobacteraceae; genus Massilia; species Massilia sp. IC2-476. The sequence continues at coordinate 121,155 of NZ_JAJFER010000008.1, forward strand.
CTGCGCGGTCACGTTCGAACAGCGCTAGCCCGCCGGGGGACAGCCTCAGGCGCTGCGCCGTGCCAGGGCAGGAGCACCAACCGCAGACAGGTAGAGCAGCAGCGAGGCCACGCCGACGCCGAACATGGCCAGCGGCAGCATCAGCGGCCCGGACGCGCCGGCCAGCACGGCGGCGCCCACCAGCGGGCCGGCGGCGCGCGCCAGCAGTGCCGGCACCGACATCGCGCCGCTGATCGCGCCGTAGTGGCGTGCACCGAACATGGCGCGCGGCAGGGTGCCGCGCACGATCGTCAGCACCCCGTTGCTCATCCCGTACAGCGCGCAGAACAGTGCCACGGCCCAAGCCTGCGTGCCGAGCAGCGCCAGCACCAGGATGCCGAGCGGCAGGGTGGCGAACACGACGCGGCCGACGGCCTGTGGCGTGGCGCCCTTGGCCAAGACCCGCTCGCCGATGCGGCCGACGACCTGCATCGGACCGATCAGCGCCGCCAGCGTGACGGCGACCGTGGCCGGGTGGCCGAGCGTGCGCAGCAGCGGGATCAGGTGCAATGCCAGCGCGGTGAAGATGAACACGTTGGCGGCGAAGGCCACGGCCAGCTTCCAGAAGGCCGGATGGCGCACCGCTTCGCCCAGCGTGTGGCTGTCGCGCGGTGCGTCCGGCGCCGCGGGCGGATGGGGCGCATCGCGTCCCAGGCCCAGGTGCAGCGGCAGGCAGACGGCCAGTTGCAGCGCGGCGTAGGCGAGGTAGGTGTCGCGCCAGCCGAGGCGCGAGCCGAGCGCCATCGTCAGCGGCCAGAAGATGCTGCTGGCAAAGCCCGCAAACAGGGTGAGCGTCGAGATGGCGCGCGGGGCGCCCACGACGACCTTGCGGTTGATGGTGGCAAAGGCGGCATCGTACAGGGTGAGCGACATCGCGAGCCCGATCACGGTCCAGGCGCCGAAATAGGAGACGGTCCCCGTGCAGCGCGACAGCCATGCCAGGCCGATAGCGCTGGCTAGCGAACCGATCGCCATCACGTAGCGGCCGCCGTGGCGGTCGACCAGGGCGCCGATCGGCGTCGCCGCCACGCCCGACACCAGCAGGCTCCAGGAATAGGCCGCGAACGCGGTTTCGGCGCTGATGCCCAGGTCGCGACGGATATCCGGCGCCAGCACCGCGAACGCATAGTAGAGGGCTCCCCATGACGCGATCTGCGTGATGGCGAGGATGCCGATGGTCCTGCGTGCTGCTGACAAAACTGATCTCCCGGCGCGGTGGCGCAACCCATGACTCTACCGCAGCCGGGCTATTCATGCCGGGTGTCATCATCCTGTCAAATTATTTCGATAATATTCGAAGCATCCGCTATACTTCGATAACTATGGAAATGACGAAAGATACTCCCATGGATACCAAGGCCGCCATCGCGGCGCTGGCCGCGCTGGCCCAGGAGTCGCGCCTGGCCGTCTTCCGCCTGCTGGTGCAGGCTGGCCCCGCCGGCATGGCGGCTAGCCGCATCGCCGAGGCGCTCGGCATGCCCGCCTCCTCGCTGTCCTTCCACCTGAAGGAGCTGAGCCACGCCGGCCTGATCATCCCGCAGCAGCAGGGGCGCTTCATCATCTATGCGGCGCAGTTCGAGACCATGAACGGGCTGCTGTCCTTCCTGACCGAGAACTGCTGCGGCGGCGATCCCTGCCTCCCGTCCTGCTGCACGCACACCTGAGCCATGCACATTCTGTTCCTTTGCACAGGCAATTCCTGCCGTTCGCTCATCAGCGAAGCGGTCTTCAACCATCTCGCGCCGCCTGGCTGGCGTGCCCTGAGCGCCGGCAGCCAGCCGGCCGGTCGCCTGAACGCGCGTGCGCTGCAGCTGCTGGCGAAGAAAGGCATACCAACCCAGGGCTACTACAGCAAGTCCTGGGATGCGCTGCCCGTGACGCCCGACGTCGTCGTCACCGTTTGCGCCAGCGCCGCCGGGGAGACCTGCCCGGCCTACCTCGGCCCGGTCCTGCGCACCCACTGGGGCGTGGAAGACCCGAGCCACGTGGTCGGGACGCAGGAAGACATCGACGCCGCCTTCGACAAGGCCTACACCATCCTGCGCGGACGCATCGAGGCTTTCCTGGCCCTGCCGCTGGACGAAATGGCGGGCGACCGGGCGCGCTTCAAGGCGGAGCTGGACCGCATCGGCGCCCTGCTGCCGGCCTGAGGGAAGACTTTGCTGCCCGCCTTCCTGATCTTCCTGGCCACCCTCATCCTCGTCATCTGGCAGCCGCGCGGCCTCGGCATCGGCTGGAGCGCCGCCGCCGGCGCCGTCGCGGCCTTGCTGGCCGGCGTGGTCAAGGTGAGCGACATCCCTGTCGTCTGGCACATCGTGTGGAACGCCACCGGCGCGTTTGTCGCCGTCATCATCATCAGCCTGCTGCTGGACCGGGCCGGTTTCTTCGAGTGGGCTGCGCTGCACGTGGCGCGCTGGGGCCGAGGCAAGGGACGGCGCCTGTTCGTGCTGCTGGTGCTGCTGGGCGCCGCGGTGGCGGCCCTGTTCGCGAACGACGGCGCGGCCCTGATCCTGACGCCGATCGTGATCGCCATGCTGGCCGCGCTGCGCTTTTCTCCAAAGGCGACGCTGGCCTTCGTGATGGCGGCCGGTTTCATTGCCGATACCGCCAGCCTGCCGCTGGTCGTGTCGAACCTGGTGAACATCGTATCCAGCGATTACTTCAACATCGGGTTCGCGCGCTACGCCGCCGTGATGGTCCCCGTGAACCTGGTATCGGTCGCCGCCACGTTGGGTGCGCTGGTCTGGTTCTTTCGCAGGGACATCCCGGCTGACTACGACCTGGCCCAGCTCAAGCGCCCGGAACAGGCGATCCACGACCGCGCCACCTTCCTCACCGGCTGGTGGGTGCTGGCGCTGCTGCTGGTGGGCTTCTTCTGGCTGGACGAGGTCGGCGTGCCGATCAGCGCCGTGGCTGCGGCCGGCGCCTTGCTGCTGCTCGCCGTGGCCGCGCGCGGGCACCGGATATCGACGCGCGAAGTGGTGCGCGGCGCACCCTGGCAGGTGGTGGTGTTCTCGCTGGCGATGTACCTGGTGGTCTACGGGCTGCGCAACGCCGGTCTCACCGATTACCTGACGGCGCTGCTGGAGCGCTGCGCCGCCCACGGCGTGTTGGGCGCGGCGCTCGGCACCGGCTTCATCACGGCGATCCTGTCTTCGATCATGAACAACATGCCGACCGTGCTGGTGGGCGCGCTGGCGATCGATGCCAGCGCGACCACCGGCGTGGTGCGCGAAGCCATGGTGTATGCCAACGTGATCGGCGCCGACCTCGGGCCGAAGATCACGCCGATCGGCAGCCTGGCGACGCTACTGTGGCTGCACGTGCTGGCGGCGAAGGGCATTCGTATCTCATGGGGCTATTATTTCCGGGTCGGCCTGACGCTGACCCTGCCGATCCTCTTCGTCACCCTGGCCGCGCTGGCCCTGCGCCTGGGCTGACGCCGAACTGCCAAGGCTGAACATGGACAAGATCCCGAATCTCCCCAACATCGATCCGGCGCAGCTCGACCTGCCCAGCATGGACAAGCTGGCGCCGCTGGGCGAGCTGAGTCATCCGCCGCGCATCCTCCTGCTCTACGGCTCGCTGCGCGAGCGCTCGTTCAGCCGCTTCCTTACTTACGAGGCGGCGCGCATCCTGGAGCACTTCGGCGCCGAGGTGAAGATCTTCGACCCGATGGAGTTGCCGATGGTCGGCAGCGTGCCTGAAACCCACCCCAAGGTGGTCGAACTGCGCGAGCTGTCGCTGTGGTCGGAAGGCCAGGTCTGGTGCAGCCCCGAGCGCCATGGCGCGATCACCGGGGTGATGAAGAACCAGATCGACTGGATCCCGCTGGAACAGGGGGCGCTGCGTCCCAGCCAGGGCCGCACCCTGGCATTGATGCAGGTCTGCGGCGGCTCGCAATCCTTCAACGTGGTCAACACCATGCGCCTGCTGGGACGCTGGATGCGCATGTTCACGATCCCGAACCAGTCCTCGGTGCCGATGGCCTACAAGGAGTTCGACGAGGAAGGGCGAATGCGTCCCTCGGCCTACTACGACCGGGTGGTGGACGTGATGGAGGAGCTGTTCAAGATCACCCTGCTCATGCGCGGGCGCGTCGATTACCTGACCGACCGGTATAGTGAGCGTAGTGAACGGGCGCTGCGCAAGGTGAACGCCCAGATCGAACGCCTATAGGAGGATCGATGACGCCGACACGGGTACGACTGAGCAGGAAAAAGGGCTGGAAGCTGCCGCCGAACACGGTCTCGGTGGCGCGCCCCGGCCGCTGGGGCAATCCGTTCTCGGTCGTGCCGGATGCCGTGCCGGGTACGCCGGTGGGTAGCCGCTACGTCGCGATGCCGAGCATTCCGGAAGCGGTGGCCGCCTTCCGGCGCTGGGTCGAGGAAGATCCGGCGGGACGCCGGCTGGCACAGGAAGCGCAGGAAGTCCTGCGCGGGAAGAACCTGGCCTGCTGGTGCCCGCTCGATGGTCCCTGCCATGCCGAGGTTCTGCTCGACATCGCCAACCGCTGAACTTAGCGCCTAACAATTCCCCGCATGGCTGCGTTGCAGCGTCTCGCTGTACTAGCGTACTGTCTTCGTGGTCCGCCACTGCGGCGCTGCGCCTTGCCCTGGGGGTTCTGTTAGGCGCTATTAAAAAAATGTTATTTAACAGCGACCACGCTGCCAATGCCCGACACCGACTTGTTCACCACGCGCGGGTTGCCGTAGTAGCTGAGGTTGCCCATGCCGCGCACGTTGGCGTTGAGCTTGTCCTTGGCATAGATGTTGACGGAGCCGATGCCTTCGAAGCTGACGTCCACTTCCTGCGCAATCAAGGCCTTGGTGTCGACTTCGCCCACACCCTGGGCGCGCAGGGTCAGCTGGCGCACTTCGCCATCGATCGCCAGGCGGCCGGCGCCGCGGTAGTTGACGACGAGGCGGTCGCCGCGAATCTTGTTCAGGCGCATCACGCCGGCGCCTTCGCCCTTGAAGGTCTGCAGTTCCGGCAAGGTAACAACCACGCGGTCGCTGGTTTCGATGCTGTTGCGGGTGCTGTCCTTCATGTCCAGGCGCAGTTCGCCGTCCACCACCTCGCTGGTCACGCGGGCGATGAAGCGCGGGTCACCGTAGACTTTCAGCGAATACGATTTGCCGGCTTCCACCGTCAGGCTCACCGGGCCGTGCACGGCGATGCCCTTGAACGGCGACACGCTACGCGCTTGCTCATCAGCATGAGCGCTCATCGAAGCGATGGACAGGACAGCGGCGAGGATCAGGCGTTGCATGGTGGTCTCCGGTAAGTGGTATGAGGCCATTGTAGGGAGACGGGGCAGGCCGGGTTGCCGTTTGCGACGAACTGCAAAAAACCGGGATTGGACTGCCGCGATGGCGGAATGGTCGTTTGTATAAGACGCGAAAATTGCCTGTTCGGAAGTCGTCAATACGAGTGTGTGCGCTGTTGCACATTTGTCCTGCCAGATAGTGAAAAATAGGTGCGCACGATTGGTTCCGTGACAATATTGTCGAGGAGTTAAGGCTATAATTTTCTTCGTCCACTTGCGTAGCCAAAACCATGCACATCTCTACCGTCAACTTACCTGAAATGAAGCTCGCCGGGCTGCCGCTCGCAGGGCCGCTGTCGGTTCTGGAAGCGGACCTGCCGGACATCTGGAGCAGCCTGCTGGAGCGCGAAAGCGAACTGGGCGACATCAAGGGCCCGCGTTACGCCGTCCGGCTGCAGAACAAGGATGGCGTGCGCCTCGAATGCGTCGGCGTCGAAGTCTCCGACCTGAATAATCTGCCGCCAGGCATGATCGGGCTGCACATCCCCGAGCGCCGCTATGCGATGGTGACCCATCGCGGGCCGGTCACGCGCACCCAGGCCACCTACCTGACCGGCTACGCCACCATCGAGCAGCTGGGCATGGTGCCCGATGAAGAGGGCTGGCGCATCGAGCGCTACGACCGGCGCTACACGCCGGCGATGGACGATGGCAACCGCCCGGACAACGCCTACGACATCCTGATCCCGCTGCTGTAAGCGCTGCCCTGAATTGGTGCCGGTATGTTTTCCTACCGCCGGCCCCGGTAGGGCGGCTTGCGCCGCCGGTATCCCTTCCCAAGGACACATGCATTCTGCCCGCCGAATGTGACCGGCGTTTGACAAAGCATGCGCGCCCGCGTTGCCGGCCACATCGTCGTCAATATTCCAGCTGGTAATAAAAGCGCGGATAATGCCTGCTTTCCCGCAACCCGGAGCAGGCAGTGCAAGACCACGATTCCCACCCCGACGATCCGGCGCGCCGACGCCTGATGCAGGCCGCCGCCGGCCTGACGCTGGCCGTGCCCGGCCTGGCCGAGGCCGCGCCGGCGAAACGGGCCGCGCCCCGCGCCGCCAGCTCGCTCGACGCCAAGCTGCGCGAGCGCGTCAAGAACGTGGTCGTGATCTACCTCGAGAACCGCAGCTTCAACAACCTGTTCGCCGACTTCCCGGGCCTGGCTTCGCCCCTGTCCGGCCTGGCGCCGGAAGCCTGGCGGCAGAAGGACCGCGACGGCTCGGTCCTGCCGACGCTGCCGAAGATCTGGGGCGGCATGGTGCCGGGCCGCCAGAACCTCGGCGGCAAGGACTATCTCGTCAAGGAGGACGACATCCAGGGCCTGCCGAACGCGCCCTGGAAACTGGTCGACCTCGAGGGCAAGCCGCTGCCGGAAGGGATCATTACGCGCGACCTGACCCACCAGTTCTATCACAACCAGATGCAGATCAACGGCGGGCGCAACGACGGCTTCGTGGCCTGGGGCGATTCCGGCGCCCTGGTGATGGGGCAGTACGGCGAGACCAGCAAGAACCTCGGCCTGTGGCAGATCGCGCGCGAGTTCACGCTGTGCGACAACTTCTTCATGGCTGCCTTCGGCGGCTCCTACCTGAACCACCAGTTCCTGATCAGCGGCCGCACGCCGGAATACTTCCACGCCGCCTCGACCCCGGCGAAGTCGAAGATCGCCGTCACCGCCGACGGCCCGACCGGCTCGCGCCTGGCGCTGGCGCCCGACTCGCCCAAGTCCGCCCTGGAAGGCAAGCCGAAGTTCGTGCATCACGGCGCCATCACGCCGGACGGCTACGCGGTCAACACCATGGCGCCTCCCTACCAGCCGACCTGGGTCAAACCGGCGCCGGGCGGCGACCCGATGCTGGCCGATCCGCAGGACCCGTCGACCCTGCCGCCGCAGAGCTACAAGACGATCGGCGACCTGCTGAGCGAAGCCGGCGTGGGCTGGGCGTGGTATGGCGGCGGCTGGCAGGCCGCACTCGACGGCCGCGGCCAGGGGCAGCGTCCCAATTTCCAGTATCACCACCAGCCCTTCAACTACTTCAAGCAATTCGCCCCGGGCACGAAGGCGCGCGCCGAGCACCTGCGTGACGGCGGCCTGGGCGATAGCCCGATCTCGAACCGCTTCATTGCCGACGCGGTGGCCGGCAAGCTGCCGGCGGTCGCCTTCTACAAGCCGCAGGGCAACCTCAACCTGCACGCCGGCTACTCGGACATCGAGTCGGGCGACGCCCACGTGGCCAACGTGATCGAGCACCTGAAGAAATCGCCGCAGTGGAAAGACATGGTGGTGGTCATCACCTTCGACGAGAACGGCGGCTGGTGGGATCACGTGGCGCCGCCCGAGGGCGACCGCTGGGGACCGGGCTCGCGCGTGCCGGCCATCGTGGTATCGCCACACGCCAGGCGCGGCGCTGTCGACCACAACTTCTACGACACCACCTCGATCCTGCGCTTCATCACGCGCCTGCACGGCCTGCCGTTGCTGGAAGGCCTGGCCGCGCGTAACGCCGCCTTCGCCGCGCGCGGCGCGCGTCCGCCGGGCGACTTGAGCGCGACGCTGCGCTTCCGCTGAGCGCGTTTCTATTTCCTGCAAGCCAGTCTTCGGACTGGCTTTTTTCTTTGTTTCGGGACACTTGCTGGACAGGTATTGCGATACGGCTAACGTGCGCTGTTCTGCAATACGCAGCGCTACACTCGAAAGCGCTCGACATCGTGTGATGTCAGAGGGAGACGCCGCCATGGGCGGCAGCCCAACCCACCGAAAAAAACAGGAGAACATCATGCAGAAGAATCAAGTCGTCAAGAAATTGCTCGCTGTGACTGCCGTTGCCGCCATGTTCAGCGCCTTCGGCGTGCAAGCCCAGACCAGCGGCCAGACCGCCCAGTCGATGAGCAACCAGAGCGCCACCGGCAAGCAGAACATGACCGGCAAGACCGCCGCCGACGGCACCGTCAACAACACCAGCAGCCAGGGCATGGAAGACCGCAGCGGCCAGGTCGGCGCATCCGGCGCCGCCGGCGCCACCGGTTCGGGCGCGGCCAAGCTGAGCGCGGCCGACAAGAAGACCATCACCGACATGGCGCTGGCCAACATGGCCGAAGTCGAGACCGGCAAGCTGGCCCTGAGCAAGAGCCAGAACGCCGACGTGAAGACCTTCGCCCAGCAGATGATCGACGACCACGGCAAGGCCCTGACCGAAGTGCAGGCCCTGGCCCAGCAGAAGGGCGTTACCCTGCCGACCGAACTCGATCCCAAGCACAAGGCCATCTCGGCCAAGCTGGAAAAGCTGAGTGGCGAGGCCTTCGACCGCGAGTACATGAAGACCGTGGGCGTGACCGACCACAAGCAGACCCACAGCAAGCTGGAGAAAGGCTCGAAGAGCGCCAAGGATCCGGACGTCAAGGCCCTGGCCGCCAAGCTGATGCCGACCGTCGAGCAGCACCTGAAGGCAGCCCAGCAGATGTCGTCCGCCAAGTCGGGCACGACCTCGGGCAAGTAATCGTTTGAAGCGAGGCTGGCGCAAGCCGGCCCGGCAGAACTCGCCGGCGGCCATGGCCGCCGGCGAGCACGTCAAGGCATCAAGGAGCAATCATGCATAAACGACCGCGCATCCATTCCGCGCTTGCGCTGTCCATCGCCGGCCTGCTGTTCACGGCCGGCGCAGTACAGGCACAGACCGCCCAAACCGCCGCGCAGGGCACGGCGCCCGCGGCAGCCAAGGCACCCGCCAAGCTCGACCGCGCCGACCGCGCGGCGCTGACAGACATGGCCCAGGCCAACATGGCCGAAATCGCCACCGGCAAGCTGGCCCTGAGCAAGGCCGCCAATCCGGAAATCAAGGCCTATGCCCAGCGTATGGTCGACGAACATACCAAGGCCCTGGCCGAGGTGCAGGCGCTGGCCCAGGCCAAGGGCGTCGAGCTGCCGAAGGAGCTGACCGTCAAGCACAAGGCCAAGGGCACGATGCTCGAAGCACTCAGTGGCGACATCTTCGACCGCACCTACATGAAACAGTCGGGCCGGCGCGACCACCGCACCACCCACGAAAAGCTGCGCGACGGCATGGACAAGATCAAGGACCCGGACATCAAGGCCCTGGCCATGAAGATGCGCCCGGTCGTCGAGCAGCACCTGCTGGCGGCGGACGAACTGATCGCCCGCACGGCGCGCAACGCCACCGGCACGGCCGGCACGCCGGGCAACGACACCAGCACCGCGACCGGCAAGGAGCCGACGCCGATGAAGAAGTGAGGACGCGCCCGAACGGCGCCCGTCACGCAGCGCCCTGAAGGCGCCCCGACCGGTTCAGGCCGGCGGGGCGCCTTTCCATTTTCCCTCGATGCGCTCGATGGCGATCTCGATGCCGACGATCGCCCTGAGCATGCCGTCGATATAGGCGGGCGGCGCGTCCGCCACCGACCAGGGCTGCGGCTGCGGCGCTTCGTGGTGCCGCGTCTGCCCGTGCAGGAAGTCGAGCAGCCAGGCCGGATCCTCGATCGCGCGCAGGCGGCCGTGCACATGCACCACGTGGTAGTCCCAGGTCGGCACCACGCGTCCGCCCGTCTCCAGTTTTTCCTGCTGGTCGGGCGGTACATAGGCTGCGGGGCCGCGGAACACCGCCAGCACCTGCTGGCCGGCGCGGCGCCAGACCGGGTTGGCGCGCGCCACGTGGGCGCGCAGCAGGCCCGCGCCATCGGACCCTGCGGGGACGTATTCGAAGGGCAGGTGATCGGCGTCAGGCAGGGCGCCATCGTGTGTGACGAGCATGCCCAGCGCATGCGCGCGGATCAGGTCCTGCATGGCCTGCGGGTCGTGCTGGCGGTGGCGGGTCGGCAGGTACATCAGCGCGCCCCCACGACGATCACCGCGGTCTTGAGCGAATTCGCGATGTAGCAGCGCTCGTGGGCGGCGTGGTGCAGCGCGTCCAGGTCGGCCGCGCCTGGCTGGCGCTCTCCCGCGAACACGATGGCGGGCCTGAGCTCGATGCGCGTCATCGCCACGCGCCCGTCCTCGTCGGCGCCGAGGAAACCGACTGCGCGGTCGAGATAGCTGTCCACCGTGAAGCCCCCCTGCTGCGCCAGCGACAGGAAGAACAGCATGTGGCAGCTGGCGGCTGCGGCCACCAGCGCTTCTTCCGGATCGAGCGCCGCCGGATCGGACATCGGCAGCGGCACCGACAGCGGCGAGGACGAAGCCCGCAGCGTAAGCCCGCCATCGAACCCCCAGTCGTGGGCGCGGCTGTAGCGCCCGTCCACGAAAGCCTGGCCGGCGCGCTGCCAGGCCACCTGTGCTTCGAACTCCTTCATTTCCCCTCCGAGCTAGTAGAGTCACCATCCTAGCGGGCGACTTGGCTTGCTCAAAGTGCCAATCCGGGCGAAGATGAGCGTACCAATCATGCTGATCCACGAACTCATCGCCGCGGCGCCGCTGGAGCGCACGGCCGCCATCCCCCTGTTCCGCCAGCTCTACGCGCGGCTGAAGGAAGCCATCCTGCACGGCCGCCTGGCGCCGGGCGCGCGCCTGCCGCCAACGCGCGAGCTGGCGCAGCAGCTGCAGGTCTCGCGCCAGACCGTGCTCGCGGCCTACGAACAGCTCACCGCCGAGGGCTACCTGCGCGGCGGCGTGGGGCAGGGGACCTTCGTCGATGCGGCGCTGCCGGCGGCGCGGCAGGAACACACGGCGGCAGGCGCCGCGCCCGACCTGCTGCGCCCGCTCCCGGCGCGCGGCGCGGCGCTCGCCACCAGCATGGCGCGCGTGCGCCACCACCAGGGGGAGCTGCGCACCTTCCGGCCCAGCATGCCGGGCCTGGACCTGTTCCCCTTCGAGACCTGGCGCAAGCTGGAAGCCCACCACTGGCGCCGGCGCGCGCTGCCGCTCGGTTATGGCGCGGCGGCTGGTCACGCGCCGCTGCGCGAGCTGCTGTGCGCTTACCTGAACGCCTCGCGCGGGGTGCGCTGCACGCCCGAACAGGTGATCATCACCACCGGCTCGCAGCAGGCCCTGTACCTGCTGGCGCAGCTGCTGCTGGCGCCGGGCGACGGCGTGTGGCTCGAGTCTCCTGGCTACCAGGGCGCCGCCGCGCCCTTCGAGGTCGCGGGCGCGCGCATGTGCCTGGTGCCGGTCGATGAAGAAGGCATGGACGTCGCCCATGCCGCCGCGCGCTACCCGGACGCCGCGATGGTGTTCGCCACGCCTTCGCACCAGCTGCCGCTGGGCGTGACCATGAGTTTGGCGCGGCGCCTCGAGCTGCTGCGCTGGGCGCAGGCGAAGCGCGCCTGGATCGTCGAGGACGACTACGACAGCGAATACCGCTATACCGGCCCGCCGCTGGCTTCCCTGCAAAGCCTGGACCGGGCCGGCTGCGTGATCTATGTCGGCACCTTCTCGAAAGTGCTGTTCCCCGGCCTGCGCCTGGGCTATGTGGTGGCGCCGCCCGCGCTGGCCGGGGCACTGGCCCAGGCCAAGGCCGTGGTCGACCGCCACAGCCCGATCGTGCCGCAGGCGGTGCTGGCCGACTTCATCCGGCAAGGCCATTTTGCGCGCCACATCCGGCGCACCCGCGAGGCCTATGCCGAACGGCGCGCGGCGATGCTGGAAGCGCTCGACCAGCACCTGGGCGGCATGCTGGCCTGCGGGCCAAGCGATGCGGGCCTCGACCTTTGCCTGCATTTCACGGGGCACGGCGATGAAGCGCAGGCGGTCGCCCGCGCCGCCGCGGCGGGCGTGGAAGTGCGCCCGCTGTCCTACTTCGCCCATCCGCAGGCAGGGCCTGCATGCGCTGTCGCGCCCGGGATGCTGCTCGGCTTTTCCGCCTTCACGCCGCAGCAGATCCGCGCGGGCGTCGCACAACTGGCGCAGGCGCTGAAGGCCTGAGGCACGCACGACGCAGGCTGCGCTTTACCTGCTCATCCATTGCCGATACCATCTTCCAGACCATGATGGAAACGTTGCCAAAACAAAGGAGAAGAGGATGAGACAATTGTTTGCAGTGCTGCTTGCCTGCGCCCTGCAGTGGGCGGGGCAGGCCGCCGCCGATGAACCCCAGGCAGTCGACGTACAGCTCGCCGGCCAGCCGGCAGCCGCCGCCCGCGACAGCGCCCTCATGGCGCCGCTGCAGAACATCCACGGCCGCAGCCACCTGAGCCTGAACGGCCGCTGGAGCTACATCATCGACCCCTACGAGAACGGCTACTACGACTACCGGCGCCAGGCCTTCGACGCATCGAAGAGCGGCAAGGGCGGCTTCTACGACGACCGCAAGCCGAAGGACAAGGGCGACTGGGTCGAGTACGACTTCGACCGCGCCCCGACCATGAAGGTCCCGGGCGACTGGAACTCGCAGGCCGAGAAGCTGCAGCTGTACGAAGGCACGGTGTGGCTGCGCCAGGTCTTCGAGGCCGATCCCAAACCCGGCAAGCACTACGTGCTGTACTTCGGCGCGGTCAACTACGAAGCCCACGTCTACCTCAACGGCAAGAAGCTCGGCATGCACAAGGGCGGCTTCACGCCCTTCCAGTTCGACGTCACCGGCCGCCTGGCCAAGGGCCGCAACGTGGTCGTGGTCAAGGCCGACAACACGCGCCGCCAGGACGAGATCCCGACCGTGAACACCGACTGGTGGAACTACGGCGGCATCACGCGCGACGTGCTGCTGGCCGAACTGCCGTCCACCTACATCGCCGACTACAAGCTGCAGCTGGCCAAAGGCAATGCGCGCCGCCTGCAGGGCTTCGTGCAGGTGGCCGGGGCGAAGAAGGCGGGGCAGGTGCAGCTCGCGATTCCGGAAGCAGGGTTGAAGGCCAGCGTGCAGCTGGACGCCAACGGACGCGCCGCGATCGACCTGCCGGTCGGGAAGCTCGACTACTGGTCGCCGCAGCAACCGAAGCTGTATGCGGTCGAACTCTCCGCGGGCGGCGACCTGGTGACAGACCGCATCGGCTTTCGCACTATCGAGACGCGCGGCCAGGACATCCTCCTGAACGGCAAGTCCGTGTTCCTGCGCGGGATCTCGCTGCATGAAGAAAATCCCCTGATCCCGGGCCGCCTGCGCGGCCAGGGCGACATGCGCATGCTGCTGCAATGGGCCAAGGAACTGAACTGCAATTTCGTGCGCCTTGCCCACTATCCGCACAGCGAAGAGATGACCCGCCTGGCCGACGAAATGGGCCTGATGGTGTGGGCCGAAGTGCCGGTCTACTGGACCATCTCGTGGACCAATCCGGCGACGCTCGACAACGCCGCCACCCAGCTCGGCGACATGATCGTGCGTGACAAGAACCGCGCCAGCGTCATCGTGTGGTCGGTCGGGAACGAGACCCCGATCAGCGCGCCGCGCAACGCCTTCATGGGCAGCCTGGTGCGCACTGCGCGCTCGCTCGACGACACCCGCCTGGTGGCGGCCGCGCTCGAGATCCACCGCAAGGGCAGGGACATCACGATCGAGGATCCGCTGGCCGAACTGATCGACCTGGCCAGCTTCAACGAGTACGCCGGCTGGTACTGGGCCAGCAATGCCGAGATGCTCGACTTCCGCTTCGACATCCGGCTTGACAAGCCCGTGGTCGTCACCGAGTTCGGCGCTGACGCCCTCGGTGGCTACCACGCCGATGCCGACACGCGCTGGAGCGAGGAATACCAGGACCGCCTGTACCAGAACCAGTTCAAGATGCTGTCCGGGATTCCCGGCCTGCGCGGCATGACGCCCTGGGTGCTGGCCGACTTCCGCTCGCCGCGGCGCCAGCATCCCTACTTCCAGGACTTCTGGAACCGCAAGGGCCTGATCTCGGACGACGGCAAGAAAAAGCAGGCCTTCTGGACCCTGAAACAGCACTACGACGCGGTACAACGCCGCTACGAAAAGTAAGACCCATCCTGATGCTGGTCGTTTAAGAGCTAACGCCACGCGGTCAGATCACAGTACGGCAGCCCGCGCAGCTGTTCGTATCACAACGATCACCGCGTGGGCGGGGAACTCGCCCACCCTACAATGTTGGTCTCGGACGACGGCAAGAAGAAGCAGGCTTTCTGGACCCTGAAGCAGCACTACGACGCGGTCCAGCGGCGCTACGAACGGTAGGCGCGTTACCCGCAATGGGTAGCGCCGGCACTCCGGCGCTACCCCTGGCAGTCGTGATCCATGCATAACTTATTATTATAAGTTTTAGAACATTATCGACTTCAAGTAAACATTTGGAGTAAAAAAGTCAATGCTTTGGCTTTGATTTAGATAAAAAAAAATTATCTTTTTTCACTAACCTTGAGCTCGCCACTTGGCGTATAGTGCGGAAAAACAAGAGTGATACTCACTAAGTTTGTGAGTAATACTTACTTAAATATAAATACAAACACGATGGCGCTACGGAGGAGACTTCGATGTGACGCCCCCGTGATCCAAAACCGAACTACGCGCAATCATGAGTATTGTCGACGTCGATGTCCTGCTCCAGGAAGTGGAGACAGGCATGCCTTGCGGGCCGAACCTGGAGTACGACCCGCTCTTCCTCGAGCTCGAGCAGAACGCCCAGGGCAAGCCCGAAGTCCAGTACGGCGCCACCCTGGTCCCGGCCGTGCCGCCCGAATGGAAGGTGGTCAAGAAGCAGGCCTTCGAGCTGCTCGGCCGTTCGCGCGACCTGCGCGTCGCCGTGCTCCTGCTGCGCAGCCTGCTGGCCCTGCACGCGATTCCCGGCTTTGCCGACGGCGTCCAGCTGCTCGAGCGCCTGGTCGACGAGCGCTGGGACAGCGTCCACCCGCAGCTCGACCCGGACGACGACAACGACCCGACCCTGCGCCTCAACTCCATCGCCACGCTGCTGGACGCCGCGTCCATCATCCGCGACCTGAAGGACACCGCCTTCATCCAGCTGCCCAACCTCGGACCGCTGTCGGTGCGGGTGCTCGAGGTGTCGTCCGGCGAGACGCCGCCCCCTGCCGGCCAGTCCGCGATTGCCCAGGCCTCGATCGATGCCGCGCTGCGCGACGTGCGCCCTGAAGCCATGCTGGAAGCCGCGGGCGCCGTCGCCCGCGCCCACGACAGCGTGGAACGCTTGGAGGCCGCGCTGGTGCGCCAGGTCGGCGCCGCCAATGCGATCGACATGGGCATCCTGAAGCGCCAGCTGCGCCGCATGCGCGACGTGCTGGCTCCCCACCTGCCGCAGACGGAGGAGCTTGACCCCATGGCCGACACCCCCGCTTCCGAGGAGCCGGCCGGCGCCTCCGCCGCTGCGCCTTCCTCCGCACCCGGCCCCATCAGCGGCGAGATCAACAGCCGGGCCGACGTCGTGCGCATGCTCGACAAGATCCTGGCCTACTACCAGCGCAACGAACCCTCCAGTCCCGTGCCGATGCTGATCGAGCGCGCCAAGCGGCTGGCACCCAAGAATTTCTTCGAAATCATGGAAGAACTGGCGCCCGAGAGCGTCAACCAGCTGAAGATCCTGCGCGGTCCGGAAGCCGCCTGAGCGGCGATGCCGGCACTGCCTGGATCGTCCAGGTAACAAGCGTGTAGTCCAATCCTGAAGGAGTCAACCGTGGGCAAAGAGAGTAGCCAGAAGTTCATCGCGCGCAACCGTGCGCCGCGTGTGCAGATCGAATACGACGTCGAGGTCTATGGCGCCGAGAAGAAGGTCCAGCTGCCGTTCGTGATGGGCGTGCTGTCCGACCTGTCGGGCCAGCCGGCCGAGCCGCTGGCGCCGGTCGCCGACCGCAAGTTCCTCGACATCGACGTCGACAACTTCGACGAGCGCCTCAAGGCCATGAAGCCGCGCGTCGCGGTGCAGGTGCCGAACACCCTGACCGGCGAGGGCAACCTGGCGGTCGACCTGACCTTCGAGAGCATGGACGACTTCACCCCGGCCGCGATCGCCCGCAAGGTCGAGCCGCTGAGGAAGCTCCTGGAAGCACGCGGCCAGCTGGCCAACCTGATGACCTACATGGACGGCAAGACCGGCGCCGAGGAACTGATCGGCAAGCTGCTGGCCGAACCCGCCCTGATGCAGGCGCTGACCTCGGCGCCGAAGCCCGCCGACGAATCCGCCGACGCAGCCGCCCAATAAAGGAGAAGACGATGTCTGAAGCACTCGCAGAAGTACAGCAGGAGTCCGGCACGCTCGAGATGAGCGACTTCGGGGCCCTGCTGCAGAAAGAATTTAAGCCACAGTCGGACAAGGCCAAGGAATCGGTCGAAGTCGCAGTGCGCACCCTGGCCGAACAGGCGCTCAGCGGATCCAACCTGATCTCCGGCGACGTGCTGGCCACCATCCAGAGCCTGATCGCCGCGCTCGACAGGAAGCTCACCGAGCAGATCAACCTGATCATGCACGCCGACGAGTTCCAGAAGCTGGAAGGCGCGTGGCGCGGCCTGCACTACCTGGTGAACAACACCGAAACCGACGAGATGCTCAAGATCCGCGTGATGAACATCTCGAAGAACGACCTGGCCAAGTCGCTCAAGAAGTTCAAGGGCACGGCCTGGGACCAGAGCCCGCTGTTCAAGAAGATGTACGAGGAAGAGTACGGCCAGTTCGGCGGCGAGCCCTTCGGCTCGATCGTGGCCGACTACTACTTCGACAACAGCGCCCCGGACGTCGAGCTCCTGACCTCGATGGCCAAGATCTCGGCCGCCGCCCACGCGCCCCTGATCAGCGGCGCCGCCCCGTCGGTGATGCTGATGGAATCCTGGAACGAGCTGGCCAACCCGCGCGACCTGACCAAGATCTTCCAGACTCCCGAGCATGCCGCCTGGCGCTCGTTCCGCGAGTCCGAGGATTCGCGCTACGTCGGCCTGGCCATGCCGCGCTTCCTGGCGCGCCAGCCCTACGGCGCCAAGACCGACCCGGTGGAGGCCTTCGACTTCGAGGAAGACACCAGCGCGCCCGGCTCGAAGAACTACGCCTGGGCCAACGCGGCCTACGCGATGGCAGTCAACATCAACCGCTCGTTCAAGGAATACGGCTGGTGCTCGCGCATCCGCGGCGTCGAATCGGGCGGCGCGGTCGAAGGCCTGCCGGTGCACGCCTTCCCGACCGACGACGGCGGCGTGGCCATGCAGTGCCCGACCGAGATCGCGATCTCCGACCGGCGCGAAGCGGAACTGGCGGCCAACGGCTTCATGCCGCTGGTGCACAAGAAGAACACCGACTTCGCCGCCTTCATCGGCGCCCAGTCGATGCACAAGCCGGCCGAGTACGACGATCCGGACGCCACCGCCAACGCCAACCTGGCCGCGCGCCTGCCTTACCTGTTCGCCACCTGCCGCTTTGCCCACTACCTGAAGTGCATCGTGCGCGACAAGGTCGGCTCCTTCAAGGAGCGCGCCGACATGCAGCGCTGGCTGCAGTCCTGGATCATCAAGTACGTCGACGGCGACCCGACCAACTCGAGCGAAAGCACCAAGGCGCGCAAGCCGCTGGCCGCCGCCGAAGTGGTGGTCGAGGAAGTCGAGGGCAACCCGGGCTACTACAGCTCCAAGTTCTTCCTGCGCCCGCACTACCAGCTGGAAGGCCTGACGGTGTCCCTGCGCCTGGTGTCGAAGCTGCCATCGGCCAAAGGCTGATTTACCAATTCATGTAGCAACGCGCGGGCAAGCCAGCTTGCCCGTTCACTCACATCGCCGGTACGTCCGGCAAACTAGGGAGAGATGCAATGGCATTAGATATGTTCATCAACATGGGCGAAACCATCAAGGGCGAATCGGCCGACTCCGTGCGCGGCGCGAAGGGCGACATCGACGTCCTGGCCTGGAGCTGGGGCATGTCGCAGTCCGGCACCACTCACATGGGCGGTGGCGGCGGCGCCGGCAAGGCCAACTTCCAGGACGTGAGCTTCACCAAATACGTCGACGCGTCGAGCAACGCGATCATGACCGCCCTGGCGAAAGGCACCCACATTCCGAAGGTGCAGCTGCTGGTGCGCAAGTCCGGCGAAGGGCAGCAGGACTACATGCACATCATCATGGAAGAAGTCATGGTGACCTCGCTCTCGACCGGCGGCAGCGGCGGCGAAGACCGCCTGACCGAAAACGTCACCCTGAACTTCGCCAAGGTCACCTTCGGCTACAAGCCGCAGAAGTCGGAGGGTGGCCTGGAGGCGGTCAAGCCATTCGCCTGGGACATCGCCGGCAACGTGGCCGGCACGGCCCAGGACGTCGCCTAAGGCACGCAGGTCCGGCGGCCCGTACGGGCCGCCGTTGTCGTCTTTTTCCAGCTCAGGGATATGCCATGCAAGCGCAAGCGTTGATCAAGGAAGGCAAACCGGCCGAGGCGCTCGCCGCACTGCAGGCCCAGGTCCGCAGCGAACCGTCGAACGCGAAGCATCGCATCTTCCTGTTCCAGCTGCTATCCGTTATGGGGCAATGGAGCCGCGCCCTGACCCAGCTGAACGTGGTGGGCGAACTCGATGCCGAGGCCTTGCCGATGGTGCAGACCTACCGCGAGGCGATCCAGTGCGAAGCGCTGCGCACCGAGATCTTTGCCGGCCGCCGCGCGCCCCTGATCTTCGGCGAACCGCAGGACTGGCTCGGGCCCCTGGTCGAAGCGCTGCGGCTCGACGCCACCGACCCGGTGCGTGCCGGCGCACTACGCGAACAAGCCCTCGAACAGGCGCCGGCGTCCAGCGGCAGCGTCGATGGCGAACGCTTCGCATGGCTGATGGATGCCGACGAGCGCCTGGGCCCGGTGCTGGAAGCCGTGGTCAACGGCCGCTATTTCTGGATTCCCTTCAGCCGCATCGCCCGCATCGAAATCGACCCGCCGAGCGATCTGCGCGACACCGTCTGGACCGCCGCCACCTTCACCTGGACCAACGAGGCCCAGGCCGTCGGCCTGATCCCGACCCGCTACGAGGGCAGCACCGACCTTGAAAGCGACGCCCTCAAGCTGGCGCGCCGCACCGAATGGCAGGATGGGCGCGGCCTGGGCCAGCGCATGTTTGCCAGCGACCGCGCCGACTACGCCCTGATGGACGTGCGCAAGCTGGAGTTCGACCCAGTGGAATCCCATGGCTGAACTGGCGCCGCGCGAACGCCTGCAGCCTTCGCTGCTGGACCGGCTGACCGACGAGGAGCCGGAACAGCAGGTCGAAGCGCGCGAGCGCCGCATCATGTCGATGCGCAGCCTGCGCGAGGGCGTGCTGCGCGACCTGGCGTGGCTGCTCAACACCACCAACCTGTTCTCGGTGACCGCGCATCTGCAAACGCAGCGCCTGCCGCACCTGGCCAATTCCGTCGTCAATTACGGCATGCCCGACATCTCCGGCGCTTCGCTCGCCGGCATGAACACGACCGACCTGGAACGGGCGATCCGCCAGGCGATCTGGGACTTCGAGCCGCGCCTGATCCGCTCCTCGGTGCAGGTCAAGGCCGCCAAGTCCGACAGCATCACCAAGATCACCTTCGAGATCGAAGCCGACATGTGGGCCCAGCCGTATCCGGAACGGCTCTACATTAAGACCGAACTCGACCTGGACCAGGCCCATATCAGCCTGTCCGAATCGGCAGGCAGGCGGCCATGACCAACCCGCGCCTGCTGCGCTACTACAGCCAGGAACTGCAGCACCTGCGTGAGGTCGGGGGCGAGTTCGCCGCCCAGTACCCGAAGATCGCGGGCCGCCTGGGGCTGGAAGGCTTCGACTGCGCCGACCCCTACGTCGAGCGCCTGCTGGAAGGCTTTGCCTTCCTCACCGCGCGGGTGCAGATGAAGATCGACGCCGAGTTCCCGCGCTTTACCCAGCACCTGTCCGAGATCGTCTACCCGCACCTGCTGGCGCCGACGCCCTCGATGGCGATCGTGCAGCTGCAGCCCGACCTCGGCAACCCGGCCCTGAATGCCGGCTACGAAATCCCGCGCGGGAGCAGCCTGCGCAGCGTACTGGGCAAGGACGACGTCACCGCCTGCGAATACCGCAGCGCCCACGACGTGACGCTGTGGCCGGTGGAACTGGTGGAAGCGCGCTTCTTCACCCATGGCGGCAGCATCGCCGGCGTCGAAGCCAGCCTGCCGCCCGGCGTCAAGACCGGCCTGCGCCTGCGCCTGCGCACCACCAACTGCGCGCCTTTCCATACCCTGGGGCTGGACCGCCTGAACCTGCACCTGCGTGGCGCCGACGACCTGCCGGGACGCATCCTGGAGAAGCTGCTCGGCAGCGTCGAGGGCGTGCTGGTGCTGCCACGCCCGGCAGGGGACGCGCATCCCGGCTGGCACCGCCTGCTGCCGAAGACGGCGCTGCAGCCGCGCGGCTTCCATGAAGACGATGCGCTGCTGCCGAGTGGCCAGCGCAGCTTCCAGGGCTATCGCCTGCTGCAGGAGTATTTCGCGTTTGCCCAGCGCTTCATGTTCGTCGAGGTGAGCGGCTTGGGCGCCGCAGTGCGCGCCTGCGCCGAGCGCGAGCTGGAAGTCATCGTCCTGCTCAACCGCGGCGACGCGCGCCTCGAGCAGACCCTGGACGCCAGCCACTTCGCGCTGAACTGCACCCCGGTGGTGAACCTGTTCCAGCGCCGCGCCGACCGCATCAACCTGTCGGGCGAGCAGTACGAGTACCACGTGCTGGTCGACCGCACCCGCCCAATGGACTTCGAGGTGCACGGGGTCGAGAGCGTGACCGGCTACGGCAGCGGCGCCGATGCCGAGCAAAGCTTCCACCCGCTGTACAGCGCGCGCGACCTGCAGTCGTCGACGCCGGAGCAGGCGTTCTTCCAGCTGCGGCGTGAACCGCGCGTGGTGTCGCAGCGCCAGCGCGCGCGCGGCCCGCGCTCGTCCTACCTCGGCAGCGAGACCTTCATCGCCATCGTCGATGCGAGCGAGGCGCCGTACCGCCACAGCCTGCGCCAGCTTGGCCTGCTTGTCTGGTGCACTAACCGCGACCTGCCGCTGTCGATGCCGCTCGGTGTCGGCAAGACCGATTTCATCCTCGATGCCGGCGGCCCGCTGCAGTCGATCCGGGTGCTGGGCGGCCCCAGCCAGCCGCTGCCTTCGTTTGCCGAAGGGCCAATGGCCTGGCGC
The DNA here is from genome assembly GCF_020707295.1 of Massilia sp. IC2-476. NCBI lineage: Bacteria > Pseudomonadati > Pseudomonadota > Betaproteobacteria > Burkholderiales > Oxalobacteraceae > Massilia > Massilia sp. IC2-476. Next base: position 142,507 of record NZ_JAJFER010000008.1, read on the forward strand.
CTGATCAACCAGCTCTCGCTGAACTACCTGTCGCTGGTCGATAACGATCCGGACGAGGGTGCGCACGCGCTGCGCGAACTGCTGGCGCTGTATTGCCACCCGCTCGATGCGAGCAGCCAGCGCCAGGTCGAGGGTGTGCGCTCGATCGCGGCGAAAGCGGTCACGCGGCGCATGCCCACGCCAGGCCCGATCACCTTCGGACGCGGCCTGGAAATCACCGTCACCATGGACGATGCCGCGTTCGAGGGCGCCGGCGCCTTCGTGCTGGGAGGAGTGCTGAGCCACTTCTTCGCGCAATACGTGTCGATCAACGCATTCACCGAAACCGTGATCCGCACCGTCGGCCGCGGCGAGATCATGCGCTGGCCGGCGAGGGGAGGGGCATGCGCGATCGTCTAGCACTCGAGCGCGAGCTGGTCGAGAAGGCCGAGCGCATGGACTTCTTCCAGATCCTGCGTCTGCTCGAGAATGCCCACCCCGGCAAGCCGCGCATCGGCGCCTCGCTGCGCGCGCGCGACGATGCGGTGCGCTTCGGCCAGGAGCCCTCGCTGGCTTTCGAACCGACCGCGGTGCGCGGCTTTACGCCGGGGAGCAGCGAGGCGCGTGCACGGCTGGCGGTGAACTTCATCGGCCTGCTGGGGCCAAACGGCCCCATGCCCTTGCACCTGACCGAGTACGCGCGCGAGCGTGCCCGCAACCAGGGCGACGGCACGCTGGCCGCATTCCTCGACGTCTTCCACCACCGCATCGTCTCGCTGCACTACCGCGCGCGCTCCAGCGCCGAGCCGGCCATCAGCCTCGACCGCCAGGAAGCGGACCGCTTCGGCGACTACGTCGGCAGCCTGTTCGGCATCGGCAGTCCGGCGCTGCGCGGGCGCGACGAGATCGGCGACTTCGCCAAGCTGCATTTCGCCGGCCTGATGGCCAACCAGCGCCGCCCGGCGGCGGGCCTGGTGAGCATCCTGCGCGCCTACTTCAAGCTGCCGGTCACGATCGAGCAGTTTGTCGGCCACTGGATGAAGATCCCGCTGGACGGCCAGACCCGGATCGGCATGCAGGAGCGCGGCAACCGGCTCGGCACTTCCGCCGTCCTGGGACGCACGGTGTGGGATTGCCAGCACAAGTTCCGCCTCGTAATCGGCCCGCTCGACTACGAGGACTACGGGCGCATGCTGCCCGGTGGCGACAGCATGGACCGCCTGCTGGCCTGGGTGCGCAACTACGCCGGCCTGGTACTGGACTGGGATGTGCGCCTGATCCTCAAGCAGCAACAGGTGCCGCGCCTCGCGCTGGGTTCCCGGCGCCTGGGCTGGACCACTTTCCTCGCCAGCGGCCCCGCCGGGCGCGACGCGAATCAACTCTTGATCAACCCGACAGCCTTCGCAGGCTGAACCACGCGAAAGAACCGATCATGGCCGAAATCAGTCGTGTTGCCCTCTTTGGAAAGCTGAACTCCCTGTGCTACCGCGCGATCGAGAGCAGCACCGTGTTCTGCAAGCTGCGCGGCAATCCTTACGTGGAGATGGTCCACTGGGTGCACCAGATCCTGCAGCTGCAGGATTCCGACCTGCACCGCATCATCCGCCACTATGAGCTCGATGGCGCGGTGCTGGCGCGCGACCTGACCGCGGCGCTGGACCGCCTGCCGCGCGGCGCGACCTCGGTCACCGACCTCTCTAGCCAGCTGGAAGAGACGGTGGAGCGGGCCTGGGTGTTCGGCACCCTGCTGTTCGGCGAATCCCAGGTGCGCAGCGGGCACCTGGTGTTCGGCATGCTGAAGACGACCAACCTGCGCAACGCCCTGTACGCGATCAGCCGCCAGTTCGAGCGCATCAAGCCGGATGATTTGTCGGACCGCTTTGCCACCCTGCTGAAGGATTCGCCGGAAGCGAAGCTGGCGGCCAGCGACGGCTTCCAGGCTGCCGCCCCGGGCGAAGAATCGGGCGCCATCGCCCCCGCGCAGATGGGCAAGCAGGAAGCACTGAAGAAGTTCACGGTCGACCTGACCAAGCAGGCCAGGTCCGGCAAGATGGACCCGATCGTCGGCCGTGATGACGAGATCCGCCAGATGGTCGACATCCTGATGCGCCGGCGCCAGAACAACCCGATCATGATCGGCGAGGCCGGCGTCGGCAAGACCGCCGTGGTCGAGGGCTTCGCCCAGCGCATCGCGCGCGGCGACGTGCCGCCCTCGCTCAAGGACGTCAAGCTGCTGACCCTCGACGTCGGCCTGCTGCAGGCCGGCGCCAGCATGAAGGGCGAATTCGAGCAGCGCCTGCGTTCGGTGATCGACGAGGTGCAGGCCAGCCAGCAGCCGATCATCCTGTTCATCGACGAAACCCACACCCTGGTCGGCGCCGGCGGCGCGGCCGGCACCGGCGACGCCGCCAACCTCCTGAAACCCGCTCTGGCGCGCGGCACATTGCGCACCATCGGCGCCACCACCTTTGCCGAGTACAAGAAGCACATCGAGAAGGATCCGGCCCTGACCCGGCGCTTCCAGAGCATCCAGGTGGACGAGCCGAGCGAAGAGCGCGCGATCCTGATGATGCGCGGCGTGGCCTCGACCATGGAAAAGCACCACCAGGTGCAGATCCTGGACGAAGCGCTGGAAGCGGCCGTCAAGCTGTCGCACCGGTACATCCCGGCGCGCCAGCTGCCGGACAAGTCGGTCAGCCTGATCGACACCGCCTGCGCGCGCGTGGCTGTCAGCCTGCACGCGACCCCGGCCGAGGTCGACGACAGCCGCAAGCGCATCGAGGCGCTGAAGGTGGAGATGGAGATCATCCGGCGCGAAGGCGCGATCGGCATCGAGACCGGAGCGCGCATGCGCGATGTCGAGACCGCGCTGGTGTCCGAGCAGGACCGCCTGGCCGGCCTGGAGGGGCGCTGGAACGAAGAGCGCGCCCTGGTCGACGAGCTGCTGGGCTTGCGTGCGAAGCTGCGCGACGGTGCGCGACCAGTGGAGGGCACGGGCAGCAAGCTGGAAGCGTCGGCTGACACGGCCCCGGTGACGGCCGAGAACGAGCGCGCCGCCCTGAAGGAGCAATTGAAGAGCGTGCAGGCCACACTGAGCGCGCTGCAGGGCGAGAACCCCCTGATCCTGCCGACCGTCGACTACCAGGCGGTGGCGGCGGTGGTGGGCGACTGGACCGGTATCCCGGTGGGCCGCATGGCGCGCAACGAGATGGAAACCATCCTGAACATCGCCAACACCTTGAGCCAGCGCGTGATTGGCCAGGACCACGCGATGGAGATGATCGCCAAGCGCATCCAGACTTCGCGTGCGGGACTGGACAACCCGAGCAAACCGATCGGCGTGTTCATGCTGGCCGGTACCTCGGGCGTGGGCAAGACCGAGACCGCGCTGGCCCTGGCCGAAGCCCTGTACGGCGGCGAGCAGAACCTCATCACCATCAACATGAGCGAGTTCCAGGAAGCGCACACGGTGTCGACCCTGAAGGGCGCGCCGCCGGGCTACGTCGGCTATGGCGAGGGCGGGGTGCTGACCGAAGCGGTGCGCCGCAAGCCCTATTCGGTGGTGCTGCTGGACGAAGTGGAAAAGGCCCATCCGGACGTGCACGAGATGTTCTTCCAGGTCTTCGACAAGGGCTTCATGGAAGACGGCGAAGGGCGCTTCATCGACTTCAAGAACACCCTGATCATCCTGACCACCAATGCCGGTACCGACCTGATCGCCGGCCTGTGCAAGGACCCGGACCTGATGCCCGACCCGGAAGGCATGGCCAAGGCCCTGCGTGCGCCGCTGCTGAAGGTGTTCCCGCCGGCGCTGCTGGGGCGCCTGGTGACAATTCCCTACTACCCGCTGTCGGACGAGATGCTCGGTTCGATCGTCAGGCTGCAGCTCAATCGCATCAAGAAGCGGGTCGAGGCGCGCTACAAGATCCCGTTCGAGTACGGCGACGACGTGGTGAAGCTGGTGGTGTCGCGCTGTACCGAGAGCGAATCGGGTGGCCGCATGATCGACGCGATCCTGACCAACACGATGCTGCCGGATATCTCGCGCGAATTCCTGAACCGCATGATTGGGGGCCAGCCGGTCGGCGGCGTCAAGGTCGGCGTCGAGGGCAGCGAGTTCGCATACCGTTTTGATTGACACTCTTTTTTCAACGTACAACGAGGACGATAATCATGCCTTACACACAAGCAGACGTGGCCGCCGCCATTGCGCGTGCCAATGGACAGCAGCTGGCCACCATCAAGGTGGGCGGCCTGAACGGCTTTACAGCCAGCGACCTGGGGCCGTCGCGCACAGTGCAGACGCAGGGCAGCAGCCCGTACAAGAAAGGCACTGGCCATACGTTCTCGCACGTGGCCACCTTCGGCCAGGGCGCGCTCGATCCGAAAATCAAGGCAAGCGCCACGATGGCCAGTGCGATCAAGTCGCAGTGGCAGGACCGCCGTACCGCCATCGCCGCAGCCACCGAGATGATCAATTCGCCGCAAGCCCAGCCGGGTATCGCGTCATTCCTGGGCGGCGGCCCAAGCCCGGCCAACCCGGTCTGGCTGAAGCGTATTCCGCTGGACGATGTCTACTATGGCTATGAAGCCGGGTCGACGACGCCGCGCCTGGTCGAAACCGGCTCTATCAATTTCTGGATTGCCGGGCATTCGCTGTTCATCTACAGCTGCTATCCAGACGGCTTCATTGCCGGCGTCAAGGGCCTGCTCGATCCGACCTTCGACATGCGCGGGCTGTTCGACTAAGACAGAGACATGCCAAACCAGGTTTCCATGGGCGCGATGATGACCTGCACCTTCGGGGTGGCGCCGTCTTCGGTGGTGGTGCTCCCGAAGAACAAGGTGCTGTGCGAGGGCCCGCCCGCCGCCAACATCATGGACCACATCCCGATGGTGAACATCCTGCCCTTCGGGATGTGCAACTCGCCGTCCAACCCGACCGTCGCCGCGGCCACCGCGGCGGCGCTGGGCGTGCTCACGCCAATGCCTTGCGTGCCTGTGACGCCGGCGCCCTGGGTGCCCGGTGCCCCGACGGTCATGATCGCCAACATGCCGGCCCTCGACAACGTCTCCAAGTGCATGTGCAACTGGGGCGGCATGATCGGCTTCACCAATGCCGGCACCGTCAAGACCATGATTCCCTGAACGAGTATCTGAAGAATGCCGATTGTCCCTACCCAGGCCCAGCGTGAAGTCTCCGTCAAGTCGGCGCTCGCCGACGACGTGCTCCTGTTCCGGAGCATGACCTGCAGCGAAGCGCTGGGACGGATCTATACCTACCGCCTCGATCTGCTGTCGACGAAGGGCGACATCAAGATCGCCGACGTGCTCGGGACCAGCATGACGGTGGTGCTCGACCTGCCGGATGGCGGTTCGCGCTACTTCAACGGCATCGTCACGCGTTTTGCCTACCGCGGCTGGCGCGACGGCAAGGCCAGCTACGAGGCGGTGCTGCACCCGGCGCTGTGGCTGCTCACGCGTTCCTCCAACTGCCGCATCTTCCAGGACAAGAGTGCGATCGACATCGTCAAGGCGGTATGTGGCGACACCGCCTACGGCGGGCTGATCTCGCTCGACGCCGGCAGCTTGTCCGCCACCCCGGCCGCGCGCACCTACTGCGTGCAGTACCGCGAGAGCGACTTCAACTTCGTCTGCCGCCTGCTGGAAGAAGAGGGCATCTACTTCTACTTCACCCACCAGGACGGCGCCCATACCATGGTGCTGGCGGACAGCTACGGCGCGCACACACCCAGCGAGGGCTATGCCACGGTCCGGTTCCGCGACGAGGAAACGCACCGCGACCCGCTCGAGGAAGCGGTGACCCGTTTCGCGCCCGGCGGCGAGATCCAGTCGAGCGTGTATGCGCTCAATGACTTCGATTTCGAAAAGGCATCGAGCAGCACCGGGGGCGGCTTGCTGGTCAAGGCGACCATCGCCGCCGCCTTTGGCCAGGCCAGCTACGAGCAGTACGACTATCCCGGTCAGTACACGACCAGCGGCGCAGGCAGCGGCTTCGCCCGCGCACGCATGGAGGCGCTGCACGGCCAGTGCGAGCAGGTCGAGGCCTTCGGCAATGCACGCGGCTTGACGACCGGGGCGCTGTTCACCCTGTCGGAGCACCCGCGCGACGACCAGAACCGCGAGTTCCTGATCACGGCCGCCGAGACCGAGATTGCCGGCATCGGCTACGGCACCGACGGCGCCAACACCAGCACCCAGTTCCGCTGCGCCTTCCAGGCGGTGGGCAAGGAGCACAGCTACCGCGCGCCGCCCACCGCGCGCAAGCCCTTCGTGCAGGGGCCGCAGACGGCCATGGTGGTCGGTAAAGCCGGCGAGGAGATCTGGACCGACAAGTATGGCCGGGTCAAGGTGCAGTTCCACTGGGAGCGCGACGGCAAGGCCAACGAGACCAGCTCGTGCTGGGTGCGCGTGCAGCAGGGCTGGGCCGGCAAGTCCTGGGGCACGATGTTCATTCCGCGCATCGGCATGGAAGTCGTGGTCAGCTTCCTGGAGGGCGATCCGGACCAGCCCCTGATTACCGGATGCGTCTACAACGGCGACAGCATGCCGCCCTACGAGCTGCCGGCCGAGCAGACCAAGTCCACCATCAAATCGAATTCCTCGAAGGGAGGAGGGGGATTCAACGAGATCCGCTTCGAGGACAAGAAGGACAGCGAAGAGATCTTCGTCCAGGCGGAAAAGGACTTCAACCGCGTGGTCAAGAACAACGACACCCTGAAGGTGGGCTTCGAGAAGGCGGACAAGGGCGACCAGACCATCCAGATCAAGAACGACCGCAGCCTGGATGTGGGCCACGACCTGACCGAACACGTGGCCAATGACCACAAGCTCACCATCGACAACAACCAGACCGTAAACATTACCGGCGACCAGAAGGTCACGGTGTCGAAGACCATCGTGGTCGAGGCGACCACCTCGATCGAGCTGAAGGTGGGCTCGAGCAGCATCAAGATCGAACCGGCCAAGATCACCATGACGGCGACCCAGATCGCGATCGAGTCCACCGCCAACATGGACATCAAGGCCGGCGCCATGCTGAACGTGAAGTCGACGGCGCCGATGTCGGTCAAGTCGGACGCCATCGTGACGATCGAAGGCGCGCTGGTGAAGATCAACTGAGGCCAAGCATGCGCATCCTTTTCTTCCTCGCCGGTCTGCTGATCCATGCGCCTGTCCAGGCCCAGGCGCCGGCGCGTGCCGTATTGACCCTGGCCGAGCAACCGCTGCGCCTGATCCGCGGCGCCACCGTCTACAAGGCGCCGGCCGGGATCGCCGTGCAGAAGGACGACATCCTGGAAACCGGCGCGGCCGGCGCCCAGGTCGAGGCCGGTGCGGACGCCATCCTGGCGCTCGGTCCGCAGACCCGCGTGCTGCTGCAGGACCTGCCCACCAGCGGCAAGGCCCTCGATGTGGCCTTGCTGGAGGGATGGGCCAAGCTGATGGCGAAGAACGGCAAGCTCGTCACCCCGGGCCTGCAACTCGGGTTCGAGAATGGCTCGGCCATCGTCAAGAGCGGCGGGGAGGGAAGGGACGCCGTGTTTGCCGAGGATGGCGCCCAGCAGGCCGCCAGGGTGGACAAGGGACGCGCCGGCGCGCCGCTCAAACTGTCGGCCGAACAGTACGCCGAAGTCGACCCGGCCAAGCCCCAGCCGGTGGCGGGCAGGCCGCCGCGCCCCTTCATCAGCGCGATGCCGCCGTCCTTCCGCGACCGCCTGGCGCGCGTGCCGAACCTGGCGAACGCCGGCAAGGTAGCCCCCGTGAAGGAGCGCGAGGCTGATTTTGCCGACGTCGAACCCTGGCTGACGGCCCGGCTGCCCGGGGTCAAACCCTTTGTCGCGCGCCTGCGCCCACGCCTGGCCGATCCCGCCTTCCGCAAGGAGCTCGAGCGGGCCGTCGGCCAGCAGCCGGCCTGGCGCGCCGTACTTTACCCGCCGGCCCGACCGGCTTCCGCCGGCAGCCTGTTCTGAGGCCGCGGTGACCAGGATTTCAGGAGACATGTCATGAAGCTTTCGATCGCCGCCAAGTTCAACCTGGTGTTCGTGTCCATTTTCGCCGTCGGCTTCCTCGCCGCCGGCGTGGTGGCGGACCGCCTGCTCAAGCAGAGCGCCAGGGAAGAGACGCTGCAGAATGCGCGCCTGCTGCTGGAAGCGGCCAAGAGCGTGCGCGGCTACACCGCCACCCAGATCGCGCCGCTGCTGCGCAACCAGATGAAGTTCGAGTTCCACCCGCAGTCGGTGCCCTCCTATTCGGCGGTGGAGAGCCTGAACGCCATCCTCAAGTCCTACCCGGACTTCTCGTACAAGGAGGCGACGCTGAACCCGACCAACCCGCGCGACAAGGCCTCGGACTGGGAAGTCGACGTGGTCAACAAGCTGCGCAGCACGGCCGACATGAAGGAATTCGTGGGCGAGCGCGACACCGCCACCGGCCGCAGCCTGTACATCGCACGGCCGCTGCAGATCAAGGATCCGGTCTGCCTGGGCTGCCACACCACCGCGGCGGCGGCCCCCAAGACCATGGTCGACATTTACGGCCCGAACAACGGCTTCGGCTGGAAGCTGAACGAGATCGTCGGCGCCCAGGTGATCTCGGTGCCGATGACCGTGCCCCTGGCGCGCGCCGACCAGATCTTCAAGACCTTCATGGCGTCGCTGTTCGGCGTGTTCCTGGTGGTGTTCGTGGCCCTGAACGTGATGGTGCACCTGTTCGTCACGCGCCGCATCAAGCACCTCGCCGCGGTGGCCGATGAAGTCAGCATGGGCAAGTTCGAGGCCCAGGAATTCGAAGTCAAGGGTAATGACGAGATCAGCGGCCTGGGACGGTCGTTCAACCGCATGCGCACCAGCCTGGCGAGCGCATTGAAGATGCTGGAAGAGTAAAAGCTTGATGATCGAACGAATCGGGAAATACCGCATCGACGGGGTGCTCGGGAGCGGCGCCATGGGCGTGGTCTACAAGGCCTACGACGCCAACATCGCGCGCACGGTCGCGCTCAAGACGATCCGCCGCGAGCTGCTCGACGGCCTGCAGGAAAGCGAACTGGTGGCGCGCTTCAAGAACGAAGCCCAGGCCTCAGGCCGCCTGGTGCATCCGAACATCGTCGCCGTGTACGATTTCGGCGAAGTCGACGATGCGACCTACATCGCGATGGAGTACGTGGACGGCACACCGCTCAGCGCCTTTCTGGCGAAAGAGACGGCGATGGACCCGACCGCCAGCGTGAACTGCATTTCGCAGCTGCTGCGCGCGCTCGACTACGCGCACGCGCGCGGCGTGGTCCACCGTGACATCAAGCCGGCCAATGTGCTGGTTACCGCCGACGCCCAGGTCAAGATCACCGACTTCGGCATCGCCAAGATCGAATCCTCGACCCTGACCCAGGTTGGGGCCGTGATCGGCACGCCCAGCTACATGTCGCCGGAACAGTTCAAGGGCGAGCTGGTGGATGGCCGCTCCGACCTGTTCGCGGTCGGGATCGTGCTATACCAGATGCTGACCGGCAGCCGCCCCTTTACCGGTGCGGCCTCCGCCGTCATGCACCAGATCCTGCACGAAGACCCGGTCCCGCCGAGCGTGCGCAAACCCGGCCTGCACCCGGCCTTCGATGCGGTGCTGCTCAAGGCCATGGCCAAGCGCATGGACGATCGCTATCCGACCGCGCAGGCCTTCCTGCAGGCCTTGACTGACGCTCAGCTCCAGCACAACGGTGGCCTGCCGCCCACCGAGGAAGACAACGAGCGCACCGTGCTGGCCTTCCAGCCGCCGCCACGCCCGGCCGAGCCGGTACGCGCGGCCAGCCCGTCGCAGCATGGTGCGGCGCCGGCCCAGGCGTCGACGCACGGCTCGAACCTGACGGCCAGCGCCCCGGAATGGCTCTTGGCTCTGGCGCCGGACCTGCAGGTGGCGCTGTCGACCCAGATCGGGCCGGTGGCCAAGCTGGTGCTGAAGAACACGGCGCGCGAAGCGCTCGACCTGGACGATTTGTGCGCGCGCCTGCTGCCGCACATCGGCTCGGACGCGGGGCGGGCGCAGTTCCAGGAAGCGGTCAGGGAGATCAAGAAGAAGCACGGCCTGTCGACCCTGTCGACGATGGGCGCGCGCAGCGGCAGCCAGCTCAGTGCGACCCAGCTGACCCAGATGACCGGCATGCCGACCCTGCTGCAGCTCAGTCCCGAGCTGATGGAAGCGGCCCAGCAGAAGCTGGCGGTCTACGTCGGACCGATCGCCAGGATCCTGGCCAAGCGCGCCTCCAAGATGACCGGCAATGCGGACGAGTTCTACCGCCTGCTGGCCGATAACCTCCCCGATCCGCAGGACCGTGCGCGCTTCCTGCGCGAGGTCGCGGGGGCATGAATACAGAGGTCCCATGTCTCTTACGCTGAGTGTCCACACTTACCGCGATGCCGCACCCAGCCAGCCGCTGTTCCGGCGCTTCGACCGTCTCGGCGGCGCGCTCGGGCGTTCGGCCGGCAATGAGCTGGTGCTGGACGATCCGGGCAAGTACATCTCGCGCGTGCATGCGCGCATCGAGTTCCGCGACGGCGCCTATTGCCTGGTCGACGTCGGCAGCAATCCGAGCCTGGTGAACGAGCGCCCGGTCGGGCCGGGTCGCCACGTGGCGCTGGCCGACGGCGACCGCATCACCATCGGCGACTACCAGCTGGTGGCAAGCGTGGTCACCGAGGCCGTGCCGACCCTGCCGCCGTCGCCGCTGCAGGACATCACCGCGGCGGCGCCAAGCGCCCCCGCGCTGCCGGCCAATCCGGACGATTCGCTGGCCGGCGCCGGCATCCTCGACGTCGGCGGCGATCCCTTGAATCCCAGCTTCGATCCGCTCGGCCTGAACCTGTTCGGCAGCGCGCCCACGCCGGCGCCGATCGAGCCGGCCTGGCGCGGCGCCGAGAGCGACCACGTGCCGCCCGAGCTGGCGCCGTTCCCGGCGGCCGCACTGCCGTCGGCGCCCGTGGCACCACCGCCACCGCCTGCAGCAGCTACCGGGCCGATGGCGATCCCGGACGACTACGACCCGCTGGCGGACTTCCTGCCGCCGCGCGTGCAGGCGACTCCTGCGCCGACACCTGCGCCGACCATGCCGCCGCCTCCACCGACACCGGCGCCGGTCGAGGCGACCGCCATTGCGCCGCCCGCACCGCCACGGAGCAGCAACGCAGCCGACGACCCCGTGATCGCCGCCCTGATGCGCGGCCTGGGCCTGGAAGAGCTGAACACGCGCCGCAGTGCCGAGGAGATCGCCGAGCTGGCAGGCAGCATGCTGCGCGAAGCGACCGCCGGCACCATGGGCGTGCTGATGGGACGCGCGATGACCAAGCGCGAAAGCCGCCTGGACATGACGATGATCTCCTCCCAGGCGAACAATCCCCTGAAATTCTTCCCCGACGCCGACAGTGCGCTGACGCAGATGGTGAACGGCAGCATGCCGGGCTATATGCCGGCGCCGCGCGCCTTTGCCAACGCGTTCGACGACCTGAAGGCGCACGAGCTGGCGATCATGGCCGGCATGCGCGCTGCGCTGGCGGGTGTCCTGAAGCGCTTCGACCCGGCCGCCATCGAGGCGCGCCTGGATGTGCCGAGCGTGATGGACAAGATGCTGTCGTCGAACCGCAAGGCCAAGATGTGGGACCGGATGGTCGAGCTGTACACCGAGATGGCACGCGAAGCCGACAGCGATTTCCACCGCCTGTTCGGCGAAGCCTTCGCCGTGGCCTACGAAGAACAGGTCCAGCTGCTGCGCCAGGCGCGGCGCTGACAATGGATACCAAACCACTATGGAAGCTTATGTCCTGGAATAGCAAAGTCATCTGGTCGGAAGGCATGCTGCTGCAGCCGCAGCACCTGCAGCAGCACGACCGCTACCTGCACAACACCATCGAGAACCGCGTCGTCGGCCTGCGTCCTTATGCCTGGGGCTTTACCCGGCTGGCGATCGACGAGCAGCTGCTGGCCCAGGGCAAGCTGGCCCTGCTGGCGTGTTCCGGCGTGCTCCCCGACGGCACCACCTTCAACCTGCCGCAGGACGATGCGCTGCCGGCGCCGCTCGACTTCCCCGAGGATGCGCGCGATGCGCTGGTCGTGCTGGCGCTGCCGCTGCGCCGCCAGGGCATCGTCGAGACCGATGGCGACACCGGGCCGGACAACTTCGCGCGCCATCGCCCGGTGGACTACGAAGCGATGGACAGCAACGGCCTGGATAACAGCGCGCTGATGCAGGTCGGCAGCTTGCGCCTGCGTGTGACCCTGGAGAAGGACGCGGCCAATGCCTACGCCACGCTGGGCATCGGACGCGTTGTCGAGCGCCGTCCGGACAACCGGGTGGTGCTGGATCCGGCCTACTGCCCGCCATGCATGGACTTTCGCGCCGCGCCGCGCTTATCTAGCTTCGCCGATGAACTGGTGGGCCTCCTGAACCAGCGCGCCCAGGCCCTGGCCGGGCGCCTGAGCCAGCCCGGCGTGGCCGGCGCCGCCGAGATCGTGGACTTCCTGATGCTGCAGCTGCTCAACCGCAGCACGCCGCTGTTCGCCCACCTGGCCGGCGCCACCGGCATCCATCCGGAACGCCTGTATGGCGAACTGGCTCAGCTGGCCGGCGAACTGGCGACCTTCAGCCGCCCCGACAAGCGCGCCACGCCGTATCCGGTGTATCGCCACGAGCGCCTGAGCGAGAGCTTCGCGCCGCTGATCGAAGACGTGCGCGCCGCGCTGTCTATGGTGGTCGACACGCGCGCCCTGGCCCTCACGCTGGAAGAGCGCCAGTTCGGCATCCGGGTGGCGGTGCTGCCCGATCCGGAGCTGCTGCGCTCCGCAACCTTTGTCCTGGCGGTGAACGCGCACATGCCGCCCGAAGCGGTGCGCAGCGGTTTCCCGGCCATGGTCAAGATCGGCTCGATCGAGAAGATCCGCGACCTGGTCAACCTGCAGCTGCCGGGCGTGGCCCTGCGCGCATTGCCGGTGGCGCCGCGCCAGCTGCCATTCCACGCGGGCTACACCTATTTTGAACTCGACAAGACGGGCGAGAACTGGAAGATGCTGAACAATTCCGTCGGCTTCGCGATGCACATCCCGAACGAGTACCCAGGCCTGCAGATGGAATTCTGGGCGATCCGCAAATAAGGCCATGAAGGACCGACCGTGAGCGCCGAACAACCGATCAATCCGATGCAGGACCCCGACCGCACCATGCTGATGCCGGCGCCGGGCGGGCGCCGCACGCCGTCCGCCAGCCCCGCGCCGACAGCGGCGCCGCCGCGCGCTGGGGCTCTTGGTCCAGCCACGCTGCACGGCGAGGGCCTCAATCCCCTGGTGCGCGCCGCCAATCCGCTGCTCGACCTGGTGACGCCGCTGCGCAGCATGGCCTCGCACCCGGACGTCGAGAGCCTGCGCATGCAGCTGGTGCAGGCCATCAAGGCCTTCGAGGCCCAGGCCAGGGCGGTCCAGGTCCAGCACGACCAGATCGCCGCCGCGCGCTACGCGCTGTGCACGCTGCTGGACGAGACCATCTCGTCCACGCCCTGGGGCGGCGGCGGGGTCTGGGCCAGCCGCAGCCTGCTGGTGGCCTTCCACAACGAAGCCTTCGGCGGCGAGAAGTTCTTCCTGATCCTGCAGAAGCTGTCGCAAGACCCCAAGAACAACCTGCCGGCTCTGGAACTGATGTACCTGTGCCTCGCGCTCGGCCTGGAAGGGCGCTACCGCGTGATCGACAACGGCCGCTCGCAGCTCGAACAGCTGCGCGAGCGCCTGCAGCAGCTGATCGCCCAGCAGCGTGCCCCCGTGGAGCCGGAACTGTCGGTGCACTGGAAGGGCGCCAGCGGCAAGGGCGAGCCGCTGTGGCGCATGGTGCCGGTGTGGATTCTTGCGGCCGTCGCCGCCGGCCTGCTGGTGCTGCTGCACATGCTCTTCGGCTACCGCCTCAGCAACGCCTCCGACCCGGTTTTCGCCAGCCTGTTGTCGCTCAAGACGGCGCAGGCGCCCATTCCTCAAGCTTCGCCGCCGCCGAAGCCGGGACCAGCGCGCATCGCCGGCTTCCTGGCGCGGGAAGTGGAGCAGAAGCTGGTGACGGTGGTCGAAACCGCCGACCGCTCGGTCGTGACCCTGCGCGGCGACGGCGTGTTCAGCCCCGGCAGCGGCGAGGTCTCCGGCGCCTACCTGACGCTGCTGGCGCGCATCGGCGAAGCCTTGAAGGCGGTGCCGGGCAAGGTGGTCGTCGTGGGCCATACCGACAACACACGGCCGGGCATCTCCGCGCACTTCCCATCGAACTATGAGCTGTCCAAGGCCCGTGCGCAATCGGTACGCGACCTGCTGGCTGAGCGCGCCGGTCCGGAGGATCGCTACAGCGTCGAGGGGAGGGGCGACACCGAACCGCTGGCGAGCAACGACAGTCCCGCCAACCGCGCCAGAAACCGCCGCGTCGAGATCACCCTCCTGACGCCGGCGACGGCGCCATGAAAAACTGACGGTAACCGCAATGAAAAAGTTCTTCAAGTGGCTGGTCAAACCCCCGGTCCTGGCCTTCCTGGGCGTGCTGCTGCTGTCGCTCGTCATCTGGTTCGAAGCGCCGCTGCTGTCCTTCGACGGCAGCGCGCCCTTCGCTTCGGAGAGCCTGCGCTGGACCTTCATCGCCGCACTGTTCCTGGCCTGGGCCGGCTGGTTTGGCTGGCGCAAGCTGCAGACCCACCTGGCCAACCGCCGGCTCATGAAGAGCATGGCGGGCGAAGACGCCCCTGCCGCGGCGCCCGTGCCGGAAGAGGGCGCGCTCGAGGTGGCCCAGCTGAACAAACGCATGCAGGAAGCGATCGCCATCCTGCGCAAGAGCAAGGGCAAGGACGGCAGCAGGGGCGGCCTGTACCAGCTGCCCTGGTACATGTTCATCGGCGCACCCGGCTCCGGCAAGACCACGGCGCTGACCCATTCGGGCCTGAAGTTCCCGCTGGCGGACACCCTCGGCAAGGGCGGCGTCAAGGGCGTCGGCGGCACCCGCAACTGCGACTGGTGGTTTACCGACGAAGCCGTGCTGCTGGATACCGCCGGCCGCTACACGACCCAGGACAGCCATTCCGAGGCGGACAAGGCCGCGTGGACCGGCTTCCTGCAACTGCTGCGCAAGCACCGCCGGCGCCGTCC
The DNA here is from genome assembly GCF_020707295.1 of Massilia sp. IC2-476. NCBI lineage: Bacteria > Pseudomonadati > Pseudomonadota > Betaproteobacteria > Burkholderiales > Oxalobacteraceae > Massilia > Massilia sp. IC2-476. The sequence goes on from NZ_JAJFER010000008.1 coordinate 157,648, forward strand.
CATCAATGGCGTGATCGTCACGCTGTCGGTATCCGACCTGCTGCAGGGCGACGATATCTGGCGCGCATCGACCGCCGCCGCGGTCCGCGAACGCATCAAGGAACTGCACGAACAGCTGGGCGTACGCTTCCCGGTGTATGTGCTGGTGACGAAGTGCGACCTGCTGGCCGGCTTCGTCGAGTACTTCGACAGCCTGGGGCGCGAGGAGCGTGCCCAGGTCTGGGGCACGACCTTCGCGCTGGCCAAGGAAGAGGGCACGGACGCGGCCCTGGCCGCTTTCGCCGAGGAGTTCCGCCTGCTGGAACAGCGCCTGCAGGAGCGCGTCCTGGCGCGCATGCAGCAGGAACGCGATCCGTACAAGCGTGCTCTGGTCTACAGCTTCCCGCAGCAGTTCGCGGGCCTGGGCGAGGTGCTGGGCCGCTTCCTGAACGACGTGTTCGCATCCAGCCGGTACGAAGCCCAGGCCCTGCTGCGCGGCGTCTATTTCAGCAGCGGCACCCAGGAGGGCAGCCCGCTCGACCGCGTGATGAGCGCGATGGCCGCCTCCTTCGGCCTGGACCGCCAGGCGGTGCCCGCCAACGGCGCCACTGGACGCAGCTACTTCATCACCCGGCTGCTGCAGGAGGTGATCTTCCCGGAGGCCGAGCTGGCCGGCGTGAACCACAAGCTGGAACAGCGCCGCCGCCTGCTGCAATGGGGCGCGGTGGCCGGGATCTCGGTGCTGTTCGTGCTTGCCACGGGCGGCATGGTCACCAGCTACCTGCGCAACCAGGCCTACGTGGCCGACATGGCGGAACGTTCCGCCGCGATCGCGAGACAGGTGGCGGCACTCCCTCCGCAGGCATCGCCGATCGAGCTGCTGCCGGTGCTCGATGCGGCGCGCACCCTGCCGGGCGGCTACGAAGACCGCGACAAGAGCGTGCCGCTCTTGAGTCGCTTCGGCCTGTACCAGGGCGACAAGCTCGGCGAAGCCGCCCGCATCGCCTACCGCAAGCTGCTGCAGGACACGCTGCTGCCGCGCCTGCAGCAGCGCATGGAAGCCCAGCTGCGCCGCAGCGACGCCAACAACGCCGAGTACCTGTACGAGGTGCTGCGCGTGTACCTGATGCTGGGCGACCCCAGGCACTTCGACGCCGAATCGATCGCCGCCTGGGCCGCGCTCGACGACGAGCGCAACTTGAAGGGGGCCAGCGAGGAACAGCGGGTGTCCCTGGCCGAGCACGAGCTGGCGCTGATGGAAAACTTCAGGCACGGGCAGGCGATGCCCGAGCTCGACCAGTCGCTGATCGCCGACACCCGCCTGGCGCTGGCGCGCATGCCGCTGCAGCAGCGCGTCTACAACCGCATCAAGCGCCAGCTGATGCGCGAGAAGCTGCCCGAGTTCAGCCCCGCCAGCGCAGGCGGACGCGAAGCCGCCACGGTCTTCGTGCGCAAGAGCGGCGAACCGATCACGCGTGGCGTGCACGGCATGTTCTCGGTGGCCGGCTACGCGAAATTCCTCGAGGCCAGCGACGAAGCGGTGGCCGACGTCGAGAAGGAGCGCTGGGTGCTGGCGCAGCAGGAAGCGTCCCAGGCCGGCAACGAAGACCAGGTGCGCGCCGCGGTCATGCAGCTCTACTACGACGAGTACATCGCCCAGTGGGACGCGCTTCTCAATGACGTCACCGTGCGCTCCTTCGACAACCTGGAACAGGGCGCCCGCATCACGAACCTGCTCGCCGGCGCCGATTCGCCGCTGCGTAAATTCCTGGTTGCGGCCGGCAAGGAGACGACGCTTGGCACGACCCAGGCGCCCAAGCTCCCATCGGCCGCGGCCAAGGTCATGGGTAAGCTGAGCGCCTACAGGAAGAAGCTGGAAAGTGCGATGGGCAGCGCCCCTGACGCGAGCGCCGCCGGGGGCAAGGAAGTCAATCCGGTCGACGCCCACTTCGAGGACCTGCACCGCATGACCACCGGCACGCCGCCGCCGCTGGACCAGAAGCTGGCGATGCTGAAGGACGTCGCCATCTACATGGATAGCGCCGCCAGCGCCAAGCGCACCGGCACGCCGCCACCGCCGGGCGACGCGCTGGCCAAGGTCAAGCTGGAGGCCGACGGCGCTCCTGCGCCGCTGAGTGGCATGCTGAAGTCGATCGACAGCGGCGGCGCCGGCCTGACCTCGGGCAGCGAGCGCGAACGCCTGAATACCTTGTGGACCGCGGGTCCCGCCCAGTTCTGCCGCCAGGCCGTGGCCGGGCGCTACCCGGTGGTCCGCGCTTCAAACCAGGACGTTACCGCCGACGACTTCGGCCGCATGTTCGCCCCGGGCGGCCTGATCGACGACTTCTTCCAGAAGAATTTGGCGCAGTACGTCGACATGGGCGGCGCCCGCTGGAGCTGGCGCGCTACCGCCAACGACGGCTCGCTCGGCATCCCGCAGGGAACGCTCGACGAGTTCCAGCGCGCCGCCCGCATCCGCGACGCCTTCTTCGCCAACGGCGGGCGCCAGGCCTCGATGCGCTTCGACCTGAAGCCGGTGTCGCTCGACCCGAACATCGCCAAGCTGGTGCTCGATATCGATGGGCAGGTGTTGACCGCTGCGCCGAATGCGCTGGCGCCGGCTTCGTTCCAGCTGCCGAGCGGGAAGGGCAGTGGCCAGGTGAAGCTGGACGTGAGCCCGGCCAGTGCGCGCTCCAGCCTGCAGACCGAGGGACCATGGGCCTGGTTCCGCATGCTCGACAAGGCGAGCGTAGAGCCGACGCCGCAGGGCGAGCGCTACAAGGTAAGCTTCGACGTCGACGGCCGCAAGGCCGGGCTGGAGCTGACTGCGAACAGCGTCGTCAACCCGTTCCGCCGCGCCGTGCTGGAACAGTTCCGTTGCGTGGACAAGCTGTGACGGGCTACTTCGGCAAAGTCAGCACGCATGGGGATTTTGTCAGCCGGCGCTTGCCGCAGGATCTGGTGCAGGCTTGGGATGCGTGGCTGCAGGAGTGTATGTACGAGAGTCAGGCAAAGCTGGGTTCTACGTGGTTGGAGCGGTATCTCAACGGCCCCTTATGGCGTTTTGCAATCTCACCTGGCGTGCTCGGATATGAAGGAATCGGCGGCGTGATGATGCCAAGTGTTGATCGCGTGGGCCGCTATTTTCCTTTAATGGTTGGCGCAGTTGGCTGTCCTGGCCTGATGAGCTGGTTTTATGATCACGTGGCTTGGTACGACACAATTGATGAGTTAGCGCGGGAATCGCTCGGACCTACATTCACGGTTGCACGGTTTGATGACGCTCCCATTCCTATGCTTGCTCACCCTGCAATGGCTTCAAAAGGTGCGGCACGGCGCATCCCTTCAGACGAAGAGATGGCCGCTGCACTCGCATCTTTTGCACTAGACAGTCACAGTTTGTGGTGGACCGATGGTGGTCCATTTGTACAGGCCTCTATGCTGGTATGTCGTGGAATGCCAAATACTCACGCTTTTGTCACAATGATCGACGAAAGTTGCTCACCGCTCGACTCAGATTCTTGATAAAGTAGCCGATCAGAAAATTTTAGGAATCTCGAGTTAACATGCTTTTTCCTTCACACGTAATAAGACGTGTATGTAAAGCCGTGTATTGGGCTGACCGTCAAATCAGAGCCGAGCTGAGGGACGGCTACATAGCAAATGAGAATGACTACACGTCGAATTTTACAGGAATGATACGCCGGCAAATTAACGGGTATGGATTTTCTGCGCTGCACGCTCAATCATTCGTATTAAAGCCTGCTGTTGAAAGAAGGTTTGGAGCGGACGGCTGCATAATTTTTGCGAATAATCGCGAATTTAAAGTTGGGATTTTCGAGGCTAAATGGCCAAGGTTGAGTACTAACGCTAATAGTTGGGACTCGATACAGGTATCAAGTAAGATTTCTCATTTTGATTCACAGTTAACTAGGCAGTCGTCTTTAGGTTTGTTTGCAGTTTGGGAAATGTTCTACTTGGAGCACCCTTTCGGTTCGCAACCAACGGTTTTCCCAGATCACACATCATGCTGTATTTGGCATGCTGATGCATATTCTTTGTCGAAATTGCGGGCGAGGGCAAAGCCATGGACGGATACTGAATTGCTTTCACTCTCACCGGTTCTCAAAATTGATGAGATTGTGAAGGAAATATGCGAGTGTCGAGCAGGTAAAGTTATACAAAAGGACGACTACCTAAGCGTATTTCAGGACATGCTCGAGGCGCCTCGGGAGATCTTGCTTATAAAATATGATGACAGGTTAGACTTGCAACAACATCAAGGTTAGCGATTTGGCATAACAGGCGTGATCGTTCGCTAGCTTAATTTCCCAAATAGACGTTCCGTTCTGCTCCTGACTCACGCGACGTATCAACGTCTGTCAGTTAAAAATCTAAATGTTGTTGCGCTGTACAGTGGCCATTGCGGCCTAATGACAGTCGTGGGAAATGCAGGGACGTTCGGACTGTTGGGAAAGTGCTGCGTTTCGAGCGCCAATCCGCCACCTTTTTGCAAGGGACGTCCTTCACCGTCACGCATGCTGCCGTTCCAGCCGTTCGCGGAAAAGACGACGAGTCCAGGCTCCGATGTCAACACTTCCAGGACGCGGCCAGAGGCGGGATCGGTCAGGGTCGCTGCATACTTTCCATTCAGGACAAACGTGTGATCCAGTCCGTTGTTCGTCTTGATGACCTCTTCACTGGAGTTGGCGATTGAGCCCAGGTTGCGGCCGGTGCGCAGGTCCATGGCGCCGGCAACAGGAGCGATCTGTCCGGTCGGCACACGCTTGGTGTCCGTCGGCAGCCACTTGTCCGCATTCACCTGCAGGACGTGCCCATAAACGTCCCGCGCGTCGGAGAGATTGAAGAACGCGTGATGGGTGAGGTTGATGACCGTCGGCTTGTCCGTCGTCGCGGTGTAGTCGATGCGCAGGTCCGAGTCCACGATGCGGAACTCGGCTTTCACCTGCAGATTCCCGGGAAAGCCATTCTCCCCATCGGGGCTGGTCAGGGACAGGTCCACGCCACATTCAGCGGCGGACGAGGTCCACAGACGGCTGCCGAATCCCCCTGGTCCTCCATGAACCGTCAGGCCATCCGGCCGCGTAACAAGGTCGTAACGCTTTCCGTCGAGCGTGAATCCACCATTGTTGATCCTTCCCGCAAACCGCCCAATGATCTTCGAGAAGGTCGCATTGCTCTCATAGTCGGACAGCTTTTCGAGGTTGCGAACGACATTCCGGACCTTGCCTTCGCGATCAGGCACCTTGATGGCGTGGATGATTCCGCCATAGTCCAGGATCGTGGCTTCGATACGCTCATTGCGGACGGTGTAGGCGGTAACGGCTTCGCCGGAAGACAGCGTGCCGAAGGGACGGGATTGAACGCTGCAGCTCGACACTGCTGTCGGAGGAGTCGCGCAAGCCGCCAATGTGGTGGCAAGGAGAAGCGCACACGCTGTTTTCGTTTTAATACCCATCCGCCAATGCTAACACCGCCGTGATGTTATCCCGGCTCCCGTGCGTCTTGGCCAGTGCCACCAGCTCCTCGCAGCAGGCATCCAGCGACTGCGCCGACGCCCGCTCCAGGACCGCCGCGATCGCGCCATGCGGCGTATTCCCATACAGCCCGTCACTGCACAGCAGGTAGAGATCCCCGCGTTTCACCTCGCAGACCTTGACGTCGGGCGCCACAGCCGCCGTCGGCCCGATCGCCTGCAGCAGCAGGTTGCGCGGTGGCAGGTCGTCGCACACGCCGGCTTCCAGGGCCTGTTGGTACAAGGTCTGGTCGCGGGTCAGGATGGCGAGCTCGCCGGCGCGGTAGCGGTAGATGCGGCTGTCGCCCACGTGGAAAATGGCGAGCGGGCCGTCCGGCATCCACTGCCAGAAGCCGCTCAGGGTGGTGCCCATGCCGGCGCCTTCGCCGTGGCCGTTGCGGAGGTTGGCGCCATAGACTTCGTCGTTGGCATGATCGACCGCCTGGTGCACGGCCAGCACGGCGCACATGTGCTCGTCCTGCCAGGTGGCGTCCGGGTCGAGCATCGTGCCGTGGGCGGGGAGGGCGCAGCGGAAGGGATCGGCGCTGCGCAGCGAAACGCGCAGCGAGTCGAGGGCCAGGTGGGCCGCAACCTCTCCGCCGTCGTGGCCGCCCATGCCGTCGGCCACCGCGACGATGCGCAGCTCGGGATCGATCAGGAAGTTGTCCTCGTTCGACTGGCGCACCAGGCCGACGTCGGTGAGTCCGTAGGCCGAGCCGAAGGCGAGGCGGTGGTAGATGCTCGGGGTGAGCTGGGTCCAGGTACTCATCGGCTGGTCTTGTCGTTGTATGCCAAAGTGAATGACGTCATCCTGACTCAAGGTAGTCGCATGACGCCGCTGACGGTGAAGCGGATTTCGCCGGGGCGCTCGCCCGGTGCGGTCTCGATGCGCAGGTCGGACAGGCCCTGTTGGTGGCTGCCGGCGACCAGGGCGGCGACGGCGTCCACCAATTGCGACTGCTGCGCTGCCCCCAGCTTTGCTGCATCGACGGGCGGCCCGAAGTAGTGGTCGAGCATGGCGCCAAAGTCGCGCCGGGTGGTCACGCAGTACACTGGCCGTGCATCCGGGAACATGGCGGCGACGCTGCCGCCGGTCCTGGCCTGCTCGGGATCGACGCAGGCAACGTAGACGCCGTTGTCGTTGCGCGCCACCGGCAGCCATTGCTGGCGCTCTGCGAGCGCGCGGTCCATCAGGCCGATCAGCTCCGTGGGCACGCGCCGCTCCGGATGGTGGCTCAGGTAGGGCACGGCAAAGTGGTCGGCCAGCGCCCGTCCGACTACCGGGAGCTTGAGGCGGAAGTCGTCGATCAGGACGTCTTCGATGTCCTGGCCGCTGGCGCGCGCATGCTGCAGCGCCTGTTCGACCTGGCCGCGCGGCAGCACCGTGTCGCGGATGGCGCCGGCGAAGCCGCCGCGCTCGCGCACTTCTTCCTGGCTGCGCTGGGCAAAGGCCACCGCCAGCGTTTCGCACAGCGAGCTTGCGCCTTCGACCACGGTGGCGGAGAAGGCGCCGCCGAGCAGGTTGTTAATCAGCTGGAAAACGCCGATGACCTGGCCCTCATGGAGGATCGGGATCACCAGCATCTCGCGCGTGCGGTAGCCGGTGCGGCGGTCGACGCCGCGCTGGAAGCGCAGGTCGGGCGCGTAACGGTGCAGTTCGTCCTCGTCATAGACGTCGTGCAGGTTCAGGGTGCGGCGCGACAGGGCGGCGTAGCCGGCCACGCTCAGCGCGTTGATCGGCAGGCGCAGCTGGCGGAAGGAAGACAGGCCGGTCTTGACCTTCGAGACCAGACTGGCCTTGTCCTCGCCGACCACGTAGATGCTCAGGCGGTCGGCGCCGAACAGGCTGCAGATGCCGCCCGAGACGTCGAGCATGATCTCGTCGATGTGGGCGGTAGCGTGGATCTGGGTCGTCAGCTGCTGCAGCTGGCGGAAGAACGCGCTGCGCCTGCCGGGATCCGTTTCCCAGGCCTGGGCGCTCATGAGGCCACGCGCGGCGCCAGCACCGTGGCGTCGGGGTCGCCGTCCAGCGCGGCAGCAGAGGCCAGGTTCCACACCGGTGCCGGCGGCGGCGGCGCCGCCTGCGCGAGGCTGTCGCCGTTCAGTGCACGCTGCAGGTCGTCGCGGAAGGCAAAGGCAGTAGGGTAGCGGTCTTCCGGCCGCTTGGCCAGGGCACGCATGACGATGCGGTCGAAAGCGGGGCTCAGGAGCGGATTGAGCACGCTGGGCGGCACCGGCTGGTCGTACAGGATCTTCTGCTGGACGGCGAACACGCCGCTGCCGCGGAACGGACGCTCGCTGGTGAGGAACTGGTACAGGATGATCCCGGCCGCGAACAGGTCGGACTGCGGGCCGACATGCTGGCCGGTGATCTGCTCGGGCGACATGAAGCTGGGCGTGCCGACCATACCGGCATCGGTCTGGTCGACGTTGACGGCGGCCATGCGCGCCACGCCGAAATCGGTCAGCTTCACGCGCAGGTCGTGGCTCAGCATCACGTTCGCCGGCTTGACGTCGCGGTGGATCACGCCGTGCTGGTGGGCGTAGCCGAGGGCCGCCAGGAGCTCGCACATCATGCGCACCGCATCCTCGAGCGTGAAATCGAGGTGGAAGTCCTGGGTCATGTCGAAGTAGGCGGCCAGCTCTTCGCCGCGCACCAGTTCCATCACCATGTAGGCGACGCCGTTCTCTTCGCCGAAGTCGTAGAGCGTGACGATGTGCGGGTGGTTCAGGCGCGCGACTGCTTGCGCCTCCTGGATGAAGCGCGCCGAGTAGGAGGCACGCAGTTCGCTGTCGGCCAGCGCCGCAGTGGAGATCACCTTGATCGCCACTTGCCGGTCCAGGCGCGGGTCGCGTCCTTCATACACCAGTCCCATGGCGCCGCGCCCGAGTACCCGCACTACCTGGTATCTGCCAAACTGGGTCGGTTCGTTCATGGACTGAAGGACGAGAAGCTTGCAATGGAGATAACGCGAGTGTAAATCAATCATCCCCGCTTGACGCCGCGGCAGGCCAAAAAATCGTGCGAAATGACACATTTTTGCCAAGGCGCGGCGCGGTTTATACTGGCGCCATGAACCAGACCCGCTGCAGCTGGGCCAACATGGCCAACCCCCGCTACATCGCCTACCACGACCACGAGTGGGGCGTGCCCTGCCACGACGAGACCACGCTGTTCGAGATGCTCAACCTCGAAGGCGCCCAGGCCGGCCTGTCGTGGGAAACCATCCTGAACAAGCGCGACAACTACCGCGTGGCCTTCGACGGCTGGGATGCGGAAAAAATCGCCCGCTACGACGATGCGAAGGTGGCTGAACTGCTGGCCAATCCCGGCATCGTGCGCAACCGCCTGAAGGTGGCGGCCGCGATCACCAACGCGAAAGCTTACCTGGCGATGCGCGAGCAGGGCCTCACGCTGGATGCCTACCTGTGGGGCTGGGTCGACGGCAAGCCGATCGTCAACAACTGGCCGGACGGAGTGCGCCCCGCCAAGACCGAGCTATCCGACCGCATCTCGAAAGACCTGGCGAAGCGCGGCTTCAAGTTCGTCGGCTCGACCATCATTTACGCCTACTTGCAGGGGATCGGCGTGGTGAACGATCACGACAAGGCCTGCTTCTGCTACGCAGGGCACTGACATGGACGTACGCGCACACTGGCGCGGCCGCGATCGCTACACGGTCTTCGACACCTCCTACGGCGACGGCACCCGCGCGCGCGCGTTGCAGGAGGCCTGGCGTACGGATCCGCAGCAGCCGGCGCGACTGCACATCGTGGCGCTGGCGAACGATCTGCTGCCGGGTTTTCACCGCGTTCCGCAGATTGACCCGCGCCTGACCTTGACTCTGCTCGCAGGGCCGCTGGAGACGGCACTGGCGCAGCTGAGCGCCCAGCCCGATTACGTTCGCCTCGATGGCGTGCAGGGCGCCGGCTTTGCCCGTTCGCTGGCGCGCATCGCGGCCGCCGGCGCGCAGCTGGAAGCCGAGGATCTGGATGCCGAACAGCGCGCTGCCCTGCAGGCCCAGGGTTTCGTCTTCAATGGCGAGACCAATCAAGCGGTCTTCGCCAGCCGCAAACCGCGCTTGCCGGTGCCGCCCGTGCCCGAGCGCCGCGCCATCGTGGTCGGTGCGGGCCTGGCCGGCGCCGCCGCCTGCGCCAGCCTGTGCGCGCGTGGCTGGCAGGTGACGCTGGTCGAGCGTCATCCCGAGCCGGCGATGGAAGCCTCGGGCAACCTGGCCGGCATCTTCATGCCGCTGCTCTCGCGCGACGACAACATCCCGACCCGCCTGACCCGGGCGGCCTACCTGTACGCGCTGCGCGCCTGGCGCCAGCTGGGCGGCATCGGCGCGGCGATCGAGGGCCAGGCCTGCGGCGTGCTGCAGCTGGCGCGCGACGCCAGGCATGCCGAGGTCTCGCGCAGCATCGCGCAGGAGGCGCACTACCCGCCGGAGTTCGCGCGCTGGCTGGAACGCCCTGAGGCCGAAGCCCTGCTCGGGCTGCCCGCCCCTAGCGGCGGCTGGCTGTTTCCGCAGGGCGGCTGGGCGCGGCCCGGCAGTGTGTGCCAGGTGATGCTGGACGCCTGCGGCGGGCGCCTGGTGCGCCGCTTCGGCGTCGGTAGCATCACCCTCGAACGCGAACGCGAGGAGTGGCTGGTGCGCGGCGAGGATGGCCAGGTGGTGGCAAGGGCGCCGACCGTGGTGCTGGCCAACGGCGCCGGCGCACGCAGCCTGGCGCAGTCGCGCGAGCTGCCCCTGAGTGCGCTGCGCGGGCAGGTGACCCATCTGGCGAGCGACAGCGTGCCGGCGCTGCCGCTGGTGCTGTGCCGCGAAGCCTACCTGACGCCCGCCGCGGGTGGCATCACCTGCGCCGGCGCCACTTACGATCTGGACGGCGATCCGCAGCTGCGCGCTTCCAGCCACCTGGAAAACATCGAGCGCCTGCGCGGCCTGGTGTCCGACCCTGCTGCCGCCGAGGGGGCGCCGCTGGCGGGACGCGTAGGTTTCCGCTGCGTGGCGCCGGACCGCCTGCCGCTGGTCGGCCACCTGCCGGATTTTGCCGCCGCCGGCGCCACCGAGCGCCTGCGCGATGTGCCGCGCCATCCGGGCCTGCATGCGCTGCTGGGTTATGCATCGCGTGGCTTGATCTGGGCGCCGCTGGCGGCCGAACTGCTGGCGGCCCAGCTGGAAGGCGAGCCTTTGCCTCTGGAGATGGCGCTGGTCGATGCGCTCGACCCGGCGCGCTTCGTGCTGCGGGCGCGCCGCAGTCCGCGAGGGCCGCAATCCGCCGAATAAGCCGGAGTGGTGTTGTTACGGCGCAATAAGTGACTTTCCGCCAGAAAGTGTCAAATTGCCGGCGGTATAATTGACGCACGGTAACTTTTAGCGGCCAACGCCTGGCCAACCCGATGGAAGACCCACATTCGCCCCTGTCCATGTTCCTTGCGTCGACTGCGCACGACATGAAGAATTCGATCAGCGTCCTGTCCGGCACGCTCGAGCGCCTGCTCGACGACGCCTCGCCGGAAACGGAGAAGGCGTATCCGCAGATGGCGCAGATGCTGTACCAGACGCGCCGCCTGAACGACAACCTGATGCAGCTGCTGGCGCTGTACAAGCGCGTTGGCACCTCCGAGTATCCCTTCGACGTCCAGCCGCTCGAAGTCGGCCAGCTGGCCGAGCAGGTGGTGGCCGTCGAACGCGTGCTGCTGGAGTCGCGCTCGATCGCGCTCGACCTGGACATCGATCCCGAGCTGGTGTGGCACTTCGACGAAGACCTGATCGTCGGCGTCGTCTCGCATGCAGTCAACAATGCCGTGCACTACACGCGCGACCGTATCCTGCTGGCCGCCCGCGAGCGCGACGGCTGGCTCGAGATCCGCGTCGAGGACAATGGCGCCGGCTTCCCGGCCGCCCTGCTGGAAGCGGGCAACGCCATGGCGAGCGGCGTGAACTTCCTGACCAACAGCGCGGGCCTGGGCCTGCATTTCGCGCGTGAGGTCGCGCGCATGCACCGTCACCGCGAGCGCAGCGGCGCCATGCGCCTTGAAAATGGCGGCCGCCTGGGCGGCGGCTGCTTCATCCTGACGCTGCCATGAGCGCCGTCCTGAGCGCCATGGCGCCCCAGCCCAGCGAGCAGGTCGACTGGGCGTCCAAGAGCTACCTGGTGGTCGACGACTTCGTCGGCATCCGCCAGCTGCTGCGCGAAGCCCTGCGCAGCCTGGGTGCGCGCAACATCGACCAGGCCTCCAGCGGCGGCGAGGCCATGGGCCTGCTGAACAAGATGCGCTACGACGTGGTGCTGTGCGACTTCAACCTGGGCGAGGGCAAGAACGGCCAGCAGGTGCTGGAAGAAGCGCGCATGCGCAACCTGCTGCTGCCCTCGAGCGTGTTCCTGATGGTGTCGGCCGAGAAGAGCGTCGAATCGGTGATGGGCGCCGCCGAGCACCAGCCGGACGCGTACCTGGTCAAACCGATCACCGAAGGCGTGCTGCTCACGCGCCTGAACCGGGTGTGGCGCAAGAAGCAGGTGTTCAGCCTGATCGACCAGGCCTATGCCGAGAAGGACTATCTGCGCGCGGCGCGCCTGTGCGACGAGCAGATCGCGGTGAACAAGGTGCACGAGATCGACCTGCTGCGCATGAAGGCGCGCCTGATGGAGAAAAGCGGCGAACCGGCGCGCGCACGCGAGACCTACGAGCGCGTGCTGGCCCAGCGCGAATACCAGTGGGCGCGCGCGGGCCTGGCGAAGATCCGCCTGGCCGACGGCGAATTCGAGCAGGCGCGCCAGATGTTCCAGACCGTGATCGCCGAAAACCGCTACTACATCGACGCCTACGACCAGCTGGCCCTCAGCTACCAGAACATGGGCAAGCATGAAGAGGCGCTCGGCATCCTGGAGCGCGCGGCCAAGCTGTCGCCGAACTCGGTGCCACGCCAGCGCAACCTGGGCCAGGCCTGCCTGAAGCTGGGGAACGTCGGCATGGCCGAAAAGGCCTTCCGCAAGTGCATCGCGATTGGCGAGTACTCGATCCGCAAGACGCCGGACGCCTATCTTGGCCTGGCGCGCGTGTGCGGCCTGAAGAACGACCCGAAGGAAGCACTGCAACTCTTGATCACGGCGCAGCGCGAGTTCGGCGCCGAGCACCCGGACCTGGAACTGCGCACTAAGATCACCGAAGGCCTGGTCTACCACGAGAGCGGCGACTACCGCCGCGCGCGCAAGGCTGGCGACGAACTGGAAGCGCTGCTGCAGGCGACGGGCGAGCGGCCGGACGTCGCCACCTGCATCGAGATGGCGACCCTGCTGTTCGCGGTCGGCGTCAAGGAAGCGCCGGTCGACCTGCTGTGCTACGTGATCCGCAACAACCACGACAACACCCTGCTGCACGACGAGGTGCAGGCGATCTTCGAGAAGGCGCGTATGGGCGAGGAGGGCGAAAAACTGATCCGCGGCGCGCGCAAGGAAGCGATCGACCTGATGAACCAGGGCGTGCTGCTGTGGAAGACCAACAAGCTGGCCGAAGCGGTCGAATGGATGCGCAATGCACGCGCGGCGCTGCCGCACAACGTGCGCATCCTGTTCAACTCGGCGCAGATCCTGATCTCGCACATGCAGCAGCGCGGCTACAGCCTGGCCCTGCACGACGAGGCGCACGGCGTGCTGTCCCATGTCGACCGCCTCCAGCCGGGCCAGCAGCGCTTCGCGCAGCTGATGGAGCAGTTGTTGCTGCTGGCGCCGAAACCGGAAGCACCTGCAGAGACGGAAGCGGAAGCGGACGCCGCGCCGGCCGGCTAGCGGCATTCCCCTCGAACGTCGGTGCATGGCGTGCCCGCCTGCAGCCCGTTTTCTTCTCCATGCCGGCGCCGCAGTTCCGCGCACAGCACGCCCACATCGAGCCCGCCGTCGCGCTTGCGGGCGGCGTCCGTGGCGCCGCCCAGCGCGCATTCACCGATGTACTGGCCGAGCGCCCGGTAGCTCTCGAACTGGGTCTCGTCGAACCACTGGTCGACCGAGCTTTCGTGCGGATAGGCGGGATGCACCTTGCGGTAGTTGAGCAGGTCAGCGTTCTCGCGTCCGACGATGGCTGGTTTGATGTACAGGAAGGTGCCGTCCACGCCGCCTTGGTCGACCTGGCTGTAGCGCACCGTGCCCACCGCGCAGCTGGCGCCGCACAGGCCTTCGCTGCCCTGCTGGGCCATCTTCGAGACGTCGAGGTCGATGCGCACGTGCAGGTCGGTGGCGCACTTGCGAATCGCATTGCCCAGGTCGGCGAATGAGAGCATGCCGTCGCTGGCCACGTCCACCGCGATGATCAGGCGGCAGCGGCGCCGCACCAGTTCGTAGATGCCGAGGTTGTCGAAGTGCCCGCCGTCGGACAGGTACACGTAGGTGGCGTCGGCATTGGTCAGCCCGAACAGCTCGGCCAGGAGGCTGAACAGCCCGACCGGCGGCGATGACTGCTGCCAGGCCGGCTTGCGCGGATTCGGGCACCAGCGCCCCAGGCGCACGTTAAACATCGTCATCAGGAAGTTCAGCGGCGGCGAGGAGTGCGCGCCCATGTTCGGGCTGGCCGCCGCGCCCGAGACCGCGATCGCCATCCCGAGCCGCACCCCGGCATCGTCGTCGGCGCCGGCGCCGGAGCGCGAGCCGTAGCTGTCGGTGGGGCGGTAGCAGCCACGCGCGGCGTCCAGGCTGGCGGCGCTGCCGACCGTGCTGCCTGTCGATCCCGGCGGCAGCTCGAAACCGCAGTAGCGCGGCGTGAAGGTGAACGAGGCGGCCTTGCGGGTGCGCCAGGCCAGCTCCTCGCCGCCGACCAGGTTGAGCGAGGTGTTGATGATGTGGCAGGGACGCTGCTGCTTCAGGTCCGCCAGCAGCGGGTCGTCGCCGGGGTCGAAGCCGGTGAAGGGATGGGGCTTGCGCGCGCGGCTGCTGGCGCCGAAGTAGGCGCGCACCAAGCGGTTCCGGTACAGCATGTAGAGCGAAAACTTGTTGATGTCCACGCGCCAGCCGAGCAGCAGGGCGGCGCCCAGGAAGAGCGCGAAGGCCCAGGCCAGATGGCGGCCCTCGGTGGCGAGGGTGGCGCCGGCGTGGGCGCCGTAGACGCAGGTGAAGCTGATGGGCGTGGGACAGGCTACCAGCGGCGGCGCCACGATCGCCTGCACCAGCGCGCTCAGGAGCGCAAACACGCCGGCCGTGAACACGTAGGGCGCCAGGCGCGCCAGCAGGTCGAGGCGCGAGTCGGTCGCGTGGATCGCGGCGCCGGTGCGGCTGCCGCTGCCGGCCTTCAGCCCGAACCACGTCATGGCCAGCCAGCCGAGGGCGGTCGTGATATGCGACCACGGGTTGTAGGTCAGCCAGGCCCAGTGCAGCAGCGGCGCCAGGAAGAAGGCGACGCCGAACATGGTGACCCAGGCCAGCGCGAAGATCCAGGCCCAGGCGCCCTGGCGGCTCCACCACTCGCGGCTGGCGTCGCTGTACATGCGGCCGATCAGGCCGATCATCAGGGTCATGGTGCCGGCGAACAGCGCCATCATCAGCGGCATGCCGAAGGTGGTAAGGGCAATCGCGTTGTTCAGCACCGGATGCTCCCTGGGATTGGGCAGCAGCGACAGGCCTCCCAGGAGCAGCACGGTGCCGATGGTGAGGGCCCCGAGGGCGCACAGCAGGTGCGACACGCCTTCGAGCAGCTCGATCCGGGTGAGGTCCGTCGACGGCGGGCGCGGCTGCAGGCGCTGCACTACCCACAGCGCGATCGCCACCAGCACCAGCACCGCGGACAGGGACAGCAGGCCGTTCACCACGTGTTCGCCGGTCTCGCGCGCCATCAGGTGCAGCATCAGCTCCGGCGCGAAGGCGCGCGCCGCCGCGCACAGGACGGCCAGCACGGCGATGAAGGCGGCGCTGCAGAGGGTGTAGCCGACGCGCCGGTAGATGCTGGTGCGGTCGTGCGCCACGTACCAGCCGCAGGCCCACACCACGAAGTAGACGAAGCCCGGCGCCAGCAGCCAGTGCGCGCGGCCCTGCAGCTGGGCCGGCAGCATGCCCAGTTCCCAGAACGGCACTTCGCCGCCGTGGCGCCACAGGCCCAGGCTGCCGAAGAAACCGGCCAGCAGCAGCGGCAGGTTGATCCACCACAGCACCGCGCCCTGCGACAGCGGGAAGCGGCGCTGCCCGCGCGAGCCGGAGGGCTTGCTGGAAACGGAGAGGGCGATGCAGAACACGGCGAACAGGAACAGCATCACGCCCGTCATCCAGGCCAGGTCGGCATACACGGCCCAGGGACCGCCGGGATCGACGATGCGGTGCACGGCCCATACGGCGGCGCGCGGCAGCAGCAGCAGGGCGCACAGCCAGGCCACCAGCATGGTGAGGTTCAGGCCCGTGTTGCGGATGTAGGTGCCGATCAGGGTCCAGGTATCGGCGCTGAACATGCCGCCGCGCGGCGACAGGTAGTTGGTGTACAGGCGCAGGAAGCGGATCGCCGGCGCTTCCGCGCTGCCGCTCGCATTGGCCCCCTTTTGCGCCAGCATGTCCTCGACCCCGCGCACGTCGCCGCCCTGTTCGTGGATGCACTTGGACAGCCAGCCGCCGATGAAGCCGCCGCCGGAGACGGTGGACAGGTAATCGAGGTGGCGCAGCAGCCCGTGCGCCGCCATCGCCTGCAGCACCCCCAGCCCGAAAGTGGCGCTGCGCACGCCGCCGCCCGACAGGGCCAGGCCCACCAGCTCGGCCTTGTGGGCGCGCGACGAGAGCTTGGCGCCGGGCGGCGCATCCGGGTCGGGGTGCAGCAGCTCGAGTTCGTCGCGAAAGACGTCATGGAAGGTGGCGCCGCTGACCTTGTCCAGGCGCGCCAGCGTGGGCTCGTCCAGCACGCCGCGGCCGGCGATGCCCTGGCTGCGACGGAATTCGACGATGGCCTCGGCCAGTTCCCCCAGGGTGCAGGCATGCGCCGGGGGGCGGCAACCGGCCGCCTCGAGTTTGCGGCGCAGGTCGGCGATGTGCGCCGGCGCCAGGCTGGCAGGGTCGAAAGTGGACACGGGCATTCCTGCTGAAAACGGGCGGGGCGGGAAGCAGCCCCGTTGAGCCAGTTCAGCACGCCAGTTGAGCGAGCGCTAGCGATTACATCAATGATCTGTGGCTGTTTTTGTCTGGTAATCTTGCTCCATCGACGTTCACGGAGGGCGATATGCTGGAATCGACGGGATGGGCGGGCCGGCGGTGTGCAAAGGCCCTGGCTGGGCTGGTGCTGGCGGGAATGTCAGGATGGGCTGCCGGCGGTGACAAGATCAAGCCTGTCACCCCGGCCGCCGGCGCACCAGGCATGATCAGGTACGAAAGCTGCGCGCGTCCGGTCTATCCGGAAGAAGAGTTCAAGCAGAATCATGAAGGTACGGTCACATTGCGCTTCCTGATCGGTGCGGACGGCCGGGTCAAGGACTCGCGGATGGTGAAGTCCTCCGGTTATCCTGCGCTGGACGAGGCGGCCAGAGCCGGCCTTGTCAAATGCCGCTTCCATCCTCCCATGGCGGATGGCAAGCCAGTGGATGCCTGGACCCATATTCAATACGTTTGGACGACAAAGGCAAACACGGAAAGGAAGCGCGAGATGAGCACGAGCGAGATGCGCTACGAGGCGATCGGCCGCTACATCTACGGGGCCGCGCGCTTCGGCGGCGATATGGACGCCGTGGAGCGCTGGATAGCGGACGATCTCGGCGTCGCACGCCCCCAGCCTGGCGACAGCGAAGCTATGAATGGCCTCTGGACCGCTTTCCTCGACAAATACCCGACGCCTGAAGCGCTGCAGGAAAACCATGCGCGCTTTATGGAGGCTCTCAAGAATCGCCCTGACTGATTTCAAGGCACGTAGATTTGCGCGGTCGCCCCCTTGAGCCCGGCCTGCGGCAGGAACTGGTCCGAAATCGTCAGGATCGCATGCAGGTTATTCCTGAGCTTGTCGAGTTCGATCGCTCCTGGCTGCAGCGCCGTCTGCAGCAAGTGGATCGCCATGTCAGCCAGTAGCAAACGCTGCTTGTCCAGCCAGGGCTCGCCGGGCCCGGCTGATTTTGTCGCAGGATGACGCCTGTAGTGCTCCTCGACTTCACGGTGCAATTCCCAGCCGGTCTTGATCAGGCGCACTCGCGTTTGCTCATCCATCGGGTTCTCCATTCTTTATTCCTAGTAATTGCAAGCTGTTAATTATCTCGTACATACGGTAGAGTGCATTCGCACGATCAGGCAAGCTTCTCTTAACGCTGTCCCTACCGGTGTTTCATGAAATTTAAACCTTCGTTCTTCTTCTGGCTTGTCCTTGTTTTCTTCATCACCAACCTCATCCATGAAAGCGCGCACTGGCTGATGGGAACCGCTTTGGGTCTCGACATGCAGTTTGGCCTGAATATCGTGCGCAGCCGCTCGCCGGCCGAGCCGTGGCAAAAGATGCTCTGCGACGTGGCAGGGCCAATCGTGACGATCGTGCAGGCCGTGATCGCCTATCTCATCGTTCAGCGCAAGGCTTCGACGCTGGCATTCGCCTTCCTGTACACGGCGGCGTTCTCGCGCGCGGTCGCAGGCCTGGTCAGCTTCCTGCATCCGAACGACGAGGCGCGCGTCAGCATGTACTTTGGTCTCGGCAAATGGACCCTGCCGATCCTGGTAGCCGGCGGGCTGATCGTCCTGGTAGTGAAAGCAAGCAGGCGCCTCCAGCTGAAATGGAAGGATCAATTGCTTTGCTATGTGGTCGCTTCACTGGCAGTGTCGGCCATCGTCGGACTGGACCGGTTCGTGCTGTAAGCGCCTGTTCATCGGCTCCGGTCGTTGCCGTCCGCCGGTTCGCGGTTGTAGCGATAATGCTTTTCAAGCGGAAACGGCGGCAGCCAGGACTCGCGCCGGATGATCCAGTTTTCGTAGCTCGGCACCAGTTGATCCGGCGCGTCGAGGGCGCCCAGGTGCACTTCGATTTCATCCTCGCTCTGTGCAAAGACCGAGGAACCGCAGCGCGGGCAGAAGTGGCGGTTGGCGTAGGAGCGGGTCTCGCCGCTGACCGTTACAGCATCCTGCGGAAAGATCGCCGCGGCATAGAACAGCGCGCCGTGGTGCTTGCGGCAATCGAGGCAGTGGCACAGGCCGACCCGGTAGGGCCGGCCGGTGGCGACGAGACGCACATCGCCGCACAGGCAGCCGCCGGTGAAATCCGCCATCTGCTTCAGCGCTTGTCCGGATTCACGCGCGGATTGCGTCCGACCCGCTTGGATGCCGGCCCGGGCTGGGCCGCGCCGCCGGACACGTCCAGCGGCGAGCCGCCGGCGACCTTCGGCTCGGCAGGCGCTTCCTTGTGCATGCCGTCGCCGGCGCCATCCGATGCTTCCGGCGCGGCGCCTGGTGCCGGCATGGCGCTGGTGACGGCTTGACGGAACTGTTCCTGCAACAAATTCCACCACGCGACCGCGGCCGGCATGGCGCTGCTGGCGCCGGCCTGGTCCGAACCCGCCTGCTCGGTCGCCGCATCAGCTGGCGCGGCCGGGGCCGGCGGTGGGGGAGGCGTGGGCGTAGCGGCCGCCTGGGCGAAGAATTGCGTGAAGGGCGCGCTCATTGCCGGGTCGGTGCCGGCGCGCTGCATTGCCTGGGTCATGCTGTCGCTCATGGCCTTCAGCGTGGCGAGCGTGCCGCGCTGCACTTCCAGGGCCTGGATGGTTCCGCGCAGCATGCCGAGGTTCAGGTTGAGCCAGGATTCCACAGCCTTGAGGTCGGTGATCTTCTTGTCGAGCTC
Source organism: Massilia sp. IC2-476 (assembly GCF_020707295.1). Lineage (NCBI taxonomy): Bacteria > Pseudomonadati > Pseudomonadota > Betaproteobacteria > Burkholderiales > Oxalobacteraceae > Massilia > Massilia sp. IC2-476. Next base: position 176,931 of record NZ_JAJFER010000008.1, read on the forward strand.
GTCCGTGGACAGGCTGGGGCCGCTCATGCCCGGCATATTGACGCCGGGGATGTTCATGCCACCCCACAGGTTCTTGACGAATTCCAGCGTATCGGTCATTCCGGCAGCGTTCGGCATGGGAGGCTTGAGCATTGTCGATCTCCGTTGGTGAATACTTAAGACTAGCAGATAACTAACAGGGGACAAAGCCGTCCCGGCAAGCGGCGCTTTCCCGCTCCGGCTACACTAGCGGCATGAGTTCCGCTTTCTCCCCCCAGCGGCGCCGCGCGCTGGTGCTGGGCACGCTGGTCGTGCTGCTGCACTGGCTGGCGCTGAGCTGGATTACCTCGGGCACGCTGGGCGTCTCGCTGCCGGCGCGCGATGGCGGCTCGGCTGTCAGTACGGCGCTGCTGCCGCCGCTGCCGTCCGCCGCTCCCGCCCCCGAGCCAGTGCCGCCGCCCAAGCCGCAGATGGTGCAGCCGCCGCTGCCGGACTTCGTCCCGCTGCCGACCATCGCCATCGCCGAGGATGCAGTGGGCGTGCCCGTGCCGCCCGGGCCGCCCGCAGCGGCCACCCGGCCGCCGGTCGAGCCGGCGCCCGCAGTGCCGCAGCTGGCCGCCGCCGAATCGCCGCCCGCGCCCGGCGAGGCGCCGGTCGTGCATACGATCCGCCGCTACAAGGTGGACGTGCCGCCGCCCGCCGACCTGACGTACGACCTGGCGCGTACCGACGCCGACGGCACCAAATGGACCGGCCAGGCCCTGCTGTCGTGGAAGCCCGGCCAGGGGGACTACCAGATGCGCATCGAGATGGGCATCAAGATCGTGTTCGCGCGCGTGAACCTGCTCGTGCTCACCAGCGAGGGCCACGTCGGCAACACCGGCCTGGCGCCGGTGAAGATGACGGAAAAGCGCCGCGGCCGCGCGATGACGGCGACGCACTTCGACTGGCCCGGCAACAAGGTGACGTTCTCGGCCTCGCAAAACAATTACGCGCTGCTGCCCGGCGCCCAGGACAAGGCCACCGTGCCGCTGCAGCTGGCGGCCATTGCGCGCGGCGACCAGTCGCAGCTTTCCGGCGATATCGACATGTTCGTCGGCGAAGACCGCTGGGGCAGCGTTTACACCTTCAACGTGGTGGGGCCGGAAGAGATCGACACCCCTATCGGGCGTTTGAAAACCGTGCGGGTGGCGCGTCCGCCGAAGCAGGGCTCGTACAAGACCCGGCTCGACATCTGGCTCTCGCCGGCGCACGGCTGGCTGCCGGTGCAGATCCGCAGCAGCGAAGCGAACGGCGCCGTGACCACGCAAACGGTAAACAAGATCGCCATGACCCAACCAGGAATTTGACATGCAAGGTTTTACACGACACACCACTGGCGCTCTGCTGCTCGCGCTGGCGCTGGGCAAGGCAGGCGCGCAGGATGCGCCCGCCGCCGTCAAGCGCGCCGTCGAGCTGCCGCCCTCGGCCGACCTGAACTACGAACTGCAGGCGCGCCAGCGCGGCTTCGGCCTGAAGGGCGAAGCGATCGTCAGCTGGCGCGCCGGCGACGGCAAGTACAGCGTCAGCGCCGTCTCGAAGGTGCCGGTGCTGGGCACCATCACCGACGACCGCAGCCATGGCACGGTCGACGCCTACGGCCTGGCGCCGGCGGAATTCGTCGAGAAACGCATGCGCAAGGACCCAACCACGGCCAGCTTCGACCGTGATGCGAAGACGCTGAGCTTCAGCGAGAGCAAGCAGGTGTATCCGCTCAAGGGCGGCGAGCAGGACCGCGTCTCGATCACCTGGCAGCTGGCCGCCGTGGCGCGCGGCGCCGGCGACCGGTTCAAGGCGGGATCCGAATGGCCCTTCTTTGTGGCCGGCCGCCGCGATGCCGAAACCTGGGTGTTCAAGGTGGTCAAGCGCGAGAAGGTGCGCACCGGCCTGGGCGAGGTCGATGCCGTGCTGGTAGCGCGCCAGCCGCTGGCGGACAAGAAGGACCAGACCCTGGAAGTCTGGCTGGCGCCCCAGCACGAGTGGTATCCGGTCAAGCTGCGCTACACGGACGGCGACAAGGAACAGATCGAGCAGACCCTGAATACCGTGACAAAGCGCTAATCTTTCGCCTTGTTTTGGCAAAATTGTCTTGTTATCAAGGCAATGTTTTGGTGTGTCTTTCCTGCAATGAGCGGGTCTTTCGATCTGCTAATTGCCGATCCTAAACTGTTATACTGACGCCCCCGCGGACCGGTTGAGCCTGTCCGCGCCAGAGAACGGTACTTATATGATCGACCACCTTGCCGGCGCGGCGCTCGCCGACGATTCCCTTTCGATTCCCCTGGAAGACGATCCGCTGCAGGCGCACTTCCAGAGTGGCGTGTCGCCCGACGAGATCGAGCAGGTCTACCACCTCAAGCGCGCCCAGCCCATGCTGTCGGCCTTTACGGCGCTGTTCCACGGCAGCCAGGACGGCGTGCTGGTGCGCCTGCTGGTGCTGCGCGAGCTGGCCAGCGACACTGGCACGTCAAGCTTCTCGCGCGCCGACATCAATAACAAGCTGGCCTACCTGACGGCGGAAAGCCTGGAAACGGTGCTGAACCGCCTGCGCGGCCATGGCCTGCTGGCCTGGGACGGCCCGGGCGCCGTCTACCGCATCACGCCGCTGGCGCGCAATGTGCTGTCCGCCCTCGACACCCTGATCGCCCTGGCCAAGCCGGAAGAAGAAAACGATGCCGAGATGGGCTTCCTGCTGTCGCAGGTGGCCGGCGCCCAGGCCGTGGGCGGCGTCACGGTGGAGCAGCTGCGCCACCTGCTGGGCCGCCTGGTCGAGCTGACCGAGGAGTTCCGCGATGCGATCGCCTCGGGTTCCGAATTCCGCCTGCGTACCTCGCAGGCCAAGTGGCACATGGCCTGCGACTGGGTCGAGAAGGGCTCCGTGATCCTGCGCGCCATCCTGCAGGATCCGAACGCCGACTCGGCCACGCACAGGGCGGCGCAGGCGATCGGCCGCGCCCAGAGTGCGCTGCTGAACATGCAGGGCATGTTCTCGCGCGCGCTGAACCAGATCGAGCGCCAGCGCGTGCACCTGGGCCAGTCCGGCCTGTCGACCACCGACGTCAAGCGCTGGCTGCTGGCCCATGAAGACCTGGCCAGCCTGGCCGCGGACGCGATCGACCGCCCGGTGGTGCCGCTGTTCGCCACCCCGGCCGAGATGATCGACGTGGCCGAGACCGAACTGCTGCTCGAGCGCGTGACCTCGACCGGCCCGAAAGGCCTGCCGAGCGGCCAGGATGCGCCGCTGACGGTGAACGACAATCCGGCCATGATGGTCGAGCTGAACGACTGGATCACCAAGCTGGCCGACTTCGCCAACCTCGGCAACTTCCCCGAATTTTCGGAGAGCGGCCCGAAGAAGGTGGCGCTGCACGAGTCGCTGCTGCCGGCCAGCTTCGCCGTCGCGTCCTATCGCGCCTCGCTGCTGCCGCTGCTGGGCGACGCGGCCGAGGCCAGCCTGCAGGGCGCGACCGCCGAGCTGGCGCGCCTGCCGGTGAAGTTCGAGCCGACGGACACCATGATCCAGCTCGACGATCCCGAAGTGGCGGCGATGTCGATCGCCACTCTCTCACTGAATACTGAAAGCCCTTCCGATGAATGACGACGCACAAATCCTGATCGCGCGCCTGCTGACGCACCAGACCCTGCGCCGCGACGACAAGATGGTCAAGCGCGCGCTGTCGGACGAAGCCTTCCGCATCGAAGTCGACAAGCGCCTGCTGGAATCCGGCCTGAAGCTGCTCGACAACGTGTATGCCGACCACGTGACGATCGCCCTGCACCGCAATGTCGAGCCGAAGATCTTCGGCGCCAAGGACATCTGGCAGAACAATAACTTCGGCCTGACCCGCGACGGCGTGGCCCTGCTGGTAGTGCTGTGGGCGCAGATCATCCTGCCCAAGCGCGAGCGCCAGGAGACCCACGTCACGGTGGACGACGACCAGACCGACATGTTCGACAAGGATGCGCCGATCCCGCGCGCCGAGGACACCTCGATCGGCATCTCGTACACCGCGCTGCTGTCCGACTTCGGTGACAAGCTGGGCAAGAAGACCCGCATGGACATGAATCTGGGCGTGCTGTCGAAGCTCGGCTTCATCGAGCGCCGCGGCGACGTGATCCTGGAAGGCCCGCTGCTGGACCTGATGATGGACACCGACCTGCTGAAGGAACGCATCATCAACGGCGCGCTGGCCGAGGTGTTCAAGCGCGCGCCGCTGGCGGCTGCACCGCGCAAGATCGACGCGGCGAATGACGCGGTCGCTGAAGTAGCCGAAGCAGCTGCAGACGCGCCTGACGAAGAAACCCCGAATTAAGGCAAGCCCATGTTCCACATCAAATCACTCGAACTGGTCCACTGGGATTACTGGCAGCGGATCAAGAACATCCCGCTGGACGCCAAGATCATCACGATCGCCGGCCAGAACGGCTCCGGCAAGACCACGCTGCTCGACGCGCTGCGCACCCTGTTTGGCCTGGACTGCTCGATGGGCCGCACCTACAAGCACTATGCGCGCCACTCGGGCCAGCAGAGCGCCTGGCTGCGCGCCGTGGTCGACAATAAACCGGTCGGCAAACAGCTGTCGAACCGGCCGTTCCGCCATTCGGGCTTCTTCGCCGACGACGAAGTGACCCTGTTCTGCCAGGTGCAGAAGAACGGTGGCGACTGGAAGCGCCAGTACCTGATGCGACCGGGGAACGTCGAGATCGAGGAAGTCACCGAAGCCACCGACTGGCTCGGCGTCGAGAACTACAAGAAGCGCCTGGCCTCGGCTGGCCTGTCGCCGGCGATGTCGAAAGTGCTGGCGCTGGAGCAGGGCGAGACGGACAAGCTGTGCGAGTACGCGCCGCGCCAGCTGCTCGACCTGGTGTTCCAGGTCTTCGGCGACAAGGAAGTGCTGGACGCCTACGACGAAGCCAAGCGCCACCAGCGCGACACCGAGACGGAACTGAAGCGCTTCGAGGCGGAACTGGAAACTTCGCGCATCAACCTGGAAGGCCTGCGCCTGCGCGTGGCCAACTACCACCAGTGGGAAGACCTGCACAAGGAAAAGCGCGAGCTGCAGGAAGACGTGCTGCCGGCGCTCGAGTACCACGAGGCGCGCGAAAAGGCCGCATTCACTAGCCGCAACCTCAAGGAAGCGCGCAAGCCGCTGTTGCAGGCCGATTCGATCCTGGCCGAGAAGCGCCAGCAGCTGGCCGCCCAGCAGCGCGCCCTGACCGAAGCGCAGAAGCAGGAAACTCAGCTGGAGCAGGAAGCGACCGAGCTGGCGAGCCGCCTGACAGCGATCAACCAGAAACTGAAACCCCTGGAGAGCCTGGCCGAGCAGAAGGAACGCCTGCAGAAGCTGTCCGCGGACGCCGGCGCCGACCTGGCCGAGGTGGCCAACCAGCTCAACGAAAAAGAAGCGGAGCTGGCCAAGCAGAAGGCGGCGCGTGACAACATCGCCGCGAAGATCGCGGGCGAGCTGGCCACCATTTCGGCCCTGCAGGGCAAGAGCGCGATGCCGGAGCCGGAAGCGCAGCGCCAGATGCGCCGCGCCCTGCGCGACGAGGGCATTGCCCACGCCATGCTGTCGGACATCGTCGAAGTGACGGACCCGAAATGGCAGGGCGCGGTCGAGGGTGTCCTCGGCGGCTACGCCTCGGTCGTGCTGCTGGAGAAAGCCAAGGATGCCCCGGCGGCCTACCGCCTGGCCGAGAAGGAGCGCTACCGCCACTTCATCGTGCCCGACTGCGTCGAGGCGCCGGTGGTCAAGGACAGCAGCCTGCTGTCGGTGGTTCGTTTTTCGAGCAAGGCGCCGGGCTGGCTGATCGACCAGCTCGAGCGCATCGAGCGCGTGGAATCGGTGGACGCCGGCTTCAAGGCGGATTCCGACGAATGGATCACGCCGGACGCCTACCACCGCGAACGCCGCGGCGGCCGCTCGCTGTTCGTCGAGCCCTCGCGCTACCGCTTCGGCTCGGCCGGCAAGACCCAGCGTCTCGAGGCGATCCAGAAGTCGCTCCCTAGTTTGGAAGCGCAGGAAGACGCGCTGACGCTCGCGATCAGCAAGCTCGCCGCTGAAGTGGGCGCGCTCAAGGGCCGCATCGCCGGCGTCGACGCCGCCAAGGAACTGGCTGCGCGCCAGGCCGAGTTCGAGGAAGCCGCACGTGCACTGCAGCCGCTGCGCGCCGAGCGCCTGGAAGTGGGGGCGCGCCTCGGCGAGCTGTCGATGCTGACCAAGAACGCCACGGTGGCGCGCACGCGCGCCGATACCGTGTGGCAGAACGCGCGCATGGCGCTGTCGGAAGCGGAAGCGGGCATGCGCCTGAACAACCGCCGCACCATCGAGCAGCGCAGCGAGCACGCGCAGGCCCTGCTGGCCTTGCGCAAGGGCTGGCGCCATGTGCCGAAGAACTGGAAGAATGCGGGCTGGCGCGGCGCCATCGTGTCCAAGCACCAGAACGCGCACCAGGTCAACCTGCGCCTGTCGACGCTCGAGCACGCGCTGGCGCGCGACGACTGGGAACAGGACAGAACCGTGATCGACCAGTACGCACGCCTGAGCGACCAGCTGTCCGGCCGCCAGAACGAAACCGAAGAGCGCCGCTACCAGAACAACCGCGCGATCGAGGCCACGGCCAACGCACGCGGGGCCTACATCGAGCGCCTGCGCTACACCATCAAGACCTACTCGAAGAACATCAAGGAGCTGGGCGAGCTGGCCGGCATCGACGTGCAGGCCGACCCGGTGCGCCTGGAGAACGACGACGTCCAGCTGGCCCAGGCCGGCCTGCACGTGCGCTTCAAGTTCGACGGCAAGGACCAGATCGGCATGAACGACGGCGAAGCTTCGGGCGGCCAGCAGGTGATGAAGTCGCTGGTGCTGCTCATCGGTCTGCTGAAGTCCGAAGAAGGCTCGGGCGGCTTCGTGTTCATCGACGAACCGTTTGCCCACCTGGACATCCGCAACATTCAGCTGGTGGGCGAGTTCCTGAAGAACACCGACGCCCAGTACCTGATGACGACGCCGCTGACGCACAACACGGACGTGTACGATCCGTCGGAGCTGACGCTCATCACCAGCAAGAAGAAGAAGGATGTGCAGTGGGCGCAGCCGATCTTCGTGCTGCAGCGAAGGAAGGACGAGGCGAAGGCCGCGTGAGGGGAGGGGAGCCGAGTGGCTCCCCTTTTTACTTATGGCTGCTGCGAAACCAGCTCGTCGATCCGCTTCTGTAGTTCCGCCCCGGCCTTCGCATCCTGCGTGCCTGCCTGCGCCTTTTTCAGGATGAGCAGCTGGGCCCGGGCCAGTGCTTCCGCTGCGGGCACGGCAATGTCCGGCGCCACGCCGACGCCTTCCCAGTCCTTGAGCGTGACCGGATCCCGGGCCGTGGAGGTGGGCACCATCAGGCGGAAGTGCGCATTGATTTTCTTGATGCGCGCAGGATGGGCGCCGCCACGGGTCGTCTCGCCAACGATCGTGACACGCTTCTTGTTTTGCAGGGCGAAGGCCAGGCCCTCGGCAGCTGAAAACGTCGATTTGCTCGTCAACAGATAGACATCCTTTTCTGCACCGAAGCGGCTGCCCGGTACCGCCAGCGAGGTCCATTGCTGCTCGGTGAGGTTGCCCTCGCGCCGGTACAGGTCGGCGATATGGACCCGCTCATCGAACAGATAACTCGCCAGTAGCGGCACGCCATCGGTGGAGCCGCCGTCATTCTCCCGCAGGTCGATGATGAGTGCATCGGCATTGGACAGCAGCGTCATTGCGGCGCCGATGAAGGGCGCGGAGTCGCCGGCAGCAGCGAAGAAGCTCGTCTTGAGGTAGCCGATATTCCCGGGCAGGCGTTCGACGCGGTCGATCCCGTAGTTTGCCTTGCGAAGCCGCTGCTGGCGTTGGGCGACGTCAGCCGGGGAAGGCTGGCTGCTGCGCTGTTCCGGAAGCGCCTCGGCGTTGTAGAAGAGACGTAGATGGAGATCTTTCGCCTGGTCCTGCATTAGCTGCGTCACCATGTCCGCAAAGGCCTCGTCAGTCTTCGCCTTGGCGAAATCGGTCCGCTGTAGAACGCCTGCCAGCTGCCGGGCTTTCGCGGCATCGATGTACGAGGTATTCAGCTCGTTGGCGATCGCTTGCACCGTGGCTGCGCGCGCGGCGGCAGCTTGCGGCTCCGCCAAGGCCGGACCTGTCAGGAGAAGTGCGGAGAAAAAGATGACGCAACGGCGCATGGACACTCCTGGAAGATGTTGGCAATGCAGGCCTGTTCAGCCCTGCTGTTCTTCCTTCTAGAATAGCTTGTCTAGAAATACGTGTCTACAAATCCCCGGCGGTGGTCGCATTTCATGCTGGATGCGTATTGCGATGGAATTCCTCCAGGCGGATGCCCCTGGAGGATCACTCTTTCGGCTGTGACGGCCGTGCCGGGCCTAGCCTCGATCGCGGATGAACGCCAGGATATCGGCATTCAATTCGTCGGCGTGCGTGGTCGGGATGCCGTGCGGTGCGCCCTTGTAGGTCTTGAGCCTGCCGTTGCGGAGCAGCTCGGCGGAACGTGGCCCCGAGGCCTTGTAGGGAACGACCTGGTCGTCGTCGCCATGCACGACCAGCACCGGGATGTCGATGCTTTGCAGGTCAGCGGTGAAATCGGTTTGCGAGAAGGCGACGATGCCATCGTAGTGCGCCTTGGCCCCGCCCATCATGCCCTGGCGCCACCAGTTGAGGATGGTCGGTTCGGACGCCTTGGTCAGCAGGCGGTTGTAGCCATAGAAGGGGCCCGACGGGATGTCATGGTAGAACTTCGCCCGGTTCGCCGCGAGCTGCGCCTGGAAATCGTCGAACACTTCCTTTGGCGTACCGTCGGGATTGGCTTCCGTCTTCATCATCAGCGGCGGCACGGCGCTGACCAGGACTGCCTTGGGGACGGGGTCTTCGCGGTGGCGTGCGATGTAGCGCACGACTTCGCCGCCGCCGGTCGAGTGCCCCACATGGACAGCGCCCTGGGCGCCGAGGTGCTCGACGACCGCGGCGACATCGTCGGCATAATGGTCCATGTCGTGGCCGTCCGCGACCTGGGTGGAACGCCCGTGTCCGCGCCGGTCGTGCGCGATTACCCGGAATCCCTGGCCCAGGAAGAACAGCATCTGGTTATCCCAGTCGTCGGCGCTGAGGGGCCAGCCGTGGTGGAAAAAGACGGCCTGCGCATCTCGCGGGCCCCAGTCCTTATAGAAGATATCAACACCGTCTTTCGTCTTCACGTATCCCATGTTCGCTGCTCCTGTGTGGATTGGTGGGTCGAAGCTGATGGACTGCCGCATTTGCCAGCGCATGTTTTTCGGCTGCGAAGATGCGTTCTGCGTGGACAGGCTACCATCGCTCGATTTCGGTTTGATGTCCAGCTGGCACGGACGCGGCTTGCGTGCAACGTTGTAGCAGCATGCCGATTTACTTTTGGACTAGTAGCGGGCGACCTTGCTCTCGCAGAGCGTAGGGCTTAGTTGCTTGGATGGCAACGACTTGGTAGACTGAATCGTACTGAGCGTCCGCTGTCGGCCAAAAGCCGACGATGGCCGCTCAGCGTTTATGTTCTGTTCACTAGCTGTCAGGAAGGGAATTAGGAGATCCAGATGCATATAGGTTCACCTACCGATTTCGTTGAGATTGTTGAATTGGAGAGAACGCCAAAGGATGTGCCGCTGGCAGGTGACGTGCGGGTCTCCGTCCAGGTAACGCTGGGAGGGTTCAGTGGAAGATACGACCAAGTGTGGCTGGAAGAGCCTAGCCTTTGGGATTTTGTCGAGCAGCTTGCGACGATGGAAAAGACGCGTACAGGTTCCGTGACGCTTAAGAGTTCGAGCCCGGATGAGTTCCTTCTAACGATCCGGTCCCTGGGAAAGCTTGGTCATTTTGTGGGAGAGGTTTTCCTGCGCCGGTACCGCTATGTCGACAGTACGCCATGGCCGGTTACTGTGACCGGCAGTTTTGAAGTTGAGCCGACGTCCCTCCCATCCTTGTTGGACGATTTTAGAAGCTTGCATAAACCGCATGATTAAGCATTGTCCAGCTACGGCCGCTGTTGGCCAGAAGCGGCCGTTCGCCAACCTTACCTAATGGTCAACAGATGAGTGATGTCGGCTACACAATTATCGAACCGCCTTCATTAGGCGAATGGCTGGGAACAGTAAAGAATTGTGGGATGCTTGTGGCGCTGCTGACCTGGCTCCGGCACCGACTCTCTGAAGCACTAAAAGACGATTTTCCAGTGCTCAGAATTGACGTAATAAAGGTCGAATACTTAGGGACGTACCCTGCACTTGGCATCCAGTGCAGTGACGACGTTCCATCTGATATCGATGCGCGGCTCAACGACCTGACAAACCGAATCTTGTCCGACTCGTCAGTCACTGACTTCCTCAACTTTGCTCTCGATGACGGCATCGATTGGACTGCAGAAGCACAAACGCTTCTCAGTCCTTGAGGTCCGCTTTGGGTCGACACCTTCCGTGCACTTGACGGCCGGACGCGGCTAGAACTGGTCATTCCATAGGAGTCAAAATGCTTAGTGATGTGAATTGCCGCGCTCTTGCCGAGCAGTGTCTAGCTCGGATAGCACAACAATGTGGCGACGACCTTGTGCTGATGCCTCACCTGTTCGAAACCTCAGCGACGCTGGCATACACCTATCAGACGCCGGATTTCGTCGCGACGCGAGACATTATTCATGCGCTAGTAGGCAATGGGCCGATCCTAGTGAGCAAGTTGACTGGAGCAGTCGAGGTTGCAGGAACAGCACTTCCGGTTGAGGACTATATTCGAAAGTTCGAAGAGAAGAACGCAAGGCCTACTTAGGGTCGACAGCTGACGTACCTGAACGGCAGCAACCGGCCAGAAGCGGACCATGTTGCTCGCAAATCAATGGCCGACCGCAAACGGTAGGGAAATTCATGGACACATCACAGCGCTTGCAAGTTGAGGTGTACTTCACACCGACAGCATCGGGTGGGAGGAAGTCCTCAGTAGATTTAACGACGGGCAGTTACCGTCCCCATTTGATAACTGAATCCAGCGAACTCCTTGGGGTTGTATTCGTAGAGTCGAGTCGAGCCGTCGCATACCCGGGTGATACAACAGTTGCAACCGCCGTGTTGATGTATCCCGGAGTCGATTACTCAACGCTTGCGCCTGGAACAGCATTCCGTCTTGTAGAAGGGGGCCAGGTTGTAGCAACTGGCAGAGTGTTATTCTCCGACCAACGATGACCTGAACGTCCGGTGGGGCGAATTCTGACTCTCAGAAGGAAGAGTAAATTATATGCCGAAGCTTAAGCCGGGAACTTTTGTTCCCAGTATGGAAGAAGACGCTGAAATCACTGACGCTGCAATGAGCGATCCAGACGCAATTCCTTTCACCCACGAGGAGTGCGCAACTCTCGAGCCCAAGCTAAAGCGTACCAAAGATGCGACGAAGATGCAGACTAGCACCGGTGTCGACCTATAAGATCGTCGAGAGTGTATGTCTGGTCGGGTAGCAACGCCTGGACACGTCAGCATCCGGCAGAAGCGCACCTAAGATGGCCAGATTTGAGATGCCATATATTGGAACATGCAATGGATAACCAGCCGCTAGTAGCAGAGTGGCAGACGAGGATCGTCGCGTGTTGCGAGGCAAAACTTGGACGTCAGCTCTCTTTAACAGAACTTCAGTCCATCAAAAGGTTCGGTGGTTTCCAAGCGCTGGAAACGATTGAGGACACGGTAAGTCACGCTCAACCCGACGAAATCGAGCGGTATCTCGGCTCGATTTCGCGCAGTAGGTAACTGTCTGCCCGACAGGTCCGCTTTGAGTCCGTAACAGACGTGCAATCAGTATCAGACAAACGGCCGGAGCGGCAACGCGGCTGGTGACTTTTTACGGGGTGTCAGCACTCGATCGCTCGCCACATCGGTGGTATCTCGGACGGTTCGTTCCCGCGCGCTTATTCGAAGTCGATCGCCTTACGCAGCTTGCGGCGCCACTGCAGCAGTCCCATCGAATACCACTCGAAGTAGCCCGCCGTCAGCCCCACGCACAGCATGGTCAGTGGTTCGTCGGTCAGGCGCGGCACCGGGACACCCTTGCCCTGGTTGGCATAGATTTCCACACCCAGGTAGAGGATGCGCGCCACCAAGATCATCGCCATCAGGATGCCCAGCCGCGCCGGCGGCGTGAAGAAGTAACCCTGCTCGGTATCCTCGAAGCGGGTGTGCTTGAGCGCCCACATGCTCCAGCCGGTGCCGAAGGCGGCGCCGGCCAGCAGGGCAGCCATGTTGACCGGCCTGTCGAACAGCTGCACCAGCGGCACCAGGATCATGGCGCCGAACACCAGCACGCCCGTGTAGTGGCGCGAGACGATCGAACGCTGGCGCACCATGCGTGCCTTGATGCGGTTGTAGACGCGCCAGACCAGCAGCGGGGTCAGGACGAGCAGGGCGAGGGTGGTGATCGAAAGGTCTTCCATGGTGCGCTGATAGGTTCGAGCCCATCATTGTAGCCGCTTCGCACACGGGAAGGCAGCGAACGGCGGCCCCTGGGGCATTCTGGTAAGGTATTTGCTCCGCTCTTGATGAGGAGATTTCCGCCATGAACGCAGCGTTTCCTGCGGCTGTTCCCCTGAGGGCGCATCGCGCGCCGGACCCGGCCCCGATCGAGGAACCGGCGCCCGAGCCCTTCGATACGCCCCATCCGCACCACCAGCCCGGCCACACCCACACGCCTGCCGGCGACGAAGATCCGGTGCCCGATCCGAAGCCGAGCGTCCTGCATTAATCCGGCTAATCCTTTTTCAAGAAGGATTAGCCCAGCTTCATCAATCGAAGGCCCAGGAGTACAGCACGTCCAGCGCGGTGTTGGTGCCGGTCTGGAACTGCAGCGTGATCTTCGGGCTCCACTTGTAGCGCAGGCGCACCAGGCTCGAAGCCGTGGTCGCGCCCTGCTCGAAGCTGAGGTAGGCGCGCGAAGAGATGCGCTTGCCGACCGTGACCACCGTGCTTTCCAGGCCGGTTGCGGTGCCGTTGGCCTGCTTCAGGCCCAGTTCGTCCACGCCGAGCGAGGTGGCCAGCTTCTGAGTGATGCCGCCGGTGCCGCCCTTGCCGCCGAGCAGGGCGCCGGCAGCGGCCGCCAGCACGTCCTTCTCGTTGCCGCTCGTGCCTTCCATGCCGTGACCCAGCACCAGCCAGGACAGTTTCTCGCTGTCCGGCACGTTCGGGGTCGACACCAGCCGCGCCTGCGGCGACTGCGCCGTGCCGCGCACCTGCACGCCCGCTTCGACATTGGTCTCGGACAGCTGCTCGCCCTCTGGCCGGCGGCGCACCGCAAGCACGTCGAGCGCCGGGTTGTCGTAGGGGCCGCTGAAGGTGATGACGGCGCGTTCGATCGCCAGCTTCTGGCCATAGGCAGCGTAGTTGCCTTCGACCGCGCGGATGGTGCCGTTCACGCGCGGCGCGCCTGCGCCGACCTTGCGCACGCGGACGTTGCCGGCCAGCGTGGCGTCGATGCCGAGGCCGCGCAGGCGGAACTCTTCGCCCAGGTCGGCGCGCAGGTCGACGGTAAGCGGCAGTTCTTCCTTCTTGTTCGACGGGACCGGCTTGGCGCCGCCCTGGCCCAGCACGATCACGTCGTCCGACATGGTCGGGCGGCCCTGGGGCGCGAATTCGATCAGGGCGCGGTCGGCGCGCACATTGCCTTCCAGCGCAAAACGCTCGGCATCGCGCACCAGCGAGGCCTTGCCGCTCAGGACCACGGTGCGGTCGGGGCGCGACAGGGCTTCCAGTTTATCGAGGGTCAGGCGCAGGTCGGCCGCGGCCAGGCCGCTGGAAAATCGCAGCGAGCCTTCGGCGGACGCGCTGCCCTGGCGGCCCTGGAAGTACAGGCGCTGCAGCTGCAGCTGGTCGCCGGCCAGGCCCGCGCGCAGTTCGCCGTTCTGCAGGCGCACGCCTTGCTCCGGCCAGCGCACCGCGAGCCGGTCGCCCTGCACGCTGCCGTCCAGGCGCGGGTTGCCGATGGTGCCGGAACCCTGGACTGCCAGGCGCAGCGCGCCGTCCAGTTCCAGGCCCGATTGGCCGGCGAAGGACGCCAGCCAGGCGATCGAGCCCATGTTCGCATCCAGGCGCATGCGCATCGGGCTATCGCGGTCTAGGCGCCCCTGCAGCAGCTGGGCGCTGCCGTCCAGTTTTGCGCTGCCGGTACGGGTGCCGTCCAGGTTGACGGCCACGCGCAGCGCGCCGCCCTGCACATTGGCGCGCGCATCCAGGGTACGCAGGCCGAGCGGGACTGGCTGGTCGCTGCCGGCGATGACGTCGCCTTTTTCGCGGAACACGTGGACCATGCCGTCCAGCGCCGGGGCGCCGCCGGTGGCCGTCGCCGTGCGCAGGTCGAGCGCCCATTGCGCGCCCAGGGTCAGGTCGCCGCGCGCGTTGTCGCGGATCGCGGGCGAGAACTGCGCCAGGTAGGTGAGCGGTACGTTGTCCGCGTGGCCGCGGCTGTTCCAGCGCGAGCCATTCTTGACGAGGGAATCGACGGTGATGCTGCCGGCCGGCAGGCGGATCACGGCGCCGTTGAAGGCCAGGGTTTCCGGCTTGGCCAGGCCCATCACGCCGCTTCCCTTGGCACCGCTGATGCGCAGCGGGACCGGGGCCTGCAGCGACATCGCATAGCGGCCGCGGTTCTGCAGGGCAGCCAGCGTGCCGCTCCAGGTGTCGCCGGTCCAGCCTCCGCGCACCTCGACATTGGCGTCGAATGCGTCGCCGACGGCGGCCGCGCGCAGGGTGTGGGCGCCGCGCGTGCCTTCGGTTTTCAAGCTGGCCGAAGCGACGCGGGTGTCGCCGCTCACATACTCGGTGATCTGGATATCGCTCGCCAGCGCATCGCGCGCGCCGCGTCCCGAGCCGAGGTTGGCATTCGCGCGCAGCGCGCGGATGCTGTGGGTGCCGAGCAGGCGCAGGTTCTGGCCTTCCAGCGCTGCGGTGAGCGAAGGCGTGTCCATGGTGCCGGACAGGCTGCCCTGGCCGCGCAGCACGCCGGCGAAATCAGGGCCGAGGGCGGCCAGCTGCGGCGCGTCGATGCGCCAGCCCAGCCGGTCGTTGCCCGCGCCGAAGCTGCCCTTGGCGGCAACCACGTTGGCGCCGACGTGCAGGTCGACGTCGGCGTTCGACACGTGGCGGCGGTCGGCCGTCAGCTTTGCATGGCCCCACAGAGGGGAGTTCGACAAGGTCGAGTCCTGCACCCGCAGGTCGAGCGCGCCGCGCCAGTCGGCGCCGCTGCGGCCGCTGGCGTCGAAGGCGCCGTTGATCGCGCCGGCCAGGGGCGAGCCGAAGGCGGCCGGGTTGAAGCGCTGGGCGGTGCCGCTGACCTTCGCTTCGACGAAGCGCGCATTGTCGCTGCCGGCCAGCCAGGCTTCGCCGCTCGCGCGCAGGCTGCCGTTGGCATTCTTGCGCTGGGCCGCGACCCAGCCGAGGTTGTTGGCGTTGACCTCGAAGGTGGTGCGGGGCGCAGCCATGGTGCCGGTGGCGACGCCGCTGGCCGTGACGGCGCCATACAGGTCGCTGCGCACGGCCGACAGCTGGCGGCCGTCCAGGCGCCACTGCAGCTTGTCGCCCGCGCCGCCAAAGGCGCCGTTCAGGGCCACGGTATTCTGTCCCAATGCCAGGTCGGCATCGATGCCGCTGATGCGCTTGGCGTCCGCATGCAGCTTGCCTTCGCCCGACAGCGCCTGGTTCATCAAGCGGCTGCGGCGCACGGCAAAGTCGGCGTCCACGCGCCAGGCTGGCGCCAGGGCGCCGGCGACGTTCACATTGGCATTGATGTCGGCGTCCGGGAAGTCGCCGAAGTCGGCCGGGTTGAAGCGGCTCGCCATGGCGCTGGCCTTGAAGGCTTTGTCTTCCAGCAGGTTCATGTTGCCGGTGACGTCGACACGGCTGCCGCCGCTCGACAAGCGTGCTTCGCGCACCGTGACGACGTTCTTCTCCAGCGTCGCCAGCGCGGCCAGGCGCAGCGCCTTGTCCGCCAGGTTGGCCTGCAGGGTCTGGACCTCGCCGGCGTTCGTCACCTGGATATCGCCGCGGATCGCGGTCGGCTTCATGCTGCCGTAGATGCCCTTCAGGTCGAAGCGGTCGGTGTGCAGCGTGAAGCGCGCGGTGCCGAGGCCCTCCTCATCCTTGTCGCGCTGGACCCCGCCGGTACCGGTAAAGCGGCCGGCGGCGCCGAAGTCCATCAGCACGTCGGACACCTGCAGCGCATTCAGGTTGCCGCCCAGTTGCCCGCGCATGCTGCGCAGGGGCAGGCGCTGCTGGTCGATCGTGCCTTCCGGGCCGTCGTTGGTGATGTTGACGCTGCCGCTGATGTTGCGATTCGCATCGAGCTTGCCGGCGATGGCGAAGGTCAGGTCGGCGGTCGGTAGCGAGGGGTTGAAGAAGCCCGGGTCGACATTACGGCCATTGATGCGCATCTCGCGCAGCGGAATCTCGGCATAGGGCGAGAGTGCGAAGTGGGCGTCGCCCACGGCGCGGCCGGCCTGGCCGGTGGCGTCGACCAGGGTGGTCTCCAGGTCGCCGCCAACCTTCAGGCGCAGCTGGGCAGCCCTCGCGCCGGCTTTCGCCTGCGACTGGGTCAGGCTGGCTGTGGCATCCAGCTTGAACGGGCGCTGGGCGCCGATGCTGCCGTTTGCCGCTACATCGCCCCAGGGCGTCACGGCGGCGGCGTCGCGTACCTGCCAACGCTGCTTGCTGCCCTCCAGGCGCAGGCGGATGTTGTCGATGCGCGTTTCCGCGCCCTTGCTCACGAAGACCGCTTGGTTCAGGCGCGCGTCGTCGATCGAGACCGGGAAGGGCGGCGCCAGCGTGGCCGGCATCGGCGAGCGTTCCTCGGTTTCCTTGAGCGTCTCCATGCGCAGGCTGGCCGCGTGCAGGCTGTTCACCAGGATGCCGCGCGAAACGATCTGCGCCGGCGACCAGCGCAGGTCGATCTTGTTGGCGATCATGAGCTGCTCGTCGGTGCGCCAGACGATGCGCTCGATGTGCATCGTGCCGTACAGCGAACCGGAGACGCCGGTGAGCGTGAGCTTGCCGCCGGTGGAGGCGGCCACGCGCTGGGCGATCATCTGCAGCGTGGTTTCGCGGCCCAGGTACCAGAGCGTGCCGCCGACGATCACGCCGGTGGCAACCAGGCCGATGGCGACGCGGCGCGGCCAGCGCCGCGCCTTGTGCGCAGGCGCCGGGTCCGAGGTCTTGTCCGGGGAAGTGTCGTTCGTGTCCATCAGAAGGTGAATCCCAGGGAGAAGTGCAGGCGCGCTTTCTTGACGGCGTGGCCATAGGCCAGGTCGACGTTGATCGGGCCGACCGGGCTGCGCCAGCGCGCGCCGACGCCAAAGCCGGATTTCGGTTTCAGGTCGCCCACCTTGTCGGCGGCGTTGCCGGCGTCGTAGAACACGGCCACGCCCCAGGGCGGACGGAAGTAGTACTGGTATTCGGCGCTGGCGGTAATGAGGTATTTGCCGCCGACGATGGCGCCGTTCTCGCGCACGCCCAGTTCGCGGTAGCCGTAGCCGCGCACCGACTGGTCGCCGCCGGCGCGGAACAGGAAGGTGGAGGGCACGCCCAGCTTTTCCTTGGCCGCCACCGCGCCGAATTCGCCGCGCAGGACCAGGGTGCCGGCCTCGCCCAGCGGCTTGAACATCTGGGCGCGCGTGTACAGGCGCAGGAATTTTTCGTCAGTCAGGATCGGCAGCAGGGCGCCGCCCAGCTGGCCCTGCAGCACGTAGCCGTTGGTCGGCTGGATCAGGCTATCGAGCTTTCGCTTGGTGATGCTGTAGGTGAGCGGCACGCTGCGCGTGGTGGTCGGCTCCTTCGGCGGCACTTCGCGCTTCTCGACCAGGGCTTCCAGCGTCAGGCTGCGTTCCAGCAGCGGCGTGCCCCACTGGCGGCGCGCCGCGATGGTCGCCAGCGTGGTGATCTCGCCGCGCACGTCGTTGCGCTCGACGCCGGCGCCGACGCTGTCGTTGTAGCCCTTGGGCGTGGTCGGCCAGAAGAAGTCGACGCGCGCGGTCTGCCGCTTCTGTTCGTAGATCAGGTCGGACTTCATGCGCTTGCCGAGCACGTTCAGGTCGTCGTAGCTGGCCTGGGCGCGGGCGCCGGTGTCGGTCGAGAAGCCGAGGCCGACCTCGACGTTCTTGCGCAGGTTCTCGGTGACGCGCACCAGCACCGGCAGCACCGTGGGGCCGGTGGGCGGTTCCGGCGTGGCCGGGTTGCCGTCGGTGTCGTTGTCGCCGTCCTTCAGGTCCTGGATCTCGGCATTGAGCACGGCGCGCAGGTCGGCGCTCACTTCCACGCTGCTGAAGTAGCCGGTGTCCTGCAGGCGCGACTGCAGGGCCTGCAGCGCCGCCTCGCTGTATTCGTCGCCCGGATTGATCTTGTTCAGGTTGGTGATGACTTCGCGCGGATAGCGCTTCAGGCCGCGGATGCGCAGCTCGCCGAAACGCATCTCGGGTCCGCTGTCGATGACGACGTGCAGCAGGGCGCGCTGCTCTTCCGGATCGACGGTGGCGCTGGTCTCGACCAGGCGTGCGCGCGGAAAGCGCGTCTGCGCCACTTCCCGCAGCAGCTCGCGCTTGGCCGCTTCCCAGTCGGCCTGGCGGAAGCGGCTTCCTACCGGCAGCTGCCAGCGCTGGCGCAGGGCGCCGGCGTCGAAGGGCGCGCTGCCCTTGTCGATGGGCGCGAAGCCCTGCAGCACCAGGTCGACGTCGCCGACCACCGTGGCCGGGCCCGGATCGACGATGACGCGCGCCACCGGGCGCGGGCCGCTGGTGTCGAGGCCGGCGGAAATCTTGGGCGAATAATATCCTTCGGTGGCGATGAAAGTCTTGGCCTGTTCCGGCGCTTCCTTGACCAGGCGCTGCAGCTGTTCCATATCCACGCGCGGATTGCCGCGCCAGCGCATCAGGTCGAGGTTTTCCTCGAGCATGTTTTCGATCTGGCGCGGGGCGTCGATGCGCACCTGGTAATCGATCCCCTGGGCATGCAATGCCGTGGCAAATACCAGCGCGCCAAGGCCTGCGAGCAGGCGGGGCAGGGGACGCAAACGGCGCGGGATCGATCTTGCAGGAAACATGGTACTCCGACGAAAAGGTTCATTGCAATCTTAACGGATTGGCAAAAACGATGACGGACGCTAAGCCCAGCCGTGCGGGGGCGGACAGTGTACGTGTAGCCTTGTTTTATGCCAGAATTCGCCGTTTCTTCCCTAACGACTTCCGATCATGCAAACGAATGACACCGCGCTCGTCCTCTTCAGCGGCGGCCAGGATTCCACCACTTGCCTCGCGTGGGCGCTGCAGCGCTATGCGCGCGTGGAGACGATCGGCTTCGACTACGGCCAGCGCCACGCCATCGAATTGGAGGTGCGCCCGACGCTGCTGGCAAAGATGCGCGCCCTGAACCCGGAGTGGGATGCGCGCCTGGGCGAGGACCACATGATTGACCTCGGCCTGATCTCGAAGATCTCGGATACGGCCCTGACCAGCAACGTGGCCATCGCGATGCAGGAAAACGGCTTGCCGAATACTTTTGTACCGGGACGTAACCTGCTGTTCATGACGGTGGCTGCCACCGTGGCCTACCGCCGCGGCCTGAACGTGCTGGTGGGCGGCATGTGCGAGACCGATTTCTCCGGTTATCCGGACTGCCGCGACGACACCATGAAGGCGCTGCAGGTGGCGCTGAACCTGGGCATGGCGACGCGCCTGAAGGTCGAGACGCCGCTGATGTGGATCGATAAGTCCCAGACCTGGCAGCTGGCCGAGGATTGCGGCGGCGCTGCGCTGGTGGACCTGATCCGCTTCGACACCCACACCTGCTACCTGGGCGAACGCGGCGCCGCCCATCCCTGGGGCCACGGTTGCGGCACTTGCCCGGCCTGCGCGCTGCGGGCGCGTGGCTACGAGCAGTACGTGGCGAACAAGGGCACCTGAAACTTTACTGGGCGGTGCGCAGGAAGTCGGCTTCCTGCTGGCCGTCCATCAGGCCGACCGGGGCATGGGGCAGGAGGCTGGTCCTGAGGATCTTGCCGTCCTTGGCGTAGACGAGAAAGGTTTCGCCGGCGCCGTGATCGCCTGGGTTGCTGTCGCGGATGTCCCGGTAGCCGCAACCGACCACGATCCTGGTCTGGCTAGTGACGAATTCGAGCGGCTGGTCGTCCTTGTACGCTCCCTTGATCTGCTGCACGTTGCGGAAGTGGGCCTGGTTCACGTGCACGATATTGGGAAAGCGCGCCTCCGGCTCGCGGGTTTCCACACGATAGGTGAGCTTGCCCAGGTAGCCGATGAACACCTGGTCGGCCTCGTCCATCAGCGCGCGCACGTCCTTCTTCATCGTTTCCAGCCCTTCCTTGCGCTTCTGGGCGACCTGTTCGGGCGACAGGACGGCGCAGGCCAAGGCCGGGGCCGCGGCAGTGAAGACAAAAAGGGATAGCAGCAGGGAACGTGCGAAGCATTTCATGACGTGGCACCTTGAACCGTTGGGGTAGCTCCCATGATGCCAAAGAAAGCCTGCTGAAAGTGCGCCAATCCTCACCTTCCTGAATATGCGGGATGTATTGCCGTGTGGATATTTACGTTCTAAACTGCCTCGGATCTTGGCGATAAAGGCGGGCATGAGCAATGTGAGTACGGGCGAGCCGGACGGTCAATGGAAGGGCTGGATCAAGTGGCTGCGTTTGCTCGGCGTCCTGGTCGCCGGCATCTGGCTGCAGAAACTGTGGAACCAGGACATCGTCGTCCTGCTCATGATGACCGTCGTCCTTGTCGTCATGCTCGCGCGCTTGCGGCTGACCGAACAGCGCCTGGACTTGCTCATCGACCGTCATCCCGTCCAGCTGAACCTGTACACCGACCCGTCCCGGCGCGTGTGGCTCGAGTCGCGAAGCGACGGGGTCTTTGAACGTTGCCGCATAACAGATCCCTATTACCAGGGATGGCTCGACCACACACTCACCCTGCGTGGCAGGCCTTACCGGCTGCGTATCTTCGTCAAGACCTACGGCTGCGGCTACATGGTGTCGAACTACGAACGCGGATTCGAGATGCGTGTGCTGCGTAACACCTGTGTCTGGTGAGTGCGATGTCGGTCCTGCTCGCTCTCTGCGCCGCGGTGCTGCTGCTCGACGCCTGGGCTGCGTGGAAGCTGTTCAGATCGCCGTTCTACGACGCCGGCCAGCGCTGGATCCAGCTGGCGCTGGTCGTGCTGCTTCCCGTCGCCGGCGCCTGGGTGGTGCTGTACATGGCGCGCGAGGACCTGCCCCCGGCCAGGTCGTCTCCGGTCGACCATGTCCAGGATCTCGGCTTCGGCAGCAACGACCTGCGCGAGGATGACCGCGCCGCCAGTGATGATCTATCGCCGGATGACTAAGGGCGTCAGGCCGTGGCCGGCAGCTTCGCCACCACCTTGATCTCGAACTGGAAGCCGTACAGCCAGGTCACGCCGACCGCCGTCACGTTGGGGTAGGGCGCCTCGCCCCAGTATTCCTGCGCCACGCTCCAGATGCGTTCGAACTTCGACTCGGGATCGACGATGAAGACCGTCACGTCGACCACGTCGGCGAAACTGCAGTCGGCCGCCGCCAGCACTGCATTCAGGTTCGCGAAGGCGCGCCGCACTTGTGCTTCGAGTTCGGGCTCGGGCGAGCCGTCCTCCCGGCTGCCGACCTGGCCGGACACGAACAGGAAGCCGCCGGAGCGCACGGCTGGCGAATAGCGGTTCTTTTCATACAGGGCCTGGCGGCCCGCGGGAAACACGACGTCACGAACTTGCATGCTCAACTCCTTGGTGGTGAATGCACTTACTCTAGCGCGGCGCTTTGTTGCGATAAACAGGAGAATCGTTACAGCACTATTTGTATAATCCGGATAATTCAGGAGGGAGCAGATAGTGGACAGGTTCGACGGCATGCGGGCGTTCGTGCGGGTGGTGGAGGCGGGCAGCTTTACCAGGGCAGCCGAGACCCTGGGCATGAGCCGCACCAGCATCACCCAGCTGGTGCAGCAGCTGGAAGCCCACCTGCGCCTGCGGCTGCTCAACCGCACCACGCGCAAGGTCAGCGTCACGGTCGATGGCGCCGCCTATTACGAGCGCGTGGTGCGCCTGCTGGCCGACCTCGACGACATCGAAAACAACCTGCCCGGTTCCTCGCCGGCGCCGCGCGGCCTGCTGCGCGTGGACGTGCCCAGTCCCTTCGCCAACATGATCCTGGTGCCGGCCCTGCCTGATTTCCACGCACGCTATCCGGACATCGCGTTCGACCTGGGCGCCAGCGACCGCAAGGTCGACCTGATCGGCGACCGGGTCGACTGCGTCGTACGCGGCGGCGAGATCACGGACGGCTCGCTGGTCGCGCGCCACGTCGGCGACCTGCAATTGGGCGTGTATGCGGCGCCTGCCTACCTGGCGCAGGCCGGCCTGCCCGCGCATCCGCTGGAACTGCAGGACCCGCGCCACCGCATCGTGCGCTACCGCTGGACCAACGGGCTGCCCTATGCCATGCACCGGGGAGGGGAGAGCGTCAAGATCGCAGGACGCTCGATTCTAACCATCGACGACGGCAATGCCTACCTGACGGCGGGCCTGTCCGGCCTGGGCGCGCTTTGGCTGCCGGACTACATGGCGCGCGAGCACGTGGCCAGCGGCGCTCTGGTGCGCCTGTTCGCGGATTGGGCGATCGACCCGATGCCGCTCTACGTGGCTTATGCGCCGAACCGCTACCTGAGCAAGGGGCTGCGCGTGTTCATCGACTGGGTGATTGAGCTGATGGCTGTGCACGCACCACGCACAAAGGCCTAGCCACTCTTGGCAAACAGCGCAGGCACCGCATCTGCTTCCAGCGGCTCGCTGAACAGGAACCCCTGGTACTCGTCGCATGCCATCTCGCGCAGCACGGCCAGCTGGCTTTCCGTCTCGACGCCCTCGGCTACCACCTTCAGCTTCAGGCCGCGCGCCAGGTTGACGATCGAGAGCGCGATGGCGGCGCTGTCCTCTTCGCGGCCGAGGTCGCGCACGAACGCCCGGTCCACTTTCAGGCGCGACACCGGGAAGCGCTTCAGGTAAGCCAGGCTGGAGTAACCAGTGCCGAAATCGTCGATCGCGAGATCCACCCCGAGCGCGCGGATTTCGTGCAGCAGGCGGTCGACCTCCTTTTCGCGGCTCATCAGGGCGGTCTCGGTGATCTCGAGTTCCAGGGAGCCTGGCGGGACCCGGTACTGCGCCAGGCAGCGCCGCACCGTCTCCAGCAGCGACTTCTGGTACAGCTGGCGCGGCGACAGGTTGACCGCCACCTTCACCGGCCGCCCGAGCTGCCCGGCCCACTCTCCCATCTGGCGGCAGGCCTGTTCCAGCACCCAGGCGCCGATCGGGATGATCAGCCCGGTGCGCTCGGCGATCGGGATGAACTGCGTCGGCGACACCGCGCCCAGTTGCGGGCTGTTCCAGCGCAGCAGGGCTTCGAAGCCGACCACCTGCTCACCAAACACCGTGACCTTGGGCTGGTACACCAGGCGCATCTCGCCGCGTTCGAGAGCGCGGCGCAGCTGGGCTTCGAGCGTCAGGCGCTGACCGAGCTCGGTATGGCGGCTGGCCGAAAAGAAGTGCACCGCGTCCTCGACTTCGATCCCGGCGCCGCTGGCCGCGCCCTGGGCGCTGCGATACAGTTCGTCCGCATTGCGCCCATCGTGCGGGAACAGGGCCACGCCCAGTACGGGACCGAGGAAGAAGTCGTGCCCGTCCACCGGCAGCGGGGCGGACATCAGCGCGTGCAGCTGCAGGGCGAAGCGCTCCACGTCCGGGCGCCCGCCGCCGGCGTCGAGCACGAAGGCGAATTCGGCGCCGCGGATGCGCGCCGCCACCGCGCCGTCGCCCGCGGCGCCGCGCAGCAGGTCCGCCACCTGGCGCAGTGCGCGGTCGCCGGCATCGTGGCCGAGCAGGTCGACGATCTCGTGCAGGCGTTCGAGCACCAGCGCGACCGCCGCCAATTCGCGCCCGCCGCCGGCGCAGGCAGCGATGCGTGCTTCCAGCAGGCGCCAGAACTGGGCCTGGTTCGGCAGGCCGGTAATGGCGTCGAACTCGGCCAGCCAGGCCAGACGCGCCTCGGCGCGCTCGCGCTCGGTGATATCGGTCAGCACGTTGACCAGGTGGGCCTGGCCGTCCTCTCCCGCCAGGCGCGAAGTGAGCTGGATCACGGTGCGGCTCTCGCCGCTGCCGTCCCGCATGGTGCCAGTCGCATCCAGGGTGCCGCCGTGCGCCAGCACCGCCTCGTAGCGGCGCTCGCGTTCCTCGGCGCCGGGCAGCACGGCGCGCTCGTCCAGCCCGGGCAGGCTCTCGCGCGCTCGCCCGACCAGGCGCGCGAAGGCCTCGTTGGCCAGCACGATGCGGCGCGCGCCGTCCAGCACCCAGATCGGCGCGCCGACCGCGTTCACGATTGACGCCAGGTAGTCGAAGCTCTTGCCGAGGCGCGCCTCGCTGGCGGACACCATGTCGATCAGCCCGAACTGACGGCGGGTGTCGCGCGCCACGCGCCAGGCCAGCAGCGACAGCACCGCCGCCAGCAGCAGATAAAAGGCGAGCGCGGTCCACAGGCGCCCGTACCAGCCGGCCAGCGCCACGTGGCGCGCCATGCCGGTGATGATCACCAGATCGGCGCCTTCCACCGTGTCATAACCGTACAGGCCGGGAACGCCGTTGATCGGGCTGATCGCCGTAAAGCTGCCGCGGGCAGCGCGCGGCAGCTGCTCGCGGAACAGGGGTGTGTCGGCAAAGGAGCGGCCGATCCCATCCGGGAATGCCGGGCCGCGCACCAGCATGGTACCGTCGCGGTGCAGAAGGGTGACCGAGCCGCCGGTGCCGAGTTCGACCAGGTTGTACAGGCGTTCGAAGCCTTGCGAGTCCACCTGCGCCACCAGGGTGCCGATGCGGCGGCCGTCGCGTTCGCGCGCCGGCATGATGAAATTCAGGATGCCGTGGCCGCTGGCGCGGTCGATGTTCGAGATGGTGATGTGGCGCCGCGCGTCCGGCGCGGGCGCTGCGGGCAGGGGCGGCAGGGCGCGGTGTTCGCCGGCTGGCAGCAGGCTGCCCAACTGGCGCCCGGCGTTGTCGAACAGCAGCACGCGCAACAGGTAACGGTGGGTCAGGCCGTCCCGGCCGTCGGCCAGGCCCGGCACCGGCCCGCCGTCGCGCCGCAGCAGGATGTGGGCGGACTGGCGGGCGGCGCTGTCGATTGCCTGCACCACGCTTGCGGTCTGGGCGGCAAACGCGATCGCCACGTTGCGCAGCGTAATCTGTTCCTCGCGCAGCGCGTCCCGGTAGCTGTCGTACAGCATGGCGCCGGTGACCATGCCGAGCGCCGCGATCAGTCCCGCCGTGACGATTACCAGCCGCGACAGCGGAGTCGGCCGGATGCTGCGCACGGTGGGTTGGGACGGGACTTGCATGCTGCGGAGCCTGCCGGGGATGGTCGTGTGCCGATTTTACCTGTTGCGCATGGCCACACATGTGAAAACGGCCGGGGAAGTCCCGGCCGTTCTGGAAGAAGTGTTGCGGGATCAGGCGGCAGGCGCTGCGACGCGGCTCTTGCGGCTGCGGGCCACCAGGTACCAGATGATCGCGACCGGCACCAGCAGCGGCAGCAGCAGCGGCGAGATCGCCAGGGCGACGGCGACCGCCGCCACGCCCAGGGTGCCGAGCAGGATCACGCCGACGCCGGCAAACACCACGGCCAGCACCACGCTCACGACCAGCACCACGACACCCGCGATGATCACGCCGCCGCCTGCGAACAGCAGTCCCAGCACGGCGCCCAGCGGGCCGCCGACTTCCTCGCCGTCGATGCTGAAGTTCATGAAGTCCGAGCTGTCGACAGCCAGGTCCCACAGCAGCAGGGCAATCAGGAACAGGATGACGATCTTGGCAAAGTTTTTCATGGCAGGCCTCTCTTCTAGGGGGTGTGTTATGCGCGTTTCGTTGCGCGCATTTGTTTCGGTATGGTTGAACTGTAAGCGCAGGCCGCCAGACCAGCCATCGCTTTGCGACAGACTGCATGTTTGGCGCGCCGGGCCGCGTGCAGATGCGATAAGTGGCATTCCGCAACCTGCAACCAGGAGGCAACAAAGGTGGTCGATTTGCCCTTGCATTGGGCATATCCTTTCCTATACTGACAGCCTGTTCTGAAAGCAGGGGGATCCTATGCACGCTGTCAACCAACCATTGGGGGACCACCTGGCCGTTCTGCATCCTGCATTGGCCAACAGCGGCCCCAAAGGCCCACCCTCGGCGCCGCCGACCATTCCGCCGATCATCATCAATCCCTTCAACCGGGAGGCGCCGCCTCCCGCCGTGGACCCGCGCCCGACTCCGGTACGCCCACCTGTGCGCCCGCCGCGCGGGCCGGACTGGCGCTGTCCGCGCTACGCCTGAAAAAACCTCGCGCGCCCGTGCCGAATCGGGCTTCTTGATGCGGCCGGTTTCCTCTATGATCTCTGCTTTGAGGCATAAGGAAACACGACCATGAACGAGCACGACGAACACGAGCACGACGGCGCCGAGGATGCTCCCGTCCAGGAAGCCCGCCTGTGGCAGGGCAACGGCTGGACCGCGCGCGTGATCAAGAACGAGGACGACGAAGGCTGGGCCGTCGCCATGTACAAGGACGGCGAGCCGGAACCGGCCCTGGTCGGTCCCTGGACCATGGGCCGCGACAAGAAAAACCCGAAGCCGCTCGACGTCAACGCCTTCAATACTCTGATCAAGACGGCTTCGGAAGTGATCCGCCGCCATGAGCAGCACCTGCATTCCATCCTGCACAAGAACACGACCGTGTCGACCGAGAATGGCGAACTGAAGGTGACGCTGGACGTCGTGCCGGACGACGACGAACCCTACGCGATCCTGGCCGCGACCGACGAGATGGGCGAGCAGGTAGCCAAGGTGCGGGTGTCGGCCAGTTTCAAGCTGACCCCGGCGTCGGCCCATGCCTGGATCGAGAACGATTTTCGCGCCCCCCGCGGGTAAATGCAGAGTGAGAACTTGACGCCACAGCCTGCAAGATAAGGCTTCGGCCGCCAAGGATGAGCTGTTAATATTTCCCCTATGCATTTAATTACTTTGGGGAAGTAATGGATCGTCTGGCAAGGCTGGAAGCGGTGCAGTCGATGCTGCTCGAAATCGGGCAGCTCTCGACCACCTGCAGCGACATCACCGAATTTATCGGCGCGGTGCATCGCGCCCTGGGCCGCATCATGTATGCGGCCAACTTTTATGTGGCCCTGTCGGACCAGGAAGACGGTTCGGTGCGTTTCGTCTACTTCGTCGACGAGGAAGACGAGACGCCGGGCGCCGCCACCCGCATTACCCTGGGGGCGCCGGAAGAATCGCCCACTGCCTGGGTGCTGGTGAACCGCCAGAGCCTGATGATCACCGCCGACGATTTCCACGCGCGCGAGCGCGAAGGCATGAAGTGGGGCCAGGGCAGCGCCGCCGAGCACTGGATGGGCGTGCCCCTGCTCGACCAGCACCATCAGGCCCTGGGCGCGATGGTCATCCAGAGTTATACGAAGGGTGTGACCTACAGCGAGGAAGACCAGGCGCTGTTCACGCAGATCGCCCACCACGTGTCGTTCGCCCTGCAAGGCCTGCAGAGCATGGACCGGCTGGAGCGCGCGGTGCAGGAACGTACCGCGGCGCTGGCGGTGGAAGTCAACGAGCGCCGCCGCGCCGAACAGGTGCAGCACGCGCTGTACCAGATCGCCAGCCTGTCGGCCCAGGCACTGGACACCGAGGCGCTGACAACCAGCCTGCACCGCATCATCGGCGAGCTGATGGTGGCCAGGAACTTCCTGATCGCCCTCTACCATCCCGAGACGCAGGAAATTAGCATTCCGTATTTCGTGGACGAGAAGGACGCCGAGGTGCCGGTCAAGCGCTTCCCACTGGGGCAGGGCATGTGTTCCTATGTCTTGACCAGCAAGCAGGCCCAGCTCCACGACGCCACCAGCTTCCGCCACCTGGCCGCCAATGGCCTGGTCAAGCAGCAGATCGGCAACCAGGAAATCGCCAGCTGGATGGGCGCGCCGATGCTGGTGCACGAGCAGCCCTACGGCGTGCTGGTGGTGCAGAGCTACGATCCGGCGGTGGTCTACACCAAGGCCGACCTCGACCTGCTGGCCTTCATGGCCAGCCACGTGGCGGTGGCGATCGCACGCATGCAGGCCGACCGCAAGATCCGCAAGACCAAGGAAACCCTGGAAGCGCAGAACGCGGCGCTGAACGAAGCCCTGCACCAGCTGCAGGAAGCGCAGTCGGAACTGGTGCGCCAGGAGAAGCTGGCGTCGCTGGGCGGCCTGGTGGCGGGCGTGGCCCACGAGATCAATACTCCGCTCGGCATCTGCGTGACCGCGACCAGCCACCTGGTGCAGGAATTGAAACTCACGCGTGAGGAGCTGGCGGCGGGCGAGATGACCGAGGACAGCCTGAACTCTTTCCTCGACATCGTCGACCAGTCGCTGCGCATCATGACCACCAACACCCAGCGTGCGGCCAGCCTGGTGCGCAGCTTCAAGCAGGTGGCGGTGGACCAGTCCTCAGGCGACATCCGCAACTTCAATCTGTGCAGCTACCTGAACGAAGTGCTGCTGTCGCTGCAGCCGAAGTTCAAGGGCCGCAAGGTGAAGGTCGAAGTGGACTGCCCGAAGGATTTGGTGCTGGACAGCTCGCCGGGCGCGGTGTCGCAGATCGTCACCAACATGATCATGAATTCGCTCCTGCACGGCTTCGAGCGCGAGCAGGCGGGCAGCATCACGATCCGCGCGCGGCTGGAGGGCGAACAGGTGGTGTTCGACTATGCGGACAACGGCGTGGGGATGGACCGGGAGACGCTGGGCAAGCTGTTCGATCCGTTCTTTACCACCAAGCGTGGGGCCGGCGGCAGCGGGCTGGGGGCGCACATCCTGCACAACCTGGTGACGGGGGCGTTAAGTGGGACGGTGAAGGCGGAGAGTGAGCCGGGGAAGGGCTTGCAGTATCAGCTGCGGTTTCCGCGGTCGTTGAAGAAGTGATAACGCCTCCATCCACCACGTACGTGTAAACGTCATCCCGGCGCAGGCCGGGATCCAAGTTTGCCTGCCTACCGACTGCGGTTGCGCTAGTGGCGCGCGACGGAATTGGATCCCGGCCTGCGCCGGGATGACGGATCAACCGTTAGTGGTTCAAGCAGGCGTACGGACCATCAATCCGGCCAGGCCTCGTTGATCTCCAGCGCCTTGTCCATATTCTTGATGAGCAGATCCACGTAATACGGATCCAGGTGATGCCCCGCCACCTCGCGCAGGTGGGCGGTGACCTGCTCGGCCGGCCAGGCGTCCTTGTAGCAGCGCTTGTGGCTCAGGGCGTCGAACACGTCGGCCACCGCCACGATGCGGGCGTAGGGGTGGATGTTCTCGCCTTTCAGGCCCTGCGGATAGCCGGTGCCATCGAACTTCTCGTGGTGCTGGTGGGCGATCACGGCGGCGGCCTTCAGGATCGGACGCTGGGAGCCGTCGAGGATCTGCAGGCCCACGGTCGGGTGCTGCTTCATGATTTCCCACTCTTCCTCGGTCAGGCGTCCCGGCTTGAGCAGCACCGCGTCCGGCGTGGCGATCTTGCCCACGTCGTGCATCGGCGCCGCGTGCATCAGGGTCGCGACCTCGTCTTCCGGCATGCCGGAGGCCTGGGCCAGCAGGTGGCAGACCTGGGCCATGCGGCGCACGTGGTTGCCGGCTTCGTTGGAACGCGATTCCACCACGTCGCCCAGGCGCAGGATCAGTTCCGCCTGGGTGTCCGTGATTTCCTGGGTCAGCAGGATGTTGTCGAAGGCGATCGCCACGCCCGAGCAGAACACTTCGAGCAGCTGGGCGTCGATCTCCGCGATTTCTTCCACGCCTTTCAGCACCAGCAGCGACGCCTTGCCGCTGCTGTTCGGGAAGTAGCCGACATAGGTGTCGCCGTGCAGGCGCGAGATGCGGTTGTGGCGGGCGTCGTCGAGCTGGGCCACCAGTTCCGGGCCGATCTCGTGGCCTTCGATTTCGCCGATCTGGGCCAGCACTTCGTACTGGCTTTCGCCCGTGATCACGCTCGCGCCCTTCAGGCGCAGCAGCATGCTCTGCTCCAGGCGCAGCAGCGCCACCACCTGCTGCAGCAGGCCGTTGGCGAAGTCCTTCAGGTTCCGCTGCTGGAAGATGTGGGTGGAGGCTGCGATCACGCGCTCCAGGCCTTCGCGGTAGGTCTGCTGCGCGCGGCGCGCTTCCTCGACCTTCATGATGTCGCGGTAGGCGCGCAGGGCGGCGAAGGTAGTGGTGAACAGCTTGGTGCGATCGAGCTCGGTCTTTTCCTTGTAATCGTTGATGTCGTAGTCGACGATCACGCGTTCTTCCGGCGCCTGGCCCGGCTGGCCGGTGCGCAGCACGATGCGGGTGAACTGGTTGTCCAGGTCCTGGCGCATCCAGCGCGCCACTTCCAGGCCGCTGTCCTCGCTTTCCATCACCACGTCCAGGAACACCAGCGCGATGTCCTTCTCGCGCGCCAATACCTGCTTGGCTTCTTCGCCGCTGTAGGCGTGCACGAAGCTCAGCGCACGGCCGTCGAGGCGGAAACGGGACAGGGTCAGCTTGGTGATGTCATGGATATCCGGCTCGTCGTCGACCAGCAAGACTTTCCATGGAGCCAGCTTGGGCGCCGCGTTGGAGAGGAAGGACATAGGGGTACCGTTACCGTGGGTTGATTAGTCGCACAATCAAGCGGCAGGAATCGAGCAAAAAGTAGCCGCAAGTCAAATCGATTGTAGTACGACCATCATGCCTTAACAACAGGCAACATTAAAAGTGTTGGTTAACGATGTCACATCGCCCCAAGCTATGTGAGATAGATAAGAAAAATGGAGAAAAACGCCCTCAAATGTAGCGTTTTTGGCAGTTTTCACAGTAAAAGCTGCGGCGGTTGCTGTGGCCTAGATGCGCCTTCTTGAAGGGAATGTCGCAGCGCGGGCAGATGCGCTTTGCATGGGCCAGCCAGTGCTGCTTGAGCACATATTGACGTTTCCATTCCAGGAAATCGAAGCTGTATTGACGCGCTTCGTCGACCAGCGCGCGCAGCTTGGGAGCGGGCAGGGCGCCCACGGTCGAAAGCGGATGCACGCGGATGCGGAACAGCACTTCGTTCTTGATGATGTTGCCGACCCCGGAAAAGATGTCCTGGTCGAGCAGGGCGTCGCAGGCCAGCATCTCGGGATTGGCGCGCAGCTTCTTGCGCGCCTTCTTCGGATCCCAGGCGTCCGACATGACGTCGGCGCTGAAATCGTAGGCTTCATAGGTAGCGCGGTCGATTTCCTTGACCTGGCAGGCGTACAGGTTGAGCACATCGCCATTCGCGGTCTCGAGCGACAGGCGCGGCGTCTTTCCTTCGCGCCCTTCGTTGATACGGTAGGTGCCGAACAACAGGAAGTGCACCCGCACCACCATCTCCTCGGTGTCGATCAGCAGGTGCTTGCCCCAGGTGTGGATCGCATCGATGCGCTGGCCGACCAGGCGTGCCGGATCGATGGCGCGGACGTTGCCGTCGGCGCGGACGATTTCCTGGCCCGTGAAGTCGGTAACCAGTTCCTTCAAGATATATAGCGATGGTCCTTCGGGCACAATGCGACCTCCTCCGTGCCATTGTCGGCTGAGCCAGCGAAAACCGGTGTGCGGGGCCTAACATTTGGATACAAAACTTCGACAAAGGAGCACTGGAAAGACGGCGCAAAGGGCGTATATTCGGAACATGAACCAGTACGAAACGACGAAAGGGAAAGCAATGAAATCGGTGATTGGCAAGGTGGCCCTTGCAGGCCTGCTCGCGCTGGGTCCCGGCGCCGCCTCGGCGGGCGTGACCGTCAATTATGTGGATTCCGACAAGTTCTCGGACCTGCCGTTCGCGCCGTGGGAACGCAAGGAAGTGCTGGACGACCTGGCGGCCTTCTTCGCCGAAATCGGCAAGCAGCTGCCGCCGGGGCAGGACCTGACGGTGGAGGTAACCGACATCGACCTGGCGGGCCGTGAATATCCGGGCACCCGCAGCGGCCGCGACCTGCGCGTGCTGAAGGGCGGCGCCGACTGGCCGATCATGAACCTGCGCTACACCCTGACCAGCAATGGCCAGGTGATCTCCAGCGGCCAGGAAAGGCTGACGGACATGAACTACATGAACCGCATCAACCGCCTGACCGACGGCGACCGCCTGCGCTACGAGAAGCGCATGGTCGAGGATTGGTTCAACAAGGCCATCCTGCACAAGAAGTCCTGATGCCTCTGCACTTGTTGCACGCGTAAAAAAACGGCGCCGATGGCGCCGTTTCTCGTTTCCGCAGGGGCGAGTCAGCCCTTGCTATCCATCCCAGCGCGCGCCGCCGCCGCTTTATCGGCTGCTTCCTCGGCTGCTTCCTTCGCCACCGCCCGCGGGTCCTTGACGGTGTAGCCCGAGGGCACGGTGAACAGGGCAGCGGCCGGTTCCTCGCGCTTGAGGTCTTCCAGGCGGAACACCGACTCGCCGCTGCGCGGATCGCTGCGCTTCTGGTAAACCACGGCCTGCAGCTCCGGCGAGATCCAGGTTTCGGTGCTGACCACGATGGCATTGCGGTTGCCGATCTCGCCGGCCGGGATCTCGTAGCTGCGCAGGGTGCCGTTGGCCTTTACGCCGTTGAACTCGCGGGTGCCGAGGTCCTTCGACTCCGCCTTCGCGGCCCATTTGTGCTCGCCGATGGCGCCGGCGATCATCGGCGCCACGCGCGCCGCGGCCTGCGCTCCCGCCACCTGCGCGATGCGGATCTGAACGTCCTTGTGCTCGCCACTGATGCCGCCCGGGCGCTCCACCTGCTTGATGATCACGCGCTCGCCATCGGGCAGCTTGCCTTCGCGGCGCAGCTCCTCGATGCGGGCACGCGCCTGCTCGGCGGCGACGCGTGCCTGGGCGCCGGCGACCCGTGCCTCGGCGCTCGCGGCGCGGGCTGCGGCAGCAGCGGCGCGGGACTGCTCACGGGCTGCGATGGCAGTGGTGTTTGGCGCCACAATCTTGATTGCGCTCTTGTCGCGCGGACGCAGGACGTAGCGCACGCCTTCCACCGGATCGGCGATGGTGACGCTGACCACCTCGCCGTCGGGGCCGAGCACTTCGGTGCGGCTGCGGCCGGCGCTGTCGCGGTAGCTCCTCGAGCTGTTCTTCTTGACGATCTGGTTGCCGTCGCCCAGCGTCTGGACCTTCTCGGACACCATCTCGGCGCGGTAGGGCGCGTTCTTGACCATCCTGGCGTGGTGTACCAGCAGGGCGTGGCTGTCGATCCCGTTCAACACCGTGAGCGGCTCCAGGTTGCCGAGCCTGACCTGGCCGTTGTCCGGCGTGCGGATGACGATGCGGCGGCTGCTAGCCGGTTCGTCCTCGAAGCCCATGTCCTCGGCCAGGGCCGGCGCCAGGACACTGGCCAGCAGTGCAGCAATCAAGATCTTCTTCGTCGTCATCGCATCCTCTTGTGGTGAGTTGTATCGTTTTTTAGTTGACGGAACTGAGCCGCACGGCCAGCGGGTGGCCGTCAGCGGCGACAAGCATCTCGGCCCGCACGGTGTCGGCCGCGTTTTCCGGGCTGACCGGCACGCCGAGCGGCGCCAGCGCGGTGCGTGGCACCTCGGCCTCGACCAGCTGGGCGTCGGGCTCGGCTTCGATGCGCTCGAGCGTGTCGAGGGCCACGAAGGCGGCGCCGTTGTCGAAGCTGACCAGCGGCTGGCTGCTCACGCGCACCGCTTCGTGCGGCGCCTGCGCCAGCAGCAGGACCACCACGGTCAGCGAGCACAGCGCGCCGGCGGTGCCCCATTGCGGCAGGCTCAGGACCTGGTACCAGCGGCGTTTCGGCTTGTGCTGGCGCTTGAAGGCCTGCATCAACTCCTTTTCGACACAGGGCGGGGCGTCGAGGCCGGCCAGCTCGCCGCGCAGCGCGGCAAAGGCAGCGCTCAGCTTTGCATCTGGGCCGTCGTTTATTCCATTCCTGTTCATGTCCATCATTGACTCCATCCATTCGCTAGGCAGGCGCATGCGCCCGGAGGCGCTTCGCCAGGGCCGCCCGGCCACGCGACAGGCGTGAGCGCACGGTGCCGATGTCGACCTGGCAGACCGTGGCGATCTCCTGGTACGACAGTTCATGCAGTTCATACAGGATGACCACGTCGCGGTAGTGCGCCGGCAGCAGGGCCAATGCCCGCCGCACTTCCTCGGCCGCCTCATTGCCCAGCAGGCGGGCGAGGGGCTCGGCACCTTCACCGGCGGCGTCCAGCTCCAGCTCCCCATCCTCGTCGGCCTCCGGCAGCGCCACCTGGCGATGGCGCGCTTCCTCCAGCTTCAGCACCAGATTGCGCGCCACCCCGAACAGGAAGTGCTGCAGCTGGCCTCGCAGCGGGTCGAAGCCGAAGCGCTGGGTCAGCAAGCCCATGAAGGCTTCCTGCACCACGTCCGCCGCCATCTCCGGCGCGCCGCAGCGCATCAGGCAATAGCGGTACAGCGGACCCTGGTGGCGCCGGTACAGCGCCGTAAAGGCGTCGGCGCGGCCCGCATGCATCAGGCGCAGCAGTTCGTGGTCGGCGGTCTCGAGGGGCAAGGTCGTCATGGTTGTCATCTTTACCCGTATTCCGGCGGCGGTGACGAAAAGTTCCAGCTTTTTTGGAAACTGCCGAGCCGGCCGGTGGCGAGTGACAAAGCGCGTGTTTTCTGGGCCAGGCTTTTGCTATCGTTGGGGGAGAATGCCTGATACCCCAGCAGGAGAATGGAGCTCCCCATGAAACGCTGCTTCGCCGCCCTCGCCGCATGGCTGCTCTGCGCACCGGCGAGCGCCTGTCCGGAACTGGACGCGCTGGCCAAGCGCTACGGCATCACCTTCGGCGGCTTTCTTGCGCCGATATCGGCCGTGAAGCTGCCGGCATTCTCGAAGACAGGCGACTTGCTGCACCTGCGCCTGCCGTCACCGGAATTCGTCAGCGACGGATTCCGGCACAAGGTGGTGTACGACACGTCGACGGCGAAAGCCTGGATCCTGCGCACCGGCGGTTTTCTCGGCGTGCGCCAATGGTATGGCCCGGTGGATGCGGGTGATGCGAAGCTCGAGAACTGCCGGGCCGAAGCGGAAAAGGTCGTTCCGCCTATCCACAAGAGCTGAGCTGCGCTCTCAGTCGACCCAGTTGACCCGGTCAAACTTGCCGCGGAACTCCTCCGGCATCATCACGACCTGGCTGGTCTTGTAGTTGAAGAAGACGAAGCCGGACTTGGCCATGGCGATCAGCTTGCGGTCGCGCGGGCGGGTGATGCGGAAGATGATGTCGCCGCCGTATTTGTTGAAGTCCATCACCCCTACCTCGAACAGCAGCTGGTCGCGCGCATGCGCTTCGGCGCGGTAGGTGGTCGCCAGGTCGGTGACGATGATGCCGGTGCCGTCGCGCTCGGTCTCGGCCACGCCGAACTCGAACAGGAAACGCGCCCGCGCCTCGGAGATCATCGAGATCATCGAGTCGTTGCCGAGGTGGTTGCCGGCATTGATGTCGGTGACGCGCACCGACATCGGGGTGGAATAGTAGAACTGGTCTTCGGGGAAGGTAAGTTGTAAGCGTGCCATCTCTCTATTCTAAACTCATGGAGTAGTCGATCGTCCAATTCTATAGAGGATGCCGCGCGACGTCATGAGGTACAACTCGCCCTGACCATCCTTGCCGAAGGAGACGACGTTGCCGATGCTGCCCACGTTCCATTCGCGCTGCTCGCTGACACTGCTGCCGCTGGCCAGGAAGCTTTTCAGGAAGCCGCGGCAGTAATCCGAGTAGAAGTAGCGCCCGGCCAGTTCGGGCATCGCGCTGCCGCGGTAGACGAAGCCGCCCGTGATCGAGCAGCCGTTCGCATCGTTCGTGCCGTGGTCGTATTCGAAGGCGGGCAAGGTCAGGCCGGTACGGTCGCAGGTGGCGGCGTTGTAGCACAGCGTGCCTTCCATCGTGTTCCAGCCGTAATTGAGCCCGGCCGCGTCAAGCGCGCCGATATTGACCTCTTCGCGCCGGTCCTGGCCGACATCGCTGAGGTAGAGCTGGCTTGCATCGAACGCAAAGCGCCAGGGATTGCGCAATCCGGAAGCCCAGATCTCGGCGCGCCGGTTGGCCTGGTTCGCGTACGGGTTGCCGGCCGGGATCGCGTAGGGCTGGCCGGGCGCGGCGGCGCGCACGTCGATGCGCAGCAGCTTGCCGAGCAGGGAGTTCAGGTTCTGGCCGTTGCCTAGCGGGTCGCCGGCGCCGCCGCCATCGCCGGTGCCGATGTACAGGTTGCCGTCCGGGCCGAAGGCGAGCTGGCCACCGAAATGGTTGGTGTAGGTCGGGTGGGGGACGCGCAGGATGGGCAGGCTGGAAGTCGGGTCGGCCAGGTTCGGGTTGCTGCCCACGCTCAGGCGCTCGATGACGATGTTCTGCTGCGGATCGGTGTAGTAGATGTAGAAGTAACCGTTGCGCGCGTATTGCGGATCGAAGGCCATCGACAGCAGCCCGCCTTCGCCGCCGGTAAACACGCGGCCGCTGATGTCGAGGAAGGGCGTGCCGAGCGTGATGCCGTTCTCGACGATGCGGATGCGTCCCGGCCGTTCGACCACGAACAGGCGCGTGTCCCCGGTGGGGGCGGTGAGATAGGTCGGGTTGTCGAGGTTGACCGCCACCTGGCTCAGCGCGATGTTCACGGCCGCGCCCGCATAGGTGACGGTGGCGCTGGCCGTGGCGCCGGCGCTGACCACCGCGCTCTGCGTGGCGGGCGAGGGCGTGTAGGTGATGCCGCCGGCCGTGACCGGGTTGGCGGCGATGTTGTAGCTGCCGGGCGCGAGGTTTGACAGGGTCTGGGTAGCGGTGAGGTCTTGCTGGTAGCTGGCCGGACCGTTGACGCGCACCGAGGCGTTCACGCCCGCGGGCAGGCCGCCGGTGGTGACGGCCAGCGAGCCGGTCATGGCCGCCGGGGGCTGTGGGGCCGGCGGGACGCCGGGCGTACCGGGATTGCCGCCGCCCCCGCCGCAGGCGCTCAAACAGGCGACAAGGATCAGCACAAGGACCTGCAGGTGAGTCCACGCACGCATGACAGTCTCCCGGAGTTCAAGGTTTGCCGGCACATCGGTAGCGTTCATTTTGCCAGTAATTACCTGCTTTGCCATTGAAATTCCTGCCAACGGTGCATGGTCTAACCCTCCCCAAGGGGAATTCACTCACCGTTTCAAAGGGAGAACATCATGCAAGCAATTTCCGAGATCATGACGCGCGACGTGCGCGCCATCCCGCCCGACGCCAGGCTGCAGGAAGCGGCGCAACTGATGCGCGACCTCGACGTGGGTGCGCTGCCCGTGTGCGAGGGCCGGCGCCTGATGGGCATGGTCACCGACCGCGATATTGCCGTGCGCGCGGTGGCGCGCGGCGTGGGGCCGGGCGACGCGACCATCGCCGAGGTGATGAGCAAGGACGTGTCCTGGTGCTTCGCCGACCAGTCGGTGGGCGAGGTGCTGCAGCAGATGGGCGACCAGCAAGTGCGCCGCATTCCGGTGCTCGAGCGCGACAGCATGGAGCTGGCCGGCATGGTCTCGCTGGGCGACCTGGCGACCCGGCAGGGGGCGCCGGTCGAGAGCACGCTGGACGACATTTCGCGCGCCGCGCCGCCCCAGCGTCCGGCCACCGGGAAGCAGCCGACCACGTCCAAGAATTAAGGCAGCAGCTTAGCGCGTCAGGCGGTACATCAGGAGCGCGGCGCGGATCGCGGAACGCTCCAGCGAAGTCAGGTCGACGCGCTCGTTCGGCGAGTGCGCCGCGCCGCCGCTCGCCCCCAGGCCGTCGAGACTGTCGATCAGCGGCGCCACGAACTGGACGTCGCCGGCCCCACGCGCCGTCGGCGGCACCGTGCCCACCGGGCCGAGCCCGGCGTCGCTGCTGGCCTGCGAATACAGCGCCAGCAGCTTCAGGTTGCCCGGCGTGACCGCCATCGGCGGATAGGAATCGCGGAAAGCGATGCTCGCGCCGGCGCCCGGCAGGCTCTGCGCGACGATCTCGCGCATGCGGGCCTGGGCGCGGTCGCGCTGGGCATAGTCGAGGTAGCGCAGGTCGCCGCGCACGACCACCTTGTTGGCGATGACGTTGGTCTTGCCGGCGGCCGTTCCTTTGGCGTTGGCTTCGTCGTAGGCGACGTCGGTGCCGCCCAGGATCACACCCGGGTTGAAGGTCAGGCCCGGCTCGACCACGTGCTGGCGGAAGCCGTCGAGGATGCGCGCCGCCTCGTACACGGCGCCATAGCCGGCATTGCCGAACACGCCCTGCGAGTGGCCCTGGCGACCGGTGACGTCGAGGTCGAAGCTGGCGGTGGCGCGCCGTCCGACGGTGGCCATCGCCTGGCCGTCCGGTCCCGTGACTGCGCCCTCGAAGCTGAGCGCGACGTCGCTGCGTTTGGCCAGCTCGATCATGTCGCGGCGCGAGATTTCGCGCGGATGGCCGGCTTCTTCCTCGTCGCCGGTGAGAACGACGGTGATGCTGGTGTTGTCGAGCGCGCCGGCGCGGTGCAGGGCGCGCAGGGCGGCAATGACCACCACGTTCCCACCCTTCATGTCGCCCACGCCCTGGCCGCGCGCCGTGGTGGCGCTGTCGCGTTCCCATAGCGGGCCCGGCGCATCGGCTTCGAACACGGTGTCGAGGTGGCCGAGCAGCAGCAGGCGCTTGCCTTTGACTTTACCCTGTGGGCCCCTGCGGTTCGCGATCAGGTGCCCGGCGCGGTTCATCTCGCGCGGCATGTCGATCCAGACTGTCTTGAAGCCGAGCGCTTCCAGCTCCTTGCGGAACACGTCGCCGGTGGCCCGCACGCCGGCCAGGTTCAGGGTGCCGCTGTTGATGCGCGCGCTGCGTTCCAGCAGGTTGATTGCCTCCGGCTGCCAGGCCCTGACCTCGTCCGCGATGCGCTGCTCGACCGCGGACAGGCCCTGCGCCTGTGCGCCTGCGGAGAGAAGCGCTGTCAATACGAGGGAAAGGGCGAGCTTGCGCGGCATGTCGGCATCCTGTGTGATCGAGATGCACAACTTTACTACGGCCAAGAGCACGCAACAAAACACGCTTGCGAGCTGAGCAACAACTCCCCTACACTGGACCGCGAACACATCCTCATTGAAAGGAAACGCATGAAGTTTGCTGTCCAAGTTGTGCTGGGTCTTTCCCTGGTCGCCGGCAACGCCGCGTTTGCCGCACCCGCGGCAGCGCCATCGCAGGCTGCGGCGACGAATCCCGCCCACGTGAAATCCGTGCAGGACCTGCTGGCCGCGATGCAGGTCGAAAAAGTCCTGCGGGGCGTTGCCGGACGCAGCCGCTATCCGAGCGAAGCCCAGCGCAAGGAAGTCTTCGCCAAGCTCGACAGGACGCCGCCCGCCGAGGTGCACCGTCGTCTCGCGGCGCCGCTGGCGTCCGTCATTTCGGCCGACACCGCGGCCGAAATGACACGCTTCTATAACACTCCGTACGGCAAGAAAGTCATCCACGACAAGTACAACAGCGGCCCGCAGATCATGTTTCCGGGCTCCAAGCCGGTCGTGCCGCCGGAAGAGAAGAAGGAGCGCAAGCGCGCGGCCTACGTCAAGGCCAGCAAGGAACTGGCGGACGCTCAGCCGGCGATCGAGAGCGAAGCCTTCAAGCTGCTCCAGGCCCTCAACAAGGAAAAACGCTAAGACAGGTTTTCTTCTTCAGCGCAGTGCGGCGGTGGGCGTATGCCCGCCGCCGGCCTGGACGGAGCTCCGGATTCCCGCCAACTCCAGGCCGGCGAACACGAGCACCGTCAAGGCCTGGACCGCCAGGTAGGCAAGGCCCAGCACATTGGGTCCTTCCATGGCGGCCACCAGCGCGCAGCCAAGCGCCCAGCCGACATTACCGATCACCAGGATCCAGAGCAGCAGCGCCGGCACCGGCTTGCCACGTGCAAGCCAGGCCAGCAGCAGGGCATAGCCAGCCAGGAACGCGCCGGTTTCGAACAGCAATTCCTGGGAAAGGCCCAGCAGGTTCGCCAGCGAGCGCGTCAGCGCCAGCTGCAGGGCGGCAACGAGAATGCTGGTGAGGGCGTCCGCAAGCAGCACGCGTTGCAGGAAGGTGGAAGGAAGAAGGGTTTTCATGTCGGCTCCTTGGATGTGGAGCCCTCAGTGTCCTGCCGCCGCCAGCGTGCGGCAATTACCCGTCAGGTAATCAGGGCTGCGCTGCTTCGCGCGTACGCGCCTTGGTGACGATCCCGGCAGGATTGATGAGCACGACGAATTCCGTAAAGCGTCCGCCACCGGCCGGCGACTGGTAGACCCAGGCCTCGTAGCCACTGTCGAACACCACGTTCTTCGTAGGCCCGAAGGCGGTCAGCAGCTGGGCCTTCGTGGTTACCCCCGGAACGACAGTCTGCTGCAGGCGCGCGGCCGCCACCTGGGCGCCGGACGGCGCGGGCGAGCTGGCGCAGCCGGCTAGAAGGAGCAGGGCGAGCAGCGCGCGCTTCATGGCCTGTCCTCCATGTACTCGAACTCGACCAGGGTATCGTCCGGCCAGGATTGGTCCCAGATCGGCGCGTAGAAGGTGCGGTCGAGCATGACCTGGCAGTCGCAGTATTGCAGGTCGGCCCTGGTCTGTTCGCCGCCCGCGTACAGCATGTTGAAAGGCAGGGTCTCGACGCGCTCGCCGGCACGCAGGCGCACCGCGAACACGGGACGCTCGGCGAAGAACAGGTAGTTGCCGTTGGGGCTGCCGCACACCTGCTCGGGCGAGATAAGGGCCTCCGAGATCCACTGGAACAGCGGGGAACTGTTGGAAACCAGGCCGGCTTCGACGCCGACCCGGCACTCCAGGCGCATGTCGCCCAGGCGCCGCGTGCCGGGCGGCAGGCCGGGCGTGATGACCTGGGCGCGCCAGGTCATGCTGGTGGTTTTGCGGTTGGCCACCACAGCGGCGTCCTCGCGCAGCGCAACATCATTACGCGGGAGGACGAAGCTGTTGTCGGGCGCGACCGGGACCGGCACGCTGACGCTGTCGCCGGCGATGCGCAGCGTAATGCCCGTCATGTCGACGGTCGGCAGGCGCGGCAGCAGCTGGAAGCGCAGCGGCGCGTTGGGCGCCAGGGCATGTTCGCGCGCGAAGCGTTCCATACCCTTGATCATTTTCCGGTAGGATTTGTCGACCGGGTCGCGGGTAGATTGCACCTTGACGGTCGCGGGCTGCCCGGCAGCTTGTGCCTGGGCAGCCGCAGGCCCGGCCAGAGCGGCCAGGCCGAGAATGACGCGGACCAGAAGCCGCGTCATGGGATCACCAGTAACGGACGCGGCCGGTGTCCATGTGGACGAACTGCGAGCTGTCGTAATAGCCGACGCCGCCGCCCTTGAGGGACATGGCCGCCTTGTGCAGCATCTTC
The DNA here is from genome assembly GCF_020707295.1 of Massilia sp. IC2-476. Lineage (NCBI taxonomy): Bacteria > Pseudomonadati > Pseudomonadota > Betaproteobacteria > Burkholderiales > Oxalobacteraceae > Massilia > Massilia sp. IC2-476. Next base: position 218,443 of record NZ_JAJFER010000008.1, read on the forward strand.
AGGTCCTTGCCCGGCAGGCGGATGTCGATTGCCTTGGCATCCATGTGCAGGCTGCGCTTGGCCACGCCATTGCTGGCGGCGTGCAGCTTGGCGTTCGACTCCGGCGAGCGGTAGCCGGAAATGATGTGCAGTTCACGGTTGTTGTCCAGCTTGTCGTTCAGCTGGGTGAGCAGCAGCAGGAGCTCAGGGTCGATCTGCGCCACCTTGTTGTTGCGGTGGTCGCGCAGCACCTTGTTGAGGTCCTTCAGCCCATCCTCGACGAACTGGCCTTCAGCCCAGAACACGGTATTCACCTTTTCGCCGGTGTGCGTGTTGTACAGGCGCAGGGTACGCTCGCCGGGTACGGCCTGTGCTGTTTTGGCAATTGCGGGGATGCTGAGGGTGGGTGCTGCGAGAAGGAGGGAGGACTTCAGAAACGCTCGGCGTTGCATCATCGGATGGAATCCTTATGGCTGGTTCGCTGAAATGTCAATTCTACGCCTCTTGTGTTAAACGTGCAGAGAAAATGCAGCAAAATGCGGTAAAAAGTCGACTTTATTAATTATTTGACCAATCCCAGGAGATATTTCATGCCAAGTTATCAAGGAATTGCCGTGTCCGTTGTCAGCCTGCTTACGTTGGCGTGCTCGAGTGCCTTGGCGCAGGGCATCGAAGTGAGCGGCGATCCGCCGGCAGCCAAGGGCTGGAAGATGGAGACGGTCGCGTCGAATCTGCCCCAGCCCTGGGGCATGGCCTGGCTGGCCGACGGCCGCCTGCTCGTCACCGGCAAGAAGGGCACGCTGCATCTGGTGAACGGCAACAAGGTCGAGAACATCCCGGTCGAAGGCTTGCCGAACCTGTTCACGGAAGGGCAGGGCGGCCTGCTCGACATCGCCGTGCATCCATCCGACAAGGGACCGAATCCGCGCGTGTACATGACGATGGCCAGCGGCACCCAGGATGCCAACCGTACGGTGCTGGTGCAGGGCGTGTTCGACGGCAAGCGCGTACACGGCATCAAGACCCTGTTCACGGCCTCGCCGTCGAAGAGCGGCGGCCAGCACTTCGGCTCGCGCATCGTGTTCCTGAAAGACGGCACGCTCCTGATGAGCATTGGCGACGGCGGCAATCCGCCGGCGCGCGTGGGCGACATGCTGGCGCGCGACCAGGCCCAGAACGTGGGCAGCCACAACGGCGCCATCCTGCGCCTCACTGCCGAAGGCCAGGCCGCGCCGGGCAACCCGCTGGCGGCGCAGAAGGGCGCGCTGCCCGAACTGTGGAGCATCGGCCACCGCAACATCCAGGGCATGGTGGTCGATGCGCAGGGCCGGGTGTGGGCCAGCGAGCACGGACCGCGCGGCGGCGACGAGATCAACCTGATCGAAGGGGGCAAGAACTACGGCTGGCCGCTGCAGAGCTATGGTCTGGACTATAAAACCCGCGAGCCGGTCGGCAAGCGCGTGGTGCCCGGCATGGTGCAGCCGGTCGTGGCGTGGTCGCCGTCGCCCGGCGCCTCGGGCCTGGCCTGGTACACGGGTCAAGCCTTCCCGGCCTGGCGCAACAGCCTGTTCTCCGGCAGCCTCGCGACCGAAGACATCCGCCGTGTCGTCTTCGATGCCCAGGGCAAGGTCGTGAAGCAGGAGCGTTTGGAAATCGGCAAGCGCGTGCGCGATGTGCGCCAGGGGCCGGACGGTCACCTGTATGCGATCACGGATGAGCCGAAGGGCAGCCTGCTGCGGATCGTTCCGCAGTAGGGTGTTCGGCTTTGCCGAACGCGCGTCCAGCCAGTGCATGCATTGCCATGACACATGCCTGAGCCGAACGCGCGGTCGGCAGAGCGTGGTCCAGTCCACTGGACTGGACCACCCCTACGAAAATCCCACGATTCAATGCCGGCTGCATGGAATCTTTGTTTATATAAAATTTATTCTTTGTTGCAATAACAAAAGCTGCCTAGAATGAAAGGATCGGCCGTTCCGCTCGCACGGAACGGCCGGCATACGGCAATCCGCCGTTTTCCATCCCGACCCGGATGATCCTTTGGAGGAGCAGCATGGCAGTATTCGTTCGTCGCACTCTCCAGATGGCTGTAGCGCTCGCGCTCGCCACTGGTGTCTCCGCCGCTAGCGCGGCCCCGGCCAAATCCTCGGCCAGCACGCCCGACATTCCCATCCCTGACGTCAAGTACACCAAGTTCACCCTGAAGAACGGGCTGACGGTGCTGGTCCATGAAGACCACAAGACGCCGGTGGTGGCGGTCAACACCTGGTACCACGTCGGGTCCAAGAATGAAAAGGTCGGCAAGACCGGCTTCGCGCACCTGTTCGAACACCTGATGTTCGGCGGCAGCGACAACTTCAAGAAAACCTACCTGAGCGCGCTGCAGGGCATCGGCGCGACCGACCTGAACGGCACCACCAACCAGGACCGCACCAACTACTTCCAGAACGTGCCGACTTCGATGCTGGACTATGCGCTGTTCGCCGAGAGCGACCGCATGGGCCACCTGCTCGGCACCGTCGACAAGAAGACGCTCGACCTGCAGCGCGGCGTGGTGCAGAACGAGAAGCGCCAGGGCGAGAACCAGCCCTACGGCGTCGCCTACGAACTGCTGGTGACCAATACCTACCCGGTCGGCCACCCGTACTCCTGGACCGTGATCGGCAAGATGGAAGACCTGGACGCGGCCTCGATGACCGACGTGCAGGACTGGTTCAAGACCAACTACGGCCCGAACAACACTGTGCTGGTGCTGTCCGGCGACATCACGCCGGAAGTGGCGCGCCAGAAGGTCGAGCAGTACTACGGCCACATTCCTCCGGGCCCGCCGCTGGCCAAGCATGAAGCCTGGATCGCCAAGCGCACCGGCACCCACCGCACCACGGTGCAGGACCGCGTGCCGCAATCGCGCATCTACCGCACCTGGAACGTGCCGGGCCTGAACACGCCGGAAGAAGCGCTGCTCGACCTGGCCGGCCAGGTGCTGGGCGGCGGCAAGACCTCGCGCCTGTACAAGCGCCTGGTGTACAAGGACCAGATCGCGACCAGCGCGGTCGGCAGCAACGACAGCTCGGAAATCGGCGGCCAGTTCGACATGACCCTGACCGCGCGTCCGGGCGGCGACGTGGCGAAGATGGAACGCGCCGCGGACGAAGAGCTGCAGGCCCTGATGAAGAACGGCCCGACCGAGGCCGAACTGCGCCTGGCCAAGACCACCATCCTGGCGCGCTATACCCGCATGATCGAGCGCGTGGGCGGCTTCGGCGGCAAGAGCGACCTGCTGGCCTCGTGCCAGACCTACACCGGCAATCCGGACTGCTACAAGGTCTACCTGCAGCGCATCAAGGACGCCACCCCGGCATCGGTGAAGAAGGCCATGAACGACTGGCTGAGCGACGGCGACTTCGTGCTGCAGGTCGACCCGTACCCGACTGGCCTGGTGGCCGGCAAACCGGGCGTGGACCGCAGCAAGGAACCGGCGCTGGGTAAACCAATGGCGCTCAAGCTGCCGGAAATGCAGAAGACGACCCTGTCGAACGGCCTGAAGGTGGTGCTGGCCGAGCGCCATGACGCGCCGGTGGTCAACTTCCAGCTGCTGCTCGACAGCGGCTATGCCTCGGATACCCAGGACAAGCCGGGCGTGGCCAGCTTCGCCATGCGCATGCTGGAAGAAGGCACCAAGACCCGCAAGTCGCTGGAAATCGGCGAAGCCTTCGAGAGCATGGGCGCGCAGTTCGGCGCGAGCTCCAACCTGGACAGCGGCCTGGTGTACCTGAACACCCTGAAGGCCACCATGCCGCAGGCCTTGAGCCTGTACTCGGACCTGATCCTGAACCCGTCCTTCCCGCAGAACGAGTTCGAGCGCCTGCAGAAGGACCGCCTGGCCGCGATCGCGCGCGAGAAGACCGTACCGCAGACGATGGCCCTGCGCGTGCTGCCGAGCATTCTGTACGGCCAGGACCACGCCTACGCCAAGCCCTTCACCGGCACCGGCACCGAGGCGTCGGTGCAGCGCATGACCCGCGAGGACCTGGTGAAGCACCACGCCACCTGGTTCAAGCCGAACAACGCCACCCTGCTGGTGGTGGGCGACACCACCCTGGCTGAAGTCAAGCCGATGCTGGAAAAGGCCTTTGCAGGTTGGAAGGCGGGCGAGGTGCCGAAGAAGGTCCTGGGCAAGGTCGCTGCGCCGGAGAAGAGCGTGGTCTACCTGGTCGACCGTCCGGGCGCGCTGCAGAGCGTGATCGTGGGCGCCCAGCTGGCCACGCCGCGCAACGATCCGGATGCGCTGCCGCTGGAAATCGTCAACCACCTGTTCGGCGGCTCCTTCAATTCGCGCATCAACATGAACCTGCGCGAAGACAAGCACTGGTCCTATGGCGTGCGCAGCATGCTGCAGCCGGCCGTGGGCCAGCGTCCGTTCATGAGCGTCTCGCCGGTGCAGACCGACAAGACCCGTGAGTCGATGCAGGAACTGGTGCGCGAGTACCGCGACATCGCGGGCGGCAAGCTGATCACGGCGGAAGAGTTGAAGGCTGCGGTCGACAACAACACGCTAGGCCTGCCGGGCGGCTTCGAGACGGCCGGCCAGCTGACCAATGCCTACACCAACATCGTGCAGTTCGGCCTGCCGGACGACTACTACAACACCTACACCCAGAAGGTGACGGCGTTGACCCCGGCGCAGGCCAACACGCTGGCGGCCCGCAGCTTCACGCCGGACCGCCTGGTGTGGATCGTGGTCGGCGACATGAGCAAGGTCGAAGCGGGCATCCGCTCGCTGAACATCGGCGAAGTGCGCAAGATCGACGCCGACGGCAAGCCGGTGCAGTAATCCGTAGGGTGGGCGGCTCGTGAATCGTGCCACTGGCACGATTCACCCCACGCGGTAAACTAATGCCGGTTGACTGCGTGGGCGGGAGACCCGCCCACCCTACAGATCTTCAATCAGTGCAAGTGCGATTTTCGCCTGTTCCGACTGCGGTATGTCGGTGTTGTTCAGCAGGACGACGGCCCGGCCATCCGCCGGGTCGTAGGCGAGCAGGGTCTTGTAGGCCCCGATGGCGCCCGCTTCCCAGGCCAGGGAGCGGGCGCCTTTTTTCGTGGCGACGGTTTTCACCTTGCCGCCCAGCGCGTACTCTTCCGAGGCCACCACCACGGTGGACAGCTCCTTGCGCGCCTTGTCCGACAGTAGCTTGGTGAAGTAAACCGTATCGGCGATGGCCACCAGGTCGCGTGCGGTGCTGTACAGGGTGCCGCTGGCCGCCACCATCGGCGGCACGGCCGCGGTCTTGCGCTGGCCTGCGGCGTTGTAGGCGACCGCCATGCCCACTTCGTCCTCGTAGCCCGTCGCGGCGAAACTCGTATCGCGCACGCCTGCTGGCGCCAGCACCAGCTCTTCCACCACTTCCGTGAATGTTTTCTTCGTGGCGCGTTCGACCACGGCCGCAACCAGGATCCAGTTGGTGTACGAATAATCCCATTGCTCGCCCGGGCTTGATGTCGGCGTGCCCGTGCCGAAGCGCAGGGCCGCCTCGACCGGCCCGATCTCGAGCTTCTCGACCGCGCGGTCCTTGCGCAAGGCTTCCGCCAGGCCGTTCGGAATGCCGCTGCGGTTCGACATCAGCTGGCGCAGGGTAACCGCGCCGTTGGCAGCCGGCAGTTCCGGCAGGTGGCGCGCGATCGGCGCATCCAGGTCGAGCTTGCCCATGTCGGCCAGGCGCAGCACGGTGACGGCGCTGATCCATTTGGTGATCGAGCCGACCAGGAAGCGCGTTTCCTTCGTCATGGGCTGCTTTTCTTCGCGCAGGGCCAGGCCGCCGGCTTGGGTGACCAGGGTCGAGCGCGCATCCTTGCGCACGGCGACCACGCCGCTGTAGTCCTTCGGGACGTGGCGCTCGATCAGCGGCCCGGTGGTGAGATTGGCGACCGCGGCGCAGCCGGACAGCAGGCCGAGGGCCGCGAGCGAGGAAAGGTGGATGAACTGGCGACGTTGCATGCGTGCTCCAGAAGGAAGTAGTCGGCGCATTGTAGCCGTGTGCGCCGTGACAGGTGTGAATTCGGGATACTGCGCGCAGGAGGACGCGATGAACGGACAATCCCTGGACTGGGCGCGCACTGCGCTCGTGCTGATCGATTTACAGAACAGTAACGTCAAGCGTGAACTCGCGCCCTACAGCGCCGAACAGACGGTCGGCAGCTGCGTGCTGCTGGCGCAGGAAATGCGCAGCCGCGGAGCGATGGTGGTGTACGTGCGGGTGCTGCTGAATGAACTGCCGACCCCACTGGCCGACGCCCCGATGCGCCCGCCCGGCGCCGCCGCGCCGCCGTATGACGCTTCCGAACTGGCCGAGATGGCCGGTGTGGAAGCGACCGACATCGTGGTCACCAAGCGCCAGTGGGGCGCCTTCTACGGTACCGAACTGGACCAGTTGCTGCGCCGGCGCCGCATCGATACCCTGGTGCTGGGTGGCATCGCCACCAACTTCGGAGTGGAATCGACGGCACGCGCGGCGTTCGACCGCAACTACACGCTGGTGTTCGCGGAAGATGCGATGACGAGCATGGAGGCCGAGGCGCACCACTTTACCTGCAAGCACATCTTCCCGAAGATGGGCCGGGTGCGCTCGACCCGCGCCATCATCGACATGTTGCAGGCGGGCACAGGCGACGCGTAGAGGGACTCAGCCCTTGCGATTGATCTCGGCCGTGATCTCGTAGGCGCGCAGGCGCGCCGCGTGGTCGAACACCTGGGAGGTGATCATCAACTCGTCCGGCTTGGTGCGGGCGATGAAGCTGCGCAGCTGGCTTTCCACCGTGGCCGGCGAGCCGATCGCGGTGCAGGACAGCACGCTGTCCAGCATCATGCGCTCGGCCGTGCCCAGGCTTTCCAGGTAGCCGGGTTTAGGCGGCTGCAGCTTGGTCGGGCGGCCGGTGCGCAGGTTGACGAAGGCCTGCTGCATCGACGTTGCCAGCAGCTGCGCTTCCTCGTCCGACTCGGCGGCAAACACGTTAAAGCCGAGCATCACGTAGGGCTTGTCGAGCTGCTTCGAGGGGCGGAAGGTCGAGCGGTAGATCTCGATCGCCTGCATCATCATCTGCGGCGCGAAGTGCGAGGCGAAGGCATAGGGCAGGCCGAGCGCCGCCGCCAGCTGGGCGCCGAACAGGCTGGAGCCGAGGATCCACACCGGCACGTCCAGGCCCGCGCCGGGCACTGCGCGCACCTGGCGGCGCGGCGAGTCGGCGAAATAATCCATCAGCTCGACGACGTCCTGCGGGAATTCATCGGCATCCGAGGCCAGGTTGCGGCGCAGGGCGCGCGCGGTGGTGTGGTCCGAGCCCGGCGCGCGGCCGAGGCCGAGGTCGATCCGTCCCGGGAACAGCGAGGCGAGGGTGCCGAACTGTTCCGCAATCACCAAGGGGGAATGGTTCGGCAGCATGATGCCGCCGGCGCCGACCCGGATGGTCGAGGTGCCGGCCGCCACGTGGCCGATCAGCACGCTGGTTGCCGCGCTGGCGATGCCCGGCATGCCGTGGTGCTCGGCCAGCCAGAAACGCTGGTAGCCCCAGCGCTCGCCGTGCTGGGCGAGGTCGAGTGAACGTTGGAAAGAAGTTGCCGCATCGCTGCCTTCAGTAATCGGCGCGAGGTCGAGTATGGAAAATGGAATCATCCATTTATCTTACGCCGATCCGGTTTTTCGCGTGCGGCGCTGCCCGGAAATTGCTAGTCGGTAAAACTTGTCCACGCTTGACCGGTGGCAGACCCGTCCTTATGATCGGGCGCATCATCAAGCCAGCCTCCACCATGTCCCGCTCCCCCTTCCTGCCATGCCGCCGCACCGCCCTCGCCACCCTTTGCACCGCGCTGCTGGCCGCCGGCTGCGCCCAGCTGCCCGGGAACGCCATGCGCGCTGAAGACCGGCTGGATCCAGCACGGCTGGCCGAGCTCGACCGCGCGATCGAGGACAACATCGCCGCGCGCAGGCTGCCGGGCGCCGTGTTCCACCTCGAGCGCGGCGGCGTCGTGTACGAAAAGGGCTATGGACGCTTCACCTACGACGAAGGCGCGACGGCCGTCACGCCGGCTACCGTGTTCGATGCGGCATCGCTGTCCAAGGTGCTGTCGACCGCGCCCGCGGTGCTGCTGCTGGCCGAGGAGGGCAAGCTCGACCTGGAAGCGCCGCTGGCGCGCTACTTGCCGGAATGCGCGAACGGCGGCAAGGAAGCGATCACGGTGCGCCAGCTGCTGACCCATTCTTCCGGGCTGCCGGCGGGCCTGCCGGCGAAACCGGCCTGGCAGGGCAAGGAAGCGGCACTCGGGCTGGCCTGCAGCCAGGCGCTGACGCACGCGCCGGGCAGCTTCTTCCGCTACTCGGACGTCAACTACATCCTGCTCGGCCTGCTGATCGAGAAGGTCTCCGGCATGCCGCAGGAGCGTTTCGCGCACGAGCGCATCTTCGCACCGCTCGGCATGCGCGACACAGGCTACCTGCCGCTGGCGCGCATGGCGGCGGCGCGCATCGCACCGACCCAGCGCGGCGCCGCCACGGCGCCTGACGCCGCCCTGCATGGCGACCTCGGCCCCGGACAACTGCTGCAGGGCGCGGTCCACGACCCGACCGTGCGCCGCATGGGCGGCGTCGGCGGCTCGGCCGGCGTGTTCTCGACCGTGGGCGACGTGGCGCGCTTCGGCCGCATGCTCGTGCAGGGCGGCGAACTCGATGGCGTGCGCCTGCTGAGCCGCGACAGCGTGCGCCTCTTGAGCACCGTGCAATCGCCGTCCGGCCTGGCCCTGCGCGGCATGGGCATGGATATCGATTCGCCCTATGCGCAGCGTCCGCGCGGCAGCGTGTTCCCGGTCGGCAGCTACGGCCATACCGGTTTCACCGGCTGCATCCTGTGGATCGATCCGCAGTCGCGCACCTTCTATGTGTTCCTGTCGAACCGGGTCTACCCGGACGACAGCAGCAACGTGCTGGCGCTCTACACCCAGCTCGGCACGCTGTCGGCGCAGGCGGCCGGACTGGAGGCAGTGGCGGGTGCTGCCGCGGCTGTGCCAGCTCAGCCTTGAAGCAGATTTAGTTTTTCCGGGAGGCTACCGTGCGCCTCCCTCCATGCGGCCTCTCTACACTCGGAAACCTAAATTCAATATCTTGTTGATATTGTTGAGCACTTAGCCCCGACGACAAATTTGAGGAGATCGACATGAAGATGAATAAGCTACTGAAAGGCCTGCTGAGCGCCTCCGTTGCTGCAGCCATGTTCGGCGCCACCACCGTTCACGCACAATCCAGCAGCACCGCTGGCCAGTCCGGCCAGTCCGGCACCAGCGCCGGCGCCACCAGCGGCAGCAGCCAGAGCGGCAGCATGAACGATCAGAGCAGCGGCAGCTCGTCGTCCAGCGCGACCGGCAGCTCGCAGAAGCAGGACAAGAAGCACAGCAAGAAGAAGCATTCGAGCAGCGGTTCGAGCCAGAGCGGCTCCACCGGTTCGAGCCAGAGCGGTTCGATGGACTCGGGCAGCAGCCAGAGCGGTTCGAGCGGCATGAGCGGCCAGAGCGGCTCCAGCGGCGCGATGGGCACCAGCGGTTCGGGCGTGGAAGCCGGCCGCACCAGCACCGGCCGTTCGAGCGAGCCAGAAACCCGTAGCTCGACCAGCGGTTCGTCGGGTTCGAGCGGCTCGATGGGTACCAGCGGTTCGTCGGGCACCAGCGGCACCGGCACCAGCGGCTCGATGGGCACCGGCACCACCTCGGGCAGCACTGGCTCGATGGGTACCGGCACCACCGGCAGCGGCGCCACCGGCACCATGGGCACCAGCGGCTCGACCGGCACCATGGACGCCACCGGTCGTAGCGGCACTACCGGTACTTCGGGCACCACCGGCACCACCGGCAGCACCGGCACCGGCACCAGCGGCTCGAGCAGCACCAGCGGCACTGGCGGCAGCACCGGCACCACCGGTTCCAGCACCACCAGCGGCGGTACCGGCGGCGGCACCACCGGCCGCGGCTACTGATCCGCGCAATCCTGCGCTGATTTTCTCTTGATGCGGCCCGCGTGGCCGCATGCGGCACCAGCCTGCGGGCTGGTGTCGTCGTTTACGCCGCTCAGGCGGCGAGGGCGGGGCGCAGCGACGGTGCGCGGCGCGGCGCGCCGGCTGCAGCCGCTTCCTCGCGCTCGTCGAGGCGGAAGGTCGCCACCAGCTGCGACAGCGCCTGCGCCTGTTCGCGCAGCGCGTCGGAGGCTGCTGCCGCTTCCTCGACCAGCGCTGCATTTTCCTGGGTGACCTGGTCCATCTGCGTCACGGCCTGGTTCACCTGCTCGATGCCGAGCGACTGTTCGCCGCTGGCCGCTGCGATCTCGGCCATGATGGCCGATACGCCGGCGATGCCGGCCACGATTTCTTCCATGGTGCTGCCGGCCTGCGCGACCAGGCGGCCGCCTTCCTCGACCTTGCCGGCGGAATCGCCGATCAGGGTCTTGATTTCCTTTGCCGCGGTGGCCGAACGCTGCGCCAATGCCCGCACTTCCGACGCCACCACGGCGAAGCCGCGACCCTGTTCGCCGGCGCGCGCGGCTTCGACCGCGGCGTTCAGCGCCAGGATGTTGGTCTGGAAGGCGATGCCATCGATGACGCCGACGATCTCGCCGATCTTCTGCGAGGCGACGCTGATGTCGGCCATGGTGCGCACCACGTCGCCCACCGTGTCGCCGCCGCGCGCTGCGCTGCCGGAAGCGCTGCGCGCCAGGGCATTGGCCTGCTGCGCGTTCTCGGCGTTCTGGCGGACGGTGGCCGTCAGTTCTTCCATCGACGCCGCGGTTTCTTCCAGCGAGCTGGCCTGTTCTTCGGTGCGCGCCGAGAGTTCGAGGTTGCCGCCCGAGATTTCCTGCGATGCTGCCGCAATGGTATCGGTGCCGCGCCGCACCTGCCTGACGATGCCGTGCAGGCTGTCGCGCATATCCTTCAGCGCCACCATCAGCTGGCCGGTCTCGTTGCAGGCCTCGGCCTCGATACGGGTGCTCAGGTCGCCCGATGCCACGGTGCGCGCGACATCGAGTGCGCGCTGCAGGGGCAGGCTCACGGCGCGCATGATCAGCCAGCCAAAGGCGATCCCGGTGATGACAGCGGCTACGCTCAGGGTGATCAAGAGGTTGCGGCTGAAGGCGACGTGGGCGTCGATCGCGTCGCCCTGGGCGGCCACGGCGCGCTTCTGGTAGGCGACCATCGCTTCCACGCTGGCCACGTAGCCGTTCACCTTGGGCATCATGTCGGTGTCGAAGAAGCGCGCGGCCGATTCCAGCTGGCCTTCTTTCTTCTGGCGGAATGCTTCGGCGCGCGCCGTGCGGTAGGCTTCGCGGCTGGCCACGATCTGCTCGAACAAGCGCTTGCCTTCGGGGTCGTTCGCCATCGCTTCCTGGACCTGCTTTTGCAGCGCGCTGGTGCGCTCGGACGATTTGCTGATCGCGTCGAGGAAGAACTGCTCGGCAGCCGGGTCGGTGGCCTTGGCGACGGCGATGGTGCGTGCGCCGTTGACTTCGATCATCGATTTCCATTCCTGCAGGAGGTTGGATTTACGGATGCCATCACGGGTCAGCGCGTTCGTCATTTCGTTCGCGCTGTGCATGGTGGACAGGGCCAGGGCGGCCAGCACCAGCATCAGCGCCAGCACGGCGCCGAAGCCCAGCGCCAGCAGGCTGCGGATCTTCATTTTCTCGAGTTTCATGGGATTTCTCGTCGCTTGTTATTTGGGCAAGGCGTGTACGGGCGCACACGCGTACCAGCGCATCCGCGGGTACGTATTGACGAGTATCCTGTTTCCGTGCGGCATGTCCACGCATTCATGACATTTGCATGAAATTTGCGTGGCAAAAACAACGCTTCGTTAAGAGCGCGTTAACTGCCGTTGGCGGGAAGATAAGGGCTGTTAATTGATCGGCATCAGCGCGCGCCGCGTCCTCGCATGCCGGGACGCGGGCCGCGCGGCGGCGCGCTGTTTTCGGCCAGTTCGACCTTCTCGAGCGGCTCCGGCGCCGGGCCGTGCAGCACATTGCCCTCGATATCGAAGCGCGATGCGTGGCAGGGACAGTCCCAGGAACGCTCGGCCGAGTTCCAGTGCACGGCGCAGCCGAGGTGGGTGCACTTGGCCGAGACCGCGTGCAGGCCGCCTTGGGCGTCGCGGTAGACCGCGATCTTGCGCAGGCCGTCGCGTACCACCGCGCCTTCGCCGGCGGCGATCTCTTCTACTCTATCGACGTCGCCGCCGGTCAGCCATTCGCCGTAGCGCGCCATGGTGTTGGCCTGTTCGTGGGCGAAATCGGCCAGCCCGTGGATCGGCTTGCGCGACGGATCGTACAGCGACTTGTACGGATTGGGGCGTCCCGCCGCCAGGTCGGTCACCAGCATGGCGCCGATGGTGCAGTGGGTCATGCCGTTGCCGGAGTCGCCGGTGATCAGGTAGACGTTATCGTCGTCCATCGGATTGTGGCCGAGGTAGGCCAGGCCGTCGGACGGCTCCATCACTTCGCCCGACCAGCGGTAGGCAACCGCGCCGGCCATCGGGAAGTGCTCGCGGGTCCAGCGCTCGATCTCGTCGTAGCGGTGCTCGGGATGGTCGTCCTGGCCGGTCTTGTGGTCGGCGCCGCCGACCACCAGGATGTCGTGGTCCATGGAAGGATCGGGCGTTTCCAGGCGCACGTAGTAGTACGGGTCGCCGGTGTCCCACAGCAGGATGCGCGGCAGCGAACCGCGTGCTACCCGCAGGCCGACCACGTAGGTGCGGTAGCCGGCCTGCTTGGTGTGCATGACGACGCGGTCGTTGAAGGGCGTGTGGGTGGCCAGCACCACGTGGCGGGCGCGGATCTCGCCGTGATCGGTGGACACCGTCTGCTGCTGCTGGTTGCCGCGCAGGCGGTGCGCGTGGGTGCCGCCATGGATCTTGCCGCCGTGGCGTTCGATGGCGCGCGCCAGCCCGGCCAGGTACTTCAGTGGATGAAACTGCGCCTGGTTCGCATAGCGCACCGCCGGCCCGCTGTCGAAGGGCAGGCCGGGCACGCCGGGCAGCAGTTCCACCGCGACGCCGGCACGGCGGGCGCTCACGTATTCCTTCTCGAGGTCCTGGAAGCCATTGCCGGGGAGGGCGTACAGGTAGCCATCGAGGCGCTCGAATTCGCAGTCGATGCCATCGACGGCCGCGATCTCCTTGGCGATCGATTCGACCAGCTCGATCGCGCGCGCGTAGCTGTCCGCCACCAGGCGCGCGCTGGCGGCGCCGAACTTGTCTTCGATGAAGGTGTACCACTCGTCAGGCGGGAACAGGTGGGCGGTGGTGCGGCCGGTCTCGCCGGCGCCGACGCCAAGCGCGTCGATGACCGTGACGCGGCGGCCTTCCTTCGCCATCAGGTAGGCCGTGGTGAGTCCGGCGATGCCGGCGCCTATCACGCAGACCTCGGTATCGAGGTCGCCGGGCAGGGGTGCGTAGGTGGGCAGGCTGGCGGTGTCCATCCAGACCGAGACCGAAGTGCCATTGCTGGAAGCAGTCATGTCGCATCCTTTCAGTACAGGGGCACCGCGGCTGGCGGCGCGCATCCATCGGAGTCGGGACAGTCTACGTGGAGGCGCGAAAGGCTGGAGCACGATGGCAGGCAAGCGGCTGTCGCGGGCGCGCCGCAGCGCTCGGCAAAGCCGTCAGTTTCATCTTGCAAAGATGAGGATGTGGCGTAGAATCAATTTAAATTGCCGATGGGAACAATCATGGATCTTGTCCTTCCGCCCGAAGTGCGCGCCCCGAGCGCCATGAAACTCTCCGAACTCATCGGCGCACTGAGCTATGCGCTCGACATCACTGAAGGCCAGCCGCCCGGGCACTGCATGCGCGCCTGCTGGATCGGCATGCACGTGGGCCGCGCCGCGGGCCTGGCGGACGAGCAGCTGTGGGAGCTCTACTACACGCTGCTGCTCAAGGACCTGGGCTGCAGCAGCAATGCGGCGCGCATCTGCGAGCTGTACCTGACCGACGACCTGGACTTCAAGCGCGACTTCAAGCTGGTGGGCGACAGCCTGCCGCAGGTGCTGTCCTTCGTGCTGACCCACACGGGCCTGAAGGCCGGCCTGGCCGAGCGCTTTCGCAGCGTGATGACGATCCTGCGCGACGGCCCCGCGATCGCCCAGGACCTGATCGCCACCCGTTGCCAGCGCGGCGCCGAGATCGCGCGCCTGCTGCGTTTTCCAGTCGGCGTGGCGGCCGGCATCTATGCCCTCGACGAGCACTACGACGGCAAGGGCAAGCCCGATCGCCTGGCCGGCGAAAGCATCCCGGTGTACGCCCGCATTGCCCTGCTGTCCCAGGTGGTCGACGTGTTCCACACGGCCGCGGGATGCGACAGCGCGTTGCGCGAAGTGCGCGAGCGCGCCGGCAGCTGGTTCGACCCGCGCCTGGTGCGCGCCTTCGAAGAAGTGGCGGCGGATCTAGAATTCTGGCGGGTGCTGGCCGCGCCCGGCGTCGACCAGGCCGTGTTCGCGCTGGAACCGGCCGGCTGCGAGGTGGCGCTGGACGACGACTACCTCGACGACATCGCGGCGGCCTTCGGCCAGGTGGTCGATGCCAAGAGCCCGTACACCAGCGGGCACAGCGCGCGGGTGGCGCTGTATACCGACATGATCGCGGAGTCGCTCGGCCTGTCCGCCGCGCGCCGCCGCTGGCTCAAGCGCGGCGCGCTGCTGCACGACGTCGGCAAGCTCGGCGTCAGCAACAGCGTGCTGGACAAGGCAGGATCGCTCGACCGCGAGGAGTGGGAGGCGGTGCGCCTGCATGCGCAGTATACGGAAACCATCCTGGGCCGGATCCAGGCCTTTGCCGAACTGGCGACGATCGCCGGCGCCCACCATGAGCGCCTCGACGGCACCGGCTATCCGCGCGGGCTGTGCGCCGAGGCCATCGGCATCGAGACCCGCATCATCACCACCGCGGACATTTTCGACGCGATCACGGCCGAGCGCCCCTATCGCGGGGCGATCCCGGTGGAGCAGGCACTCGGCATGATGGAAAAGACGGTCGGCAGCGCGCTCGACCCGGACTGCTTCGCGGCGCTGAAGGCCGCGCTGGCGCGCGTGCCCCTGGTGCAGGCCGCTTGAGGCGCGGCCTGCCGGTGGATCAGTGGCGGCGGCGCGCCGCGGCCAGGCCGGCCATGCCGAGGCCGAAGATCAGCAGCGATGCCGGTTCCGGCACGCCGGTGGGCTCGCGCAGGGTGTTCACGCGCAGGGTGTCGAGGCCGACGTAGTTCGAGCTCGCTTCCGCACCGGTATGGACGAAGCCGAGGCGGCCCGAGATGCCTTCCATCGGATTGATCGTCAGGGTGTACATCCGCCAGCCGTCCTTGGGCGCGGTCACCGTCATCGACTCGATGAAGTCGGCCGGATCGGTCGAGCCTTCCGTGTAGCCGTAGATGACGATGTCGTTGAACTCTGCCTCGGGCGCGCCGCGCAGCCAGAAGGTAGCGATGGCGCCGTTTTCGAGCGAGAACAGGGGCGTGAACAGCTGGTCGTTCAGCTGGCCGCCCGGTGCGGCGCTTTCGAAACTGGATGCGATGTAGGCATTTGCCGGTTCATCCGGGAAGCGCTGGGCCGGGAACACATCCGGGTTGCCCTGTACCCAGCCCGGCGCGACGCCCGGTGGCGTGCTGGCGTTGTTCAACACCCAGCCCTGTCCCGGCAGTGCGCTGACATCTTCGAAATCTTCCGACAGCAGGACTGCCGCCTGCGCCCCGCCCATCGCCGACGCGAAAGCCAGGGCAAGCATCAACTTCTTGATCATGTATCGCCTCCGTGCGTTGTAGAGAAAGGGCCAGTACACCCCGTTCAAAGTGTAAAAGCACGGATCGTGCCAGAAACATAAGTCCTTGATTTATAGGAAAAATGACGCATTTCCTATTAGAAACAGTTATAAATATGTAAAAGTATTCGACAGCTGCCGGCGGCATTGCCGCCCCTGCCATACCGGTGTGACAGGACGATGAAATTCTGTTCGGCATAGCAAGATTTGACAAACATGGCCTAAAAGATCACTCCACAATGCCTCCCACACGAGAGACGCCCGAACGTCCACACCCATTCGAGACCGGAAGGCTGAAGTGAAAGAGACGCGGTTCCGGCCAGTCGCGGAATCACCACACAGTTTTGGGAGAGAACATGAACGAGAAGATGGCACGGCAGCAGTACAGGCGCACCGCGATCGCGGGCGCAGTGACGGTATTCGTGATGGGCATGGCAGCGCAGGCACAGGCGCAGGAACCGGTGGAAACCCAGACCGTGGTGGTGACCGGCGTGCGCGCCGCCCTCGAACAGTCGCTGCGCCAGAAGCGCAACGCCGACGCGGTGGTCGAAGTCGTGACCGCGGAAGACATCGGCAAGATGCCGGACAAGAACGTGGCCGACGCGATCCAGCGCCTGCCGGGCGTGAACACCCAATCCTCGGCCGGCGGCGAGGGCGGCTTCGGCGAGAACGACCGCGTCAGCCTGCGCGGCACCAGCCCCAGCCTGCAGCAGACCCTGTTCAACGGCCACGCCATCAGCACCGGCGACTGGTTCGTGCTGAACCAGATCGGCGGCAACGTCGGCCGCTCGAGCAGCTTCTCGCTGCTGCCTTCGGAACTGGTGGGTTCGATCGTGGTGCAGAAGAGCCCGACCGCCGACCTGGTCGAAGGCGGCGTCTCCGGCGCCATCAACGTCATCACCCGCCGTCCGCTCGACTTCCGCAACCAGCTGACGGTGGAAGGCTCGGTCCAGGCCAACTACAACGACCTGTCGGATAAAACCAAGCCGCACCTGTCCGGCCTGGTGAGCTGGAAGAACGCCGAGAGCACCGTGGGCCTGCTGGTGCAGGCCTTCTCCGAAAAAGCCGCGGTGCGCCGCGACGGCCAGGAGATCCTCGGCTACACCCCGATCAGCGCTACCAGCGCGGCTGCCATCGCCAATCCGGCCCTGCGCGGCGTGGTGGTCCCGACCTTCATCGGCGCGGCCCTGTTCGAGCAGGAGAAGAAGCGCCAGGGCGGCGCCTTCGACCTCGAATTCCGTCCGCAGCGCGGCACCAGCATCGACCTGAACGGCTTCTATTCCAAGCTCGACGCGCCGCACCAGAACACCAACTGGCTGGCCGCGCCGGCCAACTCGATCAACAGCATGAACCTGATCCCGGCCAACCCGGTCGTCAGGAACGGCACCCTGGTCGGCGCCGCCTTTACCCGCAACGCGGGCGAAGTCGACAACATCTACCGTCCGGACGCCGGCGGCGAAGCCTGGTACCTGGACCTGAACGGCAAGACCCGCATCAACGACCGGCTGAGCATCTCGGGCAAGGTCGGTAAGACCTATGGCGTGGGCTGGGACCGCGACGACGTCTACTACCAGAACAACGTGGATGGCGGCATGGTCTACGCCCTGAACGGCCTGTCCCCGGCCTCGGTCAGCTACCCGGGCGGGAACACGGCGTCGCCGGGCAGCACCGCCTGGGCCGGCGGCGGCGAGTCGCAGTCGGTCGACAAGGAGAAATACGCTCAAATCGACGGCGAATGGCGCCTGCAGGACGCCAGCGTATCGGCGATCCGCTTCGGCGCACGCTGGACCGACCATAGCCGCACTGCGGAACATCCGCTGGAAACCCGTCCGGGCCCGAACGGCTTCACCGCGCCCGGCCCGGCGTGGAATGGCCAGATGTATCCGTCCGACTTCGGCAAGGACCTGGGCGGCAACATCCTGAACAACTACTTCAAGTACAACGGCGCTGCGCTCGGCGCCTGGGGCGCGGTCCCGGGCAACCGCCTGCTCGACTACACCCTGCGCCACAACTGGACCAACGAGTTCCAGGTCGGCGAGAAGACCGCCGCCCTGTATGCGATGGCGGAATTCGGCAGCGGCAGCTGGAGCGGCAACGTCGGCCTGCGCGCCATCGAAACGCGCCAGACCACGGTGGTCAACCTGCCGGGTGGCCCGAGCCCGGTCACCGGCTCGGCCTTCGGTCCCTACACCCCGACCACCTTCAAGCGCACCTACCGCGACTACCTGCCGAGCGCCAACCTGAAGTTCGAGGTGTCGCCGGACCTGCTGCTGCGCACCGCGCTGGCCAAGACCATCGCCCGTCCGGACTATTCGGCGCTGGGCGGCTCGGTCTCGCTCAACGACGACGCCCTAAGCGGCAACGGCGGCAACGTCAACCTCGACCCGGTGCGCGCCACCAACTTCGACCTCGGCATGGAGTGGTACTACGCGCCGAAGGCGCTGCTGTCGGCGGGCTTCTTCTACATGGACTTCCGCTCGATCGTGGCCCAGGGTACCTCGACCGGGACCTACTTCAACAACAAGCGCAACACCCAGACCCAGTACCAGATCACCTCGCCGTACAACACCACCGGCACCAACAAGGGGATCGAACTGAGCTGGCAGCAGCCGCTGTGGAACAACTTCGGCACCCTGGTGAACTACACCCATGCCGACGGCGAGCTGGATGACGGCGGCGAGCTGCTGAACTCCTCGAAGAACACCTGGAACGTCACCGGTTACTTCGAGAACGATCGCTTCTCGGCGCGCCTGGCCTACAACTACCGTTCCAAGTACAAGGCCGGCGTGGACCGCGGCGCCAGCCAGCACGTGGACAGCATGCCCTCGCTGGCGGCCTCGCTCAACATCAAGCTCACCGAGCAGCTGACCCTGACCTTCGACGCGCTCAACCTCACCAACGAGACGATCAAGATGTACGCCGAAAACGAGGACCGCCCGCGTGCGTTCTACTCGAACGGCCGTACCTTCTACATCGGCCTGCGCGGCAAGCTGTAATGCGGCTGTAATAGCAACACCGGGGATGGCCTGCGCCATCCCCGCAGCGGAACCCTCACATGATCCCGACCACGGACCGGACGCCAAGCGGCCCGGCGATTGCCATCGCCTGGGAATGCCTGAGCAACTACACGCGCGACGACGCGTTCACGGCGCGCCTCACGCTGCGCAACGATTCCAACGAGGCAATCGCGCCCGGCTGGGCGATCTGCTTCAACACCTGCCGCAAGGTGATCGCGGACAGCGTCAGCCCCGGCTACGCGATCGAGCACCTGAACGGCGACCTGTTCCGCCTGACCATGCCGGCTGCCGACGCCTGGGAGCCGGGCGTCAGCCACACGGTGGAATACGAAGCCCTGCACTGGGCGATCAGCATCACCGACGCGCCGCTGGGCTTTTACCTGCTGCCCGGCGACGGCGCACAGCCTACCGACCTGGGCGACCCCGAGATCGCGCCCTTCGCCCGCCCCGAGCAGCGCCACCGCATGCGCGGCGACCTGCTGCCGACCGCCGACGCGGCCTGGCGCTTCGAGCAAAATGCGGTGCTCCACCTGCTGCCCGAGAGCGCGGTCGGCCGCATCACGCCGCGCCCGCAATCGGCCCGTTTCGACGGCCGCCACTGCCTGTTGTCGCGCCACGCGCCGCTCAGCTACGACCGCACGCTGTGGAACGAAGCCTCGCTGCTGGCCTCGATGCTGGGCGTTTTGCCCGGCGTGGTGCCGGGCGGATCGGGCGACATCTGCCTCGAGATCGGACCGGTCGACGAGGTCGCCACCAACGTACCGCTCGAGGCCTATTGCCTCGAGATCGAGCCGGGCCGGGTGCGCATCCGCGGCGCCAGCCCGCACGGTGTCTTCAACGGCATCCAGAGCCTGGTGCAGCTGCTGGGGCCAAACGGCGAGCTGCCCGCCGGACGGGTGGTGGACGCGCCGCGCTTCGGCTACCGCGGCATGATGCTCGACGTGGCGCGCCACTTCGCCGGCGTCACCACGGTGCTGCGCCTGCTCGACTGCATGGCCGGCTACAAACTCAATCGCTTCCATTTCCACCTGACCGACGACGAAGGCTGGCGCCTGGCGATCGGCGCGCTGCCGGAACTGACCGCGGTCGGCGCACGGCGCGGCGTGTCGCTTGATGGCAGTCCCTGCCTGCCGCCTTCCTTCGGCTCGGGCGCCGACCCCGAGGCTTCCGCCGGCAGCGGCTTTTATACGGCCTCGGAATTCATCACCATCCTGCGCCATGCGCACGCGCGCCACATCGAGGTGATCCCGGAATTCAACATGCCCGGCCATGCGCGCGCCGCCGTCACCGCGATGCGCGCACGTCACCGCCGCCTGGTGCAAGCTGGTGAACACGAAGCGGCCGAGGAATACCTGCTGAGCGATCCGGACGACGCCTCCAGCTATGAATCGGTGCAGCTGTGGCACGACAACGTGATCTGCATCGCGCTGCCCTCCGTCGACCGCTTCATCGACACCGTGGTGGGCGAAGTCTGCATGCTGTACCGCGAAGCCGGCGTGCCGCTGCACGTGATCCACACCGGCGGCGACGAAGTGCCGCCGGGCGCCTGGCTCGGCTCGCCGCGCTGCCGCGCGCTGATGGAGGAACGGGGCTGGAGCAGCGTGCAGCAGCTGCACGACGACTTCCTCGAGCGCTGCCGCGCGATCCTGGCGCGCCACGGCGTGGAATTCGCGGGCTGGGACGAAACCGCGCTGGTGCGCGAGGGCGAGCGCCTGCTGCCCAATCCGCGCTTCGCCGGTCCCGACTTCCATGTCTACGTCTGGAACAATGCCTGGGGCTCGGGCCAGGAAGACTGCGCCTACCGCCTGGCGAACGCCGGCTACGACGTGGTGCTGTCGAACGCCGCCAACCTGTACTTCGACCTGGCCTATGCCAAGCACCCGCAGGAACCGGGCTACTACTGGGCCGGTTTCGTCGGCACCAGGAACGCCTTCGGCTTCTGTCCGCTGGACGTGGGCGCCATGGCGGATCTCGATCCGATGGGCCGCTCTCCGCTAACCACCACGCTGCAGCCGCTCGACGTGGCGGGACGGGGGCGCATCGCCGGCCTGCAGGGCCAGCTGTGGGGCGAGAACGCGCGCTCGCGCGCCCGCCTCGAATACCTGGCGCTGCCGCGCCTGATCGGACTGGCCGAGCGCGCCTGGGCGCCCGATCCGGGCTGGCAGGACATCCCTGAACCGGACCGCCGCGCCGCCTGGGCCCTGCGCGACTGGAACGAGTTCGCCAACCGCCTCGGCCAGCGCGAGCTGCCGCGCCTGGACCGCGCGCGTCGTCCCTGGGACTACCGCCTGCCGCCGCCCGGCGCCATCCTGCAGGGCGGGCTGCTGCAGGCGAATGTCGCCCTGCCGGGCCTGGCCGTGCATTACACTCTGGATGGGCTCGATCCCACGGCGCGCAGCCCGCGCTACGTGGCGCCGGTACCGGTGGACGCCGCGCAGGTGGTGAAGCTGGCTACCTTCGACACCCGCGGACGTGCAAGCAGAATCGTTACCCTGAACGTGGAACCCGCATGAACCCGATCAACGACCTGGCGCGCGCCGCGCTGCCGACCGCCACCCGCCATCCGCTGGCCTGGGTGCCGACCCTGTACCTGGCCCAGGGCCTGCCGTTCTACGCGGTGGCGCTGGTGGCCGGCCTGATGTACAAGTCGCTGGGCGTGCCCAACGAGCAGATCGCGCGCTGGACCGGCCTGCTTGGCCTGGCCTGGGTGTTCAAGGCGCTGTGGAGCCCCTTTCTGGAACTGGCGAGCAGCAAGCGCGGCGTGGTGGTCTGCTTCCAGCTCGCCGGCGGCTTCGCCCTGGCGGCGATGGCCCTGGCGTTGCAGCTCTCTGGCTGGTTCGCGGTCTCGATCGGCCTGTTCGCGGTCGTGGCGCTGGCCTCGAGCACGCACGACATCTGCGCCGACGGCATCTACATCGCCAGCCTGAGCGAGCGCCAGCAGGCCGCCTACGCGGGCTGGCAGGGCGCCTTCTTCAATGCCGCCAAGTTCGTGTCGATGGGCGGCCTGGTAATGCTGGCCGGCTATCTGGAAGACCGCATGGGTCCCAAGGCGGCATGGGCCACGGTGTTCGGGCTGCTGGGCGTCCTGATGGCGGGCCTCGGCCTGTACCACTTGTGGGCCTTGCCCGATACGCCGGGCACCGCGCGCCGTGGCGAGGGCGTGCGCAGCGTGGCCGGCACCCTGGTCGACGTGATCCGCGCCTTCTTCGCCAAGCCCGGCATCTGGCTGGCGATCCTGTTCATCATCCTGTTCCGCGCCGGGGAAGGGCAGATCCAGACCATCGGCCCGCTGTTCCTGCGCGACGCCCGCGAAGTCGGCGGCCTGGGCCTGAGCACGGCGCAGGTGGGGGCGGTGTACGGCACCGCCGGCACCATCGCCTTCCTGGCCGGCAGCATCGCCGGCGGCTACTTTACCGCGGCCCTGGGCCTGCGCCGCGCCATGCCTTTCCTGATCGTCGCGATGAACCTGCCGAACGCCGTGTTCTGGTACCTCAGCGTGGCGCAGCCGGAATCGCTGGGCGTGATCGCGGCGGGCCTGGGCGTGGAGATGTTCGGCTACGGCTTCGGCTTCGTCGGGATGATCCTGTTCATCATGCAGGTGGTGGCGCCCGGGCCCTACCAGACCGCCCACTATGCGCTCGGCAGCGGCTTCATGCAGCTCGGCTTCGTGCTGTTCAAGATGGTCAGCGGCGACATCCAGGGGGCGCTGGGCTATCGCGATTTCTTCCTGTGGGTGCTGGTGGCCGCGCTGCCGGTGCTGGTGCTGAGCCGCTTCGTGTGGCGCCACGCGCCGGACAAGGCGGTCAGCGCTTCTTGATCGGCAGCGCCAGCAGGCCGCGCCACTTGCCCGCGCAATCGCGCTCGACCTTCTGGATATGCGGGCGCGTGCTGTCGAAGCGCCAGGTCGACTGCTTGTCGAGCCAGTCCTCGTACATCGAGCGGAAGCGCGGCCATTCATGGCGGAATTCCAGGCAGGCATAGGTGCCGGCCGGGAGCACGCGCACGCCCAGGCTGCCATCCTGCGCTTCGCCGGTATGCCCGAAGTCGTAGCAGTATTCGCTTTCGCCGGTGAAGCCGGGGTCTTCGTCGAACACCCCGTACCAGGGCGCGCCGTGGGCGATGCCATCCAGGCGTTCGCGTTCGCAGATGAAGGTGTTGCAGGCGATCGAGAGCGCTGCCCCGGACTGGCCGAAGAAACGCTGGTAGCGCAGCAGCACCGGCGGCAGCTGGCGCAGCTCGATGCGGGCCGCGATGCTGCCCGGTTCGGGCGGGCAGTAGGGGGCGAGGATGACGTCCAGGTTCGAGGGCTCGGCCACGAAGAAGCTGACGTCGCTCTCGCGTCCGACCTGCTGGTCCATGTAGGTGCGCCAGCCGCCTTCGCGCCAGGCCTTGGCCGACATCGCGAACTGCTGCTTGAAGGCCTTGGCGAAGGCCGCGTTGGACGGGAAGCCGCAGTCCTGGGCGATGCGCACGATCGGCACATCGGGCTCATGGCGCAGCTGGTGCGCGGCGCGGCGCAGGCGCCGCTTGCGCTGGTATTCGACCGCCGAGAAACCGGTCAGCTCGCGGAAGATGCGGTCGAAGTGGTAGCTGGAATAACTGGCCGAAGCGGCCAGGCTGTCGAGGGCAAGCGGGTCGCCCACCGAATCGAGCATCAGGTCCATGACTTCGTACAGGCGCGAGACGCGGGAAGGCGCTTTGACGGTCATGGAGCGATGGCAGGGCAGGGGGGCGGCGCGGGTGGAGCAAAACGACAAGACATTGCGTGACGGGATTGCTGTTATTACAGCGATTATGCGGTCAAATTCGATGTCATGGCGAAATATGTGCAGACGGCGCAACACATGCATACAGGGCGTGGCCGTATTCGGCAGCGCCGCCGTTTGCTATGCTGGCGGCTTCGCCGGCGGCAGCGTGCTGCCGGCCATCCCATGCAACCAAGGAGTAGAACGATGGTCTCGCTGCAGGAGCAGTTGCTGAAAGCCGGCTTGGTGGACAAGAAGAAGGTCCAGAAGGTCAACCAGGACAAGAGCAAGCAGAAAAAGATCGAGCGCCGCACCGGCACCGAATCGGTGAACGAAGCGCGCGAGGCGGCGCTGGAAATGCAGCGCCAGAATGCCGAGCGGGCGCGCGAACTGAATGCCCAGCGCGACGCCGCCGCCGCCCAGAAGGCGGTCAAGGCGCAGATCGCCCAGCTGGTGCAGCAGAACCGCCAGCCGCGCGCGAAGAATGGAAAAGGCGAGATCGCCTACAACTTCACCCACGGCAGCAAGATCGAGCGCATCTACGTGTCCGAGCAGGTGCAGCAGCACCTGGTGTCGGGGCGGCTGGTGATCGTGTTCCTGAATGGGAACTATGAACTGGTGCCGAAGGTGATTGGCGAGAAGATCGCCGAGCGCGATCCGGACAGCGTCATCCAGGTGAAGCAGGCCAGCAACGAGGTCGACGCCGACGATCCCTACGCCGACTTCAAGATTCCGGACGACTTCACCTGGTAATCCGTTCTGCCTCGCTATTGAACAGCTGTCTTTGACGATTTTGAGTTACACTGTATTGTCTCGCAATTGTAGCGGGACAACTACCGAATAACCTGGTTCAACGGCGGGTCAAATGAACGATAGAATGGACGAGCAGC
Source organism: Massilia sp. IC2-476 (assembly GCF_020707295.1). Taxonomy (NCBI): domain Bacteria; kingdom Pseudomonadati; phylum Pseudomonadota; class Betaproteobacteria; order Burkholderiales; family Oxalobacteraceae; genus Massilia; species Massilia sp. IC2-476. Next base: position 242,903 of record NZ_JAJFER010000008.1, read on the forward strand.
GGGGCGAAGCCCGCGAAGTTACCTACCGCAGCGGGGTCGCTGCACGCCTGGCGGGCTTGCCCGTGGAAACGCTGCGCGTCTGGGAGCGCCGCTATGCGCTGTCGGACACCCAGCGTTCGGCCCATGGACAGCGGCTGTACACGGCCGAACAGGTGCGCCGCCTCGGTCTGCTCAAGCAGCTGGTTGACCTGGGACACCCGATCGGCGTCCTGACCGGCCTGCCGGTCGAGCGCCTGGAAGAGATGCTGGCGCCGGATGCCGATCGCGTGAGCCAGGTCAGCGGGCCGATGCGGGTGCTGGTGGTCGGCGACAGCCTGGTGCGCCGCATTGCCGCCAGCGGCCGCGACGGCCGCGCCCTGCAGGTGCAGCGCCACTGCGCCCGCCTCGAGCAGGTGGGCTCGCTGGCGGACGGCATGGCCCTGGATGTGCTGCTGATCGAAGCCTCGGAGCTCGAGGACGCTGCCGTCGCCCAGATCGCGGCGGCGCGCGATATCCTGAAGCCGGCGGCGACTGTGGTGCTGTACCGCTTCTGCGGCAGCGCCACCATCCGCGCGCTGCGCGCCCAGGGCTGCCTGGTGGCGCGCGTGCCGGCCGAGATCGGCGAACTGGTGTCTCTGTGCCGTTCCGCACTGGCCGGGCAGGGCCTGCCCGCGTCCGACTCCCAGGTAGAAGCGGTGGCGCCGCGCCGCTTCGACGACCAGGCGCTGGCGGCCATCACGGCGGCCGGCAACCGCCTGTCCTGCGAATGCCCGCGTCACCTGTCCGACATCCTCATGATGGTCGGCAGCTTCGAGCGCTACAGCGCCCAGTGCGCCGCGCGCAACCAGGAAGACGCGCGCCTGCACCGCGAACTCGAGCTGGCCTCGGGCCGCGCGCGCATGGTGCTGGAAACGGCCATGGAAAGGCTGGCGCTGGCGGAGGGCTTGCCGCTGCCGGGCAAGGTCTGAGCCGCAGCATCATTCTCGCGTGCGAAGGGAAGCCGGGATCCGTGTTCCAATACGGATCCCGGTTCATCTTGTCCTGATCTGGTACGTTTCCGGGACAAGCATGGCCTTCAAAATCCGAGGAGGGCAGCATGGCAAACACGTTCAAGGCAGGCGACAAGGTGCAATGGGAGTCGTCGCAAGGCACGGTGCATGGCACGGTCAGGAAGAAACTGACGTCCCCGACCGACATCAAGGGGCACCACGTCGCGGCATCGCGCGAGCACCCGGAATACCTGGTGGTCAGCGACAAGACGGGCGCCGAGGCGGCGCACAAGGCCGAGGCGCTGAAGAAGGCTTGAGCCTATAATCCTTTCTTTTTTTACCCGGTCCATGGCCGGTGCTTCGATGGCCATCGACTGGTTCTCCCCGGCGCAGTGCGTCGGCTATGCGGCGTTCGTGCTCGGCGTCGCTTCCTTTGCCCAGAAAGACGACCGCCGCTTCAAGCTGTTCATGGCGGCCGAATGCCTTGCCTACATCATCCATTTCACCTTGCTAGGCAGGCCGACCGCCGTCGCCAGCTCGACCATGTCGCTGCTTCGCTCGGTTCTGGCGTTGTATACCCGTTCGAAATGGGTGGCCTTCTTCGTCGTCATGGCCAACCTGGGACTGGGCTGGCACTTCGCCACCCGCCCCAGCGACTGGCTGCCGCTGGGCGCCTCCTGCATCGGCACGCTGGCCCTGTTCCTGATGGAAGGCGTACGCATGCGCGTCGCCATGCTGTGCGGGACCGTGCTGTGGATCGTGAATAACGTGATTGCCGGCTCGGTCGGCGGCACCGCGCTGGAGCTGGTAATCGCCTGCGTGAACCTGGTGACGATCCGGCGTATGCTGCGCGAGGCTCCAGCAGCGCCCCAGGCCTGAGGGAAAACGGCCCAGGCAGTCAGCCCGGATCCTGTGCGCTGCCCGGGTTGCGCACTTGTCCCGCAGGTCCTCCCGCGCGCCGGCAGCGTTCGGAACAATACTTGACGTGTTCCCAGTCGCGCTCCCACTTCTTGCGCCAGGTAAACGGCAGTCCGCAATGGGCGCATGACTTTGTCGGCAATGCCGATTTCTTCCGCATTTTCATGCAGTCGATTGTAGCCCGGTGACGCCTATACTAAGGCTGCGCGCCCTGCGTGAACCATGCCCCATGCATGCTTCACGCAGCAGGTGGCGGCGATGCTTACCCAGCCGGATTGTCCGGTGGTAAGCTATTCATGTTGTCACTTCACCCTGAAGGAATGTTCATGAAACCGCTGTTCTCCTCCGACGAAGAAGCGAACGCAGCATCTGCGGCGCCCGCACCCGCCCCGGCGCCCCTGCTGAATCCTGGCATCGTGCCGGATGCACTGCCGGCATTGCGTCCCGAGGCGAGCGCGGCGCCCGTAGTCCGTGTCGATATCTCTGGCATCGACGACAAGGCGATCGAGGCCCTGGGCGGCAACACCGGCGCCGGCGTGGCCAAGGTGTCGGCCAAGCTGCTGGGCACCGTGCGGGCTTCGGATGCGGATGTATTCGGCGCGCAGCTGAACGAGCTGATCGCCACCTCGAAGGGTCTGGACCCGGCCAAGCTGCGTTCCGGCGGCCTGGTGTCGCGCCTCACGAACATGTTTGGCTCGGTCAAGGAAAAGATGCTGTCGCAGTACCAGGTAGTCGAATCGCGCATGGATACCCTGGTCGGCGAGATGACGCGCCATGCCAACGTGCACCGGGCGCGCATCCAGGATTTCGACGAGATGTACAAGGGCCTGGAAACCTACTACCAGGGCCTGGACGCCGACGTGAAGAAGGGAGAAGCCTGGGCCGAACGCCTGCGTCAGGCGCTGGCGCAGCAGGGCGCAGCGGCCAACGCCTTCGAGGCGCAGCAGGCCACCGAGCTCAAACGCCGCCTCGAGCGCCTGGAAAAGCGCATCGACGACCTCAAGCGAGCCATGCTGATGGCCACGCAGATGGTGCCGCAGATCCGCCTGTCGCAGGACAATGCGCGCGCGCTGACCGATACCTTCACGGACATCGTCAACGTCTCGATCCCGGCCTGGCGCAACGTGTTCTCGCTCTACCTGCTGCAGCTGGAAGCCAAGCAGAGCGCGGCGGTCGCGAATGCCGCCTACGACGCCACCGACGCGGCCTTCCGCGCCCAGGCCGATATGCTGCTCGAGAATACCGAAACGGTGGCCCGCGCCAAGCAGCGTTCCCTGGTCAGCCTGGAAACCGCGCAGCACGTGCAGGCGCAGCTGGTGACCGCCTTCGACAAGCTCGAGCAGATCTCGAACGAAGGCCAGCAGCGCCGCAAGGAAGAGCTGCCCAAGCTGCAGGAACTGGAGCGCGAACTGATCGCGCGCTTCTCGGCCGGCGGCGCCGCGCCCTGAGCACCCACCCGTTCCAGCAATACCCATCACCCTACAAGGAAAGCCCATGTCGACGACGCTCCAGACCGGCCATCGCATCAACCTCGAAAAAACCGCCCCGGGATTGCGGCGCGTCCGGATCGGCCTTGGATGGAAGATCAACGCGGCCACCGGCCCTGCATTCGACCTCGATTCCTCGGTCTTCCTGTGCCGGAAGGATACCGGCGACAATCCGGTCATGATCAGCAACGCCCACTTCGTCTATTACAACCACACCACCTCGCCCGACGGCGCGGTGGTGCACTCGGGCGACAACCGCACGGGCGACAGGGATGGCGACGACGAAGTCATCACCGTCGACCTGGCCAGGGTCGAGCCCGAGGTAGTGGAGATGCCGATCGTCGTCACCATCCACGAGGCCGAGGCACGCCAGCAGACCTTCGGGCGCGTCACCGACGCCTACGTGAAGGTGTACAACGACGAGACCGGCGAAGTGCTGGCGGAATACGACCTCGACGAAGACTACTCGGACAAGACCGCGCTGCAGTTCGGTTCGCTGTACCGCAAGGATGGCGAGTGGCGCTTCCAGGCCGTGGGCGCGGGCTTCAAGCTGAACCTGGCTACCTTCATCCGCAAGCTCGGCGGCACTGTCTGAGAACGGCCGGCGCTCGCCGCCGCATGGAGCGATGACCCAGCAGACGCCCAAGGCATTCGACTTCAGCGAGGAGGCTGAGCCTTCTCCCGAGCCCGCCCCGCGTCCGTCCGGGCCGCGCGCCTTCGACTTCGGCGACGAGCAGCTTGAAGCGGCGCCTGTCCCGGCCAGCCCGCCCCGGGCGCTATCCTTCGATGATCTGCCCCCGGCGCCGGAAGGCCTGCCGGCCAAAGCCGCCGCCCGGCCGCTCTTCGACAGCGAGGACCATCCAGCGGTGCGCGATGCGCTGTCGATCGCCAGGCAGGATTACCCGCTCCTGTTCGAGCAAGCGGAGCAGCGCCTGGCCGCGCTGTTTCGCCGCATCCTGCCGGTCAACCTGGCGCTAGTGGCGGACTGGGGCGAGAAGGCCCTGATGGAGCAGGCCGTGCTGCTCCAGCCGATCACCGACCTGGTGCTGAAGTTCACGCAGATGGGCGTGCCCGCGCTGCTGGACGCCGCGCTCGAGGCTACCCGTGCGCCGACTAGCGTCATCGGCAAGCTGTTGCGCCGCGGGAGCCCGCCCGCCGGATACAAGCCGGCGCTGACGGCAACGCGTGCGCAGCTGGTGCAGCTGATGGCCGACAGCGAAGCCGCCATGCGCGAGATGACAGCGTCGGGAAAGAACCTGGCCCTGCACGCCGCCGTGCTCGCCGTGGTGGCGAAACTGGCTGCCGGCGCGCTCGATGCGCGCGTGCATGACGCGCTGATCCAGCGCCGCACGCTGATCCAGCAGGCCATCCGCCAGACCGAGCTGTCGACACTGCAGATGGAGCAGGTGCGACTGCAGGCTGCCGAGCTGATCGGACAGATATCATCCTTCCTGACGGTGACCTTGCCGGCGATCGAGATGGCGCAGGCGCAGCGGGGCACTTGACGCGGGAGGGGCTGCTAGAATGGGCTTTCCAATGTCATTCGCTGGAGTACAAAAATCCTCGGTTTTCTCATCAGAACGGTGGTGCGCCGGCCAAAGCTGAGCATCGCGATCGCACTGTTGCTGTTGGCAGCCTTGGCCAGCACGATGACCTATACCGGTTTCCTTGTGATCGGTGTGCTGGCCGATTACCTGGACACGAGCCGGTTCGTCGCCGGGCTGCTGCTTGGCGCTCTTCTGGCAAGATTTCCTTCTTTTAGCAAAGGCAAGCTGCGCATCGTCGGTCTTTTGCCGAAACCCGTGCGGCGCCCGCTCATCGTCGGCATGCTCGCACTGTGCTTCCTGCACTTCCTGTCGCAGGGCGACTACGTGCCCGCGGGGTTTACCGGATTCACGACGCTGTTCGTGCTCACCTTGCCCTGGCTGAGGCGGGCCATGTTCGACCGCTTGCTGTCGTCGGTCTTCCCGTTCGCCGGACGCAAGCCGGCCGCACGCAGCGACGACATGGTGATCGATGGCGAGTTCAGGGAAAGGAAAGACTGAGGCGGATGGCCCCGGAAACGAAAACGCCAACCTGCATGGGTTGGCGTTGAAGCTGGACAGCACTACAGCGCGATATCGGACCGCTCTTTCACTTGCCCAGGCTGAGCGCCGGGAGCGGCGCCTGGAATAAAGGTATCCAGGCTTGGCGATGCGATCGCCAGCTGCAGGGTTTCCGCGGTGCTTGCCCAGGTCGTCGCCAGCAGTTGCACGTTCTCGTTCAGCTTCTTGCCATAGGACGGAACGATCTCGCGAATCTTTTGCTGCCACGCGCTTGTCTTCATCCGATCCGGGAACACTTTCTCCAGCAGCGACAGCATGATCGCCGGCGAGGTGGAGCCACCAGGCGATGCCCCCAGCAAGGCAGACACGGAGCGATCTTCGGACACCACGACTTCTGTACCGAGCTTCAGTACGCCGCCCTTGTCCGAGGTGTTCTTGATGATCTGCACGCGCTGGCCAGCTTGCCACAGCCGCCAATCTTCGTCCTTTGCATCGGGCATGTAGTGGCGCAGCGCCGCCATCTTGTCCTCCCTGGACTGCTCCAATTGTTCCGCAAGATATTTTACGAGTGCAAACTCGTGGGCGCCGACTTGAAGTTGCGGAATGATATTGGAGGGCGTGGTCGCCTTCGCGATATCGAAATAGGAACCATTTTTGAGGAACTTGGTCGACCAGGTGGCGAATGGCCCGAACAGCAGCACCGTTTTACCATCCAGCACGCGGGTATCCAGGTGCGGCACCGACATCGGTGGCGAACCCGTATCTGCCAGCCCGTACACTTTCGCCAGGTGACGCGAGGTAATTGCCGGATTATCCGTGACCAGGAACTCGCCGCCTACCGGGAAACCAGCATATTGTTTCGCTTCAGGAATGCCCGACAACTGCAGCAGCGGCAATGCGGCGCCGCCCGCACCGATGAAGATATGGCGCGCATCCACCGTCTGGACTTTGGAATCGTCCTTGATGTCGAATGCCGATACGCGCCAGGATCCATCCTCGTTGCGCGTGATCGAGCGGACCTCGTATCCGGTCGAAATCCTGCTGCCTACCGTCTGGCCGAGATGCTGGTAGAACTGGCGGGTAATCGCGCCCAGGTTGACGTCGGTGCCGAGCGGCGAACGGGTGGCGGTTACCAGCTCGTCCGCTTTGCGGCCTTCCATCATGAGCGGAACCCACTCGGTAATCCTGGCCCGGTCGGTGCTCAATTCCATGCCGGCGAACAGTGGTGACGCCTTCAAGGCCGCAACGCGCTTGCGCAGGAACTCCCGGTTCTCCTCGCCGAACACGAGATTCATATGAGGTGTCGAATTGATGAACTCGCGTGGATTGCCCAGCACACCCTTGCGCACCTGATGCGCCCAGAACTGGCGCGAGATCTGGAAGTTCTCGTTGATCTCAATCGCTTTTGCAATGTGCACTTGCCCTTGATCGTCCATCGGCGTGTAGTTCAGTTCGCACAGCGCCGAGTGACCTGTTCCCGCGTTGTTCCAGCCATTGGAACTTTCTTCCGCAACTTTATCCAAACGTTCGAACACTTCGAAGGTCCAGCTCGGCTCCAGCTCGGACAGATAGACGCCGAGTGTTGCGCTCATGATGCCGCCGCCGATCAGCAGCACGTCGACCCGGCGATCAGCCTTGGCGGCACGGTATTGGCCACCCAGTAAAAACGAGTAGCCGCCCCAGACCGCTGCGGCGCCGACAGCAGCCCCGATGAACTTGCGTCGGGTGAAGCGCATGCCGCTGGGGCGGGTTGCTGGATTGTTGCTGGTTTCTTGACTCATGTGATGAGTCCTCCTGATAAAGATTGAAAGCGCCAGCCAACCGTCAATTGACAACGGTGTGCAGACGCGAGCTGATGTGTTCGGGAATTTACTTTCCTACCAAGAGCGCGGCGATGCTTGATGCCTGCTCCTGCGGGGACGACTGTCTCGCATTGAGCAGGATTCTTTTCCAGCGCATGTTGGAGGGCCAGCGCTTCCTGTTCGCTGAACCCATTCAGCAAGCGCCCATCGCACCGATGACCACGACAAACTGCGACGCGGTCAGGCCCAGGGACAGCATTTCTTTATCAAGCGCTTTAAAAGCGCATCCACGTCTGGCTAATCAGCTTGCCGAATTGCATGTGTTTAGCTCTTCAAATGCTGTCACACGGTCTGAAAGTGCCTCTGCGCAATATGTGCGTATGGAAAATATGTATTTTATTTGCCCAGGCAAATATAAGCGATAAGGGTTTTTACGAACTAAAGGCGGTAGGGGGCGTCAATGAGGTGGGACCGGCCCGCCCCCAGGAATGGCGGAAATAGACCCAGAAACGACAACGCCCACTCGTAGGAGTGGGCGTTTTGCAAAACATGTTCTTGGTGGCCCGGGGCGGAATCGAACCACCGACACAAGGATTTTCAATCCTCTGCTCTACCAACTGAGCTACCAGGCCAAGGGCTCGCATTCTAGCACAGGGGTCGGCGCGGCGGTAGTGCTTCAGCGAAATCAGGAGGTCCCCGTCATTCCGCCTGCCTGGTCGGCGCCAGGCGGTTCAGGTCCAGGCCCTGGGCGCGCAGGCGGCCGAGAAGGGCGTCGTAGGCGGCCGGGTCGACCTTCGGCGTACGTGACAGGATCCACAGGTATTCGCGCTTCGGCTCGCTGACCGCGGCCAGCTGGTACTCGGGGTCGAGGTCGATTACCCAATAGTCACCCCAGACCATCGGCACCCAGGACACGATGGCCGGGGCGAAGCGCACTTCCAGCTTCGGCGAAGTCGGGCCGCCGGGCTGGCGCGCCACGCCGGTGGCCGTGTCGGTGCCGCCGTCGGCGCGCCGGCAGCGGTTGACGACGTTGACCCGGCCATCCTCGCGCAGGCTGTAGGTGGCGGTGGTGAAACCGATGCATTTCTTCTGGAAGGAATTCGGGAATTTCGCGATCTCGTACCAGGTGCCCAGGTAGCGCTTGAGGTCGAGCGCGGGGATGGTGGCGAGCGGTTTGGCGCCGCTTTCCGACTGGCCAGCGGCAAAAGCGGCAGGTGCGCACAAGGACGTGCACAGCAATGCTGCGAGCAGGATAGGTTTCATGCGTGCTCCCGATATGGTCGAGCCTGGATGCTAACCGTGCCAGCCGCGCTTCGACGCACGGCAGGGCGCTGGCTTCAGGCGCGCGCCGCGGCGCGTTCGGCGTGATGCCGTTCCAGTTCCAGCCGGGCCGCCTTGCGCGCCTTGGCTTCCTCGAAGCGGCGCTGTTCGTCCGGGGTCGATGGCGCCAGCTGCGGCACGGCCACCGGCTTGCGGTCGTCGTCCACGGCCACCATCGTGAAGAAGCAGCTGTTCACGTGACGCACCACCTGCGAGCGGATGTCCTCGGCGATCACCTTGATGCCGATTTCCATCGAGCTGCGCCCGGCGTAGTTCACCGAAGCGAGGAAGGTGACCAGCTCGCCCACGTGGATCGGCTGGCGGAAGGTGACCTGGTCGACGCTCATCGTCACCACATAGCGGCCGGCGTAGCGGCTGGCGCAGGCGTAGGCGACCTGGTCGAGCAGCTTGAGGATGGTGCCGCCGTGGACATTACCGGAAAAGTTTGCCGTGTCCGGGGTCATCAGGACCGTCATCGACAGCTGGTGGGAAGGCAGGTTCATGCGGGACTCATCCACAAAATCAACAAAGCACTATGTTGCTTCAGAAACGCCGGGCCGGCAATGGCCGCCCCGGCGCCGGGGTCAGGAAGCGCTCAAGGCCGGCTCGCCGGGCTTGGCGTGCCGCACCGTGACCTGGGCACCGCCAGCCGGACGCCCGGCAGGCTGCGAAGGTATGGCCAGCGTGAAGACCGCCACCAGAGAGGCCAGGCGCGCCGCCTGTTCCTTCATCGAATCGGTGGCTGCCGCCGATTCTTCGACCAGGGTCGCGTTTTGCTGGGTGACACTGTCCATGTCGGCCACCGCGCGGTGCACCTGCTGGATGCCGCTCGCCTGTTCCTTGCTGGAGTCGACGATTTCACCCATGATTGCGGTCACCCGGCCAATGCTCTCGACGATGCCAGTCATGGTGGTGCCGGCGCGACCGGCAAGGTCGGCGCCGAGCGACACGCGGCGGGTCGAATCATCGATCAGTTCCTTGATCTCCTTGGCCGCAGCAGCAGCGCGCTGCGCCAGGCTGCGCACCTCACCTGCCACCACCGCGAAGCCGCGCCCCTGCTCACCAGCGCGCGCCGCTTCCACGGCCGCATTCAAGGCCAGGATGTTGGTCTGGAAGGCGATACCGTCGATCACGCCAATGATGTCGGTGATGCGCGCCGAGGAGGCGTTGATCGCGCCCATGGTGTCGACCAGCTCGCCGACCATGGCGCCGCCCTGCTGCGCCACGGTGGAGGCTTGCAGCGCCAGCCCGTTCGCCTGGTCCGCGTTGGCCGCGCTGTGCTGGACCGCATGCGCCAGTTCGTTCATCGACGACGCGGTCTGTTCCAGTGCCGCCGCCTGGCTCTCGGTGCGGCGCGACAGTTCCTGTGCCTCGTCGGCCATCGCGTCCACCGAGCTGCCGATGGTGGCGGTGCCCTCGCGCACCTGGCCGACGATGCCGGCCAGGCTGTCGCGCATGCCCTGCAGCGCGTGCATCAGGCTCGCCCCATCGCCCGGCCGCAGCGCGACCTGGACCGCCAGGTTGCCGGCCGCGATCTCGCTTGCTACCCGGGCCGCTTCCGCGGGTTCTCCGCCCAGGCGGCGGAACAGGGCGCGCGCGAACAGCATCGAGGCGGCGATGCTGACGGCGAGTGTCAGCACGCACAGACCGACCAGCATGCTGCTGCTGTGGTGTGCGTCGTCCAGCACGGCACGCGCGCCGGTGTCGATGGCCTTGTGCTGCAAAGCTTGCAGCGCCGTCACGCCATCTATGTATTGCTGGGTGGCGGGCACGAATTCGCGCTCGTACAGCGCCATTGCCTCGACCGTCTGGCCTTCCGCCTTCAGGCGCATGAGCCGGTCGCGGCTGGCGATGTAGCGCCCGCGCGCTTCGCCGATTGCCGCGAACAGCGCTTTTTCTTCCGGCGTGTCGAGCAGGGCGCCAACCTGTTCCTGTAGCGCGCTGGTGCGGCGGCTCGACTCCGTACTCTCGGCGGCGAAAGCCTTGGCCAGCTCCGGATCGGCCGAGCGCGCGACTGCGGCGGTGCGCTTGGCCGACACCGAGGTGTTGAGCAGCCACTGCGAGGCGAGGCGCTCCTTGACGAGCGGGCGTTGGGTCAGCGCCTCGGTTTCCTGCGACATGCGCTGCAGGCGCCAGATGGCGACCGCGGTTGACAGGAAGGAAACGATGATCACGAACGCGAATGCGATACGTAGTTGGGTACGGACACTGCTTGCAGCGATGGACACGAAGACTCCCAAGGTAAGTGAGGTTCCATGCCGGTGCGGACTGCACCGCAATGGCGCAGTTGTCGGCATGCTCGGCAGCGGTGCCGTGTGGGCGCCGCGGGCCATTAACATAATGCAAAAACCGCGCCTGAAGTGATGGCATTGATCAGCTTATGCGACAATCATGATCTCCAACGATTTGCGCATATCGATGGATGATTTAAATCGTTTTCCGGTGCGCGGCGGGCATGTAGGCTGGGGGCATGAACAGCGATTTCCCGACCTCTTCCGGCTCCGTGCAGTGGCACCTGGGCCCGATCATCGATGCATTGCGCACCTCGCGCGAATCGACCCATAACATCCGCCACCAGGGCCGGGTGCGCGAGCTGCCCTCGCGCGAAGTCCTGACGCAGGTGATCAACGGCGTCTCGGCGGCGCTGTTCCCGACCCATTACGGGCGGCCCGACCTGAACGACGAGAGCATTGACTACTTCGTGGGCGACACGCTCAATGTGGCGCTGGACCGGCTGGTGGGCCAGGTGCGGCGCGCGCTGCGCTTTACGCCCCAGTTCGCGGAAGCCGACGAGGCCATCCTGTTCGAGCAGGCGCAGGCCATCACGCGCGAGTTTGCCGGCAGCCTGCCGGCAATCCGGGCGCTGCTGGTGTCGGACGTGCAGGCGGCGCTGGTGGGCGACCCGGCGGCCAGTTCGGTGGCCGAGATCATGCTGTGCTATCCGGGCACCATCGCCATCCTCTACCACCGCCTGGCGCATTGCCTGCATCGCCTGGGCGTGCCCTTCCTGGCGCGGCTGGCGGCCGACATCGCCCATTCGCTGACCGGCATCGACATCCACCCGGCGGCGCAAATCGGCGGCAGCTTCTTCATCGACCACGGCACCGGCGTCGTCATCGGCGAGACCGCCATCCTGGGCGAGCGCGTGCGCCTGTACCAGGCGGTCACGCTGGGCGCCAAGCGCTTCCCGGTGGACGCCAGCGGCGCGCTGGTGAAAGGCGCGCCGCGCCACCCGATCGTCGAGGACGACGTGGTCATCTATGCCGGCGCCACGGTGCTGGGCCGCATCACGGTGGGCGCTGGCTCCACCATCGGCGGCAATGTCTGGCTGACCCAGAGTGTCCCGCCGGGCAGCAACGTTTCGCAGGCGCAGTCGCGCAATACTTAGTCCATTAGAAGGCATGCGCCGCGTGCAGGCTGTCCAGGAGCGCGCCCCTGAGCGCACTGGCAGCCAGCGCGGCGCGCTCGCGCGGGCGCGCCAGGTCGACCGTAAATTCGGCCCGCACCGGCCCTGCCGCCGCATCCATCAGCAGCACGCGGTCGCCCAGCAGCAGGGCTTCGTCGATGTCGTGGGTGACCACCAGCACGGCCAGCCCGCGCTGGTGCACTACCCGCGCCAGCAGGTTCTGCAGGCGCATGCGGGTGAAGGCGTCGACCGCCGAGAAGGGCTCGTCCAGCAACAGCACGCGCGGGGACGTGAACAGGCCACGCGCGATTGCCGCGCGCTGGGCCTGGCCACCCGAGAGCTGCTTCGGCAGCGCATCCGCATGGCCGGCCAGGCCCACTTCGTCCAGCAGGGCGGCGATGCGCGCGCTTGAACCGGGGTCCGGCGCGGCGCCGAAGGCGATGTTCTGCGCGACCGTCAGCCAGGGGAACAGGCGCGGCTCCTGGAACACCATGCCGACATCCGGAGAGGGGCCGCGCAGCGGCTGGCCGTCCAGGCACACGCTGCCGCGGTAAGCGGTGTCCAGTCCCGCGGCGATCGACAGCAGGGTGCTCTTGCCGCAGCCGCTGGCCCCGACCAGGCTCACCGTCTCGCCGGGCGCCAGGCGCAGGCGCAGGCTGCGCAGCACGGGACGCGCGCCGTGGTCCTTGGCATCCACGGCGATGTCGAGCAGGGGCTTCATGAGGCGCTCCGGTCGCCGACACTGTCGCGCCAGGCCAGCAGGCGCCGTTCCAGCGCCTGCATCGCACTGTCGCTCAGTTTCCCGAGCAGGGCCAGCAGCACGATGGCCGCCAGCATGATGTCGGCGCGGCTCGATTCGCGCCCGTCGGTCAGCAGGTAGCCCAGGCCGCGGCTGGCGGCGATCAGCTCGGCCGCCACCATGAACATCCAGGCCAGGCTCAGGCCGTTGCGCAGGCCGGTGAGGATGGCCGGCAGCGCGGCCGGCAGCAGCACCCGGCGCGCCAGCGTCACCGGCGGCAACCGGTACAGGCGCCCGACCTCGACCAGCTTGCGGTCGACCCCGCGGATGCCGGACACCACGCCCATGTACACCGGGAAGAAGGCGCCGATCGCGATCAGGACCAGCTTCGGGGTTTCGTCGATGCCGAACCAGAGCAGCAGCAGTGGCACCCAGGCCAGCGAGGGGATGGCGCGCAGGGCCTGGAAGCTGGGATCGAGCAGGCGCTCGGCGCGCCGGTCGAGCGCGACCAGGGCCCCCAGCGGCAGCGCCAGCGCGGCGCCGGCCAGGAAGCCGGCCAGTACCCGAAGCGTGCTGGCCGCCAGGTGGCCGCTCAAGCCGTTGGCGGCCAGCCAGGCCAGGGCTTCGCCGACGGCGCTGGGCGGCGGCAGCAGGTTGGCCGGCACCAGCCCGGCGCGCACGCCCAGCTCCGCGCCCAGCACGATCAGGACGGGCAGCAGGGCGCCGAGCGGCAGGCCGGGCGTGAGGCGTAGGCCGGGTGCGGGCGCCGCCAGTTCGATCGAACGCGGTTCCATGACTCAGACGCGCGCCACCAGCGGGCGGGCGAAGTGCACGTCGATCAGGCTGGCGATCACCTTGTCGAGATCCGTGCCGGGCTTGACCAGGGCTTCGTCGCGCAGGATGGGCGCCGCCAGCTGCAGCGCGCGCAGGTGCTCGGCGCCCGGCTGCGGGTTGCTGAAGTCACTGCGCAGCTTGACCTGCAGGAGCGCCACCGGCAGCGAGACCTTGGCTTCGCTGGACAGGATCTTCGCCGCCTCGGAGGGATTCGCGCGGGTCCAGGCGCGCGCCCGCTCATAGGCCTTGATCACGCGCGCCGTCTCGCCCGGGCGGCTGGCGAGGAAGTCCTCGCGCACGTTCAGGAAGCCGTAGGTGTTGAAGCCGACGTTGCGGTACAGCAGGCGCGCGCCGCCTTCCAGTTCGCTCGCCGCCATGTGCGGGTCCAGCCCGGCCCAGGCGTCGACCCGGCCCTGCTCGAGCGCCGCGCGGCCGTCGGCGTGCTGCAGGCTGACGTGCTCGATGTCGGTGCGCTTCAAGCCCACGCTGTGCAGGGCGCGCAGCAGGAACAGATAGGGATCGGTGCCCTTGGTCGCCGCCACCTTCTTGCCGCGCAGGTCGGCCAGCGAACGGATCGGCGAGTTCTTCGGCACCACCAGCGCCGTCCACTCGGGGCGCGAATAGATGTAGGGGGTGCGGATCGGGTTGCCGTTGGCGCGCGCCAGCAGGGCCGCCAGGCCCGCGCTGGAACCGAAGTCGATGCTGTTGGCGTTCAGGTATTCGAGCGCGCGGTTGCTGCCGGCGCTCAGCACCCACTTGATGCGCGTGCCCTCGGCCTTGAATTCCTCTTCCAGCCAGCCGAAGTGGCGCAGCACCAGGCTGGTGGGCGAATAATAAGCATAGTCGAGCCGCAGCTCTTCCAGCGGCGCGGCGCGCGCCGAACCGATGGGGAGGGCGCCGAGGGCGGCAAGCTGCAGCAGGCTTCGTCGTTTCATGATGCTCCTTCAGGTCAGGCTGCCGTGGGCAGCAAATCGGCGGCCGGCGCGTCGATGCGCACCTGGCGTCCCGGATGGTCGGGCGCCAGGCGCGCTCCGGCGCCGAGCAGGCGCTCGCGTAGCGTGCTTCCTTCGTCTTCCTGTTCCCGGTAGCGGCCGCGCCGCCGCAGTTCCGGCACCACGTGTTCGACGACGCCGCGCATGTCCTCGAGCGGCAGCGCGTAGGCCAGGTTGAAGCCGTCGACGCCGGTCTCGTCCAGCCAGTGTTCCAGCTGGTCGGCCACCTGGGCGCCGTCGCCCACGATGAGTGGGCCGCGCCCCCCCAGGCCGATGAACTGCGCGGCTTCGCGCACGGTCCAGCGCCGCTCCGGGTCGACCGTGCTGAGCGAGGCCAGGGCCGAGCGGCCGGCGTCGGTGTCGATGTACTCGATGGTGTCGTCCAGGTGGTGGCGCGCGAAGTCGACGCCGGTCCAGCCGGACAGCAGGGCCAGCGCCGCTTCGACATCGACGTGTCGCTGGTATTCCGACAGCCGGGCCCGGGCTTCGGCTTCGGTGGCGCCGGTGATCACCAGCGCCTGGGCGTACACCAGCAGCTGCTCCGGATCGCGTCCCTCGGCCTGGCGCGCCGCCCGGACGGAGTCGACGTAGCGCTTGACGGCCGCCTTGCCGGGTGCGCTGACGAACGTCGCTTCCGCATGGCGCGCGGCGAAGCGCATCCCGCGCGGCGAGGCGCCGGCCTGGTACAGGAAGGGCGTGCGCTGGGGCGAGGGTTCGCACAGGTGGATGCCGGGCACCGTGTAGTAGGTCCCGGCATGGTTGATCGGGTGCACGCGTTCGGGGTCGGTGTACACGCCGCGGGCGCGGTCGCGCACGACGGCGCCGTCTTCCCAGCTTTTCTCCCACAGCTTGTAGACCACTTCCAGGTACTCGTCGGCCAGGTCGTAGCGCTCGTCGTGGCCGAGCTGGCGGTCCAGGCCCAGGTTGCGCGCGGCGCTGTCGAGGTAACCGGTGACGATGTTCCAGCCGACCCGGCCGCGGCTCAGGTGGTCGAGCGTCGACATGCGGCGCGCGAAGGTGTACGGATGCTCATAGGTGAGGGCGGCGGTGACGCCGATCCCGAGGCGTTTTGTTGCCTGCGCGATCAGCGGCACCAGGGCCAGCGGGTCGTTCAGCGGCGCCTGCACCGCATGGCGCAGCGCCGGGGCGGCGCTTTTGCGGTAGACGTCGTACACGCCCAGCACGTCGGCCAGGAAGATGGCGTCGAAGCCGCCGCTTTCCAGCAGCTGTGCCAGTTCGATCCAGTATTCCGGCGTGGTATAGCGCTCGCTGTCGCTGCGCGGATGGGTCCACAACCCCGGCGACTGGTGGCCCGGGGTGTTCATCTGGAAGGCGTTGAAGCGGATCGGGCGCGCCATGCTCATTTCCCCGCCTGCAGCGCCAGCTGGTAATCGGTCTTGGCGTAGTCGGCGAAGTGGCGCTCCGTCACTTCGAGGAATTCGCGCGAGCGGTAGGCCGCGGCGATGTCGCGTGCGAAGGGCTTGTCGCGGTCGGCCGTGCGGACTGCCACCAGGTTGGCGTAGTTCGGCGAAATCCGCTCGGTGCGCAGCGCGTCCTTGAGCTTGAGGCCCGAGGCCAGGGCATAGTTGCCGTTGACGAAGGCAAAGTCGGCATCCTGCAGGGCGCGCGGCAGCTGGGCCGCTTCCAGCGGGAGCAGCTTGACCCCTTTCAGGTTGGCGGCGATGTCCTTTTCCGACGCGCGCACCGGGTCCACGTTGGGACGCAGCCTGATCCAGCCAAGCTGGTCGAGCATGACCAGGGCGCGCGCCTGGTTGGTCGGGTCGTTCGGCAGCGCCACCGTGCTGCCGCTCTTCGCGCTGTCGAGGCTGCGGTGCCGGCGGCTGTAGATCGCGATCGGCGCGGTTGGGATCTTGACCAGTTCCGACAGCGCCAGCTTGTGTTCGGCGGCGAAGCGGGTCAGGTAGACGATGTGCTGGAACACGTTGGCGTCGAGCGCGCCTTCGGCCAGTGCGAAATTCGGCTGGATGTAGTCGTTGAACTCGACGATCTTCACCTTGTAGCCCTTCTTCTCGAGGAGCGGCTTGATGCCGAGCTTGACCTGGTCGGCATAGGGACCGGCGCTGGTGCCGATCACCAGCTCCTTCGGGTCTTTCGCCTGTGCGCCGAGGATCAGGGCAAGCAGGGTGGCGGCGAGCAGGGTGCGGCGGGGTGCGTGCATGGACGGTCCTGTGTGAATGAAAAATCAGCGCTTGTCGAGGCGGCGCGCCAGCCGGCCGCCGCTGAACTGGATCAGCTGCACCAGCAGCACCAGCAGCGCCACCGTGAGCACCATGACATCGGTCTCGAAGCGGTAATAGCCGTAGCGGATGGCGAGGTCGCCGATGCCGCCGCCGCCGACCACGCCGGCGACCGCGGAGTAGGAAAGAAAGCTGATGGCGAGTACCGTCAGCGCCAGCACCAGGCCGGAACGTGCCTCGCGCAGCAGTACCCGGGTGACGATCTGCCAGGTGGAGGCACCCATCGCTTCGGCGGCCTCGATCACGCCGCGCGGCACGTCGCGCAGCTGCTGCTCGACCAGGCGCGCGAAATACGGAATGGCGGCAAAGGAGAGCGGCACGGCGGCGGCCAGCGGCCCGATCGAGGTGCCGGCAATCACCCGCGTGAGCGGCACCAGCGCCACCATCAAGATGATGAAGGGGAAGGAGCGCACCGTATTGACCAGCCAGCCCAGCACCAGGCCGGCGCGCCGGCCGCGTGCGGAAGCCGCATCCAGCCCCAGGTAGAGCGCCACCCCCAGCGGCCCGCCGAACAGCACCGCCGCCGACAGGCCGAGCCCCAGCATGAGCAGGGTTTCGCCGAGCGCGCGCCACAGCTCGGGCAGCAGCGCAATCAGGGTATCAGTCATGGACCGCTCCCAGCCGGGTCGCGGCGCGCGCCTCGCTGTCGTACCAGGCCAGTTCGCGACCGAGTGCGGTCCTGCGCGGCACGCTGTGGTCGCTGAGGGCGAACTGCTCGGCGACCGCGCCGTCTTCCAGCACCGCGACGCGGTCGCACAGGCTGCCGATCACCGCCAGTTCGTGGCTGACGATGACGATGGTCACGCCCAGGCGCAGGTTGATGTCGCGCAGCGTGGCCAGCAACCCGCGCGTGGTTTCCGGGTCGAGCGCGGAAGTCGGTTCATCGCACAGCAGTACGGCCGGTTGGCTGGCCAGCGCGCGGGCAATCGCCACGCGCTGTTTCTGCCCGCCGGAGAGCTTGGCCGGATAGCTGGAGCGCTTGTCCTCCAGCCCGACCAGCGCCAGGCATTCCTCGACCCGCGCCGCGAGCCGCGGTGCGTTCAGCGTACCCTGCAGGCGCAGGGGAAAGGCGACATTCTCGAACACGGTGGCGTTCTGCAGCAGGTTGAAGCCCTGGAACACCATGCCGATCTGGCGCCGCACCTCGCGCAGCTCGCGCTTGCCCAGTCGGGTCAGTTCGCGCCCGGCCACGACGACGCTGCCGCTGTCGGGGCGCTCCAGCAGATTGAGCATGCGCAGCAGGGTCGACTTGCCGGCGCCGCTGCGTCCGACCAGGCCGTAGATCTCGCCCTGGGCGATGTCGAGCGTGACCTCGCGCACGGCCGCGAAGCTGCCGCCCTCGGGCAGGGGAAAGGATTTGCTGGCGCGCGCGATGCGCACGGCGAAGGAGGGGTCTGGCGTGCTCACGGCGTCAGGAATAGGGGGTGGGTTCCGGGAAGCGTCCCGACAGCGCGTAGCGCCCGAGGTCGCGCAGCTTGTAGTCGACCGGGTCGTGCAGGGTGTGCACGCGCGCGTTGCGCCAGAAACGGTCGAAGCCGTAGCGCGCCGACGTCGAGCGGGCTCCGGTCAGTTCGAACAGCTGGCTGCCGATGTCGATGGCGGCGCGGTGCGCCAGCACCTTGGCTTCGGCGACCGCCACCGCGACCTCGCCGCGCTCGGCCGCGCTGAGCGCATCGCCCTTGCGGAAGGCTGCCTCGAGCAGTTCACCGGCGGCGTCGGCCAGCAGCGCGGCCGGCCGCAGCATCAGCCAGAACTGGCCGTAGCGGTGCTGGACATAAGGGTCGTCGGTGACGTCGTCCACGCCGGAAGCCAGCCAGGGGCGGCTTGACTCCAGCGTGTAGCCGCGCGCCGCCTCGAAGGCGCCCTGCGCGATGCCGAGGTAGAGGTTGGCCATCACCAGCTGCGCCACCTGCGAGCGCAGCGTGCTGCGCGGCGTCGGCGCCTGGCCCGGCGCCTGCAGCACCAGGGCGGTAGGCAGGTGCACGCGGTCGAAGTGGACGTTGCCGCTGTCGGTCTGGCGCTGGCCGAAGGCGTCCCAGTCGGCTTCCACGTGGATGCCCGGCTGGGTGGTCGGCAGCACCGCGATCAGGGATGCGCCGGCTGCTTCGTCCCAGGCCGACACGGTGAGCCAGTCCGAGCCCACCGAGCCGGACGAGAAGCTCTTGACGCCATCGAGCCGGTAGCCGGTCGGCAGGGCGACGGCGCGGGTGCGGCGGTCGAGCGGGTTCAGTGCATTACCCCAGAACAGGTTCTGTTTGACCGTCATGCCCAGCAGGCTGCGCTGCTGCAGTTCGCTGCCGTACAGCTGGATGCCGGCCAGCTGCAGGTGGTGAAAGCCGAACAGGTGGGCCAGGGCGCTGTCGGCGCGCGCCAGGATGCGCACCGCCTGGTTGACCGTCGCCCAGCTGGCGCCCTGTCCACCGTGCTCGAGCGGCACCGACAAGGTGAGCAGGCCGGACTCGCGGATCCAGCCGCGTTCGCGGGCGGCGTGGCCACCGGCGCGGTCGCGTTCGACGGCGCTGGTGGCCAGGCGCTCGGCCAGGCTGGCGGCCAGGGCCAGCGGATCCGCTGCGGTGGCGGGGCCGGTGTCCTGGCGCTGCGGGGATGGGGAAGAAGGCATGGACGTGCGTGGGATGTTGATGGATGCGTCCAGTGTGCATTGGCGCCGCCGCCGCGTGAACGAAGGAATGCGCCATTCGATATGAGCAAAAAGTTAAAACGCCGCGCGCATATCGATGAGCGAAACAATTCGTTGGCTTGCGCCTGCCTGCGCTTTAGCCTGTGGCCATCGTCAACCCCTGGATCCACCATGAGCGTCCTACTATTGGGCGGAAGCCCCTCGCCGCAATCCTCGTGCACGCGGCTGCTGCAATACATCGGCGACCGCCTGGCCCTGCAGGGCCAGCGCCCGGTGCGCATCGAAGTGCGCGAGCTGCCCGCCGACGCGCTGCTGCAGGCCGACAGCGCCCAGCCCGAGCTGGCGCGTGCGCTGCAGCTGGTGCGCGAGGCCGATGTGGTGGTGGTGGCCACGCCTGTCTACAAGGCGGCCTACACCGGGCTGCTGAAAGCCTTCCTCGACCTGCTGCCGCAGGACGGCCTGGCCGGCAAGGCCGTGCTGCCGATCGCCACCGGCGGCAGCCAGTCGCACATGCTGGCGCTCGACTACGCGCTGCGCCCCGTGCTGGCCTCGATGTCGGCGCGCTTCATCCTGCCCAGCATCTATGCCACGTCCGACCAGGTGTCCTGGCATTCCGAATACGGCCTGGCGCTGGCGCCGCCGATCGCGGCGCGCATCGCGCAGGGCATCGAGCAGCTGGGCGCCGAACTGGAACCCCGGCTGCGCGCCGCCGCCTGACAATGACCGAAGGAGCATCCATGCACGAACACGTTTCCCGCCGCGCCGCGCGCCGGCATGACCTGGGCCTGGCGTTTGCCGGGATCGCCGCGGCAGCGGCAGCGCAGGGCGCCGCCCAGCCGCGTCCCGCCCCAGCGGCCGACCCGCGCCAGCGCGCGCCGCTGCAGCCAGCCGCGGCGACGCTGCCCCTGGCCGCGAATTGAGGAGCCGCAATGTCGACCCCTGACGTATTCTGGTTCCTGCCCACCCACGGCGACAGCCGCTACCTCGGCACCTCGGAGGGCGCGCGCGCCGTCGACGCGGCCTACCTGAAGCAGGTCGCGGTGGCCGCCGACACCCTCGGCTACGACGGCGTGCTGCTGCCCACCGGCCGCTCCTGCGAAGACGCCTGGATCGTGGCGTCCTCGCTGATCGACGCGACGCGCCGGCTCAAGTTCCTGGTCGCGGTGCGGCCGGGCCTGTCGACGCCGGGCCTGGCGGTGCGCATGGCCTCGACCTTTGACCGCCTGTCCGACGGCCGCCTCCTGGTGAACGTCGTCACCGGCGGCGACCAGGGCGAGCTGGAAGCCGACGGCCTGTTCGCCGACCACACCAAACGCTACGAGATTTCGGATGAATTCTTCCGCGTCTGGCGCGCCAGCATGGCGGGCGAGGGCGGTGCGGCCGGCTTCGACTTCGAAGGAAAGCACATCCAGGTCAAGGGCGCGAAAACGCTCTATCCGCCGGTGCAGGAGGGCGGACCGCCGCTGTACTTCGGCGGCTCGTCCGAGCCGGCGCACGAGCTGGCGGCCGCGCAGATGGACGTCTACCTGACCTGGGGCGAGCCGCCCGCGGCCGTGAAGGAAAAGCTGGACGACATCCGGCAGCGCGCCGCACGCCACGGCCGCACGCTGCGCTTCGGCATCCGCCTGCACGTGATCGTGCGCGAGACCAATGAAGCTGCCTGGCGCGCCGCCGACGAGTTGATCAGCCACCTGGACGACGAGGTCATCGCCAGGGCGCAGGCGGCCTTTGCGAAGATGGATTCGGTGGGCCAGCAGCGCATGGCCGCCCTGCACGGCGGGCGCCGCGACAAGCTGGAAGTCTCGCCCAACCTGTGGGCGGGCGTGGGCCTGGTGCGCGGCGGCGCCGGCACCGCGCTGGTCGGCGACCCCGAGACGGTGGCCGCGCGCATGCGCGAGTATGCCGAGCTCGGGATCGAGACCTTCATCCTGTCGGGCTATCCGCACCTGGAAGAGTCTTACCGCTTCGCTGAGCTGGTGTTCCCGCTGCTGGGCAAGGGCAAGGGAAAGGCGGCCGGCGCGCAATCGCTGACCGGGCCGTTCGGCGAGATGATGGCGAGCGATATCCTGCCCAAGAAGAAAGCAGCCTGACGCCGGCAGCCGGGAGCGGGACGGAAGCGCCTTTGCTATCATGGCGCGATGTCCATCCTGCTCGTACCCGGCTACATGGCCGACGAAACCCTCTGGGACGACGTGCGCGGCCCCCTGGAACAATTCGGGCCCGTCCTGCACGCCGACCTGCGCCACGACGACAGCATCGAAGCGATGGCCGCGCGCGCCGTCGCCGCTGCACCGGGCAGCTTCATCCTGGTCGGCTTCTCGATGGGCGGCTACGTCGCCCGCGAGATCGCGCGCCTGGCGCCTGAACGGGTGCGTGCGCTGGTCTTGATCGCCACCTCCACCCGCGCCGACACGCCTTCGCTGCGCCAGAGCCGCGGCACGGTCGGCAAGGCCGCAGCCTCGGTCTCGTTCTCGGGCCTGAGCAAGACCGCGATCGCCACTTCGCTGCATCCGCAACAGGCCGGCAACGACGCCCTGATCGAACGCGTGCGCGCCATGGGCGTGCGCCTGGGCGGCGAGGTGTTCCGGCGCCAGTCGAGCATCGTGCGCACGAGCGACCGCGAACGCCTGCACGAGATTCGCTGCCCGACCCTCGTCATTGCGGCGGGCCAGGACCGCCTGCGCTCGCGCGAGGAAGGCGAGGAACTGCATGCCGGCCTGCCGGCTTCGGACTTCGCCCTCATCGAGGACAGCGGCCACATGCTGCCGATCGAGGCGCCCGAGGCCCTGCTGGCGGTGATGCTGCCCTGGCTGGAGAAAGTCGCGCAGTAATGCACTAAGCGGCGTTGGTAGCCGACCAGGCGCGCAAGCCGCGGATCGCTTCTTCCTTGAGCTTGGCCTCGATCTCGATGTAGGGTGCGGTCAGGTAGGAGGAGGGCATCACCTCGATCAGGTCGGAATGCTGGCGGTCGTTGAAGCCTTCGCGGCCGTTGGAGATGTGCACCAGCTGGTGCTTTGGCTCGGCCCAGGTCTCGCGCGCTTTCAGCAGCATCTCGCCCACGCTCGGATCTTCATAGCTCGACAGTTTGTCGTGCACCACGTGGTGGTGGGCGTCGAATACCATCGGCACGCCGGCGCGCAGGCAAATTTCGTAAATCTCTTGCGCGCCATACGCGTACTCGTCGTTCTCCAGCCCCAGCCGGCAGCGGATCGCGTCGGGCAGGGTGGCGATGCGTTCGACCAGGGCGTCGGCCCGGTTGCCCTTGCCGCCGTGGATCTCGAGCAGGGCCCAGGGCGAGCGCGGCTGCTCCAGCAAGTCCATGATGTCGGCGTGCATCTGCAGGATCTTGATGCTGTTTGCCACCACGCCTTCCGAATCGGAATTCAAGACCACGAACTGGTCCGGGTGCATCACCAGGCGGATGCCGCGCTCCAGCGCACGCTGGCCCGAGCGCGCCAGGGTGGCGGCGAAGGGCGCCAGCACCTCGCGCCCGATGTCTTCGTCGGCGAAGGGAAAGATCGACGACGGCAGGCGGTACAGGCGGATGCCCTCGGCTTCGCAGTAGCGCAGCGCATTGTCCAGGGTCTGGATATTGTCGCGGTACAGGCCGTCGAGCAGTGCACGCTGGCCGTCCAGGCTGTGCTCGAGCAGGCGCTTGCGCGTGACCGTGCGGTAGCGGACGTCTTTCGATGCGGTGATGCAGACGAGGCCTAGATTCGGTGGCATGGGTTCCCTGTGCTTGTCGCGGCCCGGTTGCCGCCTTTGCTCCGAGTCTAGCGCAATGGATAATCCGGGGCGTCCGCCTGGACTGCGTGGGCGGGTCAGGCCAGGGTCATCCTGACGGACGCCCCGGTCGCCCGAACTTGGGCAGAATGGCCCGATATCCAGTGACATTAGCTCAACAGGAGGATGCGATGAGCGATCAGGAACGCGACAAGCAGGGCGCGCAGGGTGGGCCCGCACGCAGCGATACGCTAGCCGAGGGCGGCGCCGTCCCGGTGAATGCGCAGGGCGGACAGGCAAGCCAGACCGGTTCGCAGATCGTCGGTGCGGCCGGCGGCACGGATGCCTCGGCAGCAGCGGCCCAGTCCGGCAACCAGGGGCCGGGCGGGGCCGGCATGCGGGCGCAGGGAGCAGCGGAAGGCGGCCCCGGTGCGCCGGGCGGTTCGCTGGGCGGCGGCGGCAGCCCGGCGGCGGGCGCCTCCGCGGGCGGCAATGCGATGGGCGAGGCGGCGTCAAGCGACGATACCCGCACCGGGACCGGGACCTCGTCCGGCCAGGGTACGTCGGTGGCGGGCGGCGACCCCAGCAGCGGCGCGACCCTGAACCCGACCAAGCAGGGTGGCGGCGGAGGCGCGTCCACCTCTTGAAGGATCAGCGCGGCCGGCCGAACACCTGGGTCCAGTAGACCACGCCGCTGCGCTTTTCCGCGACGATGCCGTAGGCCGCTCCCATCTCGGTAAAGCTGGGATTCATGATGTTGGCGCAGTGGCCCGGGCTGTCGAGCCAGCCGGCCACGGCTTCTTCCGGGGAGCTCTGGCCGAAGGCGATGTTCTCGCCCACGCGCTGCCAGGCATAACCGGCGCGCGCCGCGCGGTCGGCCGGCTGGCTGCCGTCCTTGGCGCGGTGGCTGAAGTAACGGCGCGTGGCCATGTCGCGGCTGTGCGCCAGCGCGGCCTCGCCCAGGCGCGGGTTCCAGATGACCGGCGGCGCCGGCGCGAAATGCTCGCTGCCGCAGGTGCGCGCGCTGGCGCGCGCCGCATTCACCCCGGCCAGGATGGCCTTGCCGGCCTCGTTCCAGTCCGGGAAGGTTTCCGAGGGCAGCGGCGGCGCCGGACGCGCCAGGATCACGGTCCATTCATTGCCGCTGCGATAGGTACCGACGGCCGAGAAGCGGGTATCGAGCAGGGTCTTGCAGTATTTCTGCTGCAGCACGGCCATCGCTTCCGCCGGGGTATCCGGGCCGGTGACGCTGATCGAATCGGCGCGCTCGGCCGCATAGCCGGCACGCTCGAGCGCGGTTTCGATGAAGGTGGCGGGGCCGATGCGCACCCGCGCCAGCGCCGGGTGCGGCGCCAGGGCCTCCACCGGATCGGCGGCGCGGCCCATGCAGCTGCCGGGCGCCATGCGGTAGGCATTGACCAGGGTGCTCAGCTGGTCGGCGCCGTAGGCGGGCGCCGGCACGGCGGCGGCCGGACCGGGCCAGGCCGCGGCCAGTGCGAGGCTCAAGGATGCGAAGGACAGTGCGCCACGCTGCGCATGGCGGCGCGCCCTGAATGGCAGGGTCATCATTTTTCGGTAGAGGTTCCGGTGCCGGCGGCTGCGTCATCACACCGGCATTGCCAAATCTGAATTGACAGTCAATAAAGCCGGCCCCAAAGCAAAAACGCCGACCACAGGTCAGCGTTTTATCGAGGCCGGACAGGAAGCATGACGCATCTGTCGCGAACCCACCCACTATAGCAGGGTCGCGCCGACCCTGCATAGCGCGGCGCTGTAACAGGCCGCTACAGCCGCGTCAGCTGCGGGCCGCCCGGCTCGCCCAACCAGGTGGTGGCGAAGCGCTTGCGCGCCGCCGCCAGCGCCGGCGCATCCCCCCGTTTCTGGTAGACCTCGATCAGCCCGCGCAGGGCCCAACCGTTGCTGGGCGTGCGCGCCAGCGAATCGCGGAAGACCTGCTCGGCCGCGTCCAGCTGGCCGGTGCGCAGCAGCGCCGCGCCCAGCGACTGGCGCACCGGGTAGTACCAGTAGGGCGGCTCCATGTAGGGCAGGCCATCCTGCAGTGCGATCGCTTCGCGGTAGGCGGCCATCGCCTCGGGCAGCTTGCCGCGCGCATCGAGCAGGCGTCCACGTGCCACCGCACGCGCCGTCTGCACGATCTCGCGCGCCGGGATGCTCCACTGCGCGATCGGCGTGAAGTCGGCCGTGCGCTCGAGGCGTTCGAGCGCGGCCAGCTCGCGCCCGCCTTCGTCCAGCATGCCCTTGCGCGCAAAGCCGACGGCGCGGGCGTAATGCCACATCGCCTTGACCAGTACGAAGTCGGGCCCGGGGTCGGGCAGGGCCAGCAGGGTTTCCGGCGAGCTGAACTGCACGTGCGAGAAATAGGGCGCCGCCTTGACCGGCTGCAGGCTGGGGAAACCCTTCAGCAGTTCGGGTGGGATTGCCTTGTCCAGCTTGCCTGCCGCTTCGAGCGCGGTGCGCCCGTCGCCGCCCATCAGGGCCGACACCATCACGAAGTGGATGTTGTGCGGGTAATAAGCGCCGCGGTACACCGGGTCGCTCGGCGAGCGGCCGAAGTATTGCTCGTCGACGGCGATCGCGTCGCGGTTCGACTGCAGCGCCTCGCGGTACATGCCGAGCCGGTAATAGATGTGCGAGGGCATGTGGACGACGTGGCCGGCGCCCGGGATCTGCTGGGCCAGCACCTTGGCGGCAGGCAGCGCCCGTTCCGGATGGCTCGAGGCTTCCACCGCATGGATGTAGTAGTGGGCCGCGCCCGGATGGCTGGGATTGCGCTCCAGCACGCGCTCGAGCGCGCCCAGCATGGCCACGGTGCGCGGCCTGGGCTGGGCGCCGCCGGCCTGCCAGTAGTCCCAGGGCGACAGGTCCATCAGCGCTTCCGCGTACAGCACCTGGATGGTGTCGTCGTTGGGGAAGGCGCGCGCGGCCTCGCCCATGGCGTCGGCATAGGCCTGGTCGAGTGGCGCCCGGTCGGCCGGCGGGGTCGCCTGGTAGCGCTGGGCGATGGCGCGGATCAGGGCCTGTTCCGGCGGCGTGGCCGCGGGTGCGAGCGCGATGGCCTTTGCCGCCGCGCTTGCAGCCGGGGCGGCCGCTTCCGGGAACATCGGGGCGTTGATGTTTGGTCCCAGCGCCAGTGCCTCGCCCCAGTGGCACATGGCGCAGTGCGGATCGTGCTGCTGGGCGGCGCGGAAGGCGCGCACGGCTTCGGCGTGGTTGAAGGCAAAGCTCAGGCGCAGGCCCTGGTCGAAATAGGCCTGGGCGCGCGGGCTGGCGGTGGTGACTGGCACGTGCAGGCTGCCGAGGTTGGCGTACAGGGGCGGTGCGGCGTCGGGCGCTGCCGCGCCGGCCTTCGGCGCGCCGCCTTTCGGCGCCGCCACCTGGCCCGGCTTGAAGGGCGCGGTTTCGGCCTGGGCCTGGGCCAGCACGAGCTGGTCCAGCAGGGGCGGGCGGCCGGCGCGCGCCGGCGTGCAGATGGCGCCGGGGGCGAACAGCGGATCGAAGCCTGCCTGTGCAGCCTTGGTCGCGTCCGGCGCAGGGCTGGAAGAAGCGAGGGCGATGGCGGCGGCCCCGGCCGCCCCGGCGCCCATGAGGATGCGTACGGGTTTCATGCTTGTCTCCCCTATGCGTGCTTGCGCTGCCCGCATTGTCATTGGAGGCCGGCGCCAGAGAGAGAGTTCGGGCCACGCACGGCGTTTGGATAGTGCTTTGTGCGGGATCAAGGTCCATGTGCGAAAACGTCCCACCCCCTATCGACGCACATGATATTTCAGTCAAGAAATAGAATTGTTTCTGTTAGGAAAATTGTAAGCAAATGCATCATTCCATAATGTGTCTGTCAAGAATATTTTGCATGTAGAAAAATGTGTAGAAAAAAAACTACGATGCAATTCGCATGATTTGGATCAATATTCATAGGGAAATCCATCTTTAATTCAGGAAAATCCGTGAATTTTCGAATCTTATTTTTGACAACAATTTTGGGAAAAGAATGCCTCCATTGATATAGTTGAGACGCACATTTCTTGCAATAAATGCAGCAGTGCTACAACGGCAGCGCATCGTTACTCAAACCATAAGGCGGAAACAATAATGACTCCAAGCTTCGTGACGCGTTCTTCCCGTGCCCTCACCGGGCTCTCCAAACTAGGGCTGGCCATGGTCGGCGCAATCGCCCTGCTGGGCTCCGCACCGGCAGCGGCAGCCGTCCTGAATTTCGAATCGCAGCTGCCGACGGTGTATGCCGGTGGCGAATTCTTTGACGAAAACGGCTTCCGCCTGTCGGTGATCGACACCCACGGCGACGGCACCGGCCTGGCCGGCGGCATCGTCAACGGCAGCGATCCGACCACCTGCGCGCTGGGCGGCTGCCCGAGCGGCAACAGCACCAACTTCTATATCGGTGTCGTCGACGGCGCTGCCACGATCACCCGTAACTGGGCCGACGCCACCTTCCGCCTGCGCGGCTTCGACTTCAGCTTCATGGCCCCGGTCGGCGGCCTGGCGGCCGGCTCCTACGGCCAGCTGCAACTGACCGGCAACCTCCTGGGCGGCGGCACCATCTTCACCGCCCTCGACTTCCCGAGCGCGGTCGATGCGAGCGGCAACCCGATGTTCGGTTCGGCCATGCTGGCCGCCGACTTCATGAACGCCACCCTGACCAGCCTGAACATCCGCGCCTGTATCAACGACGGCACCAGCTGCATCTTCCCGGACGACAACAGCCCGCTCATCAGCCAGGCCCAGTTCGGCATCGACAACATCGACCTGGCCGAAGTGCCGGAACCCGGCAGCATGGCCCTGATCGGCCTCGGCATGGGCGCGCTCGCGCTGCGCCGCCGCAAGTCGTCCGTTTCCCAACCCGCCACCACCGTCGCTGCCTGAGCCTGGATACCACACCATGAAACTCCGTCCAATTACTTCCGCCGTCCTGCTGTCGCTGTCCCTGCTGGCCGCCAGCGCCGCGCAGGCTGACGGCGAACGCCGTTCCTACATCATCCAGCTGGCCGACAAGCCGGTCGCCACCTACGAGGGTGGCGTCGACGGCCTCGCCGCCACCAAGCCGGCCCCTGGCCAGCGCCTGAACGTGGACGCCGCCAGCGTCCAGGCCTACATCGGCTACCTCGACAGCAAGAAAGCCGACGTGATGAGCACGATCGCCGGCGCCGAGATCACCAACGAATACAAGGTCGTGCTGAACGGCTTCTCGGCCATGCTGACCGACGACGAGGTGCGCGCGCTGAAGAAGAACAGCAATGTCGTGGCCATCACCGCCGACTCGATCCTGCAGCTCGATACCAGCTACACCCCGGGCTTCATCGGCCTGGACGGCCCCGGCGGCCTGTGGTCCAAGCTCGGCGGCCAGGGCGCCGCCGGCGAAGACATGATCATCGGTATCGTCGACAGCGGCATCTGGCCGGAGCACGCCAGCTTCGCCGACCGCGTCGATTCCGCCACCGGCACCCCGAGCCACACCGGCGACCAGCTGGTCTACAGCGCGCCGCCGAGCAGCTGGAAGGGCGCCTGCGACACCGGCGAAGGCTTCTCGGCTGCGAACTGCAACAACAAGCTGATCGGCGCGCGCTACTTCAAGGCCGCCAGCCAGCAACTGCACTGGACCGAGTTCGCTTCGGCCCGCGATTCGGTCGCCGGCGTCGACGGCAAGGGCGGCCACGGCACCCACACCGCCAGCACCGCAGCCGGCAATGCCGGTACGCCGGCCGTTACCAATGGCCTGAGCCTGGGCAAGGTGAGCGGCATGGCGCCGCGCGCCCGTATCGCCGCCTACAAGGTGTGCTGGTCCTCGAACACCGCCAACAGTACCGCTGCCAGCAACGGCTGCGCCACCTCGAACAGCGTGGCCGCGATCGAACAGGCGGTCAAGGACGGCGTCAACGTCATCAACTTCTCGATCGGCCCGAACGCCGGCGGCGGCACCTTCACCGAAGCGACCGAACAGGCCTTCCTGGGCGCGGCCGCGGCCGGCGTCTTCGTCGCCACCTCGGCCGGCAACGGCGGCCCTGGCGCCACCAACGTCACCCCGACCGCCCACCTCAGCCCATGGCTGACCTCGGTCGGCAACGCCACCCACAACCGCCTCTACGTCGGCGACGTCACGCTCGGCGACGGCGTGGTCCTGACCGGCGCTTCCGGCAACGCCAAGAACGCACCGACCCAGCTGATCCGGGCACGCGATGCGGGCATGGAGGGCGTCGATCCGAACAACATCAACCTGAACCGCTGCTTCGGCCCGGCCGACGGCGCCAACACCCCGGTCTACCTGGATCCGGCCAAGGTGGCCGGCAAGATCCTGGTCTGCGACCGCGGCGACAACGTGCTGGTCAACAAGAGCGCCAACGGCAAGACCGCCGGCGCCGTCGGCGTGATCATCGCCAACGCCGAAGGCACGGCCAACACCATCATCAACCAGGCCCACACCATCTCGACCGTGCACCTGGCCCGCGTCGATGGCGACAAGCTGAAGGCCTACATGGCCAGCAACGCGTCGGCCACCGCTTCGATGGGCAACCTGCGTGGCGTGCTCGACCCGACCGTGCAGGCGCCACAGATGAGCGCGACCTCCTCGCGCGGCCCGAACGTCGCCAACGCCAACATCCTGAAGCCGGACGTCTCGGCGCCGGGCAGCGATATCCTGGCCGCCGTCACCGCCGACCTGACCAAGCCCCAGCGCAACGCGGTTGCCGCCGGCGAGGCGTCGCCGGTCAGCGACTTCGCGTTCTACAGTGGCACCTCGATGGCCTCGCCGCACATCGCCGGCATCGCGGCCCTGCTCAAGCAGCGCCACCCGGACTGGACTCCGATGATGATCAAGTCGGCGCTGATGACGACCGCGATGAACGTCTTCGGCGATACCCAGAACGGCGCCCAGGCCTGGGACCCGACCGCCCGCTTCAACGGCAACCTGCCATGGGGCCAGGGCGCCGGCTTCGTGCGTCCGACCAACGCCGACGACCCGGGCCTGGTGTACGACGCCGGCATGACGGACTGGATCCGCTTCATGTGCGGCGCAAGCGCGCTGAATCCGTCTTCGGCCACCTGCACCAACTTCGGTTCGATCCAGCCGTACGACCTGAACCTGGCCTCGCTCACCGCCGCCAACGTGCTGGGCGTGCAGACCCTGAAGCGTACCGTGACCAACGTCGGTGCGACCACCGCGACCTATAACCCGACCGTCAGCCTGAGCGGCTTCAACGTGACGGTGGAACCGTCGTCGCTGACCCTGGCCCCGGGCCAGAAGGCCGACTTCAGCGTCAAGCTGACCCGCACCACTGCGCCGTTCAACACCTGGGTCTATGGCAACCTGACCTGGAACGACAACGCCGGCCACGTGGTCCGCAGCCCGCTGACCGTGCGCGCCGCCTCGATCGCAGCCGTCGGTTCGGTAACGAGCGAAGCGACCTCGGGCAGCAAGTTCATCACCCTCGGCACCGGTTTCGGTGGCGTGATGACGCTGGCCAAGGGCGGCCTGATCCCGGCTACCCAGGACACCAAGACCGTGCTGCAGGCACCCGTGGTCACTTCCACGGTCACCACCGCAGCCTGCGCGGCTGGCGGCGGCACCGGCGTCAATGCCCATGACTTCACGATCGCGTCCGGCACCATGCTGGCCCGTTTCGCCACGTTTGACAGCGAGACCTCGGGCGGTAACAGCGACCTCGACCTGCTCGTGATGCGCAAGGGCAGCAACGGCGCCTACGCGGCAGTGGGCAGCAGCGGCAACGGGACCTCGAACGAGAACGTGCAGTTCGTGAACCCGGTCGCAGGCGACTACCGCGTCTGCGTGATCGGTTACGAGCCGAAGGGCGGCGCCGACACCTACAAGCTGTCCTCGTGGATCGTCACCCCGACCTCCACCGGCGGCAACTTCAAGGCGGTCGCACCGAGCGTCGTGGTGGTTGGCGGCGTCACCCAGGTCGGCCTGTCGTGGTCGGGCCTGGCAGTCGGCAAGCGTCACATGGGCGCCATCGGCTACAAGACTGGCGGTGCGACGGTTGCCACCACGCTGATCGAAGTGGACACCACCGATCCGGTGCCGCCGTTCCTCAACGCCCGCCGCCAGCCGCAAGAGGCACTCTAAGCGGCAAGCTGCGCGGCCGCCCCGGCGGTCGTGCAATGCTGTCAAAGCCGGCCCTGTCGCATACGGGCCGGCTTTTTTATTTCCCGCATGCATAGCCGATTGCGTTTTGCCGTGTGACGCGACACAATGAAGATTCCTGCAATAAATGCAAGAATGCATCATTCAGCAAGGAAGTCGAGAAAACATGCCGCACCCCGCGCCGCTGTACAGGAACCATGTCCTGCTGCTCTCGCAAAGTTTCTTCATCAAGGACAACCGGGCCGAGCTGCTGCTGCACGCCCACAAGTACGACTTCGACATCCTGTTTTTCGACGACGTCTCGCGCTTCGTGGACGCGGTGGCCCACGACGGCGGCGACAACCTGTACGTGATCGACCTGGATGCCCTGCACAACCTGCAGGCCGACATGCCGGACGGGCGCCGTACCCTGCTGCTGGGCGAGCTGCTGCAGCGCCTGCCGGGCGACCACAGCTACATCTACCTGCAGAGCGCGCGCCAGGGCAGCCGTTTCATGTTGCAGCAGCGCCTGGTCGACAGCCACTGCCTGGCCTATGCCGAAAAGCCGATCGCCAACGACGTGCTGGTCGACAAGCTGTTCAAGCTGTTCGTGCAGAAAAAGCGCGGCGATCCGGTGCGCATGGTGGTGCTGGGCGACGCGGTGCTGGACGACGCGGCCCTGCTGGCGCGCGGCGTCGAGGTGCTGCGCCACCAGGATGCCCAGACCCTGCACCTGCGGGTCAAGGAGCTGGAGCCGGACCTGGTGCTGATCACGGACACCGAATACGGCCGCACCGACGCCATCGTCCGCGTGCTGCAGAAGAACATCGAGGCCGACCCGGTGCGCGAGATCGCGCTGCTGCAGTGCCGTCCCGATCCCGCCCTGACCCGGCGCGCCCTGGCGGACGGCTTCGACATGGTGCTGGCCAACTGCGAGGCCGACCTCCTGGCAGCCCAACTGGTCGGCCGCGCCGACAAGATCCGCATCAACAAGGACCTGATCGGCAAGGACCGCGCCACGGGCCTGCTCAACAAGGTGGGGTTGCAGAAGAAGGCGCAGGGCCTGATCCGGCGCGCGGCCCAGGAAGGCCGGCCGCTGGCCCTGGGCGTGATCGACATCGACAAGTTCAAGACCATCAACGACACCTGGGGCCACCACTTCGGCGACATCGTGATCAAGCGGCTTTCCCTGAGCCTGTCGACGCAGCTGGGCGAGCACGACCTGCTCAGCCGTTTCGGCGGCGAGGAATTCGTCATGGTGTTCTGGGACTGCACCCGGGAGGAGGGCAGGCGCCGGCTCGACGCGCTGCGCCAGGCTTTCGGTGCGATCCCGTTCGAGGTGGGGCCGGGCGAACTGCGCCAGTTTTCCTTCAGCGGCGGCGTGGCCGCCTATCCCGAATACCGCAGCGAGAACGAACTGTTCCTGCGCGCCGACGCGATGCTGTACGTCGCCAAGCAGGGCGGACGCAACCGCATTTGCGCCGAGGAAACGGCGCTGGCGCTGGCGTAAAAAAAGCGCCAGCCGCGGCTGGCGCCAGCTTATGACAACACGGCTCAGTGCAGCTTGGCCTGCTGGGCGTGCAGCTGTTCGCGCAGTTGCTGGGCGTTCGAGTGGGTGTAGTCCTTGTTGAACTCCGCCTTGATCGCCTGCTGCACCTCCTTGTGCAGTTCCGGGCGCAGTGCGCCCAGGAATTCCGGCGAAGCCGACACGATCAGCTGCTGGAAGCGGCCTTCCTGCTGGGCTTTCAGCAGATACGCCGCGATATCCTTGGCAAACATTTCCGTCGCACGTTCCTGCGGCGTCTGGTTCGGCTCCCACTGCTTGTTCGGCGCCCCGGCCTGGGCATTGTGGGACAGGCTGGCGCCTTGCCCCATGCCGATGTTGTGGCCGCTGCCCGATGCCGAGGTCGGTCCCAGGCGGTCGGTCTCGCTCTCCGACGTGCGCAGCTGGACGGCGGAATTGACCATGTCTTCGATTTCCTGCAGTGGTTCGGTCGGATCGGACTCCGAGAAGAACCTCGCGCGGCCTGCGTTGGCCGAAAGAATCCAGGTTGTTGGCATGCTACCCCCTGTCAGTAGTGAGTTGTTAGGCGTGTCATGGCGATCGACATGCCGCCAAGCATGTCGATCAGGCTATGAATCCAGTATATCGCCGCTTCCGGAACCCCGGCGCACCGACGCCGCCAGCCGTGCGCGGCGGAATCTTGTGGCGCGCCGCCGGTCCAAGGGGGGACCCCCTGCCGGGTCATTCCAAGGAGACCATCATGAGCGAACCCAGCACTTCAACACCGTCGCCGCGCCAGCCACCCGACGTCCCGATGCCCGCCGCATCGCCACCCGACTACGCCGCCATCAAGCAGCGCCAGCAGGCCACCTGGGCCAGCGGCGACTTCGCCATCATCGGCGTCACGCTGCAGATCGTCGGCGAGTCGCTTGCCGAAGCCGCCGACATCCGCGCCAACGAGCGGGTGATCGACATCGCCGCCGGCAACGGCAACGCCACGCTGGCCGCGGCGCGCCGCTTCGCGCGCGTGACCTCGACCGACTACGTGCCGGCCCTGCTCGAGAAGGGCCGCGCGCGCGCCGCCGCCGAAGGCCTGGACATCGCGTTCCGCGAAGCCGATGCCGAGGCCCTGCCGTTCCATGACGCCAGCTTCGACGTCGCGCTGTCCACCTTCGGGGTGATGTTCACGCCCGACCATGCGCGCTGCGCCGCCGAGATGATGCGCGTCGTGCGCGGGGGCGGGCGCATCGGCGTCGCCAGCTGGACCCCGTCCGGCTTCATCGGCCAGATGTTCAAGACCGTGGGCCGCTACGTACCGCCGCCTGCGGGCCTGGTGTCGCCCGCAATGTGGGGCACCGAGGACTACCTGCGCCAACTGTTCGGCGCGCAGGCCGCCAGCATCCGCGCCCAGCCGCGCATCTTCCACTTCCGCTACGCCTCGCCGGCGCACATGATCCAGGTGTTCCGCGACTACTACGGACCGGTGTTCAAGGCCTTCGGCGCGCTCGACCCGGCGGGCCAGCAGGCGCTGGAACAGGACCTGACTGCGCTGCTCGAGCGTTCCAACATTGCGGGTGACAATTCGCTGGTGGTGCCGGCCGAATACCTCGAAGCCGTCATCATCAAGCGCACCCCCGACGTCCTCCATTAATCCGACCACAGCGGCCGCGCGCGTCACGGTTGGTGGCGCGCGTGCCCGGCAGTACAATCGGAAGCATTCATTCGAGAAAGCTTCCCATGCGACCTGCCGCCGTTTGCTCCGCCCTCGTTTCCTCCCTCCTGCTGGCCGCTCCGGCCGGCGCCCAGACCATCGTGAAGATTGGCACAGCCTCGCCGCTGTCCGGCCCCGGCGCCCACCAGGGCAAGGACATCGAGGACGGCGCCCGCATGGCGATCGACGAGCTGAACGCGAAGGGCATCGCGATCGGCGGCAAGAAGATCAAGTGGGTGCTGCAGGCCGAGGACGACGCCAGCGACCCCAAGACCGGCACCATGGTGGCCCAGAAGCTGGTCGACGCCCGCGTGGCGGCCGTGGTCGGCCATTTGAATTCCGGGCCGACGGTGCCGGCATCGAAGATCTATGCCAGCGCCGGCATCCCGCAAATCTCCCCGGCCGCCACCACGCCGGTGTACACGGCGCAGGGCTACAAGACTGCGTTCCGGGTGGTCGCCAGCGACGCCCTGATCGGGCGCAACCTGGCGCGCCATGCGCTCGGCGCCCTTGGGGCGAAGCGGATCGCCGTGATCGACGACCGCACCGCCTTCGGCCAGGGCCTGGCCGACCAGTTCGCGCGTGAAGTGCGCGCCAGGGGCGCCACCATCGTCAGCCGCCAGTTCACCCACGACAAGGCCACCGATTTCAGCGCCATCCTGACCCAGATCCGCGGCCACAAGCCGGACGTCGTGTTCTACGGCGGCATGGACGCGGTGGCCGGCCCCATGCTCAAGCAGATGAAGACCCTGGGCCTGCAGGCCAGGTTCGTGGCCGGCGACGGCGTCTGTTCCGAAAAGCTGCCGCTGCTGGCCGGCGACGCGCTGGGCGACGACAAGGTCTTCTGCGCCGTGGCGGGCGGCGTCACCGGCCCCCAGGAGGCAGCCTTCAACGCATTCGGCGAGCGTTTCCGCCAGCGCTACGGCCACCCGGTCGAGACCTATGCGCCTTATGCCTACGATGCGGTGATGGTGTTCGCGGCGGCGATGCAGAAGGCCGGTTCCAGCGAGCCGGCGCGCTTCCTGCCGGCGCTGGCAAGCGTGAAGCACGAAGGCGTCACCGGCAGCATCGCGTTTGATCCGAAGGGCGACCTGCGTAACGCCGCGATGACGCTCTACACCTACCGCCAGGGCAAGAAGGTGAAGCTGCAGGTGGTGCGCGGAACCTAGCGATAAGCCCTGTATTGACGGGCGGCGTGAAACAAACTGCATACAAAAATGCGCTTGGCATGGCTCAGTCTGTTGGATTAGGATCGTCCGGTTCCATATCAACAACACGGAGAGAGAGTCATGAAGCGTAGCTTGTGCAGCACCCTGATCGCAGGCCTGTTTGCAGTCGCATCCCAGGCCGGTGCGCACGAGGGCGCCCCCGCCAATACCGCCGCCCCGTCGGCGGCCGTCGCCGGCGCGGTGTCGGGCATCGAGGTCGCCGCGATGGACCGCGAGGTGCGCGCGCAGGACGACTTCTTCCGCTACACCCAGGGCAAATGGCTGAAGGAGGTCGAGATCCCGTCCGACCGTTCCAGCTGGGGCGCCTTCAACATCGCCCAGGACAAGGTCGAGCAGCAGATCGCCGCCATCGTCGCCGAAGCCGCCGGTAGCCGTGATGCCAAGGCCGGCACCGAAGCCCAGAAGATCGGCGACCTCTACACCAGCTACATCGACCAGGCACGCCGCGACCAGCTCGGCCTGGCGCCGCTCAAGGCCGAACTGGCGCGTATCCAGGCGCTGAAGGACAAGCGCGGCCTGGCGACCCTGATGGGACGCCTCGATCGCATCGGCGTGGACGGCCCGGTCGGCATGTACGTCGGCCAGGACAACAAGGATTCGACCCGCTACGTAGTCAGCATTTCGCAGTCGGGCCTCGGGATGCCGGACCGCGACTACTACCTGAACGACAGCGATGCGCGCCTGAAGGACACCCGCGCCAAGTACCAGGCCCACGTCGAGAAGATGCTGGCACTGGCCGGCCACCAGGATGCCGCCGCCAAGGCGCAGGACATCGTGGCGCTGGAAACGGGGATCGCCCGCATCCAGTGGACCAAGGTCGAGAACCGCGATCCGGTCAAGCGCTACAACAAGAAGACCCTGGCCGAGCTGCGCGCCCTGGCGCCGGGCTTCGACTGGAACAGCTACCTGAAGGGCACGGGCGCCGGCAAGGTGGGCTCGGTGATCGTCAGCCAGCCGTCCTACCTGGATGGCCTGGACAAACTGATTGCCTCGACCCCGGTCGACACCTGGAAGTCCTACTTCGAGTTCCGCATGCTGAGCTCCTACGCTCCCTACCTGTCGCAGGCCTTCGTGGACGAGAGCTTCGCCTTCCGCGGCGCGGTGCTGTCGGGCCAGAAGGAAAACCGTCCACTGGAGAAGCGCGCGATCGCGGAAGTGAACCGCACCCTGAGCGAAGTGGTGGGCAAGGCCTACGTCAGCCGCCACTTCCCGGCCGAGCGCAAGCAGCAGGTGCTGGACATGGCGAAGAATTTCATTACCGCCTTCGGTGAAGGCATCGACCAGCTCGAGTGGATGTCGCCCGAGACCAGGAAGCAGGCGCACGCCAAGCTCGCCAAGATCAACGTCAAGATCGGCTACCCGGACAAGTGGCGCGACTACTCGAAGCTGAAGATCGTGCGCGGCGACCTGGTCGGCAACATGATGCGTGCGCGCGAGTTCGGCCACGACTACATGGTGAACCGCCTCGGCAAGCCGGTCGACCGCAGCGTGTGGAGCATGTCGCCGCAGACCGTCAACGCCTACTACAGCCCGACCCTGAACGAAGTCGTGTTCCCGGCAGCGCGCCTGCAGTATCCGCTGTACGACGCCGACGCCGAACCGGCGGTCAACTACGGTTCGGTCGGCATCTCGATCGGCCACGAGATCAGCCACGCGTTCGACGACAAGGGTTCGCAATACGACGGCGACGGCAACCTGCGCAACTGGTGGACCGAGGAAGACGCGAAGCAGTTCGCCGCACGGGGCAAGGTGCTGGTCGACCAGTACGCCGGCTACAGCCCGCTGCCGGGCTACCACCTGAACGGCGAACTGACCCTGGGCGAGAACATCGCCGACAACGCCGGCGCCATCATGGCCAGCCGCGCCTACAAGATCTACCTGAAGGGCAAGCCGGGTCCGGTGATCGATGGCTTCACCGCCGAACAGCGCCTGTTCATGGGCCTGTCTCAGGCGCGCAAGGGCAAGGCGCGCGACGCCGCGCTGATCTCGCAGGTCAAGACCGACCCGCACTCGCCGGCGGAATTCCGCGTCAACGGCAGCCTGCGCAACCACCCGGGCTTCTACGACGCCTTTGGCGTCAAGCCGGGCGACAAGATGTACCTGGACCCGAAGGATCGCGTGATCTTCTGGTAAGGCCAGCCTGGTCTGTCCACGCGAACGCCACCGCAAGGTGGCGTTTTCTTTGTCCGCTCAATGCGGCGCCGGAGCGGACGCCCCTGCGGCGAGCGGAAAACATTGGAAAGCCTCGACCGCGACATGCACATCGAGAAATTCGCGGAAGGCCGTGATCTGGCTGTCGGCGACCGTGAAGATGTGCACCCAGTCGCTTTCGAATTCGCGGCCGGTGTCGCGCGCGGTCCAGGCGCCGTGGCCGAGGACCACCACCTTGTCGCCCTGGGCGATGAATTCGCGCGGCGTGAATTCGCGCGTTTCCTGTAGTTCGCTGTTCATCCGGAAGTACTCGGCCACCTGCTCGCGGCCCTGACGCCTGCCGGTGAAGCAGAGCTGGGGCACGGCCGGGATCTCCCAGTTGATCGTCGGCGCCATGCACCCCAGCACATGCTCGAGATCGTGGTTGGCAAACGCCGTATAGGCCTGGCGCACCAGGTCGACATTCTGCTGCTCGCTCATCGCCGTCTCCTGCAGGGAAAGGATGGGCTTTCAGTATCGTTCAGAATCGCGATTGTGCAAGGGCGCTCAGCCTTGCGCAGCCTCGATCAGCTCGACCCGGTTGCCGAAGGGATCTTCGATGCCCGCGCGGCGCCGTCCATAGACCTGGGCTTCCTCGCGTACCTCCACGCCGCGTTCGCGCAGCAGGGCGCAATAGGCGTCGAAATCCTCGACAAAGAAGGCCGGATGCGCCTTCTTGGCCGGCACAAAGTTGGCCTGGCCGCCGATGTGCAGTTGCGAGGCGCCGGCGCTGAACCACACGCCGCCATTGGCGTTCAGCGGCGCCGGCTTCGGCACCTCGGCCAGGCCCAGCACGCCGCCGTAGAAGGCACGCGCTTCATCGTCGGCGCCCGGAGGAGTGGCGACCTGGACGTGATCGATACCGGCAATATGGGGCATGGGCTTCTCCGCGATGGTGTAGAGAAGGCATTATCGCATCCCATGCGTGTGCCGCTTTCAATAAAAAACGGCCAGCGCAAGCTGGCCGGCATCGCCTGGGGGAGGGCGAATTAGTTCGGCATGATCACCGAGTCGATGACATGGATGACGCCGTTGTCGGCCGCCACGTCGGTCTTGACGACCTTGGCCTTGTCGACCGAGACCGTGCCGCCCTTGGCGCTGACGGTCAGGCTGCTGCCCTCCACGGTCTTGACCGGTCCCGGCTTGACGTCGGCGGCCATCACCTTGCCCGGCACCACGTGGTAGGTCAGGACCTTGGTCAGTGCGGCCTTGTCCTTCAGCAGGGCGTCCAGCTTGGCCTTCGGGATCTTGGCAAAGGCCGCGTCGGTCGGCGCGAACACCGTGTACGGTCCCGGGCCCTTGAGGGTATCGACCAGGCCCGCAGCCTGCACGGCGGTGATCAGGGTGTTGAAGCTGCCTGCCGACTTCGCGGTGTCCACGATGTCCGCAGCCTGCGCGGCCGTCAGGGAGAAGGCCATGAGGCTGCCGAGTACGATCTTCTTCATCTTGCGCTCCTTGGTTGGTTGTACCGTGATTGTCTAAAGAATATTAGCTGATATCGGCGTATTGTCCAGTTGATGAACTGGATAATCCCTTAAATAGTCGGTTCAATTTGAAGACAAGTCCGTGTCGTGAACCGCGGGGAGCGGCAGGACGGCGCTGCGCGCCTGCACGGGTGGGGAGAAGGAGTGAAAGCGGCCCGATTTGCGTGGTACTGTGGCCGCTTGCACTTTCTCAACAAGGGAGCCCTGCATTGAAAAACCTGACTCTTGCCTTGATCGGCCTGGCCGCGGCCACTAGCTACGCGGCGGAAACGCCGAAGTTCGATCCCAAACGCCTGTCCCAGGACGTGAAGGTCCTGTCCTCGGACGACTTCGAGGGCCGCGCCCCGAATTCCGCGGGTGAGACCAAGACCGTCGATTACCTGGTCCAGCAGTTCAAGGCCGCCGGCATGCAGCCGGGCGGCGACCTCGCAGGCGGCAAGCGCGCCTGGACCCAGGA
The DNA here is from genome assembly GCF_020707295.1 of Massilia sp. IC2-476. Taxonomy (NCBI): domain Bacteria; kingdom Pseudomonadati; phylum Pseudomonadota; class Betaproteobacteria; order Burkholderiales; family Oxalobacteraceae; genus Massilia; species Massilia sp. IC2-476. The sequence continues at coordinate 282,718 of NZ_JAJFER010000008.1, forward strand.
CGTGCCCCTGGGCCGCTTCGAAATCAAGGGCCCGGTCACGCTGAACCTGACTGAGGGCGGCAAGAGCCGCAGCTTGAGGCAGGGCGAGGACATGGCGGTGCGCGCCTCGATGAGCGGCATGAAGCAGGTCAGCTTCAAGAACGCGCCGCTGGTTTTCGTCGGCTACGGCGTCACCGCGCCGGAGCGCAAGTGGGACGACTTCAAGGGCATGGACCTGAAGGGCAAGCTGGCCGTGGTCCTGATCAACGACCCGGACTTCGAGACCGGCAAAGGCGAATTCGGCGGCAAGGCGATGACCTATTACGGCCGCTGGACCTACAAATATGAGGAAATGGCGCGCCGTGGCGCGCTGGGCACCATCATCGTGCACGAAACCGCGCCGGCCTCCTACGGCTGGCCGACCGTGAAGAATTCGAACACCAACGTGATGTACGACGTGGTACGCAAGGAGCCGCTCAAGTCGCACGCGCCAATGGAAGCCTGGATCCAGCGCGACCTCGCCGCCAGCCTGTTCAAGTCGGCCGGCCTCGATTTCGAGGCGGCCAAGAAGCAGGCCCAGACGCGCGATTTCAAGCCTGTCGAACTGAAGGGCATCACCCTGTCGGCCGACTACGCGGTCGATGCGCAGGTGATCAAATCGAAGAACGTGGTCGCGATCCGCGAAGGCAGCAAGCAGCCGAACCAGTACGTGATCTACAGCGGCCACTGGGACCACCTGGGGGTAGGCCAGCCGGACGCCAAGGGCGACAAGATCTATAACGGCGCCGTCGACAACGCCACCGGCATCGCCGCCATGCTGGAACTGGCGCGCGCCTACGGCAAGCAGCCGGCGCCGGCGCGCAGCGTCGTGTTCCTGGCGGTGACAGCGGAAGAGAAGGGTCTGCTCGGTTCCGAGTACTACGCCTCGAACCCGCTGTATCCGCTGGCGTCGACCGTCGCCGTGATCAACATGGACGCCCTGAGCCCGCACGGTCCGTCGCGCGACTTCAACATCACGGGCAACGCCAAGCAAGAGCTGCTGGACCAGCTGGTGGCCAAGGCCAAACAGTGGAACCTGAGCTATTCGCCGGACCCGAAACCGGAGGCAGGCTACTTCTTCCGCTCCGACCACTTCCCCTTCGCCAAGCGCGGCGTGCCGGCGCTCTCGTTCGGCTCGGGCATGGACCGCGTCGAAGGCGGCGTGAGGGCAGGGAAGGCCACCGAAGAAGCCTACACGGAGAAGAACTACCACCAGCCGTCGGACGCATTCGACCCGAGCTGGCCCTTCACCGGCATGGCGCGCGACCTGGAGCTGCTGTATGCGCTGGGCAGCGACCTGGCCAATTCGAGCAACTGGCCGAACTGGGCAAAGGAGTCGGAATTCCGCGCGGCGCGCGACAAGTCAGCCGCCGAGCGAAAGTAAGCCAGCCGTTTGACCAGCACGAACGCCACCGCATGCGGTGGCGTTTTTCATTGTGCGCCGCAGACACATGCATACCGCTTTACTGTTGAGTTTTTTGGCGGCAGGTGGATAATCGGCGCATACCGCCGATATTTACAAGAACAATCATGGCTTACTCTTCCGTGCACCGACCGCAGCACACCGCCCACTTCGCCAGGTTGACCGGCATACTGCTGGCCGCCAGCCTGGCCGCCTGCGGAGGAGGTGGGGGCGGCACCCCGGCAACGGCGCCGCCACCGGTGGTGCAGCAACCGCCTCCGGTCACGGCGCTGCCGGGCAGCTACGCCGATCCGGTCCTGTACTCGGGCGCGGCCACGGCCTCGCTGGCCAGCGCGCAGGAGCAGGCCGCCAAGGTCCAGGCCAAGATCACCCTCGACGGCAAGCCGCTCGACTATACCGCCACCACCGGCCACCTGACCGCCACCGACCTGGCAAGCGGCCAGCCGGCGGCCTCCTTCTTCTACGTCGCCTATACCGCCGGCAGCTTGCCCGCGGCGCAGCGGCCGCTCACCTTCTTTTTCAACGGCGGACCGGGTTCGTCCTCGGTCTGGCTGCACATCGGATCGTTCGCACCGCGCCGGCTGGCGACCAGCTTCCCGGCCACCACGCCTGCCGCCGTGGCGGGGAACCTGGTCGACAACCAGGAAACGCTGCTGGACCACTCCGACCTGGTGTTCGTGGATGCCATCGGCACCGGCTATTCGCAGGCGATCGCGCCGCGCACCAATGCCCAGTTCTGGGGCGTGGACCAGGATGCGGCGGCCTTCCGCGACTTCGTGCGGCGCTACCTCGCCGTCAACAACCGGCAAGCCTCGCCGCTCTACCTGTTCGGCGAATCCTACGGCGCGCCGCGCGCCGCCGTGCTGGCCAACCTGCTCGAGAGCGCCGGCGTGCGCGTGGCCGGCGTGATGCTGCAGTCGGCCGCCATGAACTACACCAGCAACTGCGGCATGTTCAATCCTGGCCAGGCCAGCTGCGAAGGCTATATCCCGAGCTATGCGGCGGTGTCGTACTACCACCAGAACGGCAGCCTGCCGACCGACTTCTCGACAGTGCTGCAGAAAGCGCGCGAATTCGCCGCCGGCCCTTACCGCAGCGAAGTCAATGCCTTCATCGCGAACAAGACCGCGCCGAGCGAGGCGAGCATCGCCCAGCTGGTGTCCTACACGGGACTGTCGGCGGCGACCTGGCGCCAGGACTTTTCGATGGTGCCGGGCGCCTACCGCCAGCGCCTGCTGCCGGGCCAGATGATTGGCCGCTACGATGCCCGGGTGAAGGCCCCCAGCGGCAGTGCGCTGACGGTCGACGGCGACCCGTCGCTGACGGTGGTCGGCCCCGCCGTCAACGGCAGCGTCAAGAATTACCTGCAAAACGAATTGCGCTACACGGCGCTCACGAACTACATCGGCTCCAACAACGTGCTGAACCTGTGGAACTTCAGCCACGACGGCAAACCCCTGCCGGACACGATCCCGGACCTGGCCGCGGCCATGACCCTGAATCCCGCCCTGAAGGTGATCGCCATGAGCGGCTACCATGACCTGGCGACGCCTTTCTACCAGACCGAGCTCGATCTGGCACGGCTGGGCCCCGGGGCCGCGATCCAGATCCGCAACTACAACAGCGGGCACATGAGCTATCTCGACGACGAGGTGCGGCGCCTGCAGAAGGCCGACCTGCGCGCCTTCTACAACAGCGTATCGGTGGCACAATGAAGACCATGCCTATCCTGTTTTTGCTGATGATTGCGGTGGGTTCGGCCAGCGCGCAGGAGCCGGTCGGCGACGCCCAGTTGCCGCCGGCCCTGAGGAACCTGCCGCCGGCGCCGCCGCCCGCGGCCGGCGCGGCCCTGCGTGCGCAGGCGCTGGCCAAGCTCGAGGCGCAGTTCCGGGCGGCCGACCGCGACAATAATGGCAGCCTGACGCCCGAAGAAGCCAAGGGCTTCGGCTTCGTCGCCAGGCACTTCGAGGCCATCGATACCGCGCGCCGTGGCGCGGTCAGCTTCGACGAGCTGCGCGCCTACCTCGCACGATCGAAAGCCGAACGGCGTTAGGAAGACAAAAGCGCCACCCGAAGGTGGCGCTTTGCGCATCCGGAAAATCGTCGATACCGCTTCAGGAGGCGGTCTTGCGGCCGCGCCGCGAGGCGAGCAGTCCCGCACCGCCGGCGAGCATCAGCAGCCAGGTGGCCGGAAGGGGGACGGCGGCCGGCGCAATGCCCTGCACGCCGACCGTGAAGCCATTCCAGTGTTCGGCCGTCATGCTGCGCCAGCTCAGCGAGTCGAATGCCCCGGTGAAGCGGATCGTGCCGTGCGGCTCGCCGGTGCCGATCAGGCGGTATTCGAAGTTGCCGCCGCCGAGATCGACCACTTGCTTGGTCACGCTGCCGCAGCCCCAATAGCCGCAGCTGTTGTTGCCGGGCGCGGGGGCCCCAAGGCCACCGCCATAACTGAGGATCTCGAAATCCTGGTTCAGGAAGGCATAGCCGTTGCCGTTCAGGCTGACAAAGGAGAACACCGGGTTGAGAACTGTTTGCGAGAAAGTCAACGTCTGGTTGCCAGCCTGGTTCAGGCCGATGATGTCGGTGCCGGTCGGCGCGTTGTCGACCTGGTCGCTGGTGTATGGCGAGTTTGTCGCGGGATTGCGCGGGGTCCAGTAATCGGCGCCCCCATTGGACTGGAAGAAGGCAATGCCCAAGGCATTGGTATAGGTGACGTTGAGGGTGGTGGTATCGGTGGTGATGGTGCCGTTGCCAGTGAACCCGGGACCGGGATTGGTGTCGTTGCCGGTCCAGTCGGTCCAGTAGACCGGGGCCGCGCTGGCGGCGCTGCCGGCAAGCGCCAGGATCAAGGCCGGGATTGCGCGCAATAGTGTCGTGCCAAAGCGTTGTGTGTTCATAAGTTCTCCCTAGTGTGTCGACTTTTTGCTAGTGATAGTCGGTATGTTATCGCTAGCAACTTTTATACCAATTGGCTAAGCAATTGATTTATAAAGCAGAACACTAGCCAGGAAGAACAGGGCGTTAAATTTCTCGACAGTGGGTCAGCCGACGTGGCGTTTTGAAGTCCTTCACACGCAGCATGCTGCAGGAGCCGAATGCGGAAAAGCTGACCCAGGCCATTGTCGCCTTGGGAAATGCACTAAAGATGAGGATCGTGGCGGAAGGCGTGGAAACCCGGGAGCAGCTGCGCTGGCTGCTCGCCCATGATTGCCGCTTCGGCCAGGGATATTATTCCAGTCCGCCGGTGCCGCCCGAGGATGTGCACCAGGTGATCGAGTGCATCGAAGTGCGCCTGGCCGGCTGAAATGCTTATGCCTTGCGCACGAATTCCGACTTCAGGCTCATGGCGCCGAAGCCATCGATCTTGCAGTCGATGTCGTGGTCGGCGTCGACCAGTCGGATGTTCTTGACCCGGGTGCCCTGCTTGATCACGCCGCCCGAGCCTTTCGGCTTCAGGTCCTTGATGACGGTGACCGTATCGCCATCCTGCAGGATAGTGCCGGAGGCATCACGCCAGACCCGGCCCGCTTCGGCCGCTTGCGCCTCTACCTGCCATTCGTGAGCACATTCCGGGCAGACGTACTGGCCGCCGCCGTCTTCATAGGTGAGGGTGGAGCGGCATTGCGGGCAGGGAGGGAGTGTGTGCATGGCGACCTCGGAATGCAAAAACGCCACCCGGAGGTGGCGTTTTCTGGAATCTTGGTGGCCCGGGGCGGAATCGAACCACCGACACAAGGATTTTCAATCCTCTGCTCTACCAACTGAGCTACCAGGCCAAGAGAGGCATGATTATAGCCAGCGATTTTCATCTGCGCAAGCCCCCGCGCATCCGGCACGCTACAAGGACAGCCGGGCGCGCTGTTGACATCTCGCTATAATGTGTTTCATGACCACCACCTCCGCCCAATACCGCAGCGACGTCTGCATCGTCGGCAACGGCGCCATCGCCAAGACTGCCGCCCTCGGTTTCGCCCAGTCGGGATACAGCGTCACCCTCCTGGTGCCGCCGGCGCGTCCGGCGCCCGAGACGGCGACCCTGTCCGCGGCGGACAAGCCCTGGGACGTGCGGGTCTACGCCCTGAACCACACGGCGCACGACCTGCTGGCCTCGATCAAGGTCTGGGGCGCGCTCGACCTGGCCCGCGTGCAGCCGGTGGATGCGATGGATATCCGCGGCGATGGGCAGCAGGGCGGCAACCTCGGTTTCGACGCCTTCGGCGCCCATGTCGGCACCCTGGCCTGGATCGTCGAGGACAGCAACCTGAACGGCGCGCTGGACGCGGCCCTGAAGTTCGCCGCCAACGTCCAGATTGTCTCCGGCTGCGCCTGCGACCTCAGCTGCAGCGAGCTGGGCGCCGCCGTCGTGCTGGAAGACGGCACGAAGATCGCCTGCGAACTGGTCATCGGCGCCGACGGCCGCGAATCCTGGGTGCGCGGGCAGTGCGACATCGGGGTCGACTACCGCATGTACCACCAGCGCGCCATCGTCACCAATTTCGCCTGCGACAAGCCGCACCATGGCGTGGCCTACCAGTGGTTCACCTGCGCCGACGGCATCATTGCGCTGCTGCCGCTGCCCGGCAACCGCGTTTCGCTGGTGTGGTCGGCCCCGGAAACCCTGGCCGACACCCTGATGGACGAATCGCTCGGCGAGATGGCGATCCGCCTGGCCGAATACGCCGACGACAAGCTCGGCACCCTGCGTCCCCTGCAGCCGGAAGCCGTCAAGGCGGTGCCGCTGGCGCTGGTGCGCCCGCATTCGCTGGTGGCGCCGCGCGTGGCCCTGGTGGGCGACGCCGCCCACGCCGTGCATCCGCTGGCTGGCCACGGCATGAACCTCGGTTTCGGCGACATCGTCGACCTGCTGCAGGTGTTGCGCGAACGCGAAGACCGGCGCGGCATCGCCGACGAGCGGGTGCTGGCGCGCTATGCCCGCAAGCGCAAGGAAGACGTGCTCTTGATGCAATGGGCCACCGACGGGTTGGAGCGTTTGTTCGGCGCCAACCTCGAACCCCTACGCGTCGTGCGTAATTTCGGATTAAACTTGCTCGATAAATTGCCTTCCGTTAAGCGGCGCCTGATAGCGCATGCGATGGGCAAGTAATCCACCCAGAAGCACCACCTAAGGAATTGTCATGTTGAAAACGAAGGTCGCCGTCCTGCTGGCGACGGGCCTGCTCGCATCCTGCGTCGAAGCGCAGAACACCACCGAGGCCACCATCAAGAAGGCGCTCGAACCGCGCCTGGGCGGCGCCAAGATCGAGGCGATCCGCGAGACTCCCTATGGCGGCCTGTACGAAGTGCGCGTGGCCGGCGATATCCTGTACACGGACAAGAAGGGCGAGTACCTGTTCATCGGTCACGTCTACGACACCAAGACCTCGACCAACCTGACCCGCGCCCGCGTCGACGAAATCAACAAGATCAAGTTCTCCGACCTGCCGCTCGAAATGGCGCTGAAACAGGTCAAGGGCAACGGCAAGCGCCAGATCGCCGTGTTCGAGGACCCGAACTGCGGCTACTGCAAGCGCCTGCGCCAGACCACGCTCAAGGACATCGACAACGTCACCATCTACACCTTCATGTACAACATCCTGTCCGAGGATTCGTTCGTGAAGTCGAAGAACATCTGGTGCGCGCCCGATCGCGTCAAGGCCTGGGATGACTGGATGATCAACGGCAAGCTGCCGCCGACCGCGCCCGCCGCCTGCGAGTCGCCGAACGACAAGGTGGTGGCCCTCGGCCAGAAGCTGCGCATCCAGGGCACCCCGGCCATCTTCTTCACTGACGGCTCGCGCATTCCCGGCGCGGTCGACCTGAAGGGGCTGGAAGCCAAGCTCGATTCGCTGAAATAACAATGATGGCCGGCTGAAGCCGGCCACGAGTAAAAGAACAACAACGCAGTCCACAACAGGGAGCAGTACATGGTCACCTTGAACATCAACGGGCGCGACCTCCAGGTCGACGCCGATCCGAGCACGCCCATCCTCTGGGCCCTGCGCGACAACCTCAACATGACGGGCACCAAGTTCGGCTGCGGCGCGGCCCTGTGCGGCGCCTGCACCGTACACCTGGACGGCAACCCGATCCGCGCCTGCGTCACGCCGATCGCTAGCGTCCAGGGCCAGAAGATCACCACCATCGAAGCGATGGAGAATGACAAGGTGGGCAAGGCGGTGCAGGACGCCTGGGTCAAGCACGACGTGCCGCAGTGCGGCTACTGCCAGAGCGGCCAGGTGATGAGCGCCGTCGCCCTGCTGCGCACCAACAAGCGCCCGCTCGACGCCGACATCGACAACGCGATGAGCGGCAACATCTGCCGCTGCGGCACCTACCAACGGATCCGCGCGGCCATCAAGGATGCCGCCAAGACCCTGGCCTGAGGAGCGCGCCATGAAATTCGACTGGATCGACCGCTCCACCGTGGGAGCAGGCCTGTCGCGCCGCGGCTTCCTGAAGGCCGGCGCTGCCGCTACCGGCGGCCTGGTGCTCGGCTTCACCCTGCCGGGCGCCAACCGCTTCGCCCAGGCTGCCGAGGCCAAGGTGTACGCACCCAATGCGTTCCTGCGCATCGCACCCGACAACACCGTCACCGTGATCGTCAACCGCCTAGAGTTCGGCCAGGGCGTGCATACCGCGCTGCCGATGCTGATCGCGGAAGAACTCGACGCCGACTGGTCGCAGATGCGCGGCGAGCTGGCGCCGGCCGGCGAGGTCTACAAGGACCCGGCCTTCGGCATCCAGATCACCGGCGGCTCGGGCAGCATCGCGCGCGGCTACACCCAGTACCGCGAGATCGGCGCGCGCGCCCGTGCCATGCTGGTGGCGGCCGCCGCAGAGCAGTGGAAGGTCGCGCCAGGCCAGTGCACTACTGCCAAAGGCGTGGTGCTGGGCCCGAACGGCCAGAAGGCCAGCTACGGCTCGCTCGCCGAGGCCGCGATGAAGCAGCCCGTGCCCGCCACCGTGGTGCTGAAGGAAGCGAAAGCCTTCCGCTACATCGGTAAACCAATGCGCCGCATCGATGCGCGTGCCAAGTCGAGCGGCCGCCAGCAGTTCGGCATCGACTTCAAGCCGGAGAACGCGGTCACCGTGCTGGTAGCGCGTCCGCCAGTGTTCGGCGCGAAAGTGACGAAGTTCGACGCCGGCGCGGCGCGCGCCATCAAGGGCGTGCTCGAGGTGCTGGAAGTGGACCTGGACCGCGGCGCGCGCGGTGTTGCCGTGTTCGCGACCGGCTACTGGCCCGCCAAACAAGGGCGCGAAGCGCTGCAGGCCGAATGGGATGCGGGCGCCGTCGAGAAAGTCGACAGCGCACGGCAGCTGGACGAATACCGCAAGCTGGCCAAGGCTCCGGGCGGCGCGGTCGCGCGTGCGGCCGACGTTTCGAAGCTGGCGACTTCCGCCCACAGGATCTCGGCCGTCTACGAATTCCCGTACCTGGCGCACGCGCCGATGGAGCCGCTCAACTGCGTCGTCGATCTGAAGGATGAGGCCTGCACGATCTGGGCGGGCACGCAGTCGCAAACGGTCGACCAGCAGGTGGCGGGGCAGATCCTCGGCCTCAAACCCGAGCAGGTCACCATCAACACCATGATGGCCGGCGGCGGCTTCGGCCGCCGCGCGGTCCTGGCCTCGGACTGGATCGGCGATACGCTGCGTGTCGCGAAGGCGTGGCGCGCTGCCGGCAAGAGCGGTCCGGTCAAGCTGGTGTGGAGCCGCGAGGACGACATCCGCGGCGGCTACTACCGCCCATCCTACGTGCACCGCGCCGACCTCGGCCTCGACGCCAATGGCCAGATCATCGCCTGGGACCACAAGATCGTCGGCCAGTCGATCATGGGAGGCACCATCTTCGAGCCGATGATGGTCAAGAATGGCGTGGACGGCAGCACCATCGAAGGCATGGGCGAGCCTTATGCCGTCCCGCTCAATCTCAGCGTGGATGGCGTCAGGCAGAACGTGCCGGTGCTGTGGTGGCGCTCGGTGGGCGCAACCCATACGGCCTTCGTGATGGAGACCCTGATCGACGAGGCGGCCCATGCCGCCAAGGTCGACCCGGTTGCCTACCGCAAGAAGCTGATGGGCGAGAAGCATGCGCGCCACCGCGCCGCGCTCGATCTCGCAGTGGCCAAGTCCGGCTACGGCAGCAAGAAGCTGGCGAAAGGACGGGCCTGGGGCGTGGCCGTGCACGAGTCCTTCGGCTCGGTGGTGGCCTATGTGGTCGAAGCCTCGGTGGTCGACGGCGTGCCGAAGCTGCACCGCGCGGTGGCGGGCGTGCACTGCAACCAGGCGGTGAATCCGCTGTCGATCGAGGCGCAGGTGCAGGGCGCGGCCCTGATGGGACTGGGCATGACCCTGCCGGGCGCCGCGATCACCCTCAAGGACGGCGTGGTCGAGCAGCAGAACTTCGGCGACTACGTGGTGGCCCGTCACCACGAGATGCCGCAGGTCGAGGTCCACATCGTGCCCTCGAACGACCCGCCCACGGGCATCGGCGAACCGGGCCTGCCGCCGCTGGCGCCGGCCTTTGCCAATGCCGTGTTCCGGCTGACTGGCAAGCGCCTGCGCAAGCTGCCTTTCGACCTGGCCACGGCGTAAGGCCATGAAACTGGCCGGTATCCTGCTTGCCGCCGGCCGGGGGCGCCGCTTCGATCCCGAGGGCAGGCGCAACAAGCTGCTGCAGCAGCTGCCCGGCGGCGACCTCGTGGTCGCCGCCAGCGCCCGCCATCTCCTTTCCTGTGTCTCGCGCGTGATCGCGGTCGTCCCGCCCGACGACGGCGGCGTCGCCGCCATCCTGCGTGCGCTCGGCTGCGACGTCGCCATCTGTCCTGAGGCCGATAGCGGCATGGGCGCCTCGCTGGTGCAGGCGATCCGCCATTCGCTGCCGGCCGAGGGCTGGCTGGTGGCGCTCGGCGACATGCCCTATGTCCGGGACTCGACGCTGGCCGCGCTACGCGAAGCCGTGTTGGACGGCGCCGGCATCGCCGTGCCGACCTATGGCGGGCGGCGCGGCAATCCGGTGGCTTTCGGAGCCGAACATCGCGATGCGCTGCTGGCGCTGGGCGGAGACCAGGGCGCGCGCCGCCTGCTGCAAACCTGTCCGGTCACCGAGCTCATCGTCGACGATCCGGGCATCCTGCGCGACATCGACACTCCTTCGGATCTGCTGGCATGACATATGCATGCGATTGTTTCCAGTCCTGGTGAATGCGATTACACTAGGACGCAACCATTGCCGCATGAGCACCCAAACAATATGAAAAAACCTTCCCCTAAAAAGAAGCCCGAGCAGCCCGCCATCCTGTACACCATCGTGCCGAAGGACCTGGCCGGGCACCTGTTCAATGTCACGGTGACGGTGGCGGCGCCCGATCCGGAAGGGCAGGTGTTCGCGCTGCCCGCATGGATCCCGGGCAGCTACATGATCCGCGAGTTTGCCCGCAACATCGTGCGCATCCGCGCCGAGAGCGCCGGCCAGGACGTCCTGCTCACCAAGCTGGACAAGCACTCGTGGCGTGCCGCGCGCGTGGCCGGTCCGCTGACCCTGCACTACGAGGTCTATGCCTGGGACCTGTCGGTGCGCGCCGCCCACCTCGACCAGACCCACGGCTTCTTCAACGGCACCAGCGTGTTCCTGCGCGTGGCGGGGCAGGAAGCGCTTGCCCACCAGGTCGACATCCAGCGCCCCGGCGACCCGCTGGCGAAAAGCTGGCGCGTGGCCACCGCGATGAAGGAACTGGGCGCCAAGCGCTATGGCTTCGGCACCTACGTAGCGGCCAATTACGACGAGCTGATCGACCACCCGGTCGAGATGGGCGACTTCGAGCTGGCCACCTTCAAGGCGCACGGCATCCCGCACGACATCGTGATCACGGGCCGCGTGCCCAACCTCGACATGGCGCGCCTGCAGGCCGACCTGAAAGCGATTTGTGAAACCCAGATCGCCTTCTTCGAGCCGGAGGCCAAGCGCGCGCCGATGGACCGCTATGTGTTCATGACGATGGCGGTCGGCGACGGTTACGGCGGCCTCGAGCACCGCGCCTCGACCGCCCTGATCTGCGCGCGCGCCGACCTGCCTAGCCTGGCGGCGCCAAAGAGCGCCGAACCGGGCGAGGGCTATCTGCGCTTCCTCGGCCTGTGCAGCCACGAGTACTTCCACACCTGGAACGTCAAGCGCATCAAGCCGGCCGCGTTCGCGCCCTACGACCTGCAGGTCGAGAACTACACGCCGCTGCTGTGGCTGTTCGAGGGCTTCACCAGTTACTACGACGACCTGATGCTGGTGCGCGCCGGGATCATCGGCGAAGCGACCTATTTCAAGCTACTGTCCAAGACCGTCGGCGGCGTGCTGCGCGGCAGCGGACGCCTGAAGCAGAGCGTGGCCGAGTCCAGCTTCGACGCCTGGAGCAAGTACTACCGCCAGGACGAGAATTCGCCGAATGCCATCATCAGCTACTACACCAAGGGTTCGCTGATCGGCCTGGCCTTCGACCTCACCATCCGCGCCAAGACGGGCGGCGCGAAGTCGCTGGACGACGTGATGCGGGCGCTGTGGGAGCGTTTCGGACGCGATTTCTATGATGGCGCGGGCCGTGGCGTCACCGAGGCCGAGGTCGAGGCGATCTTCGACGAAGTGGCGGGCACCCGCCTGCGTTCCCAGTTCGAACGCTGGGTGCGCGGCACCGAAGACCTGCCGCTGGCCAAGCTGTACGCCCCCTTCGGCGTCAAGCTGGTGGACGAGCGCAAGGGGGGCAAACCTTCGTTCGACGCCAACATCGGCCGCGACCCGCTGGGCGCCAAGCTGAACCAGGTCCACGAAGGCGGCGCCGCGCACCGCGCCGGCCTGTCGGCGCAGGACGTGGTGATCGCGATCGACGGCCTGCGGGTCAATGGCAACCCGTCGAACGTGGACACGCTGCTGTGCCGCTACCGCGTCGGCGACAAGCTCAAGGTCCATGCCTTCCGCCGCGACGAGCTGATGGAATTCGACGTGACCCTGCAGGGCGACCGCGTGCCGGGCATCACCCTGTCGCAGGCGGTGGCGGGAAAGAAGTCGACCGCATTGAAGCGCCCAAGCAGCGTGTAATGTGTACGGCGGCGCTGCCGCCGTGTTGTTCTTGTAGGGTGGTCGGCTGTGCCGACCGCGCGTTCAACCCGTACCTGCACTGAGGCTCCCTTGAAATCCACCCTGATCGCCGCCGTCCTGTCCCTCACTACCGCTTCCGCACTAGCCCAGGTCTCCGCTCCCCTCAAATCCGACATTAACACCCGGGTCAATGGCATGTACCCCTGGCTCGACACGGTCTACAAGGACCTGCACGCCAATCCCGAGATCGCCTTCCAGGAAGTCCGCACCGCCGGCAAGCTGGCGGCGGAGATGCGCAAGCTCGGCTTCGAGGTGACGGAAAAGGTCGGCAAGACCGGCATCGTCGCGGTCCTGAAGAATGGCACCGGCCCCACCGTGCTGGTGCGCACCGAGATGGACGGCCTGCCGATGGAAGAGAAGACCGGCCTGCCGTACGCCAGCCGCGCCAAGGCGGTCAGCGACGGCCGGGAAAGCTTCGTCACTCACAGCTGCGGCCACGACGTGCACATGGCCGGCTGGCTGGGCGCCGCGCGCACGCTGGCCGAGATGAAGGCGAAGTGGAAGGGCACGCTGGTGTTTATCGCCCAGCCGGCCGAAGAAATCGTGTCCGGTGCAAAAGCGATGCTGGACGACGGCCTGTTCAAGCGCTTCCCCAAACCGGACTACGCGTTTGCCCTGCATTCCTGGCCGCTGGCCTACGGCACGGTGGGCTTCAATTCCGGACCGGTCTCGTCCAACTCGGACGCGATCGAGATCGTGTTCAAGGGCCGTGGCGGCCACGGCTCGGCTCCCGATAAGTCGGTCGACCCGATCACCATCGCTGCGCGCTTCGTGGTGGATGTGCAGACCGTAGTGAGCCGCGAGAAGGACCCGAAGGAGTTCGGCGTCGTCACCATCGGCGCGATCCAGGGCGGCACCGTCGGCAACATCATCCCGGACAGCGTGCAGGTGCGCGGCACCATCCGTTCCTACAGCCCGGCCGTGCGCGCCAAACTGCTCGATGGCGTGCGCCGCGTGGCGAATGCGTCCGCGGCGATGGCCGGCGCGCCGGCGCCGGACGTGCAGTTGATCAGCGGCGGGGCCGCCATCGTCAACAGCGACGCGCTGGTGAAGAAGACCGAAGCCGTGTTCAAGGACGCCTTCGGCGCCGCCAACGCCCAGCGCATGCCGGCCATGACCGCCAGCGAAGACTTCTCGCTGTTCGTCAACGAAGGCGTGCCGTCGATGTTCTTCTTCACCGGCGTCTACGATCCGAAAGCGGTGGCGGAGGCCGAGCGCGAGGGCGGCAAGCCGATCGCTTTCAACCATTCGCCGTTCTACGCACCGGTGCCGGAACCGTCGATCAAGACGGCGGCGCAGGCCATGAGCCTGGCGGTGCTGAACGTCCTCGGTCGCTGAGAGCTTCCGGGCGCCGGCCTGGCCGGCGCCTGGTTCAGGCTAAAAAAACAACGGATATTTACCCATGGTAAATATGTATTGCTCCGGCAAGTGGCTTTCCTTATAACTGTCCTTCCTATAAATAATCCGGCTAAAAAGCCGGTAATCCTAACGGGGAAACGACATGTCCAAACTCCTTCGCTCCATCCTCCCACTCGCCGTCGTCGCAGTCGCCGCCAACCTGACCGGTTGCGCCTCCATCGTCAGCGGCACCAGCCAGATCGTCTCGGTGGAAACCCTGCAAGCGACCAACAGGGTCGATGGCGCATCGTGCAAGCTCGAGAACGAAAAAGGCGTGTACTACGTCACCACTCCGGGCACCGTCACCGTGCGCCGCGCCTACGGCGACATGACCGTGCGCTGCGAAAAGCCGGGCATGGATGCGGGTGTTGCCTCCATCAAGTCCTCGACCAAGGGCATGGCCTTCGGTAACGTGATCTTCGGCGGCGTGATCGGCGCCGGCGTGGACGTGGCCTCGGGCGCGGCCTACGACTATCCGAACCTGTTCCAGATCATGATGGGCCAGACCACCGTCATCGCTGCGCCGGCTGCTCCGCAGGCAGCTGCGAAAGCGCCGGCAGCCGGCGCTCCGAACTGATCCTGTCGCATTGCCGGGATAGCGCCCGGCAATGCGGCGGCAACACAGAGGAAAAGGCACGTACCACCACGTGCCTTTTTCTTTTGCGGCGCCGCCTACTGCGGCCCGGCCAGGGTACGCAGCTGGAAGCGGTAATCGCGGTCGAACAGGAAGGTTTCCGAAAAGGTGATCGCCTTGCTGTTCGCCGCGAGTAGCCCGTGGGGACGGGGCAGGGGACCGCTACGCAGCATCGAGGCCAGCGCCACGCGCGAGGCATCGGGGTCGCGCGAGCGCTGCACCTGTACGTCGGTCAGCTGGCCATCGCGGTCCACGGTGATGCTGACCACGACCACGGCCGGCAGCATGGGCGGCAGGCGTCCGCTGAAGCTGCGGTCGGCATTGCGATCGAGGATGTGGCGCGCCACATGCTCTTTATAGGCGTCGAGGGTGAGCGATGGCGGCGGCGCGGGTGCCGGCGTCGGCGCCGCCACTTCCTTGACGGCGACCGTGCTGCGTTCTTCGACGGGGACGGGCAGCGGGCTGGCGCATCCGGCCAGGGCGGCCAGCAGGAGGAGCTGCGCTTTACTGCGAAGAGAAATGTTCATGGCGGATGAAGGAGCGTCGCAGGTTGGCGCCTCGGGGGCGCTTAGCTTCGACGCTACTCATCATCCGGAGTTCCGTATCTTGTCTTGCCCGCGCTAGCCGAACAGTCTCTGCAGTTCCACACCCGGATCGGGCGCGCGCATGAAGGCTTCGCCGACCAGGAAGGCGTGGACGTCGGCGTCGCGCATGCGCTTCACGTCCGCCGGCCCCATGATGCCGGACTCGGTCACCACCAGGCGCTCGGCCGGAATGCGCGGCAGCAGGCCGAGCGTGGTGTCGAGCGAGACCTCAAAAGTACGCAGGTTGCGGTTATTGATGCCCAGCAGGGGCGTCTTCAGCTTCAGCGCCGCGGTCAGCTCGTCGCCGTCGTGCACCTCGACCAGCACGTCCATGCCCAGCTCCATGGCGCAGGCTTCCAGTTCCGCCATCAGGCCGTGGTCCAGTGCCGACACGATCAGCAGGATCGCATCCGCGCCCATCGCGCGCGCCTCGTACACCTGGTAGGGATCGACGATGAAGTCCTTGCGGATGACGGGCAGGGTGCAGGCGGCGCGCGCCTCGCGCAGGTAAGCTTCCGAACCCTGGAAGAACTGCACATCGGTCAGCACCGACAGGCAGGCCGCGCCGTGCGCCGCATAGCTCTGCGCGATCGCGGCCGGCTGGAAGTCGGGGCGCAGCACGCCTTTCGAGGGCGAAGCCTTCTTCACTTCCGCGATGATGCCGGCCTGGCCGGCGGCGATCTTGTTGCGCAGGCTGTTCTCGAAGCCGCGGATACCTCGGCGCGCCTCGGCGTCGCTTTCCACGTCGCGGCGCAGGCTTGGCAGGTCGCGCTGCTTCTTCGCGGCGGCCACCTCAATGGCCTTGACGGCCAGGATTTTGTTCAGGATGTCGGACATGGAAAACCTTAGTGTTGCTTGGACAGTGCGAGCTTCACGCCAAGCCAGACGAACAGGCCGCCGGTGACGCGGTTGAGCCACAGCGAGACGGTCGGGTTGAGCTTGATGCGCTCGCTGGCCTTGGCGGTGGTGAGCGCCAGTGCACTGCACCACAGCATGCCGTTGAAGTTGAAGATGCAGCCGAGGATGATGAAGGCCAGCGCCTTGTTCGGTGCGTCGGCGTCGATGAACTGCGGGACGAAGGCCAGGAAGAACACGGCGACCTTCGGATTGAGGACATTGGTCAGGAAGCCCTGCGCGAAGATCTTCCGGTAGGGCAGCGCTGGCAGCACCGGCGCCGCCGCCCTGCCTTCGGCTTTGCGGCTGCGCAGCAGTCCCACCGCCATCCACAGGATGTAGGCCGCGCCGAGCAGCTTCACCACCGTGAAGGCGGTCGCCGACGTGGCCAGGACCGCGGACAGGCCCAGTGCGGCCGCGAAGATGTGCACCAGGGTGCCGGTGCCGATGCCGAAGGCGGCAGCGACGCCGGCGCGCCAGCCTTGGGTTGCGCTGCGGGTCATGATCAGGAGCGAATCCGGCCCCGGCATGATGTTCAGGAGCAGTCCGGAAAGAATGAACAGGGGCAGGTCATGGATTCCGAACATGCTGGGTCCTCTTATTGAAGGTGGCCGCCGAGCTGGCGCGTGACGGTGACGAATTGCTCGAGTTTGGCCAGGGCCGCGCCGGACGCGATCGTAGCACGGGCTTTCGCCAGTCCTTCCTCGATCGACGAAACAAC
The DNA here is from genome assembly GCF_020707295.1 of Massilia sp. IC2-476. Classification (NCBI taxonomy): domain Bacteria; kingdom Pseudomonadati; phylum Pseudomonadota; class Betaproteobacteria; order Burkholderiales; family Oxalobacteraceae; genus Massilia; species Massilia sp. IC2-476. The sequence goes on from NZ_JAJFER010000008.1 coordinate 299,533, forward strand.
CCCGGCCGCATACAGCGCGGTGCCGGCGTTGAGCGCCACGATGTCGGTGGCCGGACCGGCTTCGCCGCGCAGCGCTTCCAGTACCCGCTCTTTCGACTCCGCGGTGTTGGCCACTTTCAGGTTGCGGCTCGAGATCATCGACATGCCGAAGTCTTCCGGATGGATCTCGTATTCGCGGATCTCACCGTTGACGAGTTCACCGACCAGGGTGCCGGCGCCGAGCGAGACTTCGTCCATGTTGTCACGGCCCCAGACCACCATTGCATGCTGGGCGCCGAGGCGCTGCAGCACGCGCACCTGGATGCCGACCAGGTCGGGGTGGAACACGCCCATCAGGATGTTCGGGGCGCCGGCCGGGTTGGTCAGCGGACCCAGGATGTTGAAGATGCTGCGCACGCCCAGTTCGCGGCGCACCGGCGCCACGTGCTTCATGGCGGCGTGGTGGTTCGGGGCGAACATGAAGCCGATGCCGGTCTGGGCGATCGACTGGGCGATCTGTTCGGGTTTCAGGTCGATCTGGGCGCCGAGCGACTCGATCAGGTCGGCGCTGCCGCTCGACGACGAAACGCTGCGGCCGCCATGCTTGGCCACGCGCGCACCGGCGGCTGCGGCAACGAACATCGAGGCGCTCGAGATGTTGAAGGTATTCGCGCCGTCGCCGCCCGTGCCGACGATGTCGAGCAGGTTGGTGGTGTCGGCCATCGGCACCTTGGTCGAGAATTCGCGCATCACCTGCGCGGCGGCGGTGATCTCGCCGATGGTTTCCTTCTTGACGCGCAGGCCCATGGTCAGGGCCGCCACCATGGTCGGCGACATCTCGCCCGACATGATCTGGCGGAACAGGTGCAGCATCTCATCGTGGAAGATCTCACGGTGTTCGATACAGCGCAGCAGGGCTTCTTGTGGAGTGATCGGCATGGCGGTTCCAATATGGTGAAAGTCGTTTGTTTCGTCGCTCGCTTATCGCTAGCTCATCGCACGGCACGCAGCCCTTGCACGTCATCCCGGCGCAGGCCGGGATCCAATTTTCCGTGAATAGCTATGCAGTTTCACGCTCGTGGTACACGAAGAACTTGGATTCCCGCCTTCGCGGGAATGACGGATCAAAGGGTAGCGGTGTCAGCGAGAGCCGGTGTATCTCAACGCGTGAGGAAATTCTTCAGCAGCGCGTGGCCGTGTTCCGACAGGATCGACTCGGGATGGAACTGCACCCCTTCGATGTCGTACTCCTTGTGGCGCACGCCCATGATTTCGCCGTCGTCGGTCCACGCCGTCACTTCCAGGCAATCCGGCAGCGAGGCGCGCTCGATTGCCAGCGAGTGGTAGCGGATCACGGTGAAGGGACTCGGCAGGCCCTTGAACACGCCTTCGCCGGTGTGGGCGATCAGCGAGGTCTTGCCGTGCATGACCTGCTTGGCGCGGATTACATTGCCGCCGAAGGCTTCGCCGATCGCCTGGTGGCCGAGGCACACGCCCAGGATCGGCAGCTTGCCCTTGAATTCGCGCAGGATGTCGAGCGAGAGGCCGGCATCCTTGGGCGCCTTCGGGCCCGGCGAGATGCAGATGCGCTCGGGCGCCATCGCTTCGATATCTTTCAAAGTGATCTCGTCGTTGCGCACGGTGCGGACATCCTCGCCCAGCTCGCCGAAATACTGGACGATGTTGTAGGTGAACGAGTCGTAGTTGTCGATCATTAGCAGCATGTCAGAACTCCCCATCCAGGCCGTCTTGCACCTGTTCGGCCGCGCGCAGCACGGCGCGCGCCTTGTTTTCCGTTTCCTGCCATTCCATCTCGGGGATGGAGTCGGCCACGATGCCGGCCGCGGCCTGCACGTACAGGTTGCCGTCCTTGATCACCCCGGTGCGGATCGCGATCGCCACGTCCATTTCGCCGCCAAAGGAGAGGTAGCCGCAGGCGCCGCCATAGATGCCGCGCTTGACCGGTTCGAGTTCGTCGATCACTTCCATCGCGCGCACTTTCGGCGCCCCGGTCAGGGTCCCGGCCGGGAAGGTGGCGCGCAGGACGTCAAGGTTGGACATGCCGTCTTTCAGCTTGCCTTCCACGTTCGAGACGATGTGCTGCACGTGCGAGTACTTCTCGATGACCATGCGGTCGGTGACCTGCACGCTGCCGGTTTCGGCGATGCGGCCGATGTCGTTGCGTGCCAGGTCGATCAGCATCACGTGCTCGGCGATCTCCTTCGGATCCGACAGGAGCTCGGCCGCCAGTTCGGTATCGCGCTCCGGCGTGGCGCCGCGCGGGCGGGTGCCGGCGATCGGGCGCAGCGTGACCTTCTTGCCACCGTCCGGAAGCGCTTCGTTACGCACCAGGATCTCCGGCGAGGCGCCGACGATCTGCATGTCGCCGAAGTTGTAGTAGTACATGTAGGGCGAGGGATTCAGCGAACGCAGCGAGCGGTACAGCGACAGCGGCGAATCGACGTAGGGCTTGCGGATGCGCTGGCCGATCTGAACCTGCATCAGGTCGCCCGCCATCACGTATTCGTGGGCGCGCGCCACCGCTTTCAGATAGTCTTCCTTGCTGAAATCGCGCACCTCCTCGGTCCGCACCGAGCTCGAGGTCACCGGCGCATCCACGCTCCGGCGCAGCATCACGCGCAGGTCCTTCAGGCGCTGGCGCGCACGGCCATAGGCTTCCGGATGGGACGGATCGGTATATACGATCAGGTACAGCTTGCCCGACAGGTTGTCGATCACCGCCAGCTCTTCGGTCAGCATCAGCTGGATGTCCGGCAGGCCCAGTTCGTCCGGCGGGCAGCTGTTCTCCAGCTTGCGCTCGATGTGGCGCACGGTGTCGTAGCCGAAGTAGCCGGCCAGGCCGCCGCAGAAGCGCGGCATGCCCGGGCGCAGCGCGACCTTGAAGCGCAACTGGTACTGCTCGATGAATTCGAGCGGGTTGCCCTCGAAGGTTTCGATCACTTCGCCGTTCTTCACCACGTCGAGGCGCTTGCCGGTACTGCGGATCAGGGTCGACGCTGGCAGGCCGATGAAGGAATAGCGGCCGAAGCGCTCGCCGCCGACGACCGATTCGAGCAGGAAGGTGTTCTTCCCGGTCTGCTGGGACTGGGCCAGCTTGAGGTACAGCGTGAGCGGGGTTTCGAGGTCGGCAAAGGCTTCCGCGATCAGGGGAATGCGGTTGTAGCCCTGGTTGGCCAGCGATTTGAATTCGAGTTCGGTCATGCTTGTCTCCAGACCGCCCAGGGGAGGAGAGGGCGGTGGTTCACTTCAAAAAACCTGTCGGACGCACGCGGCCGACAGCAATCAAGACGGGTCAGTTAGCCCAGGATTGCCAGCGTCGCCACAGCCAGGCCTCAAGGGCGCCGGTCTGGTTGACAGTGTGTTTTTTGGTGAAAAACATGTATAGATGACTTATTTTGCGGTGTGGTTATGCGCAGATACCAGCGCGGCTGCTTCAAACAGCGAACCCACTATACCATCAGAATTAATTTCTTGTATAGGCCGTCCGTGGTTATAACCATATGGCACTGTGAGCACAAAACAACCCGCCGCGCGCGCCGCTTCCGCGTCGTTGGACGAATCGCCGATCGCCACCACCTGCGATGGCGCCAGGTCGAACGCGCTGCAGACGCCCAGCAGCGGCATCGGGTCCGGCTTCTTCTTCGGGAAGGAGTCGCCGCCGTAGACCAGCTCGAACCACGGCGCCAGGCCTTTCTGCGCCAGCAGCGGCGTAGTGAAGGCCAGCGGCTTGTTGGTGACGCAGGCCAGGCGCAGGCCCTGTTCCTTCATCGCCGCGAGGCCTTCGATCACGCCGTCGAACAGCGTGCTGCGATCGCCATTGATGGCGAGGTAGTGGCGCTGGTAGCCGGCCAGCGCCTCTTCGAACACGGCGTCCACGCGCGCCGCATCCCAGTCGAGCAGCAGCGCGTCGCGCACCAGTTTTTCGGAGCCCTTGCCGACCAGCGGCTTGATGGTCGCTTGCGTGATCGGGCCGAGACCCAGGTCGGCGCGCATGCCGTTCAGGGCCGCCTCGAAGTCGGGCACCGTGTCGAGCATGGTGCCGTCCAGGTCGATGATGGCGGCCTTGATCGCCGCGGCGCCGGCCCGCATTACTTGCCGACCTTGGCCAGTTCGCCGCGCATCGCGTCGATCACGGCCTTGTAGTCCGGCTTGCCGAAGATCGCCGAGCCGGCGACAAAGGTATCGGCGCCAGCGGCGGCAGCTTCCGCGATGTTGTCGGCCTTGATGCCGCCATCGACCTCCAGCATGATGTCACGGCCCGATTCGTCGATCATGCGGCGCGCCAGCGCGATCTTCTTCAGTGCCTGCGGGATGAAGGACTGGCCGCCGAAGCCCGGGTTCACCGACATAATCAGGATCATGTCGATCTTGTCCATCACGTGCTCGAGGTAGTGCAGCGGCGTGTGCGGGTTGAACACCAGGCCGGCCTTGCAGCCGTTATCGCGGATCAGCTGCAGGGTGCGGTCGATGTGTTCCGACGCTTCCGGGTGGAAGGTAATGATGTTGGCGCCAGCCTTGGCGAAGTCCGGGATGATGCGGTCGACCGGCTTGACCATCAGGTGCACGTCGATCGGCACCTGCACGTGCGGGCGGATCGCCTGGCATACCAGCGGACCGATGGTCAGGTTCGGGACGTAGTGGTTGTCCATCACGTCGAAGTGGATGATGTCGGCGCCGGCGGCGACGACATTGCGCACTTCCTCGCCCAGTCGGGCGAAATCGGCGGACAGGATGCTGGGGGCGATGCGGTAGGTGGTCATGGCGGACGAGCTAATAAAGGGAATCCGCTATTTTACGCCGATGAGGCTCCATCCGCTGCTGCCGAACCACGCCGAAGGACGGCGCGCGGTATGATTGCCGTCTGCGCCCCGTGGCGCTTCCACCAATATTGACGATCACGCAAGGAATGTCCATGCCCGCCTATGAATTCGCTGTCTCCGTCAGGACCCAGTACCTGCCGGAACAGTCCAACCCGGACCGGGACCAGTTCGTGTTCAGCTACACCATCACGATCAGGAACACGGGCAGCATCGCCGCCCAGCTGATCTCGCGTCACTGGGTGATTACCGACGCCAGCAGCCGGGTGCAGGAAGTGCGTGGCCTGGGCGTCGTCGGTCACCAGCCGCTGCTGCAGCCAGGCCAGCAGTTCGAATACACCAGCGGCACCCAGGTCGCGACGCCGCAAGGCTCGATGTACGGCGAGTTCTTCTGCGTGGCCGAGGACGGGCACCGTTTCGAGGCCCCGATCCCGGAATTCGTGCTGGCCCAGCCAGGGGCGCTGCACTAAGACCTGTTACTGCTCGTCCTCGCGCTGTTTCTGCTGTTCCTGCGCCGGGTCATCGCGCACGTCCTTGCGGCCGGCGAACATGGTCCACCAGACGATAAACACGAGCAGGAACAGCGCCACACCGGCTTCCACCATCAAGATCCACATATCGGTCCTTATGCTTTCAACACGCCGCAGTGTAACCGCTTCGCTGGTCCTCGTCTCCTTGCTGGCGGCCTGCTCGACCACGCCGCCGCAGCCGCCCGCCAAACCGGCCGAGCCGGTGCGGATGCCGCCGCCGGTGGGGCCGGTCTACGTACCGGAGCAGCCCGCGCCGCCAGTCCAGCCTGCGCAGCCGCCTGCCCCTGTTCCCCTGATGACGCCGACCACCTTCGCCGCGCTGCCGGGCTGGGAACAGGACGACCTGCGCCAGGCCATGCCGGCCTTCCTGCAGTCGTGCCGGGGGCTGAACGGCAAGGCGGACTGGAAAGCGGTGTGCGCCGCCGCCCGCGCCGTCGATGCAGGCGACGCCGGCGCGGTGCGGCGCTTCTTCGAGACCTGGTTCGTGCCCAACCTGGTGCGCGCCGCCGATGGCGCCGACAGCGGCCTGATCACCGGCTACTACGAGGCCATGCTCTACGGTTCGCGCAAGCGCGGCGGGGCCTACCAGACGCCGCTCTACCGGGTGCCCGAGGACCTCCTTACCGTCGACCTGGGCAGCGTCTACCCGCAACTGAAGGGCATGCGTCTGCGAGGCCGCCTGTCGGGCAAGACCGTGGTCCCGTACAGCAGCCGCGCCGAGATCGCGCGTGCGCCGCTCGCAGGCAAGGAGCTGCTGTGGGTGAACGATCCGGTCGAAGCCTTCTTCCTCGAGGTGCAGGGTTCCGGCCGGGTCCAGTTCGAGAATGGCGAAACGGTGCGTGTGGCCTACGCCGACCAGAACGGCCATCCGTACAAGACGATCGGCCGCTGGCTGGTGGAGCAGGGCGAACTTACCGCGGAGCAGGCCACGGCCCAGGGCATCCGCGCCTGGATCGCGGCCAATCCGGGCCGGCGCCAAGAGCTGTTCAACGTGAACCCCAGCTATATCTTCTTCCGGGAAGAGAAGCTGCCCGACCCATCGCTCGGACCGAAAGGGGCGCTCGGGGTGCCGCTGACTCCGGGACGCTCGGTGGCGATCGACCCCTCCTTCATCCCGCTGGGTGCGCCGCTGTTCCTGGCGACGACGGAGGCGGCAAGCGAGGTGCCGATGCAGCGCCTGATGATGGCGCAGGATACCGGCGGTGCGATCCGCGGCGCCGTGCGCGCCGACTTCTTCTACGGCTTCGGGCCGGACGCGATGGACCGGGCCGGCAAGATGAAGCAGCGCGGCCAGGTGTGGGTGCTGCTGCCGCGCCCAGCTCCCTGAACACTCACTCCTTCGCTTCCTTCAGGCGCGTGCCGAACACGCCGCCGGCCGCCAGCAGCAGGGCGCCGGCGGCGATGCAGCCCAGGCCTTCGCGCACGCCGAAACCTTCGCCCAGCGCGCCCGCCAGCAGGGCGCCCAGCGGCGCCGCCGCCACGGTGAGCGCGCGCATGGTCGCCACCATCCGGCCCAGTACCGCGTCCGGCGTCACGCGCTGGCGCAGCGCGATATAGGGCACGAAGAACAGGGTCGCGCCGCAGTCGATCCAGAACACCACCATCGCATAGGCGGCCACGGTCCAGCCTGCGCTGCCGAACAGCGCCGCCGGGATCGCCGGCACCAGGGCGAAGCCGAGCGCCGACACGCACAGGCCGACCAGGATGCCGCCGCCGGTGCCGAAGCGCGTCGACAGCGGCTTGACCAGCAGCGACGCCGCCAGCACGCCGAGGCCGCCGAGCATGTTCGCCATCCCCATCGTGCCCGGGCTCATGCCGAGCACGCGGGTGGCGAAAATCACGTGCAGGGCGGTATAGCCGTAGAACAGCAGGTGCCAGCAGGCCGAAACCCAGGCCAGGGTGCGCAGCAGCGGCTGGCGCCACACGAAGACCAGGCCTTCCTGGATGTCGCGCAGCGGATGGGCATTCGACGGCGGCGGCTGCGGTTCGCGCGCGCGGATGCGGCGCAGGTTGAGCAGCGAGACGATGAAGCCGGCCACGTTGCACAGGATCGCGATCGGCGCGCCCAGCAACTGCACCAGGCCGCCCGCCATGCCGGGGCCGACCACGCGCGCGGCCGATTCGGTGGCGGCGAACTTCGATTGCGCATCCACCAGGCCCTCGCGCCCGACCAGGAAGGTGAGGAACACCTGTTCGGCGCTGCCGCCCACCACGTGGCCGGCGCCGATCACGAAGCCGACCGCGTACAGCCAGGGCAGGTTCAGGACGCCGAACCACCAGGCCAGCGGCACGCTGGCGAGCGCGATCGCCACCATCAGATCGCTCGCCATCATCACCGGCAGGCGCCGGCTGCGGTCGAGCAGTACGCCTGAGGGGAGTCCGAACAGCAGGAAGGGGAGCGATTCGAAGGCGGCCAGGGTCCCCATCTGGGCCGGCGTCGCATGCAGCATCAGGACCGCGCAGATCGGCAGGGCCAGGAGCGTGATCTGGGCGCCGAAGTGGGCCAGGATGCTGCTGAACCAGAAGCGGCGGAAGTCCGCCTTGCGCATCACCGAATCGGCCGGGATGCGCCGCTGGAGCCAGTGGGTGACAAGCGGAGGAATGGTGATCTCGCACAGAATATTGCTGAACAAATAATCATACCGTGTTTGCTGGGGCGCGAGACGTTACAATCCGGGCAATCCGTCCAACCTCACAAGGGATAGCCACATGGAATATGCAGATCTGCTGATCGAAAACCACGGCAAGGTCGCCGTGATCCGCCTGAACCGTCCGAAGGCGATGAATGCGCTGAACGACAACATGATGAACGAGCTGGGTGACGCGCTCCACAAGTTCGATGCCGACCCGGCGGTCAACGTGATCGTCCTCACCGGCAGCGACAAGGTCTTCGCCGCCGGCGCCGACATCGCAGCCATGGCGAACTACACCTATGCGGCAGATACCTACCCGGGCAACTACATCGGCCGCAACTGGGAGCACATCCTCAACATCCGCAAACCCGTGGTCGGCGTGGTGTCGGGCTACTGCCTGGGCGGCGGCTGCGAACTGGCCATGATGTGCGACTTCCTAGTCGCGGCGGACAACGCCAAGTTCGGCCAGCCGGAAATCAAGGTCGGCGTGACCCCGGGCGCCGGCGGCACCCAGCGCCTGCCGCGCGCCATTTCGAAGTCGAAGGCGATGGACATGCTGCTCACCACCCGCATGATCGACGCCGCCGAAGCGGAGCGCACCGGCCTGGTGTCGCGCGTGTACCCGGCCGACAGCGTGATGGAAGAGGCGATCAAGATCGCCCAGGGCATCGCCGACATGCCGGTCTCGGTCGCCATGCAGATCAAGGACTGCGTCAACCAGGCCTACCAGATGCCGCTGACCGAAGGCGTGCGCTACGAGCGCCGCTACTTCCACGCCGGCTTCGGCACCCCTGCGCAAAAAGAAGGCATGTCGGCCTTCCTCGAGAAGCGCAAGCCGAACTTCGAAGGCATGTGAACATGAAGGCGGCGCTGCGGCGGGGAACGGCGGCCTTGATCGTCGTCGCCGTCGCGGTGTATGGCTGCAGCGCGCTGCCGGCGCTTGGGCAGCGCAGCGGCAGCGTGGCGCTGGAGGATACCGCGGCCACGCCGCTGGGCCAGGCGCTCGCGCCGCTGGCGGCCGCGCATCCCGGGCGCTCCGGCGTCTATCCCCTGGTCGACGGGCGCGACGCATTCGCGGCCCGCGTGCTGCTCACCCACAGCGCCCAGCGCAGCCTCGACGTCCAGTACTACATCTGGCGCAACGACCTGACCGGCACCCTGATGCTGGACGCGCTGCGCAGCGCCGCCGCGCGCGGCGTGCGCGTGCGCCTGCTGCTGGACGATAACAATACCGGCGGGCTTGATCCCGTCCTCGCCGCCCTCGACCGCCATCCCAACATCGAGGTCCGCCTGTTCAATCCCTTCGGCATGCGGCGCTGGCGCATGCTCGGTTATCTCACCGACTTCAGCCGGCTGAATCGCCGCATGCACAACAAGTCCTTCACGGTCGACAACCAGGCGACGATCGTCGGCGGCCGCAATATCGGCAACGAATACTTCGGCGCCGCCGGCGACATGCTGTTCCTCGACCTGGACGTGATGGCGGTGGGGCCCGTGGTGCGCGAGGTGTCGCAGGACTTCGACAAGTACTGGAACAGCGCGTCCGCCTATCCGATCACGGCACTGGTGGATGCCGCCGGCGCCGAGCGTTCCGAGGCGCTGGCCGAACGGGCTGCCGCTTTCCGCGTGCAGGACGAGGCGCAGCGCTACCTGGAGGCGATCGCCACCTCGCCCTTCGTGACGCAGCTGGTGCGCCAGGAGCTGCCGCTGGAGTGGAGCGTCACGCGCCTGGTCAGCGATCCGCCGGCCAAAGTGCTGGGCGAGACCGGGCCGGGAGAGCGCATGGCCGACGGCCTGCGCAAGCTGCTGGGGGAGCCGAGAAAGGCAGTCGACCTGGTCTCGCCCTATTTCGTGCCCAGCAAGGCGGCGGCAGGAACGCTGCGCGACTTCGCCCGCAACGGGGTGCAGGTACGCGTGCTGACCAATTCGCTGGAAGCGACCGACGTCGCAGCGGTGCATGCCGGTTATGCGAAGTGGCGGCGCGAACTGCTCGAGTCCGGGGTCTCCTTATATGAATTGCGCCGCAGCTGGGCGCCGGCGCAGCCCGATACGGGGAAGGGGCGCTTCGGCAGCTCCGCTTCCAGCTTGCACGCCAAGACATTCGGCGTCGACGGCCATACGGTCTTCATCGGCTCCTTCAATATGGACAGGCGTTCGATCGACCTGAATACCGAGATGGGCTTTGTCATCGACAGCCCGCAGATGGCGGGGCGGCTGAACCAGACGCTGGACGACAGCATGCCGGAGCGTGCCTACGAAGTCCGCATCGACGAGCAGGGCAGGCTGTACTGGCTCGAGCGCAGCGAGGGGAAAGTCCGTCGTCATGACCAGGAGCCGGGCACCACCATGTGGCAGCGCGCGGGTGTCCAGATATTGTCGTTTTTGGCAATCGACTGGCTCCTCTAAAAAAATTCGCGCAAGCTCTTGCGGAGCTGTCCGCGGGTTTGCTATAGTTCGCCTCCGCTTCAGGACGCTGCAAGGCGTGACCGAAAAAGTCCAATGAAATCAGATGGTTAAGTTGGCAAGGTCGGCAGAGAAATCTGCAACGAAGCAAACGAAGGGGTTGACGAGTTACGCGAAACACTGCATAATCTCACTTCTCTGCTGCTGACGAACACAACGCTTCGTACGGTGCAGCAAGGTAGTACAGAACAACGGTTCTTTAACAATCAACAGTCGATAAGTGTGGGCGTTTGATGAAGGTGCCGCTGACTTCGGTCAGTGCATACTTAAATTATCAAATGTTCACAAAAGTATTAAGCGTTGTCTCAGCAATGAGATGACGGTCAGTATCTTGAGTGAGCGACTCCTGAGAAATCAGGATGGCAGCAATGCCAACAAACAGAGAT
>NZ_JAJFER010000009.1:0-281958 GCF_020707295.1 Massilia sp. IC2-476
GAAAATATTGGGAAATTTGCATGTTACGATTCGGGGGTCCGGTGCGCTGATACGCGTTTCCGGGGACTGGCACTGAGAGAAAAACCTGCCAGGCTTTGCCAACAACTATAGCGCCCCGAAGGCGAAATGAATTGAATATGCCGACCTTGATCGTGTTTTGCCACCTCCGTTGGGACTTCGTTTTCCAGCGCCCACAGCACCTGATGACCCGTCTGGCGGAACACTACGATATCCTGTTTGTCGAGGAACCGGTGTACAGCGAAGGAGAGGCATACCTGAAGAAGACGGCGGTGGCGCCGAACATCACGGTGTGCCGTCCGCATACCGCGATCCATGCGCCAGGCTTCCATGACGACCAGCTCCCGACCCTGCAGACCCTGCTGGCCGACCTGGTGCCCGCCGGCGAACAGCCGATCGTCTGGTTCTACACCCCGATGGCCCTGCCGCTGCTGCAAGGCCTGAACCCGTCCAAGATCGTGTACGACTGCATGGACGAACTGGCGATGTTCAAGAACGCACCGAAGCAGCTGCTGCAACGCGAAAGCGCGCTGCTGAACATGGCCGATGTGGTCTTCACCGGCGGCCCGAGCCTGTACCAATCCAAGCGCGACCGCCACGCCAACGCCCACTGCTTCTCGAGCAGCGTCGACGCCAAGCACTTCCGCCAGGCCCAGGACCGCGATATCTCGCATCCGGACCAGGAACACATCCCCCATCCACGCCTGGGCTTCTACGGCGTGATCGACGAGCGCCTCGACGTCGAGCTGGTCTCGAAGATGGCCGACGCCCATCCTGAATGGCAGATCGTGATGGTCGGCCCGGTCGTGAAGATCGACCCGGCCTCGCTGCCGAAGCAGCCGAACGTGCACTACATGGGCCAGCGCGGCTACGACCAGCTGCCGCAGTTCCTGGCCGGCTGGGATGTCTGCCTGCTGCCGTTCGCCATGAACGACTCGACCAAGTTCATCTCGCCGACCAAGGTGCTGGAGTATATGGCAGCCGAACTGCCGGCTGTCTCGACCCCGATCACCGACGTCAAGGTCCCGTACGGCGACGTGGTGGCCGTGGCCGCGACCGCGGAAGAATTCATCGCCGCCTGCGAACGCCAGCTCGCGCTCACCGAAGCCGAGCGCCAGGCGATGGCCAAGCGCATGCGCGAAGTGGTCGCCGGCACCTCCTGGGACCTGACCGCATCCCGCATGCACGAGCTGATCGAACAGGCCGTCCCGGGCCGCCACGCGCGCCTGCCGGCCGCCCCGGACGCCGCCCGCGCGGACGTGCTGCCGGTGAAATCGGCCAAGGTGCCGGTCGCGAAGACGGCCTGACAGGGTAAGCGGCCAGCGCACGGGTGACCGGGCGCTGGCTGGCGACGGCGCGGCGGCGGTTCCCTCGGGGGCCGCCGCCGTGTTCTTTTCTGCTCCATCTTGTCGTAGGGTGGTCGGCTATGCCGACCGCGCGTCCAAAACAAGCCAGCATCACGGCTGCTCATACCCTTGCTGCACGCACGGTCGGCAAGCGTGATCTGGTCCACTGGACCAGATCACCCCTACAAAAACAACCGGCGGAGCATCCTGAGATGCTCCGCCGGCCTTGATGGTGCTGCGACGTTCAGGCGATCCGCTTAGCGGTTACCGCCACGTCCGCCGCCGTTGCCGCCGCCATTGCCACGATTGCCGCTCTGCTGGTTGCCGTCATTCTTGTGGCTCATGCGGCCGGCCTCGCGCGCTTCTTCCGAAGTGAACTCGTGTGCATTGCCCGATGCGTGGGCCGCGCGGCCGCCCTGCGAAGCGATTTCGCGCTGGCGCTGCGGGTCCATCGAGGCGAAGCCGCGGTTGCTGGAGCCGCCGCTTTGCGAATTGCCGCCGCTGCCGCTCTGCGCGCTGCCACGGTTGCCGCCGCCGGATGCGCGGCCGCCCTGCGAGGCGACTTCACGCTGCTCCTGCTTGTCCATGGAGGCGAAGCCGCGCTTGCTGTTGTTTCCCTGGTTGTTCGATGCCATGATTGATCTCCTTTATCGATGACAGGGTTGGTAGGTAGCCCTTCCGCCTGCGCCCCGCGTCCTGCGTGGCGTGTTCCGGAAGAGGTGAGACCATCATAGGCCAGCGGTCTCGGCCGGGGTATAGGACTGTCCGGCCCGGCGCTGTAGGACCGCTCCGGCGCATACGAACGGGGCCTAATGCTTTGTCAGAACGCCAGCGGCATCGGCCGGCGGCCAGCCTCCGGCCGGGTCGCGGTGGTCGGCCACGCGCACCACCGACAGCGGGTGCGCGAACTGGATGCCCTCGCGCTGGAAGGCGCGGTAGATGTGCAGCAGGATGTCCTGCTGGGCGTCCATGTGCAGGATGTAGTCCGGGCTCTTGAAGTGGTAGACCACCTCGAAGTCGAGCGACCAGTCGCCGTAGCGGAAGAAGTGGGCGCGCTCGAAGTTGACGTCGCTGCGCGCCGCGACGATCTCGCGGATCATGGCCGGGATGGCCGTCACCTGGGCTTCGCTGGTGCCGTAGGCCACGCGCAGCACAAAGGCGACGCGGCGCGATTCCATGCGCTTGTGGTTGTGGATCCGGCTCCTGAGCAGCTCCCCGTTGGAGAACACGATCTGCTCGCCGCCCAGGCCGCGCAGGCGTGTCGTCTTCAGGCCGATGTATTCGACCGCGCCCAGGGCGTCGCCGACGATGATGAAGTCGCCGACTTCGAAGGGCTTGTCGAGCATGATCGAGAGCGAGGCGAACAGGTCGCCGAGGATGTTCTGGGTGGCCAGGGCCACCGCGATGCCGCCGATGCCCAGGCTCGCTACCAGGGTGGTGATGTTGAAGCCGAAGTTATCCAGCATCATGAGGAAGGCCACGGTCCACACCAACAGGCGCAGCATGAAGAACAGGATCGTGCTGGAAGCCTTGCGCGCGCCGTCGCCCGGGGTGGCAAGCAGCTGGCTGCGCCAGCCGCGCAGTGCGGTGTCGCCCCAGATGCCCAGCTGCAGGACCAGTCCGGCCACCGCGATGCGCGACACCACCAGGCGCCAGCTTTCCGGCATCACCAGGAAGATGCTGCCGAGGTAGATGCCGATCGCCAGTTGCGGCGTGATGAAGGTGCGGCGCAGCATCTTGACTACCAGGTCGTCGACCCGGGTGACGGTGCGCTGCGACAGGTCGCCCAGGCGGCGCAGGACGATCATGCGCAAGAAGAACATTGCCGCGGTCGCGCCGATGCAGACGCCGAGGGCCAGCGCCCAGTTTTCCAGATCATTATTGTGCAACAAGAATTCCATCCGCTACCCCATCTGCATGACAGCCAAAAGGGGACAGTGTGCGGTCCGGGCGGCTTGCGGCGCGCACAATTGACAGTGCCCGTGGCAGGCCGATACAGTAAGTCCACCACATTACCCAAGCTGCCCGCGGGCGGCATCGCATGGCCAAACATACCGTCTCCTGCGGCACCCTGATCGTCAACCCGCGGCGCGAGCTGCTGCTGTGCCACGTGACCCACACACCGAAATGGGATATCCCGAAGGGCATGCGCGACCCCGGCGAGACCGAGCTGGAAGCGGCGATGCGCGAACTGCGCGAAGAAACCGGCCTGCTGTTCGAGGCCGCGGCCTTTCGCGAGCTCGGCCCCTTCGCTTACCGCCGCGACAAGCGCCTGCACCTGTTCATGGTCGAATCCGGGCCCGGCCTCGACAGCCTTGCGCACCTGCACTCCAGCACGAGCTTCCCGCACCACGTGACGGGCGTGCCGACGCCCGAGATGGACGGCTACCGCTGGGCGAGGCGGGACGAAGTGGGCGGCCTGTGCTGGCCGCGCATGGGCGAAGTGCTGCTGTCGATCGACTGGTGAAACATCGCCGTTCGTAGGGTGGGCGGATCTTCCGCCCACGCGGTCAAGCAGCAAAGTCCTCTACCGCGTGGGCGGAGAATCCGCCCACCCTACATCAAGGCAGGTGCCCGAATCTCAGCCCAATCTCAGGCCAGCACTTCCTCGATCGCCGCCGTGGTGGCGGGCTTGGTGAGGTGGTGGTCAAAGCCGGCGCGGGCGGTGCGCTCGCGGTCGGCCACGCCGCCCCAGCCGGTCAGCGCTACCAGGCGCACCCCGGCGTAGGCCGGTTCGCTGCGGATCGCGCCGGCCACGTCGTAACCGGACATCCCCGGCATGCCAAGGTCGAGGAACACGACTTCGGGCTGGAACCCGGCCATCATGCGCAGCGCCTGGTGGCCATCGTTGGCGACCAGTGCCTGGTGCCCGAGCTGGCCCAGCACGGCCGCCAGGGTCTCGGCGGCGTCGCGGTTGTCGTCCACCACTAGCACACGCCGCACGGGGCGCTCCTCGGCAGTGCCGGCTGATGGCCCGCTCGCGACGGGAGCCTGCTGTGGCGCAGGCGCCAGCGGCAGGCGCACCGTGAACACGCTGCCGGCATTGGTGCCGGCGCTGGCCGCGTGCACGCTGCCGCCGTGCAGCTCGACCAGGCTGCGCACCAGCGACAGCCCGATTCCGAGCCCGCCGGCGGCGTGGCGGCGGCCTTCGCCGATCTGGGTGAACATGGTGAATACGTCTTCCAGACGCGCCGGATCGATGCCGATGCCGTTGTCCGACACCGCAATCACCGCATCGACGCCGTCACGCTCGGCCGCCAGCACGATGCTGCCGCCGCGCGGCGTGTAGCGGGCCGCGTTGTTGAGCAGGTTCGACACCACCTGGGTCAGGCGGGTGGCGTCGGCGTCCACCACCAGCGCTTCGTGCGGCAGGCGCAGGTCGATGTGGTGGCGCGCCGCCTCGATCAGCGGCATGCTGGTCTCGACCGCCGCCGACAGTACGCCGGCCAGGTCGATGCGCTCGCGCTTGAGCGCGATCTGGCCGCGCGTGATGCGGGCCACGTCGAGCAGGTCGTCGACCAGGTGGACCAGCTGGCCGAGCTGGCGGTCCATGATCTCGTGGATGCGCGCCACCGCGGCTGGATCGGCCTGGTGGCCGCCTTCGCTGCGGATGAACTGCAGGCCGCTGCGCAGCGGGGCCAGCGGATTGCGCAGCTCGTGGGCGAGGGTGGCCAGGAACTCGGTCTTGATCCGGTTGGCTTCCTCCAGGTCGGCCGCCATCTTGCGCAGCGCTTCCTCACTCCTGCGGCGCTCGGTGATGTCGTTGAATACCACCGCCACGCGGTGCTGCTCGGGCGGGCCGATGCGGGCGGCATACACGTCGAACCAGCGCCCCAGCTCGCGCGCCTCGTTCATGTAGCGCACGGGCTCGCCGGTGGCGACCACGCGGGCGTACAGCTCGAACCAGTGGCGTTCCAGGCGCGGCGCCAGCTGGCGGATCGTGCGGCCGACCGCGTCGACCAGGCCGGTATGCTTCTCGAAGGCCGGGTTGGTCTCCACGAAGCGGTAGTCGCAGGGTTGTCCGGCGCTGTCGTACAGCATCTCGATCACGCACACGGCCTCGTCGATCGAGTCGAACAGGGTACGGTAGCGTTCTTCGCTCAGGCGCAGCTGCTGTTCGGCTTCGAACTGGCGCGAGGCATCGATCACCACGCCCCGCATCCGCGTGACGCTGCCGGCGGCGCTGCGGACCACGTTGCCGCGCGCGATCACCCAGCGCCAGCCGCCTTCGGCGCGCACCCGGAAGGTGGCGTCATAGGGCTTGCCGCTCGCCACCGTATCGGCCAGGAGGGCCTGCACCACAGGCAGGTCGTCCGGGTGCACGGTCTCGAAGCAGCGCGCTGCCGATGCACCCTCCTTCAGAACATCGGGGATGCTGAACAGCTCGGCCATGCGGGTGTCGCCGATGACGCGGTCGGCCTCCAGGTCCCAGGACCAGATCGCCAGCTCAGCCTCCGCGATGATGGCTTCCAGGCGCGCACGGGCGTCGATGAGGGCCGCCTCGGCGCGGCGTCGCTCGGCCGTCGCCACGAAGGCGTCGATGTAGAAGCGCAGCTTGGCGCGCAGGATGACGGGGGACAGCGGTTCGGTCAGCACCGCGACGGCGCCGGCCTCATACAGGGACTCGACCGGGAAGGCGGTGTCGCCTGGTACCCCGATCGCCACCAGCGGCGTATGGGCTGAGCGCCGCGTGGCGCGCACCTGGCGCACGGTGGCGGCTTGCGCCGCGGCGTCGCCGGCATAGCCGACCAGCACCAGGGCGAAGTCCTGGCGTGCTAGCCGCGCCAAGCCCTCGACCGGCGACCGGACATGCTCGATCGTTTCGCCGAGTTCGCTGGCGACGCGCTCCAGGACCTGGTCCGGCAGCGGGCGTTCGCAAATGAACAGCACGCTGGCGTGGCCAGGCGCCGTCAAGGGTGTCCCCAGCGGTAGGTTGATCGTCGCATGCGTGCTTCCTCCTCGGTCTGGGCGTCAATCTACGGTCCCGATGCCTTCCTGTCAACGCCCGCGGGATGGGTAGCGCCGGGCTCGCGACGCGCCTTGGCGATTGCCAGTAGTATTTGCGCTCTCAGGGCAGCACGCCGGCCAGGCGCGCGGCCATAGGCCAGACAGAGGAGGAAAAAACATGGACAGCGGAGCAGCCGCACAATACGACGTGGCCGACATCATGCGCGGCATCTATGGGGACGGGATCATCGCCTGCCGCGGCGCCTTCAGCCGCGAGCTGATCGGCGAACTGCGCGCCGACATCGACCGCCTGTTCGAGGAAGCGCTGGGGCGCGAGGGCGGGGCGCTGAACCGCGGCCCGAACCGCTACTACGTCGAGGTGCATCCGGAGCGCCTACGCTCCTTCGTGACGATCGCCGCCCACCCCTGGATCCACGCGGTGTGCAGCGCGGTGCTGGGGCCGGAGTGGCGCATCGTCGAAGTCGGCTTCGACGTGCCGGGCCCGGGCGCCATGCACCAGCCCTGGCACCGCGATTTCGCCTCGCCGCCCGAAACCGTGCAGGGCCGGCGCCTCAGTTCGCTCGCCTTCAATCTCACCACGGTCGACGTGACCGAGGACATGGGACCGTTCGAGATCGCGCCCGGCACCCAGTGGGACCTGTATGAGGGCGACCCGATGTTCCCGGACAAGTCCCTATACCCGCGCTACGAAGCGCTGGCCCAGCGCAAGCTGCCGAAGGTAGGCGACATCTCGGCGCGCTCCGCGCTGACCATCCACCGCGGCACCGCCAACCGTTCGAACCTGTCGCGTCCGGTGCTGGTGGTGGGCGCCGACGCGCCGGACGCCACCAACGCCATCAAGCACGACCTGCAGATGTCGCGCGCCTATTACGACAGCCTGCCGGACGGGGTGCGCCGCCACCTGAACTGCCGCGTGGTCGACCAGCTCGAGCCGATCTACCAGGCGCATACGATCGAGGGCCTGAAGATGGGCGTGACGATGGGGGGGTGAAGTGGGGAAGGGCCGCTGCCGGCGGCCCAAGGGATTACTCTTTGTCCGGCACGCCCTGCGAGGGCACCGGGGTCTTGAGCGCGTCAGGCACGGCGTCGGCAATGCCGTTCTCGGGCAGTTGGCCGACGCGGCGCGCTTCGTCGGAATGCTGGTCGAGGCTCACTTCTTCGGCCACGTCGAAGCGGCCGTCCTCGGCGCCTTCTTCACCGGGAAGCAGGTTCTCGGAACGCTGGTCCTGGCCGCCGCCGGCGATCGGGTTGTCGTTTGGCTTGGCCGGGTTCTGTCCTGGCTGGGTGGGTGGGGCCATGCTGTCCTCCTGTTGACGGTTTATCATGGCCCATTATCGCGCCGCCCTCCGGCGGCGGGCGCACGCTAGTCGCGCCAGTCCTTGGGCGGCAGGTTCTTCTCCACGATCGCCCACACGATCAGCCCGTAGGCCAGCACCCGGATCAGGTAGTGCGCCGGCGAATCCTCGCCCGCCTCGTTCAGTACCGCCGAATACACGCGGTGCAGGCCTTCGATGAAGAAGGACAGGGCGAAGTACAGGAAGAAGCGGTCGCCGGTGTTGCGCCAGAAGCGCAGGAAGAACAGGGCGATGGTGAGCGAAGCCATCGAGATCGCGCCATACATCATCTGGATCATCGCTTCACTCCTTCTCGTAGATCAGGCCGTAGAGCAGCAGCAGGCAGGCGACCAGGGCGCTGATTACGCGCAGCGGCATGAAATCGACATTCGGGAACACGATCTTGTCGAAAATCAGGAACAGATTGTTGAACGTCATCACTGCGAAGCACAGCCCGCTCCAGAACAGGAGGCGGTAGCGCGTCCGCCGGTAGCTGGCAAAGAGCAGCCAGGTACAGGCCAGCGAGGTCAGCATGCACAAGGTATAGATGAGTTCGCCCATTTAATGTTCCTTACGCAGGCGGAAGGCGTCGGCGAACTGCTGCGCCTTCCGGTCCAGTGTGGAGTGGATCAGGTTGGTGATGTCTACCAGGTGGCGCGAATACAGCTCGGCCAGGTTGTCGACGCGCTCGCGCAGGGCCTCGCTCGCCGGGGCGTAGCAATAGCGTTGCGCCTGTGGCCCGGGGCAGGGCGCGGCCATGCCGGCCCGGCACAGCTCATCGAGAAGGCCCTGGGCCGTGCGTTCGCTAGTGTACAGGCGGCCGGCGAGCATCTCCCCGGTCCATTCCTGGCCAGGATTTGCACGCAGCAGCAGCAGCGCTTCGAGGAAGGGCACGGAGGGCACGCTCGTCAAGACGAAACGGCGCAGGTCCTCTGGGATCGGCTGACGATTCATTCGCTTCGGGTGAAATTTCCCAAAAGGAATCTTTTGTTGAGAAAGGCAAAAGTCTAACGTATTCTTGCTGGAAACGCATTTCCAATCGTGCGCATGTATTTTTGCGGTTGTGTTTGACGGCCCTCAAGGACGCTCGGCTACAATGCGCTATCGATAGTTTTGATTAGCTCAACATGTTCCACGCCTTACTGGCCCGTCTTGCGCGCTTCTCCTTTGCGGGCGCACTGCTGGCCGCCGGCGCCGTCCAGGCCGCCGGTTGTCCTTCCCACTACCTGGATGGCCGTGCGCCTGAAATCCGCAACCCGAAGCTGGGCGCCGCCACCCGCGAACTCTGTTACAGCGAATTCGGCGTCATGCATTCGGGCGTGACCCGCACCGCGCTGTGGTCGGCCGAACACCTCGCGCCGAGCCAGCTGGAGGCCGCCGAGGGCCTGGACCGCGACAATGCCTTCCATCCCGAGCCGCGCCTGCCGCGCGGCCAGCGCGCCGAGCTGTCCGACTATGCCCGCAGCGGCTTCGACCGCGGCCACCTGGCGCCGAACGGCGACATGCCGGACCGGCGCGCCCAGCGCGAGAGCTTCTCGCTGGCGAACATGGTGCCGCAGGACCGCGAGCACAACCGCCACATCTGGGCGCCGATCGAAGGCGCGGTGCGCAAGATGGCCAAGCGCGAAGGCTCGCTGTACGTGATCACCGGCCCGGCCTTCCTCGGCAACAGCCTGCAAAAGGTCGGCAACGTACTCGTGCCTACCCACCTGTACAAGGTGGTGTACAGTCCCCGCCAGAAGGCGGCCGCCGCCTGGTTCGTGGAGAACCGCGGCGACGCGCCGATCCAGGTGATCCCGGTGGCGGAGCTCGAACGCATCGTCGGCATCGAACTGCTGCCCTCCCTGAGCCGGCAGCAAAAGGAGCGCATGCTCGCGCTGCCGAAGATCCGCCAGGGCAAGAGCCGCGACCGGAACCGCTACTGACCGGAGAAGCCATGAGCAGGAAAAAAAGTTTTACCCCCTACGCCAACGAAGCCGACGTGCTGGAGATCGGCAATCTGATGCTGGAAAACCGTCTCGACCGCATCACCATCTCGGGCGACCTCGACCTGACCGCCGACCAGGCCGGCCTGGAAGCGGCGCGCCGCCTGCACGCGCAGCTGGGCGAGATCGTCGCCGCCCTCGAGGCGCGCGAGCTGCCGGAACAGCTGCCGCCGCCCGCCGTCAAGACGGTCGACAATCCCTTCTCCTGACCCTGCCGCCCCGGCCGGCATGCCGCCCGTCAAGGGTGTGCGCTGCCGGCGATGTTTGGAGTACGCTGGTCCGCTCTCGCATTTGCGATACCGAGGAGGCGGCAGATGTCCAGCAATTCCCACGAATCCATAGGCCAGGACGGTCTGCGGATCCCCGTGATCGAGGAGCAGCTCGCAGTCGGCACCCGCGTGGTCGACACCGGCCGCGGCGTGCGCATCCATAAGACCGTTACCGAACAGCCGGTCACCATCGACGAGCGCCTCATGCGCGACGAGATGGAGGTCCGGCGGGTGGCGGTCGACCGTGTGGTGGACGCCGGCGAAACGCCGGCGCCACGCTACGAGGGCGACACCCTGGTCGTCCCCGTGCTCGAGGAAGTGCTGGTGGTGGAACGCCGCCTGCGCATCAAGGAAGAGCTGCACATCACCCGCATCCAGCGCGAAGAGCGCTACCACGACACCGTCCCGCTCAAGGCCGAGCGGGTCGAGGTCGAGCGCTTCGACGACGCCGGCGCGCCACCTTCACCTTGACTCAACCCCTGTTTCCGGAGGTCTTACCATGCAACACACGCTTGTAGCTGTCTTCGACAACCGTACCGACGCCCAGAATGCCCTGAACGAACTGCTGTCCTCGGGCTTTTCCAGCACTGACGCGCGCCTCTCCGGCGGCGACGCCGGCAGCACCACGGCGGCATCGTCCGGCGCCGATGACGACGTCGGTATCGGCGGTGGCATCAAGAGCTTCTTCAGCAACCTGTTCGGCACCGACAACAGCGATCACGCCAACCGCTACGAAGGCGCCGTGACCCGCGGCCAGCACGTGCTGACCGTGACCGCGGACTCCTTGCCGGAAGTCGAGCGTGCGGCCGATCTGATCGAGCGCTACGGCCCGACCGACATCGACGAGCATTCCGACGGGGTCGGCTCTATGGGTGCGGGCGCGCTGCTCGCCGGCAGCGGCAGTGGCATGAGCTCGTCCTCGATGTCGTCCCAGTCGTCCGGCCTGCAGTCGGACACGCTGCAGTCCGGCTCGCAACAGGGGCTCGCCGGCGGCGCCTCGCTGCAGCGCGATACCGCGATGCAGACCGGCGCGACCGGCGCCAACATCGCCGCCACCCAGTCGATCCCGGTGGTGGAAGAACAGCTGAAGGTCGGCAAGCGCGAAGTGCAGCGCGGCGGCGTGCGCATCTATTCGCGCATCGTCGAGACCCCGGTCAATGAAAGCATCGGCCTGCGCGAAGAGCATGTGGACGTGCAGCGGCGCGTGGTCGACCAGCCGATCAGCCCGGCCGACGCCACCGCCTTCAAGGAGCAGACCATCGAGATGCGCGAAACCGCCGAGGAAGCCGTGGTCGAGAAATCGGCCCGCATCGTCGAGGAAGTCACGATCGGCAAGCAGGTCAATGAACGCCAGGAGCAGATCACTGACACCGTGCGCCACACCGAAGTGGACGTGCAGCGCGTGGGCGGCACCATGGCGCAATCCGACCTGCGCGACGACGACAGCTATTTCCGCAACCACTTCACCAGCAACTACGGCAGCTCGGGTGCTTCCTATGACGACTATGCGCCGGCCTACAGCTACGGCTCGCAGATGGCCAGCAGCGGCCGCTACAGCGGACGCCAGTGGGACGATGTCGAATCTGACCTGCGTACCGACTGGGAATCGCGCGGCGGCGCCGGCGGCGCCTCGACCTGGGAAAAGATGAAGGCGGCAGTGCGTCATGGCTGGGATCGGATGACCGGCGACACCGGCAGCAACCGGACTTACTGATCGCACAGGCAGGACAAGACGGCGCCTCCGGGCGCCGTTTTTACGTCGTTCCCACTGTCCGGTCAGCCGCGCGCGGGTACTGCCGGGTTTGGAGTAATCTGGTTCCGTGCACATGCGCGCCCCGGGTGCCATGAGCCGTCGCGACCTCGCCCCATTCGCCAGAGCGGGCCGGGGTCGGACTGTTCTGCTGCACCCCGCGCGTGCTTCGACATTCACCCCTTACGGAGGAACGACCATGCAACATACTCTTGTAGCCGTGTTCGACAACCGGACCGACGCACAGAATGCGATGAACGAGCTGATGTCCTCGGGCTTTTCGCGCGACGAGGTCAAGCTTTCCAACGCCGACCCGACCGGCATGACGGACAGCGTCACCGGACAGCCGTCCACCAGCCATGATTCCAGCTCCGACACGCTGGCCGACGGCACCGGCCTGGGCATCGGCGCCAGCATCAAGCACTTCTTTACCGACCTGTTCGGCGCAGACAACAGCCCCCATGTCAGCAAATACGAAGGCGCCGTCACCCGCGGCCACCACGTGCTGACCGTGCGCGCCGATTCGCTGCCGGAAGTCGAACGCGCCGCCGACATCGTCGAGCGCTACGGCCCGACCGATATCGACGAGCAGGCATCCGGCGCTGGCGCCGACATGGGCACCCTGGGCGCCTCGGGCGGCCTGTCCGAATCGATGCGCATGAGCGGCGCCGGCGGCATGCAGCAGTCGTCGCAGATGTCGGCGCAGTCCGATACCGGCTCCAGCCAGGGCGGCATGACTGCCACCGGCGCGGCGATCTCGTCCACGGGCGTCGGCGCCAGCATGGGCGCGGGATCGGGCCCGAACGCGATCCAGCAGCTCGACAATCCGGGCGACCGCAAGCTGTTCCAGCAGCAGTCGCTCAACCAAGCCGAGCCGATGGGCACGACCTACCAGGAGCCGCAGGGCAAGAGCGGCCTGACCGCAACCGGCGGCACCTCGCTCCAGGCCTCCACGCTGCAGGAAAACTCGGTGCAGGCGTCCGCACTCGAAGGCACCCAAAGCGACCGCAGCCTGCACAGCTCGGGCATCCAGGGCGGCACCCTGCAAGGCTCCTCGCTGGACGGCTCGGCCATGCAGGGCACCAGCGGTTCGATGCAGCGCGACACGGCCATGGGTTCCGGCAGCACCGGCTACAACGAAACCCAGCGCGGCAAGTCGCGCATCTATTCGCGTTCGCAGGATGCCGGCACGGGCGGCGGCAGCGGCCTGGCTATCGGCAGCAATTTCTTCGGCGACGATGACGACGCCTACCGCAACCACTTCCTCGCCAATTACAGCGGCGACGATTACGATCGCGTCAAGCCGGCCTATGCCTATGGCTCGGAAATGGCACGTAGCGACAAGTACCGCGGCCGCAAGTGGGACGAAGTCGAGAACGACCTGCGCAGCGACTGGAGCACCCGCAATGGCGGCAGCGCCGCCGGCGATACCTGGGACCGCATGAAGGCCGCCGTCCAACGCGGCTGGGATCGCATGACCATGGACCGCGACGACGACACGTACTATCGTAGCCACTACGACACCAACCTGAGCAATTCTGGCATGGACTACGACAGCGTCAAGCCCGCGTATTCCTATGGTTCCGAGATGCGCAAGAGCGAGATGTACCGCAACCGGCCGTGGGACGACATCGAAGGCGACCTGGCGCGCGGCTGGGATTCCCGCGTCACCGGCACCACCGGCACCACGGGCATGTCGACGTCTAGCACCACCGGTACCGGCGCAGGCGCAGCCGTCAGCGGCGCCTGGGACAAGATGAAAACCGCCGTCCGTCATGGCTGGGATCGCATGACCGACGACGAGGACGACGACCGCGAGTACCGCAGCCACTGGAACGCCACCTACAGCACCGCCACCGGCGCTGGCAGCTACGACGACTACAAGCCGGCCTACAGCTACGGTTCCGAGATGGCGCGCAACGAGAAATACCGCGGCCGCCAGTGGGGCGAGGTCGAGAACGACCTGCGCACCGACTGGGATTCGCGCTACGGCAGCGGCGACCAGTCGACCTGGGAGAAGATGAAGTCGGCCGTGCGCCACGGCTGGGATCGCATGACTTCCTGATCCACACGCTGTAGAAAAGAATCGGCGCCTGCGGGCGCCGATTTCATTTCCACATCTATCGAAGCGTCATGGACAGCCGAAGTCTTACGCGGCCTCGCTCAGCGGCAGGCTGATGCGGTTGCGCCCCATGTGCTTGGCCCGGTACAGGGCGGCGTCGGCGGTCGCGACCAGCTGGCTGGCGTTGTTGTCGGGCCCGGCAAGGGCGGTAGCGGCGCCGATCGACACCGTCACGTGGCGGGTCGGCGCGGTGGAGGGCAGCTGCAGCGCCTCGACCCGGCAGCGGATGCGCTCGGCGACGATGGCTGCGCCCTTGAGCGACTGGTTGGGCAGGATCACGGCGAACTCCTCGCCGCCGTAACGCGCCACCAGGTCATTGGCCCGCATTTCGCTGGCGACGGCGCGGGCGATGCGCTTCAGGCATTCGTCGCCGCCGAGGTGGCCGTTGGCGTCGTTATAGGCCTTGAAGTTGTCGACGTCGACCATCAGGAGCGATAGTGGCTGCTGCTGACGCAGGGCGCGCGCCCATTCCGCATGCAGGGTGTCGTCGAAACAGCGCCGGTTGGCGAGGCCCGTCAGCCCGTCGCGGGTAGCCAATTGCTCGAGCGCCACCTGGGCCATTTTCTCATCGGTGAGATCGCGCAGGGTCTCGACCACGGCTGCCAGCGCGCCGTCGGCCCCGAAAATCGGGCTGGCGTCGGCGGCAAGATAGCGCCGGCGCCCGGCGCGCGGCATGTCGAACCAGCTCTCCAGGCACAGGCTGTTAGGGGCGCTCTCGTTGGCGCAGCGCGGCAGGATGCGGCGTACGTCCTCGCTGCGGTTCTGCAGCACCAGGTCGGCCAGGGTAGGGCGGCGGTGGTCATAAAAGCTGCGCCAGTGCTCGCTCGTGCCGAGCACCTCATGGGCCGGCACGCCGGTGAGCAGTTCGCAGGCACGGTTCCAGATCATCACCCGGCCGTCCGTGTCCAGTACGAACACGGGGATCGACAGGGACGCCACCAGCTGACCGACGAAGGCCCCGTCTTTCACGAGTGTGGTCGGGGCGGGCGGGGTGCTGGGGCTTGCTGGACTGATCATGGTCTTCCTCTGCGGTTCCGGTCGTCGATTAACTGCCAACAGGAAACGATTCTGCTACCGCGAAGGTGCAACCTTATTGATTTGCAGCAAGACTCCAGCGCAAGCCAGTGGCGCGCCCGCCACGCAGGCGAAGAGCTGCTAGGCTGGCGCCGGCGTTCGGTACAGGGGCAGCGTTGCGCACAGCACCGTGCCGCCGCGCCGCCCCGGCGCCAGGGTCAGCGTGCCGCCATAGGCTTGGGTGCGCTCGCGCATGCCGTCCACACCATGGCCGGCGCTGCTCTGCCGCGATGCGAACGGACCGATGCCGTCGTCCTCGACCGTCAGCACCGCCTCGCCGGCTGCTTCGAGCAGGCTCACGCAGACCGTGGTGGCCCGGGCGTGGCGCGCCACGTTCGACAGCGATTCCTGCAGTACGCGAAACAGCACGGCGTCCCGCTCGCCGTCGCGCTCGGTGTCAGGCGCCGGGTCCTGGCTGGCGTCGAAGCGGTAGTCGAGCCCGTGCAGGCGGGCGAAGTCGGCCAGGTGGCGCTCCGCCGCCTGGCGCAGGCTCTGGCCGGCGGTGATCGGCCGCAGGCCGCCGACGAGGGCGCGCACGGCGCGGATTGCCCCATCGAGACTGGCGATCGCCGTGCTCAGCCTGTCGTGGGCGCCGGGGGAGGTGCCGCGCAGTGCGGCCTGCTGCAGGGCCAGCTCGGCCCGCAGCGACAGCAGCCGGTGGCCCAGCTCGTCGTGCAGGTCGCGCGCGATCCGGCTGCGCTCGGCTTCGCGCAGGCTTTCCTGCTGCCGTACCAGCCGGCACAGCACTTCGTGGCTCCCGGCCAGCGCGTTCTCGGATTCGGCATGGGCGCCACGCGCGGCCTGCAGCTGGCGTTCGAGCACGTTACCGCGCTCCAGCGCCGCCTGCGAACGGCGTCCGAGCAGCAGGGCCAGGGCCAGGGCCGCCAGCGTGACCAGGGCGGCGCCGGCCAGTTCCGGCGCCGCGCTCGGCTGCAGCAGCGGGAAGGGCAGGACCGCGGCGGCCGGCGCAGAGACGGCCATAGCGGCAAATGCTGACAAACATACTAGGAATGATGTGAGCTTGTTCATAGCGTCCTTCTGACGGGCATTCGGAACATTCCGTATGAAGGTACACCTTATTCCGACAGGAAATGTTGCTCATCCTCAATGCATACGAAGCAGCATGAGCGGGGCCCCTGCCATACCACCAGCCGGGCGGCGCGGGGTATAATGGAAGGTTGACGAGAGGCTTACCGTGACTTACAGCATCAAAGAGATCTTCTACACCCTGCAGGGCGAAGGCGCCCATGCCGGGCGCCCGGCCGTGTTCTGCCGCTTTTCCGGCTGCAACCTGTGGACCGGCCGTGAGGCCGACCGCGCCACCGCGGTCTGCCAGTTCTGCGACACCGATTTCGTCGGCACCGACGGCGAGCGCGGCGGCAAGTTCCGCGATCCGGATGCGCTGGCTGCCGAGATCGACGGCCTGTGGCCGGAGCTTCATCCCGCCAGCAAGTACGTGGTGTTCACCGGCGGCGAGCCGCTGCTGCAGCTGGACCGCCCGCTGATCGACGCGATGCATGCGCGCGGTTTCACGATCGCGATCGAGACCAACGGCACGCTGCCGGTGCCGGAAGGCGTGGACTGGGTCTGCGTCAGCCCGAAGATGGGATCGACGCTGGTGGTCGGGAAGGGCAACGAGATCAAGGTCGTCATCCCGCAGCTTGGCCAGGACCTGGCCGCCTACGAGCAGCTCGACTTCGAAAACTTCTACGTGCAGCCGATGGACGGCCCGCTCGCCGCGCACAACACGCGCCTGGCGATCGAGACCTGCCGCCGCAATCCCAAGTGGAAGCTCAGCCTCCAAACCCACAAACTCCTCCAGATTCCTTAAGAGATTTACAAGATCGCCCCCGCAATGTTGACCATTACCCGCAAGCTGGAATTCGATGCCGGCCACCGCATTCCCGACCACAACAGCCAGTGCCGCAACCTGCACGGCCACCGCTACACCCTCGAGATCACCCTGACCGGCGACGTGATCGACGTTGAAGGAAATTCCGACAACGGCATGATCATGGACTTCTCGGACGTCAAGACGCTGGCCAAGGAACACTTGGTCGACGTGTGGGACCATGCCTTCCTCGTGTACGAAAAGGATGACAAGGTGCGCGAGTTCCTGGCCTCGCTGCCCGGCCACAAGACCGTGGTGATCGACTGTATCCCGACGGTCGAGAACCTGGCGCGCGTCGCCTTCAACATCCTGAAATCGGTGTTCACCGACCGCTTCGGCACCGGCCTGCGCCTGCACAAGCTGGTCCTGCACGAGACCCCGAACTGCTGGGCCGAAGTCACCGATGCACGATAAGTACATGGGGCTGGCCCTGGAACAGGCGCGCCTGGCCTGGGCCGAGGGCGAGGTGCCGGTGGGCGCGGTGGTGGTCAAGGATGGCGAAGTGATCGCCACCGGCTACAACCAGCCGATCGGCCGCCACGACCCCACCGCCCACGCCGAGATCGTCGCGCTGCGCGCCGCCGCCGACAAGCTGGGCAACTACCGGCTGCCCGGCTGCGAACTCTACGTCACGCTGGAACCCTGCATCATGTGCTCGGGGGCGATGATGCACGCGCGCCTGGCGCGCGTCGTGTACGCGGCGGTCGACCCCAAGACCGGCGCCTGCGGCTCGGTGCTCGACCTGTTCCAGGAAGAGCGCCTGAATCACCACACGGTCGTCGAAGGCGGCGTCATGGCGGAGGAGTCGAGCAGCCTGCTCAAGGCCTTCTTTGCCGAACGCCGCGCCGCCGCGCGCAAGTTGCCGACCGCTGACGAAGCGCCTGCAACGGGCGCTTGAGGCTCTGCGCGGTGCGCAGTCGAGCGTAAGATAAATCGTACGCCCGCACGAGCGCACTGCCAGGATTGAAAGTGGTATGCTGGCCGCATGCCGCTGATGCGCCGAAACGACAAGCCGCCATGCCCACGCTGAATGCCAACGGAATCCGCATCGCCTTCGATACCGCAGGCGACAGAAAGTCACCGCCCCTGCTGCTGGTGCACGGACTCGGCATGCAGCTGACCGCCTGGCCCGACGAATTCGTCGAAGGCCTCGTCGAGCTCGGCTTCTACGTGATCCGCTTCGACAACCGCGACTGCGGACTCTCCACCAAATTCGAACAGGCCGGCGTGCCCAACCTGGGCCTGGCCTGGCTCAAGTCGAAGCTCGGCTGGCCGCTGCGCGCCGCCTACCGGCTGGAAGACATGGCCGAAGACGCGATCGGCGTGCTGTCGGCCCTGGGCCTGGCGCGCGCCCACGTGGTGGGCGTCTCGATGGGCGGCATGATCGCGCAAATCCTCGCGGCCCGTTACCCGCAGCGCATCCTGAGCCTGACCTCGATCATGTCCAGTTCCTGCCGCCGCGGCCTGCCCGGGCCGGCGCGCAAGCTGGGCAAGCTGCTGTCCAGCCGTCCTGCCGACCCCGGCAACATCGACAGCATCATCGAACACGGCGTGGGCATCCTGCGCGCGATCGGCAGCCCGTCCTATCCGACGCCGGACAAGCAGCTGCACAAGCGGGTGGCCCGCTCGGTGCGCCGCAGCTACTGCCCGGGAGGCATGGCGCGCCAGATGATGGCGATCGCGGCCTCGGGCGACCGCTGCGCGCAGCTCTCGACCATCACCGCGCCTTCGCTCGTGATCCACGGCGCCGCCGACCCGCTAGTGCCGGTCGCCTGCGGCGAAGACACCGCCAGCCGCATTCCGAACGCCCGCCTCGAGATCATCGAGGGCATGGGCCACGACCTGCCGCCGCAGCTGGTCGAGCGGATTCTCGCCTTGATCGACGCCCATGCCAGGGGTAAGATGTTGCCAGACTCAACACCCCGGCTCTTCGTCAAACAGTGATCACCCAACAACTCGGCATCGCCATCGTGGCCCCGGCCGGCCAGGCGCTCGACCCGTGCGCGGTCGACCGCGGCATCGCCCGCCTCGAGCAGCACGGCTGTCTCGTCCATAACTACTACGACCACAACGCCATCCACGAACGCTTCGGCGGCACCGACGAAGGGCGCCTGGCGCAGCTGCGCGCCGCCATCGAGGATCCGGACGTGCAGATCATCATGGCCCTGCGCGGCGGCTACGGCGCCACGCGCCTGCTGCCGCACATCGATTTCGAAGCGATCGCCGCCAGCGGCAAGCTGTTCGTGGGCTTTTCCGACATCACCGCCATCCACATGGGCCTCATGGCCCGTACTGGCGCGCTCAGCTACGCCGGCCCGATGATCGCGGGCGACTTCGGTTGCAGGGAGCCGGTCCAGTTCACGCTGGACAACTTCTGGCAGTGCCTGGCGGGCCCGACCCACACCATTACCGAGCGGGTGCGCGGCAATCCCTGCATCGAAGAAGCCGGCACCGTCTGGGGCGGCAACCTGGCCATGATCGTGTCGCTGCTAGGCACGCCGTACTTCCCGCAAATCGACGGCGGCATCCTGTACCTGGAAGACATCGCCGAGCACCCGTACCGGGTCGAGCGCATGCTGCTGCAACTGCACCAGGCCGGCGTGCTGGCGCGCCAGCGCGCCATCGTCCTGGGCGACTTCTCCGGCTACAAGCTGGCGCCGAACGACAATGGCTATGATTTTGACACCATGCTGGCCCACCTGCGCGCCACGCTGCCGGTACCGATCCTCACCGGACTGAGTTTCGGCCATATCCCGCGCCGGGTCACGATCCCCTTCGGCGCGCAGGGCAGGCTGGTCTCGCATGAAGAAGGTTTCACGCTCAGCCTGTCGGATTATCCGACGCTGCGCAGCGCCGCAAGCTGCAGCTGAGCCCGGTACGACACCCCTGGACGGCGCGCGCAAGTGCGCCGTTTGTATTTCTGCCCCTGGTGTCGCCCTGCGGCCCCCGCGATGGTAAAATCGCGGGTTATCCGGCAACTTCGTTGCTAACTTCGCTTTCAAAGGTTTCCTAGTGCTATCTACTGCCAATATCACGATGCAATTCGGCGCCAAGCCGCTGTTCGAGAACATCTCCGTCAAGTTCGGTGAAGGCAACCGTTACGGCCTGATTGGCGCGAACGGTTGCGGCAAGTCGACTTTCATGAAGATCCTCGGCGGCGACCTGGAGCCGTCGGCCGGCAACGTCAGCCTCGACCCGGGCGAGCGCCTGGGCAAGCTGCGCCAGGACCAGTTCGCGTACGAAGACGTGCGCGTGCTCGACGTCGTCATGATGGGCCACACCGAGCTGTGGAACGCCATCTCCGAGCGTGATGCGATCTACGCGAACCCGGAAGCGACCGACGAAGACTACATGAAGGCCGCCGAGCTCGAA
Organism: Massilia sp. IC2-476; assembly: GCF_020707295.1. NCBI lineage: Bacteria > Pseudomonadati > Pseudomonadota > Betaproteobacteria > Burkholderiales > Oxalobacteraceae > Massilia > Massilia sp. IC2-476. The sequence goes on from NZ_JAJFER010000009.1 coordinate 20,130, forward strand.
GGCAAGGTCGCCGAATACGACGGCTACTCGGCCGAAGCGCGCGCCGGCGAACTGCTGCTGGGCCTGGACATCGCCAGCGACCTGCACCAGGGCCCGATGAGCGCCGTGGCGCCGGGCTGGAAGCTGCGCGTGCTGCTGGCCCAGGCGCTGTTCTCGAACCCGGACATCCTGCTGCTCGACGAACCGACCAACAACCTGGACATCAACACGATCCGCTGGCTGGAAGACATCCTCAACCAGCGCAACTCGACGATGATCATCATCTCGCACGATCGTCACTTCCTGAACCAGGTCTGCACCCACGTGGCCGACATGGACTACGGCACCCTCAAGGTCTACCCCGGCAACTACGACGACTACATGCTGGCCTCGACCCAGGCGCGCAACCAGCAGCTGGCCAACAACGCCAAGGCCAAGGAAAAGGTCGCCGAACTGCAGGACTTCGTGCGCCGCTTCTCGGCCAACAAATCCAAGGCGCGCCAGGCGACTTCGCGCGCCAAGCAGATCGACAAGATCAAGATTGAGGAATTCAAGCCGTCTTCGCGCGCCTATCCGTTCGTGCGCTTCGAAGGCGAGAAGAAGCTGCACCGCCTGGCCGTGGAAACCGAGGGCCTGTCGAAAGCCTACGACCGCCAGCTGTTCAAGAACTTCTCGATCATGGTCGAGGCGGGCGAGCGCATCGCGATCATCGGCGCCAACGGTGCCGGTAAAACCACGCTGCTGCGCTGCATCGGCGGCCAGGAGATTACCGGGCTCGCGGCCGACCAGGGCCGCGTGAAGTGGGCCGAGAACGCCAACGTCGGCTACATGCCGCAGGATCCGACCGAGGAATTCGCCGGCGGCGAAAACCTGACCGACTGGATGGGCCAGTGGACGCAGGAGGGCGACGACGACCAGGCCGTGCGTTCGATCCTGGGCCGCCTGCTGTTCGGCGGCGACGAAGTCAAGAAGTCGGTCAAGGTGCTGTCCGGTGGCGAGAAGGGCCGCATGATGTACGGTAAGCTGATGCTGGGCCGTCACAACGTGCTGCTGCTCGACGAACCGACCAATCACATGGACATGGAATCGATCGAGTCGCTCAACATCGCGCTCGACAAGTACGCCGGCACCATGATCTTCGTGTCGCACGACCGCGAATTCGTGTCCTCGCTGGCCACCCGCATTCTCGAGGTACGCGAAAACGAAGTCGTCGACTTCCGCGGCAGCTATGAAGAGTACCTGACCAGCCAGGGTATCGATTAATTTGTAGGGTGGGCGGGTCTCCCGCCCACGCGGTGATCGCTCAAGGCTCCGCTCCCGTGCCGGATGAACTTGATGCTACGTATCACCGCGTGGGCGGCGAAGCCGACCACCCCACAGGAGACTAGCTGAATGAACGCACCAGTCAAAATATACGAATACGACCACCCGCAGGTGGGCGAGTCCTGCAGCATCAACCCGGCGACCGCCGAAGCCTGGGCGCGCGTGCCCGCGGTCCCGAGCGCCGCCGAGAAGGCGGAGCTGAAGGAACGCATCAAGCACCTCCTCAAGGAGCGCAGTGCGGTGCTGGTTGCCCACTACTACGTCGACGCCGACCTGCAGGACCTGGCCGAGGAAACCGGCGGCTGCGTGTCCGATTCGCTCGAGATGGCGCGCTTCGGCCGCGACCACCCGGCTTCAACCCTGGTGGTCGCCGGCGTGCGCTTCATGGGCGAATCGGCCAAGATCCTGAGCCCGGAAAAGACGATCCTGATGCCGGACCTGGACGCGACCTGCTCGCTCGACCTGGGCTGCCCGGCCGACGAATTCGCCGCCTTCTGCGACCAGCATCCGGACCGCACCGTGGTCGTCTACGCGAATACCTCTGCCGCCGTGAAGGCGCGTGCCGACTGGATGGTGACCTCGTCGATCGGCCTGGACATCGTCAAGCACCTGCACGAGCAGGGCAAGAAGATCCTGTGGGCGCCCGATCGCCACCTGGGTTCCTACATCCAGAAGCAGACCGGCGCCGACATGCTGCTGTGGCAGGGTTCCTGCCTGGTGCACGACGAATTCAAGGGCGTCGAACTGGACCTGCTCAAGGCCGAATACCCGGACGCCAAGGTGCTGGTGCACCCGGAGTCGCCGTCATCGGTCGTGGCCCAGGCCGACGTGGTCGGCTCAACCACCCAGCTGATCAACGCCGCCGTCAATCTGCCGGCGGATACTTTTATCGTTGCCACCGACAACGGCATCCTGCACAAGATGCGCGCCGCCGCGCCGGGCAAACGCTTCATCGAAGCGCCGACCGCCGGCAACAGCGCCACCTGCAAGAGCTGCGCCCACTGCCCGTGGATGGCCATGAACGGCCTGAAGAACCTGGCCGAAGTGCTGGAGAACGGCGCGAATGAAGTGCACGTCGATCCGGAAATCGGCCGCCAGGCCAAGCGCGCGATCGACCGCATGCTCGATTTCGCCGCCGCCAAGAAGGCGCAAGCCCTGCCGAGCGGTGCGCTCGAGCAGAACGCGACACTGTTCAATGGAGTAGGTCCCGCATGACGACACTGCGCAATCCGCACGACGAATTCGACGAAAAGCTGCAGTCGGCTTACGAGGCCAATATCCTGGCCGCGCTGCTGGAAGACGTCGGCACCGGCGACCTGACCGGCATGCTGGTGCCGAACGATACCCGCGTCCAGGCGCGCGTGATCGTGCGCGAACAGGCCGTGCTGTGTGGAGCGCCCTGGTTGGAAGGCGTGATGCTGGCAATCGACCCGGATACCGAGATCGATTGGCAATACGCCGAGGGCGAGCTGATGGCGGCCGATTCGACCGTTTGCACCATCGAAGCCAACCCGCGCTCGCTGCTCACCGCCGAACGCGCGGCCCTGAATTTCATGCAGCTGCTGTCGGGCGTGGCGACCGCCACCCGCAAGTACGTCGACGTGATTGCCGGCACGAAGGCGGCGATCCTCGACACCCGCAAGACCCTGCCGGGCCTGCGCTTGGCCCAGAAGTACGCGGTGCGCGTCGGTGGCGGCAAGAACCAGCGCATGGCGCTGTATGACGGCATCCTGATCAAGGAAAACCACATCGCCGCGGCGGGCGGCGTGAGCAAGGCCCTGGCTGCGGCCGACGCGCTCGGCTCGGGCGCGCCGGTGCAGATCGAAGTCGAGACCATCGCCCAGCTGGAAGAAGCGCTGGCGGCAGGCGTGAAGTCGGTCCTGCTGGACAACTTCGACCTCGGCATGATGCGCGAGGCCGTGCGTGTAAACGCAGGCCGGGCGCTGCTCGAAGCCTCGGGCGGCATCAACATGCAGACCGTGCGCGCGATCGCCGAGACCGGCGTGGACCGCATCTCGATCGGCAGCCTGACCAAGGACGTGCGCGCGACCGACTACTCCCTTCGCATCGTGGGGGCCGCATGATGGACTGGAGCAGACTGCGCATTTCGACCGGCGCCCGCGTCCTGTGGCTGGCCCTCGGCCTGCTGCTGGGCGGCCCGACCTTTGTGAACGGCATCCAGACCGGCAGCACCGCCGACCTGTGTTTCGGCATCGGCATGCTGCTGGTCGGCGTGCGCGGCTTCCTGCGGCCCGTCATGTTCGGCAAGGCCGTACGCATGGAGATGGATCCGCGCACGTCGCAGGTGTCGATCGGCTCGCCGATGCTGCATGGCGGCCTGTCGCTGGTGATCTTCGCCGCGCTGACGGCCGGGATCGTCATCAAGTACGTCATCAAGGACTGACTCGCCCCGCTTACACCCCGCTCTCGCTGGCCCGTGCCAGCGCCTCCGCTTCCGGTGTGCGCACGTGCACCGGTTCTCCCACACGCGCCGCGATTCCGTCGATCGCCTCCAGGACCTCGTCCGGATGCGCATAGTGGGTCATGTGTCCCACGCCCGGCTCCAGTCGCAGCTGGCTGTCCGGCAGCCGCTCATGCAGGCGCTCCGAGTTGTGGCCGCAGTCGACGATCTTGTCCTGCGTGCCCGCCACGATCGCCACCGGCACCTTCAGCTCCGGATAGCGCTTGGCCAGCGACATCGCTGCCGGCACCATGAGCGCGCTCTCCGCGGCGCTCGCGCGCAGCTGTTTCGGCCGCAGGGCCATCCAGACCGGGAAGCGATTGAAACGTTCGGACACCGGCATGGGCGCGAACACGCGCTTGGTCGCGCCAGGCCACAGGAGGCGCGCCGCCAGGGGCGAGACCGTGTAGCGCAGCAGGTCCCCGATCACGGGAACCGCGGGCGGCGCGAGCGCTGCGACGTCCATGCGCACACTCGGATAGTAGTAACCGGACAGCAGCACCAGCCCGCGCACGGCGTTCGGCGCCTGCAGGCCCATCGCCAACGCCACCATGGTGCCCCACGAGTGGCCAAGCACGATGGCGGATTCCACGCCCAGCTGTTCCAGTGCGCGCTGCAGCAGGGCCGCCTGCTTGTCCGGCGTCCAGACCGTCGTGCGCGGACGGTCGCTGTAGCCGAAGCCCGGGCGGTCGAAGGCGATCACGCGGTAGTGCTTCGCAGCCGCTTCGATCAGGCCGCTCGTTTCGAAATCTTTCGAATAGACGCCGTTCCCGTGCAGGAGTACCAGCACCGGACCGGCGCCGCGCTCCAGGTAGTGCAGGCGAACGCCGTCAATGTCGACAAACTTGCCCTGCGGCGGGTTCTCCTGTTCCGCCTGCCGCGTTTTGGCGCGAACGTAAAAGAACGAGGCGGCCAGGCCAATGCCGGCCAGGATTGCGGTAGTACGGTAGCGCTTGGTCACAAAATCCCCCTGTGGTCGAGTAGTGGATGTGACTCCTCCGGCTCCTCCGCGTGGAGCAGGTCGGCGACGCGCGGCAGCAGCCGCTCGGCCGACTCTTCTATTTTGAGTGCGATCAGGTGGTCGGCGCGGGTCAACCCGAGGTTGACGGCCGCGATCGGCTTGCCCGCTTCCTGGGCCATACGGCAGAAGCGAAAACCCGAATACACCATCAGCGACGATCCGACCACCAACAGCGCATCCGCCGCCTCCATCTGCGCCAGGGCGCAGGCGGTCCGCGCCGGCGGGATGCCGTCGCCGAAGAATACGACATCCGGCGCCAGGGCGCCGCCACAATGGACGCAGAAGGGCACATGGAAATCCTCGATCGCATCCGGTTCGATCGCGGCATCGCCGTCGGGCAGCGGCGTGGCCAGCACGTTCGCCAGCTCGGGATTGGCCTCGTTCAGCAGGGTTTGCACGAAAGCGCGGGGAAACTGCGCCTTGCAGTGCATGCAGACCACGCTGTGGACGTTGCCGTGCAATTCGAGTACGGCAAGACTGCCGGCCTGCTGGTGCAGCCCGTCGACGTTCTGGGTCAGCAGGTACTTGATGCGGCCGTGTTTTTCCAGCCGCGAGAGGGCGCGGTGCCCATGGTTCGGCCGCGCCTGGGCCATGATCGGCCACCCGATCATGCTGCGCGCCCAGTAGCGGCGCTGGATCTCGGGCGAGCGCCGGAATTCCGGCCCCTGGATCGGTGTGCGCCCGCGGCGGGTGCCGTCGCGGTCGCGGTAATCGGGAATGCCCGATGCGGTGGACAGGCCTGCGCCTGTCAGCACGAGAGCGCGCGGATACCGTTCCAGGAATTCCGCCAGCGCCTCGGCCTGGTCTTGAACGGTGAAGCCTTCAGCCATGTTGCATACCTCCATTGGCTGGGATCGTAACATCCCGGCCGGAGGGCTTCTCACACCTTTCCGGCCTGAATTTCGGCTTGAACGTCAGCGCGCCGAGACGGCGATGCCCCCGACGATCATGCCGAAGGCAAGCACATGGTAGAGATGCGGCGCCTCGCCCAGGAAGGCCGACGACAGCAGTGCCGTGAACAGGGGCGTGAGGTTGATGAAGAAAGCGCCGATACTGGGTCCGGCGCGCTGCACGCCGGCGCCCCAGCAGCGCATGGCCAGGATGGCCGGGCCGATCGCCACGTACAGCAGGGCTGCCGCGAGCGGCCAGCTCCAGGCGATGTGCACCTCCCGCAGCGCCCATTCGCCGCCCGCCAGCGCGGCCGACCACAGCACCCCGTAGCCGACCTGGGCCAGCAGGAACGCGGCCCAGTCGGCACGCAGGCCAGGGACGTCCTTCTGCTGCATCAGCATCCAGCTGTAGAAGGACCAGGCGATGGTGGCCAGGATCATGTACAGGTCGCCGGTCACCAGGCGCAGCTGCAGCAGGCCGTGGATGTCGCCCCGGCACAGCACCACCAGCACGCCCAGGATCGACAGCACCGCCCCCACGATCTGCTTGCGCTTGACCGGGACGCCATGGAACAGGCGCCCGACCAGCAGCATCCACACCGGCACGCCCGAGGCGACCAGGGTGACGTTGATCGGGGTGGAGCTCTGCAGGGCCAGGTATTGCAGCGAATTGTAGAGTCCCACCCCCAGCAGCCCGAGCATGGCGTAGCGGCGCCAGTTGGCCAGCACGCCGCTGCCCTCCCTGAACGCCGCACGCCCGAGCGGCACCAGCACCAGCAGCGCGATCGACCAGCGGATCAGGTTCAGGGTCATCGGCGGCACGGCGTCGCGCACCAGGCGACCGACGACGGCGTTACCGGCCCACAGCACGGGCGGGACGGTCAGGAGCAGGATGGTGGAAGGTGTGAGGGCAGGGCGGTTCATGAGGCATCCGACCCGCTCGCGCGGGCCGGTCAAGCAGGGATCAGCGGCGTTCCGGCGTCAGCACGCTCGGCAGCGCCTTCGGCAGGGTGTCCGGGAAGTCCCGAGAATAATGCAGGCCGCGGCTTTCGTGGCGCGAGAGTGCGCTGTTGACGATCAAGGAGGCCACCTCGACCAGGTTGCGCAGTTCCAGCAGGTCGTGGGTGATGCGGAAGTTGCGGTAGTACTCGTCGATCTCTTCTTTCAGCAGCGCGATGCGGTGCTGCGCCCGCTCCAGGCGCTTGGTGGTGCGCACGATGCCGACGTAGTTCCACATGAAGCGGCGCAGCTCGTCCCAGTTGTGGGCGATGACGACTTCTTCGTCGGCATTCGTCACGCGCGACTCGTCCCAGGGCGGCAGCAGCGGATTGTCGATCTTCGGTGCGGCTGCGATCTGGTGCGCGCAGGAGCGTCCGATCACCACGCATTCCAGCAGCGAATTGCTGGCCAGGCGGTTGGCGCCGTGCAGGCCGGTGCAGGCGGTCTCGCCGACGGCGTACAGGCCCGGGATGTCGGTGCGGCCGGCGAGATCCGTCACGATGCCGCCGCAGGTGAAGTGCACCGCCGGCACCACGGGGATCGGCTCCTGCGTGATGTCGATGCCCAGCTCCAGGCAGCGCGCATAAATGGTCGGGAAGTGCTCCTTGAGGAATTCCGGGCTCTGGTGGCTGATGTCCAGGTGGACGTAGTCCAGGCCGCGCTTTTTCATCTCGAAGTCGATCGCGCGCGCCACCACGTCGCGCGGGGCCAGTTCGCCGCGCTCGTCGTGGGCCGGCATGAAGCGGGTGCCGGCTGCGGGACCGGCTTCCGGCGGGAGTTTCAACAGGCCGCCTTCGCCGCGGATCGCCTCCGTGATCAGGAAGGATTTCGCATACGGGTGATACAGGCAGGTTGGGTGGAACTGGATGAACTCCATGTTCGACACCCGGCACCCGGCGCGCCAGGCCATCGCGATGCCGTCGCCGGTGGCGGTGTCGGGGTTGGTGGTGTACAGATAGACCTTGCCGGCGCCGCCGGTCGCCAGCACCGTGTGCTCGGCTTCAAAGGTCAGTACCTTGCCGCTCTCTTCGTCCTGCACGTACAGGCCGTAGCAGCGCGGCTGGCCCACCAGGTGCGGCGCGCCACCGTGGACGCCTTTGCCGGTCAGCTTGTCGGAGGTGATGACGTCGATCGCGCAGTGGTGTTCGAACAGGGAGATGTTCGGGTGCGCGCGCACCTTCTGTTCCAGCGTCACCTGCACCGCGTGGCCGGTCGCGTCGGCCGCGTGGATGATGCGGCGCTGGCTGTGGCCGCCCTCGCGGGTCAGGTGAAAGCCCAGTTCCGCCGACGCGTCCCGGGTGAAGGGCACGCCCTGTTCGATCAGCCATTCGATCGCGGCGCGGCCGTTTTCGACGATGTAGCGGGTGGCCGCTTCTTCGCACAGGCCGGCGCCGGCCACCAGGGTGTCGGCGATGTGCTGGTCGTGACTGTCGCTGGAATCGAGCACGGCGGCGATACCGCCCTGGGCCCAGTTGCTGGCGCCGTCCAGCAGGGCGCGTTTGGAAATGATCGCAACCTTGCGCGTCTGCGCCAGGTGGAGGGCCACCGACAGGCCGGCCAGACCGCTGCCGACAATAGCGACGTCAAATTTCATGGCATGTTCAGTTTTGTACAGAGGCATCACTATAGACGATTTGGCCAGACCGCGTGAGGGCCGGCCGCGAGGACAAGGCCGGGTCAGTGTACGCAGGCGCACGGATGGGCGACAGCCCGCGCGCTAGGATCGGCATTCAATCAAACAGCGAGGAATGCCATGCCAGCTCATAACGCCCAGGCGCACGCGGCCGCCCTATCGGAGAAAATCGGTTCGATGCGCTTCGCCATGTTCACGACGCGCGACGCCAACGGCCACCTGATCAGCCAGCCGATGACCAAGCAGCAGGTCGACGCCGAAGGCGGCCTGTGGTTCTACACCCGCAGCACCACCGAACTGTGGGACAACATCGCCCACGAACCCGAAGTCAACGTCAGCTTCGCCGACAACGACAACAGCACCTATGTGTCGGTCAGCGGCACGGCGGAACGCGTGGTCGACCGCAACCAGATCCACGCCCTGTGGAACCCGATGGTCCAGGCCTGGTTCCCGTCCGGCCCCGAGGACGAGCACGTGGTGCTGGTGCGGGTGATGCCGCATGCGGCCGAATACTGGGATTCGAACGACAGCAAGATGGTGCGCATGTTCGCCATGGCCAAGGCGGCCGTCACCGGCTCCACGCCGGACGTCGACGCCGAGCACGGCACCATCCGCATGTAAGGACAAGCTTGCCGGCGCCGTCCGGCTCGCTTAGAGTGCTGGCTTCACGCAAGGGAGCCCGCATGACTCCGCTCGAAATCGCGGCCAACGCCTTTACCGCCGTGGCGATTTTCCTCGCCGGGCGCAACAGCGTCCACACCTGGTGGACCGGGATCATCGGCTGCAGCCTGTTCGGCATCCTGTTCGCGCAGAACCGCCTGTATGCAGACGTGGTCCTGCAGGTCTTCTTCGTGGCCACCAGCCTGCTCGGCTGGTGGCGCTGGCTGCGCGGCAGGCAGGGCGCGCCGCTACCCGTGACCCATGCGGGCTGGCGTACGCTGGCCTGGATGGTGCCCGCAGGCGTCGCCGCCACCGCCGCCTATGGTGCGATCCTCCATTACTACACCAATGCCTATGCGCCCTTCGTCGATTCGGCGGTGCTGGTGTTCAGCGTGATCGCCCAACTCCTGATGATGGGGCGCCGGATCGAGAACTGGCCGGTCTGGCTGCTGGTGAACAGCATCGCCGTGCCGCTCTACGCCAGCCGCGGGCTGTACCTGACGGCGGTGCTGTACGCGGCATTCTGGGTGAATGCGGTCGTGTCGTGGATCTGGTGGCGCAAGCTGGCCGCGCGCGAGTCGGGCGCAGCCGTGGCGCCAGTGGCGCACACGCTCTAGCGGCCTGGGGGCAGGTCGCTCTCGTCCTGGTTGCCGCCGGTCTCCGGTGTGCCCAGGCCTGTGCCGGTCGGGCTGGCCTGGTTGGGACGGGTGTCCTGCGGACCGCGCCCGACCTTCGTCATCGCGCTGCCTTCCGCCTCCACCTGACGGCCGCCGCCTTCTGTCCCTTCCGCGCCGCCCGGTGCATTGGCCGTTTCGCCGGACTGGTTGCGGGTGAGGCCATCGCCGCCGCTGCCGCCGGTTTCCTGCTGCGTTTCATGGGTGGGCGTCGCGCCCTGCTGGCCGCTGGTGGCGCCGCCGACGCCGAGCGTCGTCGAGGGATCGTTCTGTTGTCCTGGATTGCTCATGTCGGGCTCCATCGCTACGGAGAACCCATTATGCCGACGATCCCCGTGGATGGGCGCGAGCTTACTGGTAGCGCTTGTAGACGCTAGTCTTGCCACCGTCCTTCACCAAGAGCACGTCGTACGCGTCCTTGCGCGGACCTTCCATGCCGGGAGACCCCATCGGCATGCCGGGCACAGCCAGCCCTCGCGCCTTCGGCTTCTCGCTCAGCAGGCGCTTGATCTCGCTGGCCGGGACGTGGCCCTCGAGCGCATAGCCGTTCACGCGGCCGGTGTGGCAGGAACCGTACTCGTTCGGGATGCCGAACTTTTCGCGGTAGTCGGACGTGTTCTCGACGTCCTGGGCCTTGACCTTGAAGCCGTTCGCTTCCAGGTGCTTGACCCACTCCTTGCAGCAGCCGCAGGTGGCGGCTTTATAGACCTCGATGACCGGTTGGGCGGCGCTGGCCGCGAGGGGCAGGGCGAGCAGGGCGGCGAACCCCGCCTGGGTGAGAAAACGCAGAAGCATGGAAGCTCCAAAGGCGACAGGAAAAATCGCATTATGCCGCAAGCACAGGCTTGGTGGCCCTTGTCGAAGCTGCTATACTGTATAAAAACACAGTATTAGAAAGCAACATGGTCACCTTCCTCCCGATCGACCTCGATCCGCTGCCCGAAGATTCACCCCAGCGCCTGGCGGCCAGCGCCCGCGGCGCGGTGTTCCGTGGCATGGCGGACGAGCCGGTTACCGACGCCAGGAGCGACGCCGAGCTGGCGCGCGAATACATCGGACAGGGAGAGCTGAGCCCGAAATCGGTGGCCAATACCCAGAAGGAGCTGTACCGCTTCCTCACCTGGTGCCGGGAAGAGGCGCGCAAGACCTTCCGGCAACTGACAGTGGCCGACCTGAACGCCTACAAGGAATTCATCCGCAATCCGCCGCCCGAATGGATCTCCAGCACCAAGTGGCCGCGCAACGATCCGCGCTACCGGCCCTTTTCCGGCCCCTTGTCGGACGCCAGCCGGCGCCAGGCGATGATCGCGGTAAAGGGCCTGCTGGGCTACGCCGAACAGACCGGCTACCTGCGCCGCAACCCGGCACGCCTGGTGCGCAATGTACGTGCCGGCCAGGCCAGCCGCATCACGCGCTACCTGAGCCCGCAGGCGGTCGCGCATGCGATCGAGGCGGTGTCGAACCGCGTGGCCGACACCCCGGCGGCGCTGCGCCAGCGCGAACGCGACCGCTTCCTGCTGATCGCCTTTGCCCAGACCGGCGCGCGCCTGAACGAGATCGTCGGCGCCAGCATGGGCGCGATCTACAGCGAAGGGGACGGGCGCTGGTGGCTGGACGTGATGGGCAAGGGCGCCAAGCCGCGCCGGCTGCCGGTGCCGCCCGCGATGCTGGCCGCCTTGCGCGACTACCGCCAGGCCTTCGGGCTGCTGCCCCAGGCCAGCCGCGCCGACCGCACCCCGCTGGTGCTGTCCAGCCGCAGCAAGGAAGCGGTGCGCATCACGGACGAAGCGGCGTCCGAAGCCCTGAAGGCGGTCTTTCTGGCAGCAAGCGAGCGCGCCGAAGCGCTGGGCGACGGCGACAGCGCGGCCGCGCTGCGCCAGGCCTCGACGCACTGGCTGCGCCACAGCATGCTGACCAAGCACGCCAATAGCGGCGTCCAGCTCAAGACGCTGCAGGACACCGCGGGCCACGCCAACATCGCCACGACCGCGGCCTACCTGCACAAGCAGGACCACGAACGCCACGATGAAATCCTGGGTTCGGGCCCCGGCCTGGTGCCGGACGAGCCGGATTGACGCAACAGGCGTTCAGATCGGCAGTTCGGAGGTGCCGCCGGCCGAGCTGCCGAAGTTTTGCAGTTCGTCGATCGACAGGCGCCGCTCGTTGAGGGCGGTGACGATCGCCTCGAGCTGCTCCGGGTCCGGGTGCAGGTAAACGATGCGCTGCTCGAGTTCGTTGTCCCAGTACTTCGTGTACGGTACGTCGGTCTCCGCCATCACCTTGGCGTCGAAGCTCCCATCCATCATTTCTCCCACCAGGACGACCCTGGCCGTGTCCGGCGTCGTGTTCTTCACAGTGATGCCCATGCTCTTCCTTTCGAGTGATCAGTTCGCATAGTGCATTTTTACCTCCCTAAGCCCAGGGACGCAAACGGCTGGACGTCAGTCGTGCGCGCCTTGCGTGCACAGCGGTGGGCCGTCGACGTAGATCCAGGTGCCGGCACCGGTCGCGACCCGGCCGCCGGCGCCGCACAGCTCCGTGTGCGCCGCGTCGCTGGCCGCGTTGAACAGGATCTTTACCGGCGCCTGCCGCGATGGATAGGCCGCCACCACGTCCGCGTGCACGGCGCCATCGCGGTGCAGGCTGCGTTCGATGAAGATTTCCGGCTCCGGCGCGTAGAGGGCGGGGAAGCGCGCGAGCATGAAGCGCGCGGCCGGGCTGAACTCGAGGTAGTCGTAGCTGCGCGCGAACTTCATGGCGCCGGCTTGCGCCAGCAGGATCGCAGCGACCAGGGCAAGCGGCCAGCGCGGCAGGCGCTGCAGGTGAACCAGGGCGAGGTAGAGCAGCGGCATGCCACCCCACATGGCGTAGCGCATCATGCCGTCCGCGCCCGAGTTCCAGTTGACGGTCGACAGCGAAGGAAGCGCCATCATGACGCTGAACAGGATCGCAGCCGCCAGGTGCGGCAGCCAGCGCAGACGGTCCCTGGCGGCGAGCTGTGCCAGCACCAGCAGCATCGCCACCGGCAGGCCGACGATCGCGCCCTGGTTCAGGTCGAAGAAGAAGGACAGCAGGCGTGCCGGCGTGACAAGGGTGGGGTCGGTCGACAGTAGCGCGATGATGCTCGGGACGTCGAATTTCGCGAGACTGAACAGCACCGGAAGGCAGGCCAGCGCCGCCTGCAGCATCGACGCCAGCACCGTGTGGCGCGTGACGACCTTGCGCCATGCGGCGCCGAAGTCCAGGCCTTGGTGTGCATGCACGTAGGCGATCCGGATCAGGGGCGCGAATACCGAGAACAGGATCAGCGGCGGATTCTGCATCGCCGCGACGCCCGCCAGCAAGGCGGCGGCGTAGGGGCGCCCGAGCAGGACCAGCAACAGCGCGGACAGCAGGGCGCAGGCACTGAAGAATTCGGGGCTGCACCAGTTGGCGTACAGCGCGCCGCCCGACAGCAGGAACAGCACGGTGCCGAAGACCGCGCGCCGCGGCGAGCCCGTGAAGCGATACAGGGCGATCGTCAGCACCGCGAGCGCCGCCAGGTTCACCAGTTGGAAAGCCTTGAACGGTTTGTTGCCCATGGCGTCGATCAGTTTGAAGGGGATCGCCGCCAGCGCCGGATAGGCGAAGAAGTGGATGGCATAGTAGCCGCCGTCCTTGCCGCGCACGAAGCCGGGGAAGGGATCGGAGGCGCCGGCCTGCATGCCGGCGCGCAGTCGATCGTGGATCGCGGCGAAGCCCGGTTCGGGCGAGAGGCGGGCGGCGGTGTCGATGTCGGACAGGCGGATGTCGGGCGTACCGTGGCTGGCAAGGGCGATTGTCATCAGGGCGTATTCCTGGAAGTCGCCGCTCTTCGAAGGGCGGCTCAGGAGCAGGGTCGCCAGAGACAGCAGGGCGATGAACAGGGCAATGCGGGCCGCGGGCCGGGCAGGGAGAAAGCGCTGCATGGTGAATGAGGCCGCATCCGCAGCGGACGAGCGGCCTCGCATCCTTCGACTGTATGGAAACGGGCGTGATTCTAGCTTGCTATTCCTGCAATAGGAATGCTTGGGTCAGCTTTATCCGACCTGGATGGGATGCGGGCAGCTGCTGATGTCATCCGGGACGCGTAGCACATTCATTCCACCTGTTGTCACAGGAAGGAAAATACTGTCTAAATGTCACTCGACATTAGCATATATAATGTCGAGTTCAATTTGAACCGGCGGCTTGGCCGGGACTTCGGCCGTTTCAAGGTGAGTGGTCGCGACAATATCGTTTGGAAGAATGCCAATGCAGACACAGCTGGTTTCATCGGGCGCCACGGCGCAGCACAACGAAGACTGGGCCGGATCGTTCCCGCGGCACGACGGCGCCGAACTGGTGATGATCGACGGCGGCACCTCCATGGCCGAACGCGATTACGTCGATCCGGTCAACGGCGACGTGGTCTGGTTCGTGCACCGTTTTGCCACGGCACTCAAGGCGCGCATCGAAGCGGACCTGGACCAGCAAACGGCGGTGCACGCGGCGATCGACGCCGTGTTCGACGAATTCCGCGCGCGCAGCGCCGGCCAGGACGTGCCCGTATATGCCTGGCCGATCGCGGCCTTGACCTGGGTGCGGGCGCGCCAGGTGGGCAATGGCTTCCGCCTCGAACTGTACTGCCTGGGAGACTGCAAAGCCCTGATGCGCACGCCCGACGGCGTGGTGCACGACCTGGATCCTTTTGTGAATCCCCAGGAAGCGATCCTGCGCGCCGAGATCGCGAAACTGCAGGCCGAAGGCCTCAGCGACCCTGCAGCGCGCCAGGCGCGGCTGCTGCCGATGCTGCGTGCGCGGCGCGAATTCCAGAACACGGTTGCCGGCACCAATTCGCTGTGCCTGCGTCCGAACGGCCCCCTGGGCGCGCGCACGTACGCCGTCGACGCGCCGCCAGGTTCCTGCGTGCTCGCCATGACGGACGGCTTTTACCGGCTGGTGGACACCTACGGGCTGCACACGCCGGAGAGCCTGTTCACGCTGTGCCGGGAAGCCGGCGTGCATGCGGCGCTGGAGCAACTGCGCCAGTTCGAAGCGGTGCAGGCCGCTTCGGCGCAAACCCTGAAACGGGCGGACGACGCGTCGGCGATCCTGTGGTGCGCCGACGGCGTGCAGGATTGAGCCGGGCGGGCGTGCCGGAAAATCCGTCCGTCCGTGCGCCTGGTCTGGCGAATCGATTGAAGCCTGCTGAGCTGGCTGCCTGGACGGGAGAGTGGACCAACTTGGTGTAACCCCGCTGCGGCCCATCACGGCTCAATAGCGCATTTAACATAATATATATTATGCGACGATTTGCATCGTCTCAGTGTTGCAGGCCGCGCGGCAATTGGTACACCGGACAATACCGATAATCCACGCTGCGCCCCCTGATCGTCTGCGTGAAGCTGAGCGCATCGCGCACCACGATCTGCTGGCGCACCGTATGTCGGGCGGCGGTCCCGCCGCGCGCATCGATGCACGATTGGTCGACCGTATACCGGCTTCCCTTGCGCGCGAAGACACGCGTCCGGCACCCGCGGTCGCGCAAGGAGCTGATGTTTCGTCCGTCATATTCCCGGATGTCCGGATTGGCCGGGGCTTCGCAGCGCACGCTTTCCGCAACGAATACACCGGGCTTGAGCTTGTAGATGCCACCCGGCTTCGGCGAGGTATCGACGCTGGCCGCAGCGTCCCTGTCGCACACGAATGCGGCAAGGCTCAGCACGAGGTATAAAGGCCATCGCATGGTCATGATTGTCTTCTTCCTTCATTTGCAGTTGATCGTGGCCGCCATCATAGTCGGTGATGCATGGAACCTATTTCCCGTTACATAAGAAGGAGAAATTGCGGTACTTGTGAAGGCAACAGTCCTGCGCAGGCCGCCGAGGGACGACTGATGGGTAGCGCACGGAGCGGCCGCCGGCGCGAGCGCTTGCCACTAGATCAAAGCGCGGGATCCTGGCCGTTTTCTGCACGCCGGATGGGAAGCTGCACTCCAGAATTCTTCTGTTCCGGGACAACTCAACGGCGCGGGATGTTACTGGCCAAGCTGTCGTCGAGCTTACGTCGGTCAACCGGCATCTGCCTCAGCTATGGGAGCGTGTGATCGCGCTTGCCGACATGGGCAAGAGTGAGATCGGTCCGACGCTTCTCCGTCATGACACATCTCTCGGCGATTTCGATCTTCCGGCAAGTGTACAAACAAGTCGAACGGCGGTAAGCGGGGACTGGAGGTCCACAGAAATTGGCTCATCGGAGTCACCGGTGCCCAGGCGAACGATCGGCATTGCCCTACCCTGCCTTCACAGCCGCCGCGCCGCCTGCGCGCCCGTTGCCGATCACTGTCTTGTCGGCCGCAGTGGGCCGGTGCAGGTCGTCCCCGCCCCGGTCCTTGGTGGCTGGTTTTTTGGGGTTTCGTCGAACCTCGTGGGTTAGTTACATTTTTGGTGATATAGTAGCGCATCCCATACCGATATTTCCGCCATGGCCAAGCGATCATCCTGGGACAAGAATCCCACCAAGGCATTCGACGCCTTCATCGTCAGCCTCGATTTCGCCGAAACGGCCAAGCGCCTGCCCACCGACGGCCAGTTCAAGACCATCTCGAAACAGTCCGTCGAGATCTATACCTATATGTTCCGGAACTTCTGCAACTGGCTGGCAGAACAAGGCAAGGCGTTTTCCGAGGTCGACCGGGCCGATCTCAAGCGCTTTATCGACCGCGCCGACGAGCATGGGCGCGTCATCAACAGCAAGATCGCTTACCGTTACCTGCGCCTGCTCGATCGCTGCTACCAGCATCTGGAGCTCGATCCGAACCCGGCGCGCGAGGCCATCCTGGCCACCGGCCAGGCCGAGTTCCTGCGCGATGATCCGACCCGGGCCTTGTCGGAGGACCAGCTGCGCCGCTTCTTCGACGCCCTTCCCTCGGCGCCGGCACGCGTGCGCCAGCTGACGCCGTTCGACGGCTGGAAGCGCCGGCGCGACCGGGCCATGCAGCTGGTCATTGCACTGGCCGGGCTGCGCGTTGCCGAGGCGATCGGCCTGCTGCTCGCAGAGGTTGGGCAGCAGACCGATATCGAGGGCGGCATCGACATCACCATCACGCCGAGCGAGAAGCACCAGACGAGTCACGAACACGTCACGACGCTCCCGCGGGAAGGCGCCGTCGAGCTGCAGGCCTGGCTGCGGGAGCGCGCGGCGATGGGTATTCCGGGCGACTTCGTCTTCCCCGCCAATACCGAGGGTCGCAAGATGATCAAGAAGACCGTGTACATGCAGGTCCGGGCCACCTTCGAGCGCGCCGGCATCGACCTGTCGCGGGCAGGCGGGCGCACCTTGCGCAACACCTTCGCCCAGCGCAAGCTGGCCGAGGGCGCGACGCCGGACAAGCTCAAGGACACGCTCGGCCTGGCGCTCGAGCGCTCCGCCGCCGACTACCAGTTCGCGCGTGTCAAGCCGGATCCCGAGGAGGGAGCCTGAGCGCCAAGCCGACGAGGCGGGCTACTTCGCGCGCCGCTTCACCGCATAGCCATACTGCACCGGCCAGCTCGGCTCTTCCTCGAACGCATGCTGGGCCTTCAGGGCCCAGTACGGCTCGCGCAGGAGTTCGCGTCCGAGCAGCACAAGGTCGGCGTCGCCGCCGGTGACGATTTCGTCGGCCTCCTTCGGGTCGGTGATCAGGCCGACCGCACCGGTCAGGATCCCGGCGTCGTCGCGGATGCGGCGGCTGCAGGGCACCTGGTAGCGCTTGGCCACAGGAATGCGCGCGGTCGGCAGGTTGCCCCCTGTGGACACGTCGATGAGATCGACGCCCAGCTCCTTGAGGCGCCGCGACAGTTCGACCGACTGCTCGATGTCCCAGCCGCCGGCGGCCCAGTCGGTAGCGGATATGCGCACGAACAGCGGCAGCTCGGCGGGGACGACGGCGCGCAGGCGTTCAGTCACGCGCAACACCAGGCGCATCCGGTTTTCCAGGCTGCCGCCGTATCCGTCATTGCGCTGGTTACTGTGCGGCGACAGGAACTGGTGCAGCAGGTAGCCGTGCGCGGCATGGATTTCCAGCACCTGGAATCCGGCCGTGAGGGCGCGCCTGGCGCCGGCCTCGAAGGCGTCGATAACGGCGTCGATACCCGTTTCATCGAGCGCGGTCGGGATCGGGTCGCCGGGGTTGAAGGGAATCGGACTCGGCGCCACCACCGGCCACCCACCCTCGCCCGCCGTCTTGAGTGTGGCGCCGCCGGTCCAGGGCGCGGCCGTGATGGCCTTGCGTCCCGCGTGTGCCAGCTGGATGCTGGCGATCGCGCCCTGGCTGCGCACGAAGCGGGCGATGCGCGCCAGGGGTTCGATGTGCTCGTCGCTCCAGATACCCAGGTCGCCCGGGGTAATGCGGCCGTCCCAGGTAACGCCGGTGGCCTCGACGATCACCAGCCCGGCGCCGCCCACCGCACGGCTGCCCAGGTGCACCAGATGCCAGTCGTCGGCCATGCCTTCCTCGGCCGAATACTGGCACATCGGCGCCATGGCGATGCGGTTGCGCAAAGTGAGACTGCGCAGGGCGAGCGGACTGAGAAGATCGACTTCCGGCACTTCCTGGTCATGGGCGGCGCCGGCCATCGCGCCGTGTGTGGCTTGGATACTATCCGGGCTCATTGCTTACCTCCGGGTGCAAGACAAACGTGAATGTGGATCGCAAGCGCGTGCGCCGGCACCCGTAGGTGCCGTCCACGACGCCCCGGCGCCCGGATGATCCCGGGCCCTGGGGGATCAGTAAGACCTGCGGCGCTTGCGCAAGGCCATGAATCCGCCCACCACCACGGTGGCGATGAGCGCCTTGCGCACCAGGCCGGCCGGGTTATGGCGCAGCTCGGAGCGGATGCCCATCTCCCCGAGCACATTCGGCACATGACCCTGCGCCAGGTCTTCGACGATGCCCTCGACCATGTTGACGCGGTCGGCGGCGATCAGCATCAGCCAGTGGCGCAGGTCGTTCTCCGGCAGCTTGTAGGCGAGGCGCCGGATCGCACCGGACAGCCACTTGGGCGGTTCCGCCGTGCCGAAGATCGGCGTGATGCCGGGACGCTCCGGCGAGCAGAACACTTCGACGGTCTGCGCCTGCTGGACCGGCTGCCCCTGCGGCACGTGGATGAAGCGTGGCGGTGTGCGTTCCATCGGCACGGCCGGCCGGTTCTTCTTGTCGAGATCCGAGCCCCAGCCGGGGATGCGCTGCAACTGCTCGACCGGCGGGCTATGCCGGTTCAGGTCGTAGTCCATCTGGCGCTCGTAGCCCACGTGGCCGTGGTGATGTGGGTCGCGCCGTTGCTCGGCAAGATCGCGCTTGGCGATTTCGGTGTCCATGGCCTCTCCTTCAGTGGATGACGCTGCGCGCCGTCGCGCGCGCCGAGCCTGCGCGCGGTGGGATCAGCACGGTTTTGATGCAGTTGTCGTACTTGCTGGAGAAGATGTGGTAGGCATCCGAAACCTCCTCCAGCGGCACCCGGTGGGTGATGATTTCCTTCGGGTTCAGGTGCCCCTGGCGGATGTGCTCGATCAGGTGCGGGACGTGGCGCTTGACGGCGGCCTGGTTCATGCGCAAGGTGAGACCCTTGTTCAGCGCGTTGCCGATCGGGACCGCGTTGAAGGTCGGTCCGTACACGCCGACGATCGACACGTTGCCGCCCTTGCGCACCGAATTGATGGCCCAGAACAGCGCGGTGGCCGCCCCCGCCTGCAGCATGGTCCAGCGCCCGGTCAGGGTCTGGGTCAGGCTGCCCGAGGCCTCGCAGCCGACGGCATCGATGCACACGTCCGCGCCCAGCCAGTCCGTCATCTTCTTGATGTGCAGGGCGACGTCGCTCACTTCGCGGAAGTTGATGATCTCGCAGGGCGCGTAGCGGCGCACGAAGTCTAGCCGGTAGTCGACATGGTCGACCACGATGACACGGCAGGCCCCGAACAGCCAGGCGGACCTGGCGGCGAAAATGCCGACCGGCCCGGCGCCGAACACGACCACGGTGTCGCCTTGCTGGATGTCGCCCATCTCGGCGGCCTGGTAGCCGGTCGGCAGCGCGTCCGTGAGCAGCACCGCGTCGTCATCCACAATGTCTTCGGGGATCTTGTATGGCCCCACGTCGGCCATCGGTACGCGGACGTACTCGGCCTGGCCGCCGTCGTAGCCACCGGTGGTGTGCGAGTAACCGTAGATGCCGCCCACCGCGGTCGCTTCGGGATTCGTGTTGTGGCAGTTGCTGTACAACTCCTTCTGACAGAAGAAGCAGCTGCCGCAGAACAGGTTGAACGGCACCAGCACGCGGTCGCCCGGCTTGAGCGTCTCGACCGCCGAGCCGACTTCCTCGACGATGCCGACGAACTCATGGCCGAAGGTGTGCCCGATGCGTGTATCGGGCACCAGGCCGTGGTACAGGTGCAGGTCCGAGCCGCAGATGCAGGCGCGTGTCACCCGGACGATGGCGTCGCCCGGGTGCTCGATCACGGGATCCGGCTTTTGCGACGCCCGGATCCGGTATGGTCCACGATAGTTAGTTGCTAGCATAAAAAACCTCCCGTCAAGATTGTCGTCGTGCTCCCGCAGCCGCCATCGGGCGGAAAAGTTGGACACCGTCGATGGCGGCACGTTCATCATTCATGCGCGGGCGTGTCGCTCGCATACGCGCCCTGCCCGGCTAGGATCCCGGGTGCAGGACCACCTTGGTCCAGCCGTGGTCGCGCGCGTCGAAGTGCTGGTAGGCGTCCGGCGCCTGGTCCAGTTTCAGCTCATGGGAAACGATGAACGAGGGCTTGGCGCGGCCCGCGTGGATCAGGTCGCGCAGTTGCCGGTTGTAGGCCTTGACGGGGCACTGGCCGGTGGCGACACGCTGTCCCTTGAACCAGAGCATGCCCCAATCGAGAGCGATCTTGCCCTCTTTCTCGAGCTCGTCCGGGCCGCCCGGGTCCTGCGGAACGAACACGCCGACCACCCCGATGCCGCCGGTGAACTTGACGGAATTGACCAGGTTGTTCATCGTGAGGTTCGGACGCTCCTGCCGGTGGTGATGATGGTCGTGGCACTGGTAGCCGACGCATTCGCACCCGACATCGGCACCCAACCCGTGGGTCAGGTCCATGACGCGCTGCACCGGGTCTTCCGTGGAATAATCGATAGGGATCGCGCCGAACGACTCGGCCAGCTTGAGGCGGTCGGCATGGCAGTCGACCACCATCACGCTGCAGGCCCCCTTGACCATCGCCGAGAGCGCGGCCATCAGGCCCACCGGCCCGGCGCCGTAGATCGCGACCGCGTCGCCCGGCTTCATGCCGGCCAGTTCGGTTGCGTGCCAGCCGGTCGGGAAGATGTCGGCGCACATCACGTAATCGGTCTGCTTCTGGTCGGCATCCGGCGGCAGTTTCAGGGCGTTGAAATCGGCCCAGGGCACCCGCAGGAATTCGGCCTGGCCGCCCTGGTGGCGGCCGCCACCACGACGCGGTCGTCCGGATGAACCAGGGACAGGAAGGTTTCGATCCTGCCGTCAAAGCCGCTTCTACCGACCCCCATGATGCGGCAGGTTTCGTCGGACCAGACAAGCTTTTCGGAAGGCGGATGGAATTCCCAGGTACCGACGTGACCAATAGCCTGGACCTCGGCCAGCTGCCATGCGACCAACTGTTGGCGGTTCAAGGCGCCCGGCTGTCCGCCGCTTGCCGATCTCGTCTCCGTCGTCATGCTGTCGTTCCGCGATGTGCGGCGGCCGGGCCGCTCGTATTGCCGCCTGCAATTGCTTGCAGGCGGTATCAGGCATAGCGTTAGTGCAGCAATGAATAAGACGGGAAGTGCAGAGCGAAGTTCCTCGATGCGGCGCGTGTCTCAGCGTGCAGCTTTGGCGCGCGCCGCGTGCAGTTTGCGGTAGCTGTCGAGCAAACGCGCGTGGCGCTCGAGGCCTTCGAGCTTCATGCTGGTTGGCGTCAGGCCGTAGAAGCGCACGCTGCCGTCCACCGAGCCGACCACCGCATCCATGCGCTCGTCGCCGAACATGCGGCGGAAATTGACGATGTAGTCGTCCAGTTCCATTTCGTCGTCCAGCTCCACTTCCAGCACCGCGCTCACGGCCTGGTAGAACAAGCCGCGCTCGACCGTATTGTCGTTGTACTGCAGGAAGGCGCCCACCAGTTCCTGCGCGTCCTCGAGGTCGCCCAGGGCGAGGCGGATCAGAAGCTTGAGTTCCAGGACCGTCAATTGCCCCCAGACCGTGTTCTCGTCGAATTCGATGCCGATCAGGGTGGCGACGTCGCCG
Organism: Massilia sp. IC2-476; assembly: GCF_020707295.1. NCBI lineage: Bacteria > Pseudomonadati > Pseudomonadota > Betaproteobacteria > Burkholderiales > Oxalobacteraceae > Massilia > Massilia sp. IC2-476. The sequence goes on from NZ_JAJFER010000009.1 coordinate 42,057, forward strand.
TATTCGTCGAGCTCGTTGTTCTCCAGGCGTTCCAGCAGGGCCTCCAGCCGCTCTTCATCCAGGCCATGAATGTTGAGGATATCGCTGCGGAACAGCAGCGCCTTGTTGGTGTTGTCCCAGATGAGGTCCTCGACCGGGTAGATTTCGGAATAGCCCGGCACCAGGATCCGGCATGCGGTGGCGCCCAGATCCTCGTACACCGCCATGTAGGCCTCCTTGCCCATCTCTTCCAGGATGCCGAACAGGGCGGCCGCTTCCTGGGCGTTCGAATTTTCGCCTTGGCCCGAGAAATCCCATTCCACGAACTCGTACTCGGATCTGGCGCTAAAGAAGCGCCAGGACACGATGCCACTGGAATCGATGAAGTGCTCGACGAAGTTATACGGCTCCGTCACGGCTTCGCTGGCGAAGGTCGGGCGCGGCAGATCGTTCAGGCCTTCGAAACTGCGGCCCTGCAGCAGTTCGGTCAGGCTGCGCTCGAGTGCGACCTGGAAGCTCGGGTGCGCACCAAAGGAAGCGAACACGCCGCCCGTGCGCGGGTTCATCAGGGTCACGCACATCACCGGATAGCTGCCGCCCAGCGAGGCGTCCTTGACCAGTACCGGGAAACCCTGCTCTTCCAGGCCCTTGATGCCCGCGACGATGCCAGGATATTTGTCCAGCACTTCCTGCGGCACGTCAGGCAAGGCGATCTCGCCTTCGAGGATTTCGCGCTTGACCGCCCGCTCGAAAATCTCCGACAGGCACTGCACCTGCGCTTCGGCCAGGGTGTTCCCGGCGCTCATGCCGTTGCTGACAAACAGGTTCTCGACCAGATTGACCGGGAAGTACACGGTTTCGCCGTCGGACTGGCGCACGAAGGGCAGCGAACAGATGCCACGCTCGCTGTTGCCGGAATTGGTGTCGACCAGGTGCGAAGCGCGCAGTTCGCGCTCCGGATCGTAGATCTCGCGGGTGTAAGCGTCGAGGATGTCGCCCGGCAGCGCATCCTTCTTGCCCGGCTTGAACCAGCGCTCGTTCGGATAATGGACAAAGGGCGCCCCGGCAAATTCCTCGCCCCAGAATGCGCCGGCGTAGAAGTGATTGCAGTTGATGCGCTCGATGTATTCGCCCAGGGCGGAGGCCAGCGCGCTTTCCTTGGTCGATCCTTTGCCGTTGGTGAAGCACATCGGCGAATGGGCGTCGCGGATATGCAGCGACCACACGTTCGGCACGATGTTGCGCCAGGAAGCGATCTCGATCTTGATGCCCAGGTCGGCCAGCACCTTCGACATATTGGCGATGGTCTGCTCGAGCGGCAGGTCCTTGCCCTGGATATAAGTACTGTGCGAGGCATCCGGGCTGGCCAGCAGCAGGCCTTGGGCGTCGGCATCGATGTTCTCGACTTCCTCGATCACGAATTCGGGCCCGGTCTGCACGACCTTCTTGACGGTGCAACGGTCGATCGAACGCAGGATGCCCTGGCGGTCCTTTTCCGAAATATCGGCCGGCAGCTCGACCTGGATCTTGAAGATCTGCTTGTAGCGGTTTTCCGGATCGACAATATTATTCTGCGACAGGCGGATGTTTTCGGTCGGAATATCCCTGGTCGAGCAGTACAGCTTTACAAAATAGGCGGCGCACAAGGCGGACGAGGCCAGGAAATAGTCAAAGGGCCCCGGGGCCGAACCGTCGCCCTTGTAGCGGATCGGCTGGTCCGCGATGACCGTGAAGTCGTCGAATTTGGCTTCCAGACGAAGCTTGTCGAGAAAATTGACCTTGATTTCCATAGGGGTTCCAACCAGTGCTCTGTGAATGACCCGCCATTATCCTTGCTTTCGTCCGAACCCGAAAGGCGCAGCGCCGGCTGCCGTTTGTCCCGACTGGCCGACTTCCGCCTGCAACTGCGCAAAATCGGCATGTTCTTTCTCGAGAACTATGGTGAAACCATATAAAAAGGCGCATTTCCATGATGTGTCCGACAACTTCTCAGAATTTTTAAAAAAATTTCCGTACGGCACTTAATGAAGCCGGCGCTCGGGTCGCCTTGTACCAGTGAGCGCGAGTCAGACGCTCGCCACCAGAACAACCCCTTAATGGAATAGACACCATGCTGAGCCTCCACACTAACAACGCCGCACTGTCCGCCCAGACCTCGATCAACCGTACCCAGAACTCGCTGTCGACCTCGATGACCCGTCTGTCGACCGGTTATCGCATCAACTCGGCAATGGACGACGCTGCCGGCCTGCAGATCGCTTCGCGCCTGAAAGCGCAAACCTCGGGTATGGCCGTCGCCATGCGCAACACCCAGAACTCGACCTCGATGCTGCAGACCGCCGAAGGCGCGCTGGACGAAGTCGGCAACATGCTGGTCCGTATGAAGGATCTGGCAACCCAGGCCGCTGACGCTTCGTCGACCGACGACGACAAGAAAGCCATGCAGTCGGAATTCGACGCACTGGGCTTGGAACTGAAGAACGTCCTGCAGAACACCACCTTCGGCGGCACCAAGCTGCTGGTCGGCGGCACCGTCGCTTCGTCGATGACCTTCCAGATCGGCGCTTCGTCGAGCGAAACCATGGCTGTCGACCTGTCGGCTGACATGACCCAGATGGCGTCGGACGTGAGCACCGCCACCGCCAACTACACCAGCACCACCACCGGCACCGAACTGACCTCGAGCGCCAACGCCACCATCGCTTCGCTGGAAACCGCGCTGAACTCGGTGAACAAGGTGCGTTCGGGCCTGGGCGCTGCCGCCAACCGCCTCGAGCACGTGTACAACAACCTGTCCAACATCAGCACCAACAGCAAGGCTGCTACCGGCCTGATCATGGACGTGGACTTCGCGACCGAAAGCGCGAACATGACCTCGAACCAGATGCTGCTGCAAGCCGGCACCGCGATGCTGAAGCAGTCGAACAGCATGTCCTCGATGGTCATGTCCCTGCTGCAGTAATCAGATTCAGTTCCCGCTCCACCCTGAAAGCCAGTCCCGCGGGACTGGCTTTTTTCGTTATGCAGTAGCGACATGCCAAAAAATATTTAGCGAAAGTGCATCCAAATACGTTCGGGCAGCGTAGAGCGCGTATCCACCCCGTTTCGGCTACATCCGGCTGCGACGGTAATGGTTACGGCATCCATTCAACCTCTACGACAGGAACTGACCATGAACAAACGTATCCCCGGGCTTCTTCTGGCTTCCACTCTCGCCTTCGTCCTGGCCGGCTGCGGCGGCGACGACGATCCGGTGGCAAGCGTCCCCGTGACCACGCCGCCGCCCATCGCCGTGACTGCAGGAGATTTGGTCGTGCTCACGACCGGCAACCGTCTGGTGTCCTTCAATCGCGATACGCCGGGCACGGCCCGCACTTCGGCGGCGGTGACCGGCCTGCAGGCGGGTGAAAACCTGGTCGGGATCGATTACCGCCCCGCCGACGGCCAGTTGTACGGCGTCGGCAGCAGCGGCCGCATTTATATCCTGAATCCGGAAACCGGCGCGGCAAGCCTGAAGGCCACCCTGAGCGCCGACGCGGCCGACACCACGGCCCCATATACCGCCCTTGGCGGCAGCGAGTTCGGCGTCGACTTCAATCCGGTCGCAGACCGCCTGCGCGTCGTCAGCAACACGGGCCAGAGCCTGCGCATCAACGTCGACACCGGCGCCACCACCACGGACGGAAGCATCAATGGCGGAGCGGCTGGCAGCACGATCACGGCGTCCGCCTATACCAATTCCTTTGCCGGCACGACCAGCACCACGCTGTACGCGCTGGACAGCGCGACCGACACCCTGTACGTGCAGAATCCTCCGAATGACGGCACGCTGGCGACCCCTGTGAGCCTCGGCCTGGATGCAGGCGCGGCCAACGGCTTCGACATCGACGCCCGCACCAACATGGGCTACGTCGTGGTCAACGCGGGCGGCACCCGGACCCTCTACACTGTCAACCTCGGCGCAACCGCCAACGCCGCAACCTCGGCCGGCGCGCTGGCCCTGAGCGAAGACGCGCGCGGCCTGGCCTTGCGCGCGGGACCGGCGCCGGTGGTGCTTGCCCTGACCGATGCCGGCCGTATCGTCGCCTTCCGTCCAGCCTCGCCCAACGTCTTGACTGCCGATATCGGGCTCGCCGGACTGAATGCGAACGAAACCGTCGTGGGCTTCGATATCCGTCCGCGCGACGGCCTGTTATATGGAATCACCTCCGCCGCGCGCATCGTGACCATCGACGCGGCCACCGGCGTCACCACGGTCAAGGCCACGCTGGCCGCCGATCCTGCCGATACCACGCTGCCGTTTGCCGGCATCGTCGGCAGCATGTTCGCGGTCGACTTCAACCCGGTGGCGGACCGGCTGCGCGTGATCAGCGACCGCGGCCAGAGCCTGCGCATCAACGTCGACACCGGCGCCACCACGACCGATGGCGCGATCAACCGGGCAGGCGCTGCGCCTGTCGTGACAGCTGCCGCCTACACCAACAGCATCCCGTCAGCCACCGCGACCCAGCTGTTCGACATCGATACCGACAGCGACAGCCTGGCGCTGCAAAATCCGCCGAATGAGGGCACGCTGGCGAATGTCGGCATGCTCGGCGTGGCGGTAGCGGGCGATGCGGCCTTCGACATTGCGGGCGGCGCCAATGGCATCGCGCTCGCCGCGCTGCGCACCACGGCAGGCGGTCCGTCCTCGCTGTACCGGATCGATTTGGCAAGCGGTGCGGCGACGCTTGTCGCCGGCAGTGCGGCGCCCGCGACCTCGGTCGCAGGCGCGGGCCTCGGACTGCGCGACATCGCGATTTCGCTGCGCTGACCGGGCGGCGCGCCGGTCCTAGGTCATCTTGACGGCGCGCCCGATGAACAGGATCGGACCGGTCGGCCGGCCGAGCGGCGAGCCGGCCGGCGGTTCGAGCGTGATCTCGAACAGCTGGTTCGGTTGCAGCGGGGGCAGCTTTCCGAGCGGGACCTCGACGGTCTTGCCCGGTTCGACCAGGCCGAGCGACACCGGGCCGGACCAGCCGTCGGCCTTGGTCCAGAGCTGCAGCGCGCGCGCGGCCGGCACCGCGTCCGCCCGCAGCGGCTGCAGACGCAGGCGCCCCTCATCCACCGACTGCAGTATCCAGCCCGGCGCCATGTTCCCGGGCGCGGCAAGCACCACCATGTAGCGTGCGGGTGGCGCCGGCGTCGGCTGCAGTGGAACGGTCGCCAGGACGATTGCCGCCGCGACGCCGGTTGCGGCGACGACGCGCCAGAGCGCCAGGCTGTCCCACCAGCGCGCCCGTGGCGCACTGCGCCCGGCCTTGCCACCGGCGTGGGCCGCTACCGAACGCGCGATACGAGGCCACAGTTGGGACGAGGGTTCTTCCGGCTCCACCAACCCCGTCAGCGGCAACAGCCGGGCCTCCCATGCCTGCACGGCGGCCCGCAGCGCCGCATCCCGCGGCAGCGCCTGCTCGACGGCGCGCCGGCTTTCGGCGGACAAGGTCCCCAGCACGTATTGCCCGGCCAGGTCCTGTGGATCTTCCTTGCTCGGACTGTTCATCCCATGCACTCCCTTAATGCCGACAAGCCGCGCTTGATCCAGGCCTTGACGGTGCCGAGGGGCGACTGCAGGCGCTCGGCGATCTCGCTGTGCGAGCAGCCGTCGATATAGGCATACAGGATGCTGTTGCGCTTGCCGGCATCGAGCCCGACCAGGCAGTCGTGCAGACGGCCAATATCCTGGCGCAGTGCGATCGTCTCGTCGAGTCCGCCTGCCAGCCCAAGGGTGCCCGCATCCAGCTCCTCCAGCATGCTGTCTTCCACCGCGACCTCGCGTTCGCCGCTGCGCACCAGGCTCAGGGCCTGGTTGCGCACCACGCTGTAGATCCAGCCACGACCGGCGCCGCGCGCCGGATCGAAAGTTGCGGCGCGGGTCCAGATATTCAGGAAAGCATCGTGCAGCACTTCTTCGGCAATCTGCCGGTGGCGCACGATGCGCAGCGCCACGCCCAGCAGGCGGCGGCTGTCCTGGTCGTAGATCCGGCGCAGCGCCAGCTGGTCGCCGCGCGCGCACGCCGCGAGGGCTGCTTCATAGTCGAATTCGGCCACAGCGTTCACGCCGCACCTGCCTGGCTCATGGGCACTCCAATGTCGGTTTTGTTGCTATCATGCCAATGTAACACAAGCATATAACTTACGGACCAGCTCGTTCTGGCTGGTGACGCCAGTGCCGCAGGCGTTTCGCCGCCTATTGCACTTGGCGAATACGGTTTTTTCCTTTATACATACCCGGTTCTCAATTCTCTCCCCGACCAACGTCCTGCATGAATCTCCAGCCACCTTCCCTGCGCATGACGGCCGGTACCGTCGTCAGCGCCACCTGCGTCGTCGCCCTGCTGTATTTCGGTCGTGAAGTACTCGAGCCGCTGGCGCTCGCGCTGATCCTGAGCCTGGTGCTGGCTCCGCTGGTGCGCAGCATGACCCGGGTCGGCCTGGCGCGCATGCCGGCCGTGCTGCTGTCGGTGGCCCTGGTCGCGACCGCCGTCGGCGGGGTCGGCGCGGTGCTGTTCGACCAGCTGGTGACGATCACGCGCGACCTGCCGCAGTACCGGGCCGCGATCAAGACCAAGGTGGCCAAGGTGCGCGAACTGGTGGAGCGCCCGATCACCCGCATCGAGCAGGAGCTGAGCGCCGTGGCGCCGGTGCCGGCGGTCGAGGCCGCGCGCGTCCGGCGCGGCAATCTGGTGGTCAATCCGAACCAGCCGCTGCCGGTGGAAGTGCGCACGCCGCGCACCATGAAGGACACGCTGGGGCGCGTCATCAACCTGGTGTGGGGGCCGATCGGCGAGGCCGGCGTGGTGCTGATCCTGCTGGTCTTCATCCTGCTCGAACAGGGTTCGCTGCGCGACCGCCTGGTGCGCCTGGCGGGCCAGGCCGAGGTGAGCCGCACCATCCGCACCCTGGGCGACGCGGCGCAGGGCGTGTCGCGCTTCTTCTTCTCGCAGTTCATCGTCAACGCCACCTTCGGGGTGGTGATTGGCCTGTCCTTGTGGCTGGCGGGAATCCCGCATGCGGTGCTGTGGGGCGTGCTCTCCGGCGCGCTGCGCTTCGTGCCCTACCTGGGCGTGCTGCTGGCCGGCGCCATCATCGCCGTGTTCGTGGCGGCGATCGATCCCGGCTGGTCGCTGGCCGTCACCTGCATGGCGATCTTCCTTGCTTTCGAGCTGGTGCTGGCCAACTTCATTGAACCCAAGGTGTATGGCCACAGTTCCGGGCTCTCGCCGCTGGCGGTGATCGTCTCGGCCCTGTTCTGGGGTGCGCTGTGGGGCCCGGTCGGCCTGCTGCTGTCGACCCCGCTGACCCTGTGCCTGGTGGTGGCCGGGCGCCACGTGCGGGCGCTGGCGCCGATCACGATCCTGCTGGGCGACGCGCCCAACATGTCGGACGCCGAGCGCTTCCACCAGCGCGTGCTGGCCGGCGAGGCCGACGAGCTGACCAAGGACGCGCGCGCCTACGTGCGCCGCTACAGCTTCGCGCGCTATTGCGACCACGTGCTGCTGCCGGGCCTGCGCATGGCGGTGTCCGACCTCGGCACCGGCACCATCGACAAGGCCCAGGAAACGCGCATGCGCGCGGTGATCGCCAACATCGCGGAAACCGTGGCCTGTGCCTCGGACGGCGGTGCGCGCAACCGGCGCAAACCGGTGCCGCTGCTAGACGCCAACATCGGCGCCCACCTGCGCCAGATGCGCGAGGCGCGTTTCGGCCGCTGGCAGGGCTCGCTCGACGTACCGCACGGCTCGATCGTGCTGTGCGCCGGCCTGCCCTCGGAGCGCGACGAATTCCTGACCGAACTGCTGGTGCGCGCACTGCGCGAGGGCGACGTCGACGCCCGCAGCCTGGTGGTGGGCACCCCACTGGAACGACCTGAGGGCAGCACCCCGGAACTGGTGTCCACGGTTTTCATCACCTACCCGCGCCAGGACAACTTCGATGCCTGGCGCGCGGCCGTCGCCGAGCTGCGCCACGACCTGCCGGAAGCGCTGATGGTGACCGTGCTGCTGCCGTATGACGAGCAGCTACCCAAGCGGGCGCTGGTCGAGGCCTATGTCGACATGATCCTGCGCTCGTTTGAAGAAGGCCTCGCCTTTGTGGCGCCGGACCGTAGCGCGCCGGCGAAAACGACCGCTACCCCGGAGCTTGTGCGTTGATCGTTCGAAATCGTCAAATTTGTTGTTTTTCCGCCTTGCTAGTGTGAAAAATCACGGCTTTTTGCCCCAGTCTTTACGGTTCATGATGTTTCGCACGTAAAATGCTTTCCTATCGGCATTACTTTTATAACGGCGGAATATGAAATCGGTTCAACAAGAAGTCGACGAGCGCAGCAACCTCACCAGCAACAACAAGTTCGAACTGCTCCTGTTCCGCCTTGGCGGCGATGAAAACGGCGAGCGCAGCGAACTGTTCGGCATCAACGTATTCAAGATCCGCGAAATCGTGGCCATGCCCGAAATCACCGCCGTGGCCGGCTCGATGCCGCACGTGCTGGGCGTGGTCAACCTGCGCGGCCAGATCATCCAGGTGCTGGACCTGCCGGCGATCGCCGGCGTCAAGCCCAAGACCGGCCTGAACATCATGCTGGTGACGGAATTCGCCCGCACCACCCAGGCGTTTGCCGTCGAAAGCGTCGAGGAAATCGTGCGCCTGGACTGGAACCAGGTGATGTCGGCCGAGCGCACCGCCGCCAGCGGCATGGTCACCAGCATCGCACGCCTGCCGGAAGAAAACGGCCAGCCGGGCCGCCTGGCCCAGGTGCTCGACGTCGAGACCATCCTGCGCGACATGAACCCGGATTCCGGTCCCGAGATCAACCAGCAGACGGTCGGCTCGAAGATCCAGATCAAACCGGGCTCGGTCGTGCTGGCGGCCGACGATTCGGTGGTTGCCCGCGCGCTGATCGAACAGGGCTTCGAAGCCATGGGCCTGCCCTTCATCATGGCCAAGAGCGGCAAGGAAGCCTGGGACCAGCTCAACAGCATCGCCAGCACCGCCGAAGCCGAAGGCAAGTCGGTGCACGACAAGGTCGCCCTGGTGCTGACCGACCTCGAGATGCCGGAAATGGACGGCTTCACCCTGACCCGCCACATCAAGAAGAGCGCGCGCTTTTCCGGCCTGCCGGTGATCATCCATTCCTCGCTGTCGGGCACCACGAACGAAGAACATGTCAAGAACGTCCAGGCCGACGCCTACGTGGCGAAGTTCTCGGCCGAAGACCTGGCGACCACGATCCGCCGCGTCCTGCGCCAGTAAGGCGGCGCACGCTCGCGTCAACCCGGCGCGCACGGAATCCGTTGTGATGTAACAAACGCTAACACAATCACCCGTGTGCGCGCCGGCAGTCGATATACTATTGACAACAAGCCGGTACGCAATCGGGGGTACCTGCCAGGCGGAGGGCGACTTCCGCCGACCGGACACGCGGGGGTCTCCTCCGCAGAGAGCGAACCATGGCGCAACGACGACGCGACGACGATACCGCAGTGACAGCCGAGTATGCCTTCTTCCTGGCGGAAACCCGGGGCCTGCGCTTCGCGCTCGATTACCTGGACAACTGCCACATCCCGCGCGACATCCTGCTGCGCGCGCTCGACCAGCCCGAGCAACGCCGGCGCATCGAACGGCGCCGCTATCCCCGCAACGATTGACCTCTGAAACGCGCTGCGCGCCGGCGCGCGGCGTGCTACCGTAGCTGCTGGAACGAGGAATCGCCATGCAGCGCAGCTACCGTTGGCGCCCCACGGAGGGCATCGGGCTCGAACACCTGATCCTGGATCACCGCGAGGACGTGATCGTCGCCGACGGCGTCGTGATCGGCGACCGCGGCGACGGCCCATTCGGCTGCAGCTACCGGATCTGCTGCGATACCGGCTGGCGCGTGCGCTCGCTCGAAGTGCACACCGCCGGCGGCCGTTTCCTGGTGCTCACCAGCGACGGCGACGGCCACTGGCGCGACAGCGACGGCCGCGCCTTGCCCCGACTCGACGGCTGCATCGATGTCGACCTCGCCGCCACTCCGTTTACGAATACCCTCCCGATCCGTCGCCTCGGCGAGGCGCTGCACCAGCGCACCGGCATCGCAGTCGCCTGGGTCGCCGTCCCCTCGCTCGAGGTGCGGCGCCTTGATCAGGCCTATACGCGCCTGGCCGACGGGCGCTGCCTGTACGAGGGACCGATCGGCGAATTCCAGGCCGAGCTCGAGCTCGACGCCGACGGCCTGGTGCTGCACTACCCTTCGCTGTTCACCCGGGTCAATGCGCCCTGAGCGCGCAGCCGCTCCTCGACCCGGCCCAGCAGGGCCTCCAGCTGGGCGCGCTCAGTCCCGTCCAGCCCGGCCAGCGCCTGCGCCGCCAGCTGCTCGCCGTGGCGGCGCACCTCCGCGTATACCACCGCGCCCGCCGGCGTGAGATGCAGGCGCGTGCTGCGGCGATCGAGCTCGTCCGCACGCACCTCGACCAGGCCCTTTTCGCGCAGCCCCTGCACCAGCCGCGTCACCTGGGCCTTGTCGCGCCCCGAACGTTCGGCCAGGTCGCGCTGAGTCGCGCCGGGATGGCGCGCGATATAGCCGAGCGCCCGGTTTTCCATATGGCTCAGCTCGTGCTCGGTCGCCCGCAAGGAGCGGTATTGCTGCGCCCGGAACAGATGCATGATCTCGTGGATCGCCTCGAACACACCGTCTCCGCCCGCAGGCGGATGGTTGACATCATCAACTAAATTTTCCATAATAGGTGACATTATCAACCAATTTGGACCAACATGGAACAGCCAAACCGCAAGGGCGTACAGCGTGTGCGCCACGAACTGCGCATTCGCGACGTAGCGGTCAGCCGCGTCGACCCGCTGGGCGACAGTTTTCTCGCCATCAGCTTCCAGGGCGAGGCACTGGAAGGCTTCGTCTCCGCGTCTTTCGATGACCACGTCAAGTTCATGTTCGAGATCGAGGGCAAGCAGCTGCGGCGCGACTACACGCCGCTGTGGTACGACGCCGACAAGCGCGAGCTGACCCTCGAATTCGCCCTCCACGAAGGCGGCGGCGCGTCCGACTGGGCGAAAAGCGCGGCGGTCGGCCAGCAGGCCGTCATCGGCGGCCCGCGCGGGTCGATGATCATTCCGATGGAGTACGACTGGTACCTGCTGGCGGGCGACCGCAGCGCCCTGCCCGCCATCCGGCGCCGCCTTGCCGAACTGCCGCCCGGCAGCCGCGCGATTGTGGTCGCGGCCGCCGGCGGAGCCGATCGCCTGCCGCTGCCGACCCAGGCGCAACTGGATCTCACCTGGGTCGAGGACGACCAGAGCCTGCTCGCCACTTTGCGCCACCTGGCGCTGCCGCCCGGTGAGGGGTTCGCGTGGTTTGCCGGCGAAGCCGCGACGGCCAAGCAGGTCCGGTCTCTGCTCGGCGACGGGAAAGGCATTGCCAAAGAAGCCATGCGGGTGTCCGCTTACTGGAAGCAGGGCGTGGCCGACCACCACGAGAATCTGGAGTAAAGGGTCAAAAAGCAGCGATGCTGCTACCCAGGCAATGACTTAAGGCCTTGATCTGGCTATAATTTCGGCCTTCGCATCAAGGATCCCGCCATGTCACTGCTCGACCACCAGCTTGAACTGCTGTCGCCCGCCAAAACCGCCGAGATCGGCCGCGAGGCCATCCTCCACGGCGCCGATGCGGTGTACATCGGCGGCCCCGCCTTCGGCGCGCGCCACAACGCCAGCAATCCGCTGGAAGACATCGCCAGCCTGGTCGAGTTCGCGCACCGCTACCGCTCGCGCATCTTCGTGACCATGAACACGATCATGCACGACAGCGAGCTCGAGCTCGCGCGCAAGCAGATCTGGCAGCTGTACGAAGCAGGCGTGGACGCCCTGATCATCCAGGACATGGGCCTGCTCGAAATGGACCTGCCGCCGATCCAGCTGCACGCCAGCACCCAGTGCGACATCCGCACGGTGGAAAAGGCGCGTTTTCTTGGCGACGTCGGCTTCTCGCAGCTGGTGCTGGCGCGCGAACTCACGGTCGAGCAGATCCGCAAGATCAAGGCCGAAGTCGACACCCCGCTCGAATACTTCGTGCACGGCGCCCTGTGCGTGGCCTTCTCGGGCCAGTGCTATATCTCGCACGCCGATACCGGCCGCAGCGCTAACCGCGGCGACTGCTCGCAGGCCTGCCGCCTGCCCTACACCCTGAGCGACGGCCAGGGCCGCGTGGTAGCCTACGAAAAGCACCTGCTGTCGATGAAGGACAACGACCAGAGCCGCAACCTGGAAGCCCTGGTCGACGCCGGCATCCGCTCCTTCAAGATCGAAGGCCGCTACAAGGACATGGGCTACGTGAAGAACATCACCGCCCACTACCGCCTGCTGCTCGACGAACTGCTCGAGCGCCGTCCGGAATTCGCGCGCGCCGCCAGCGGTTCGACTCGTGTGCTGTTCACCCCGGACGTCGACAAGAACTTCCACCGCGGCCATACCGATTACTTCGCGCTCGGCCGCCAGGACGACATCGGCGCTTTCGACTCGCCGAAGTACATCGGCGTCGAGCTGGGCACCGTGACGCGCATCGGTCCGGATTTCATCGAGCTGGCGACGAATGCGGCCATGGCCAATGGCGACGGCCTGAACTACATGAACAAGCGCGACACGGTCGGCATCCAGGCCAACACGGTGGAGAAGCTGGGCGAAGACGAGGACACCCAGCGCTGGCGCGTGTTCCCGAACGAAATGGTGAAGAGCCTGGCTGGCCTGAAGGTCGGCACCATCGTTCACCGGAACCGCGACCACCAGTGGGAATCGGCGCTGAGCAAGAAGTCGTCCGAGCGCAAGGTGCGCGTCGACATCGTGCTCGGCGAGCAGCCGGGCGGCCTGCGCCTCACCCTGGTCGATGAAGACGGCATCCAGACCGTGACCGGCGCCGACATCGCCCTGCAGCCGGCCCAGCAGGCGGCGCAGGCGGACAGCGCGTTGCGCACCAACATCGCCAAGCTGGGCAACACGATGTTCGAGGCCGGCGCGGTGGAGCTGCAACTGTCGCAGCCCTGGTTCGTGGCCGCCAGCGCGATCAATGCGCTGCGCCGCGACGCCATCGCCGCGCACGAAGCGGCGCGCCTGGCCGCATGGGACCGTCCGGAGCGCAAGGCGCCCGCCGAGCCGCCGGCGATCTACCCGGAACAGCAGCTGAGCTATCTGGCCAACGTCTATAATGACAAGGCGCGCGCCTTCTATCACAAGCACGGCGTGCAGCTGATCGACGCCGCTTACGAGGCGCACGAAGAGCCGGGCGAGGTGTCCCTGATGATCACCAAGCACTGCCTGCGCTTCTCCTTCAACCTGTGCCCGAAGCAGGCCAAGGGTGTGCAGGGCGTGCAGGGCCAGGTCAAGGCCGAGCCGATGACCCTGGTCAGCGGCAACGAGCGCTATACCCTGCGCTTCGACTGCAAGCCCTGCGAGATGCACGTGGTGGGTGCGATGAAGGACAACATCCTCAAGCAGCCGCCGCCTTCGGCCGTCCCCTACAGCCCACTGGTCTTCCACAAGCAGCGCCCGCGTGCCTGAGTCTTGAGAAGACGATAAAAAACGCCGCCCGGTTGCCCGAGGCGGCGTTTTTCATTGGGCGGCGAATGTCAGTCGACGGTCGCGCCGCTTTGCTTGACCACTTTGCCCCAGCGCGCGTGCTCGGCCGCGACGAACTTGCCGAAGTTCTCAGGCGTATCGCCCACGAAGTCCGAGCCGGTATCGGCCAGCACCTTCTGGAATTCCGGCTGCTTCATGACCTTGATCGCTTCCGCATTGATCTTGGCGACCACATCTTTCGGGGTCTTGGCCGGTGCGAACATGCCGTACCAGGCGTACGACTCGATCTGCGGCAGGCCCGCCTCGGCGAAGGTCGGCACATCCGGCAGCAGCGGCGAGCGCTTGGCGCTCGAGATCGCGATCGGCTTGACCTTGCCGCTCTTGATGTGCGGCATGATCGCGATGGTGCTGTCGAACATCACGGGGATATGGCCGCCCAGCAGGTCGGAGATCGCCGGCGCCGAGCCTTTATAGGGCACGTGAGTCATCTCGAGCTTGGTCACGCTGGCGAACAGTTCGCTGGTCAGGTGCTGGGGCGTACCGTTGCCCGAGGAGCCGTATGAGAACTGGCCCTTCTTCGACTGGATGTAGGCCATCAGTTCCTTCAGGTTCTTGGCCGGCACCGATGGGTGGGCGACCAGCACCAGCGGCACGCGCAGCAGATTGGTGACCGGCGCCAGGTCCTTCAGCGGGTCGAAGTTCATGTTCTTGTACAGACTCGGGTTGATCACGATCGGTGCGCTCGAGGTGATCAGGAGGGTCGTGCCGTCCGGCTTGGCGCGCGTCACCGCTGCGGTGCCGATGTTGCCGCCGCCGCCCGCGCGGTTGTCGATCACGAACGATTGTCCCAGCCCCTGGGTCAGGCCCTTGGCCATTGGGCGCGCCGCGATGTCCGACGGGCCGCCCGGCGGCCACGGAACCACCACCGTCACCGTCGAGCTTGGCCAGCCCTGCGCCAGCGCGCTGATGGACATCACCGATGCCGCCAGTGCAAAGGCAAATTGTTTGGTGCCGAAGAGTCGTCGCATAGTCTCCATCCTTTGTTAGTGAATTGGCATTGAGCGACAGTGTATCCTATTCGGCCCTCGGCAACACAGCGGCTACTACGTAGGCGTTATTTGCGCGAATTGAGCCTCGAACCGCATCCGCCCAGGGTAATTACAACACTCTCGTCAATTTTCGCAAAGGAAATCTAGATTTATTAATAGAAATGAACTACGCTGTAGGAACTCTCCTACTTTTCCACGAACATGGACCGCAGTTACCCCTACAGCCGCCGCCTGCTGTCACGCGCCCGCCTGCACAAGCGCATGGCTGTGATGGCTGCCGCCGGCTTGCTCGGCGCGACGGCGATGTTCATGCTGACGTGGAAACCGGACCCGATCGCTTCCGCCGTTCAGGCATCTTCCCTGCTGGCGTCGACAGATGGCGTGCAGAGCGTGCGCGGCGTGCGCCGCGTCTATCCCTATTCCGTGGTGCCCGGCGGCGTGTCCGGCAAGACCGAACTGGCGCGCGTGATCCGCACCGATCGGGTGGTGGCAAGCCATTACGCTACTTTCGACGTCGACCAGGCGCGCCCGGTCGTGGTCCAGAAGCCGCGCGCGGTGCACGTGTCCTATCGCAAGGGTGGACAGGTCTACTGGACTGCCCACAAGGTCATGCTGGCGCCGGGCGAGACCTTGCTGTCGGACGGACGCAGTGAAATGCGGGCACGTTGCGCGAACCGGATTTCGGACGTGGCCCAGTACCCGGTGGAAGCCCACCAGCCCGCCATGGATGAACTCGACAATGCAGTCGAGCTCGATGAAGACGAAGAATACGCGCTCGGCCCGGACGGCCTGCCGGTGTCGACGGCCGGCGGCGGCGGCATTCCACGCCACACGGGCCAGCGCTCGCCCGGCCGCCTCGGCGGCGGTGGCGGCGGCGGCGCGGCGCCGGGTGCGACGGCGCCGGACAGCATGCTCGCAAGCAGCACCTTCTCGCCCGCTTCCGCGATGAGCACCGCGATGGGCATGGCAGGCTCGTCCAGCAGCATGGGCAGCCGCCCGCGGCCGGCCGCGACGCCGGCCCCCACCACTACACCCACTGGTTCCGGCGGCAGCGAGAGCAGCAGCGGCGGCTCGTCCGGGTCGCAGCCCACGTCAGGCGGCGGCGAACCCGTCTCTGCACCAGGCGCCGGCACCGACGTCGTCACATCGCCCGGGATTCCCGAAACCGGCGCCGGACAGCCGCCGACGGGCCTGCCGCCAGTGACCGGCGACCCCGGCACCGTGCCCGTGCCGGGTACGTCGCCGGAGCCGGATCCGCTGCCGGTGTTCACGCCCGAGCCACTGCCGCAGCCGGGCAATCCGGTGCCGACCCCGCCGGCCGGCAATGGCCCGCTGTTTCCGCCGACCGGACCAGAGACCGGCCCCTTGATCCCGCAACCGCCGCTCACGCCGGCGCCTCCGCTCGAAAACGTCGAGCAGGAACCGAAGGCGCCCAACACCGTGCCGGAACCCGGCAGCGCCTGGCTGCTCGCCGGCGCGCTGGCCTCGATGCTGGGCCTGCGCCGGCGCGCCCGCTTCAAGCGGGAATCTTGAGTCCGGCAGCAACGGCCGGACGCGCGCGGAAGGCCTCGAGCGCGGCCTGCACGCGCGGGAAATCCTGAAAGCCCACGAGTTCGCCCGCGTCGTAGAAACCGACCAGGTTGTTCACCCAAGGGAAGATCGCGATGTCCGCGATGCTGTACTCCTCGCCCGCCACCCACCGATGCCTTGCCAGCTGGCCTTCGAGCACGCCGAGCAGGCGTTTTGACTCGCTCACATAGCGGTCGCGCGGGCGCTTGTCCTCAAGCTCGCGGCCGGCGAACTTGTGGAAGAAGCCGAGCTGGCCGAACATCGGCCCGATCCCGCCCATCTGGAACATCAGCCACTGGATCGCGGCGTAGCGCCCGGCCGGGTCGTTCGGGAGGAACTTGCCGCTCTTCTCGGCCAGGTAGATCAGGATCGCGCCGGATTCGAACAGCGGCAGCGGCTTGCCGCCCGGTCCGTTCGGATCGAGGATGGCGGGAATCTTGTTGTTCGGGTTGAGCGAAAGGAAGGCCGGCGACATCTGGTCGTTCGTCTCGAAGCTGACCTTGTGCGCCTCGTAGGGCAAACCGGTCTCTTCCAGCATGATCGAGGCCTTCACCCCGTTCGGCGTGGGCAGCGAGTACAGCTGGATGCGGTCAGGATGCTGTGCGGGCCACTTGGCAGTGATGTCGAAAGCGCTGAGGTCTGGCATGGTGTCGTCCACGAGGATTGATGGACTGCCAACGATAGCAAACTTCCCACGCGCCTGCCGGAAGCGGCCCGCTTTTAGCGCTTCTTAGCCGAACAGCTTGTTGGCGGTCCGTGCGATCAGTTCACCCTGGTGGCGTGCGCCGCCCAGTTCGATCTCGCTCGGCTGGCGCTGGCCCTGGCCGCCCGCGATGGTCGAGGCGCCATAGGGGCTGCCGCCGACGATCTCGTCGAGCGACATCTGGCCTGCATAGCTGTACGGCAGGCCGACCACGGTCATGCCGAAGTGCAGCAGGTTGGTGATGATCGAGAACAGCGTCGTTTCCTGGCCGCCGTGCTGGGTTGCCGTCGAGGTGAAGGCGCCGCCCACCTTGCCGTTCAGGGCGCCGCGCGCCCACAGGCCGCCGGTCTGGTCGAGGAAGGCCGCCATCTGGGCCGGCATGCGGCCGTAGCGGGTTGGCGCGCCGATGATGATGGCGTCGTAGTCCGGCAGTTCGTTCACGGTCGCGATCGGCGCATCCTGCTGCAGCTTGAAGTGGGCGTTCTTGGCGATCTCCTCCGGCACCGTTTCCGGCACGCGTTTCACATCCACCGTGGCGCCGGTGGTACGCGCGCCTTCCGCGACGGCATTCGCCATCTGCTCGATGTGGCCGTAGGTGGAGTAATACAGAACCAGGACTTTCGACATGCCTTCCTCCCTGTAGTGATTGGCAAAAGCCCTATTCTGCTGCGGTCGCCGATTTTGCGGCACGCGCGAGGACGATGCGCAGGGAAACCAGCTGCAAAGAGGGACCAGAGTTTGTCGGGAATGACCACTTCGGCCATAGCAGCATCCGCCAAGGCCGTCGCGTACCTGCTATGCCAGGGCCAAGGGCTACGTGCGTCTGGAAATGTCCCGCCACGGACGCAAGATCGGGACGGGTCAGGCAGTCGGATAACCGATCGCGGACCCTTCTACGGCGAGCTGATCGAAGCGGCGGCTTGACCCCAGCGCTTCGATCAGGGCCGGAGAAAGGGGCTCGTGCTTGTAGACCCGTGCAATGGCCTCGACGGGAATGTCGACTTCGTAGTAGTGCTGCGCAAAGTCGTGGTAGGTTTGAGGCCCACCCCTGTAGTACGAAAGCATCCATAACGCCCCATCTGGATCGCTCGTCAAAGGGTACGCGATCGCGCCTTGACGCCAAGCCTGATCGCCTGCCGGGAACCAGATGCAAAACGTCGTATCGTCCATATGAAACGCCGGCTCCGTCAATGAGGACGAGAACTGGCGCGGGACATCTTCCAGGACACCCGGCCAGACTTTCGCAGAATTCGAAGCCCATGGCGACATTGCCGATTCGTGATCGAAGCCTCGAATAAAACACCCGGCAGGGTCGAAAACAGCAAACAAGTCGTCGCCTTGGCCATTACGCATCGAACCCATCTGTGCATCGGGCGACCAGCTGGCATCGAACGAAAAGTACCGGTACTCACATTCCTCTTCGACAATTGCATCCAGCATTGCAAGAGACTGCATAACGCGTTTCAGTATATCGGGCGCTGGAAGGTCGAGCATTGGTCGTGTATGCATGGTTTCAACAGTGGAGGCAGTAAAGCGCCCTTCACCGTCCATCGGATGCGGCGATAACCATCCGCCCTTGAGGTCCTCTCTTGGCCGCACCAGGCCAATTGCAAGGTCCAGTGTACGGCGCTTATTGCTTCGTTTGCAAGTAAGCGATTTGATCAGGGTATCTAGCCTTCAGATAGCCAGGCCAGCGCCGCTTCCGCAATTTCCGCTGGAATCACGTGCTCGCCGACGAACTCTTCGTAGCGCAGCGGATAGCCGGCGTCGCGCAACTGGCGCACGATGCGGCGGCTGCAAGGGTCGATCGGCAGGATGGGATCTTCCGTGCCATGCGAAATGAACACCTTCGGCTCACCGCGCGCCTGGAGCGGACCGATGAAGCCGGGCGAAAAGGCCAGGATGTGGCTGAACAGGTCGCCATTGGCCAGCCCCAGTGACAGTGCATACGAGGCGCCATCCGAGAAGCCGCCCACCGCCAGCCGTGTGGCATCGACGTGATAACGCGTGAACACGTCAGTCAGTGCGCGGTCGGCCAGGTCGCGATCCGGCCCGTAGCTGCGCCCGGCGATGATGTCCCAGGTATTGCGGTTCGAGGCTGGCGCCACAAGGATCAGGCCGGCCTGGTCAGCCAAGTGCAGCAGCACGCGCAGGCCATCATGGGCATGGCCGCCGGCGCCATGCAGCAGCAGGACCAGCGGGGCTGGCGTCTCGAGCTTGTATTGGCTGGAAACGAAGACGTAGCTGTCGCGGGTGCCGCCGACTGCCAGTTTGTGCAGGCCGGTCGGGGAATCAGGGGGAAAGACGGAATTGACGGGCGCGGGGCGCGCCTCCAGGCGTGCATCGGCGGACATGGGGCCTCCTCGGACGGGTGGTCCGGGAAGGCGGGCCTTACCCGGTCAGATCCAGTAGATGAAGGCGGCCAGCGCGATCACCAGTAGCACACGCGTGATGTTGTAAGCGGTCTTGTTCCAGGCCTTGAAGCGGCGGCGGTACTGGCCCATGTAGAAGGAGATGCGGAACAGCTTGCTCACCAGGCCGACCTGGTCGCCCGTCTCGTTGGGCGAGGCGGCGGCGGTCATCACGGTGCGGCCGAACCAGCGGTTGAAGGCACCCATCCAGCGGTAGCGCATCGGGCGCTCGACGTCGCAGAACAGGATCACGCGGTCGCTCTCGCTGCCGTTGATGGCCCAGTGGATGAAGGTCTCGTCGAACACGACGCCCTGGCCGTCGCGCCAGCTGTGGCGTTCGCCGTCGACTTCGATGAAGCAGCGGTCGTCGTTCGGCGTGGCCAGGCCCAGGTGGTAGCGCATCGAGCCGGCGAAGGGATCGCGGTGCGGGTTCAGCTTGCCGCCCGGCGGCAACTCGGCGAACATCGCGGCCTTGACCGAGGGGATCGCCTGCAGCAGCGCATAGGTCTGCGGGCACAGGCGCTCGGCCGATGGATGGCTGGCGTCATACCATTTCAGGTAGAAGCGCTTCCAGCCGTTCTTGAAGAAGGAATTGAAACCGGCGTCGTCGTTCTGCTCGGCGGCCTTGATTTTCTTGAGGGCCAGCAGGTTTTCGGCTTCGGCGCGGATGATCGGCCAGTTCTCCTGCAGCTTCGCCAGTTCCGGGAATTCGCTTACCGGGATGAAGGGCGTGCTCGGGACCTTCGAGAACTTGTGCATGAAGATGTTGATCGGCGCCATGAACGACGAGTGGTCGAACAGCTGGCGACGGAAAGGCAGGCGCACGCGGCCGCGGAAGTGGATATGCAGGATCGACAGGATATAGAATCCGACCACTAACCACTTCATTACTTCCTCCGTCCTTGCTGGCTTGCCTGATAAGGGACGCAGGATACCACAACGGCCACTCAGCCGTCGAAGGCGGGGTCGTTATTCGGTGGAACCATGTTGCGCCGGCTAAGCGCGGTGCGCGCGCCGGCGCGGGGTCGATACGTCAGTCCGGCGCGCAAGCCGGACTCAGGGAAACTCAGTGCTGGACCGAGGTGATCGCATACCCTTTTTCGCTGATCTGGCCGGCCACGTTCTGCAGGTCGTAGTCTTCCAGTTCGTCGGCATCGTCCGCCACCTCGATGGCACGGACTTCGATTTCCCAGTCGGTGTTGGTGGCTTCTTCAGGGATGTTGCGTGCTTCCGGCACCGCCAGGTAGGACAGTTTGCCGTCGTTTTCTGGTCTGCGGTAAATATCCAAGCGCATAGTCGTTTCCTCAAGTCAAAGCCCGCTTTCCCGATGAAAGCGGGCACCCACAGTAGAAAAGATTAAGGCGCTGTCGTCTGTTAATTGACCCACACTCAGCCGCGCACTCAGCGGCCGGGCGATGCCCCGAGTATGCGCGCGGGCAACATCACAATGGCGCGCAACAGTTCGAACACGGCCTCGACGCCGACACCGAGCAGCCGGAACGGCAGCAGAAGCAGCCACACCAGCGGGTACAGCACCAAGGCCAGCAGGGCGATGGGCCAGCACAGGAACAGCAGCAGCAACCATAGCAGGAAACCTAACATTGTTCTCGTTCCTTTGGGTGGTAAGGGGTAGGAGAACTGTAAGTTACCGGGATGGGAGCGACAATCCGTGTGCGACGGACGGGGCAAAAGGCGGGGTAAATGGAAGAATTTGCAGGGTAGGCGGCTCGTAAGCGGGGCCACTGGCCCTGCTTACCCCACCCTGCGAAGGGAATCAGGCGAAGGCAGCGACCTGTTCCGTGACGCGCTGGTTCACGACCTGCGCCCGCAGCGAAGCCTGCAGCGACGGAATCGACCCGCCCGCGCGGTACTGGAAGGCCACGTGCACCAGGTCGCCCGCCTCCACCTTCACCGGCTGAGCCAGCGGCAGTGTCATGTAGTGGTTCAGCCAGTCGATCGTGTTCGACTCTTCCTGCACGATCGCCAGCACGTTCTTGGTGATGAAGCGCATCGCATTCAGCGTGCCGCTCTTCTCCGCCACGATGCCGCCTTCCCAGGCGAACACATTGTCGACCGGCTGGCTGAAGTCGATCAGGCTGTACACGGCCGGCTGGCCGAGCTCGACGGTGCCCGGGTAGACCACGCCGGTTTCCTGGAACTGGACGATCGGGGCGTAGAAACCCTCGAAATCGTATTCCTGCTGGATCGGCTGGGCCGCCATGATCACGGCTTCCGGCAGGAACACCGGCAGCGGGCCGCCGAACTTGGCCAGGTAGCGGCGCTTGAAGGATTCGATCACTTCGACCTGCTTCTCGCGCAGCATAGCGACGTGGATCATTTCGCAGATCACGACGTCCACCGGCTCCGGCGGCAGGTAGTCGAAGGCGTCGGCGTGGATCACCTCGACCTTGTGGCCGTTGGGGTTCACCGCCAGGAACTTGCGCGCCTCGCGCACCATGTCGGGATTGAATTCGACGCAGTAGACCTTGGCCGCCTGCTGGGCTGCGAAGAAGGACAGGACACCCGTCCCGCCGCCCAGTTCCAACACCTTGGCGCCAGGTTTCACCGCGTAATGGATGGCAGACTTGAAGCTATGCATCCGGTTCTGGTCCATCAGCATGTTGTGATGGTAGTGGACTGGAATGAACTGCCCCAGGTAGCAGCTTTCGATTTCGCGTTCGTTCAGCATCGGTATCCTCGACGTACAAGTTGTACAGTGAAGCCATTATGGCCAAGGATGCACGGCGCCCATGCGTCGAGCTGGAGGGTGTTTACCGTCCAGTTCCCACAAGAAATGTAAAAACGTCAGCGCTTGAAGGACGTAATGCTTGCGGCGATGTCGGTCTGGCCGGCGCGCTCGGCGATCTGGGCCGCGGTAAGGCCCTCGGTGTTCTTGAGGAGCGGATTGGCGCCCTGCTCCAGCAGCAGCCGGACCATAGCGGGCTGGCCCTCGCGCGCCGCCATCATCAGGGGCGTGTAGGCGCCGCTTTCGCGCGGCGACACCGCATCCAGCTTCGCCTTGCGGGCAATCAGAAGGCGCGCGATGTCCTCGCTGCCCGCGGCGGCCGCATAGTGCAGCGGCGTCCAGCCGGCGCGGTTGACCTGCGCACCCTTGGCCAGCAACGCCTCGGCGGCGCGCCGGTTGTTCTTGAACGCGGCCATCATCAGCGCCGTGTTGCTGTTCATGGCCTTTGCTTCCAGGTCGGTGCCGGGATGGGCCAGCAATGCATCGAAGACCCGCATCGAACCCTCGCGCACGGCCAGTACCAGCGCCGGCTCGCCGCCCACCGGGTTGATCTCGTTGGCGTTGACTTCCTTGCCGACCATCTCCTTGACGGCCGAGACGTTATCGACCTGCACCGCACGGAAGAATTCCGCGACCTGCTGCGGCGTGGCGGCTGCCGCCGCGGCGGTGGTCAACAGGGAGACGACGAGGATGGCGCGGCGGGTCAGGCTCATGGTCAGGCTTTCGCGGTCTGGAACAGGTTGAAGAAGTTCTCGCTGGTCTGTGCGGCGACGTCGCGCAGCGACACGCCCTTCAGGTTGGCGATGAATTCGCCCACGTGGGCCACATAGCCCGGCTCGTTCATCTTGCCGCGGAACGGTACCGGCGCCAGGTAGGGCGAATCGGTCTCGATCAGCATGCGCTCGAGCGGCACCGCCTTCGCCACTTCCTGCAGCTCCTTGGCGCTCTTGAAGGTGACGATGCCGGAGAACGAGATGTAGAAGCCCTGCTCCATGGCCGCCTGGGCCACTTCGAGCGATTCGGTAAAGCAGTGCATGACGCCCGCGACACCGCCGGCGTCGGTGCCGGCGCCCTCTTCCTTCATGATGCGGATCGTGTCGGCGCTCGCCGAACGGGTGTGAATGATCAGGGGCTTGCGCGTCTCGCGCGAAGCACGGATGTGGGTACGGAAGCGCTCGCGCTGCCATTCGAGGTCGCCCTCGAGCCGGTAATAGTCGAGACCGGTTTCGCCGATGGCGACGATCTTCGGGTGGTCGGCCAGCTCCACCAGCTGCTGGACGGTGGGTTCGGGCGTGTCTTCGTAGTCGGGGTGGACGCCGACCGACGCAAAGATGTGGGGGTGTTCTTCAGCGAGGGCGCGCACCTGCGGAAAGTCCGGCAGGTCGACGGAAACGCACAGCGCATGCGTCACCTTGTTCTCGGCCATCTTGGCCAGGATCTCGGGCATCCGGGCAGCCAGCTCCGGGAAATTGATGTGGCAGTGGGAATCGATAAACATCCCGTCATTTTAATCCAGTCGGCTGCAGGCCGTCGCTGTCGGTGCTTGCTCTACAATATCATCAGGACCACTGGATGGAATGCGCATGGCAATCGAGAACTTCAACTACGGATCGGACGATTCCGGTCTGGTATGGGGCTACCTGATGGCGCCGGCGGCGCCGGCAGTTCCCATCGGCACGGTTGAAGCGATGGAATGGCTGGCGCGGCGGCCGCCCTCGCAGTTCATCTGGATGCATTTTAATTTGTCGAACTCGGCCAGCGAGCGCTGGCTGCGCACCCAGGCAGGCTTGCCCGAGGAATTCTTCGCCGCCCTGCACCAGGGCTCGCGCTCAACCCGCATCGAGGCGGCCGACGACGCCCTGATCGCGGTCGTCAATGACGTGCTGCACAACTTCACGCTGGACGACGCCGACATCTCGACGCTGTGGGTGCACGTAACGCCCTACGGCGTCTTCAGCGCGCGCCGCAAGCCGCTGGAATCAATCGAACGCCTGCGCCAGGCACTGCGGCAGGGCGAAACCCTGGACAGTCCGATCCAGTTGCTGGTGCACCTGCTGCGCGACCAGGCCGAGGTACTGGTCAACATCGTGCGTGAAGCGGTGGCCCGGGCCGACGTCATCGAGGACCAGTTGTTGTCCGGTCGCCCCACTCGCAAGCGCGAAGACCTGGGCGCCTTGCGGCGCGTGCTGGTACGGTTGCGCCGCCTGCTGGCGCCGGAGCCGGCGGCCGTGTTCCGCCTGCTGCAGCGTCCACCGCTGTGGATCACCGCGCACGACCTGCAGGACCTGCGCCAGGCGACCGAAGAATTCGACGTGGTGCTGAGCGACATGAGCGCTCTGCAGGAACGGATCAAGCTGCTGCAGGAGGAGATTGCCGCTGGCGTCAACGAAGACAACAACCGCAGCCTCTTCCTCCTGACCATCGTGACCGTCATGGCCCTGCCGATCAATATCGTCGCCGGCCTGATGGGGATGAACGTGGGCGGAGTGCCGCTGGCCGAACACCCGCACGGGTTCCTGATCGTACTCGGCCTGATCGGCGGCTTCAGTGCCCTCGTCGCCTGGGTCCTGCTGAGGCTGCAGCGGCAGCGCTGAACGGAGTCAAGCGACCCGCTTCCCGAGGATGATCAGATCGCGCTCGATGCCATCCAGGTTCGCGACGCGTGGGAAATGCGCCCACTTCTCGAAGCCGTATTGTCCGAACAGCGCCAGGCTCGGCGCATTGTGGCCGAAGATGAAGCCCAGCAGCGTATGCACGTTTACCTTCGGCGCATGCGCAATGGCCAGCTCCAGGCAATAGCGCCCGATGCCTTTGCCACGCGCCTGTTCCGCGATGTAGATCGACACCTCGGCCGTCCCCGAATAGGCCGGGCGGCCGTAAAAATTCGAGTAGGACAGCCAGCCCAATACTTCCGGCTGCTCAGCAGTATCCTCAGCAGAATGGATCACCCACAGCGGCCGGCGCTCTGGCGTATGGTCGGCAAACCAGGCTTCGCGCGACTGCACCGTGATCGGTTCGGTGTCGGCGGTCACTTCACGCGAAGCGATGGTGGAATTGTAGATATCGACGATGACCGGCAGGTCGTCGCGGGTGGCAAGGCGGTGGACGTAGGACGGCATAGATAAGCGAAGCTGATCCAAAGTCAGCAAAGGTAAGGAAAACTGAACTAGAGGGTATGCGTGGCGCGCGAGGAGCGCAGTGCGGCGCCGAGGATTTCTTCGATCCTCAGCTTGGCGCGCTGGCCGGCTTCGTCCGCCGGGAAGTGCACGCCGATGCCCTGCGCCTTGCTGTTGTTCGCGCCGGCCGGGGTGATCCAGGCAACCTTGCCGGCGATCGGGTATTTGTTGGGATCGTCCATCAGCGACAGGATCAGGTAGATCTCGTCGCCGATTTTATAAGGTTTGGTGGTCGGCACGAACATGCCGCCGTTCTTCAGGAAGGGCATGTAGGCGGCGTACAGCGCGGCCTTTTCCTTGATCGCCAGCGACAGCACGGACGGCCGCGGCGGCTGCGGGGCCGCCGTTCCCTGCTGCTCTCCGGGGGTGGCGCTCATCGGTTTCCTTTCATGCACAGCACAAAGTGTACTCAAGCAACATATCTTCGACAAACAATTTCGCCGAAAGGGGATGGTCGGCGACGGCGCGGCGCTCGTTGGCGGCCTTGATCGCCCGGTTCAGATTGCCGGTTGCCACCCTGCCCGCCAGCCCGGCAAGTTCCTTCTGATAGCGCGGATAATAGCGGATTCGGCCGGACAGCTTCACCGACAGCACATCGTACAGCCAGCGCTGCTGCCAGGCGACCAGCGCCGACAACTGCGCTTTGGCCAGCTTCTCGGCCGCGCGCAAGGAAGCCTCGACGCTCGGATTGGCCAGGAAGTGCAGCAGCACATCCATCTCTTCGCGGCTGCCGGCTTCCGCCTCCGCCAGCGCGGCGAGCGGCGCGCCGCCCTGCTCGCGCAGCCAGCTGTCGGCATCCTGCACACCCTGGGCCTTGAGCCAGGCCAGCGCCTCGTCGTGGGCCGGCATCGGCAGCGCGAACTTGCGGCAGCGCGACAGGATGGTCGGCAGCAGGCGGTCCAGGCTGTTCGAGGCCAGCAGGAACACGGTGCCCGGCGGCGGTTCTTCCAGGGTCTTGAGCAGCGCATTCGAGGCCGGCATATTCAGTGCTTCCGCCGGATACAGCACCACCACGCGCAGGCCCTGGCGGTGGGTCGAGATGTTCATGAAGTCGCCCAGTGCGCGCACCTGCTCGATCTTGATTTCTTTCGACGGCGCCTTGGTCGACTTGGCCTTGGTGGCGGTCTCGCCGCCCTCCTCGCCCTCGCCCGCCGGCTCGTCTTCCAGCGCTTCCGGCCGCACGCGGCGGTAATCCGGGTGGTTGTTCTGCAAGAACCAGCCGCAGGACGCGCATGCGTTGCAGGCGTGGCCGTCGGGGCGCACGTTCTCGCACAGCAGGGCCTGGGCAAAGGTTTCCATGAAGTCGGCCTTGCCGACCCCAAGCGGGCCGTGGAACAGGATGGCGTGCGGCAGGCGTTCGCGCATCTGCTGCAGGCGCTCCCATGCCGCTTGCTGCCAGGGGTACATCGTCACAACGTTTTCTCCAACACTTCAGCCAATACTTGAGACAACTTCACCTGGATGGTTTCGATCGTCTGCGTCGAATCCACCACCACGATGCGCTCCGGGAATTGCGCCGCGCGGCGCAGGTATTCGTTACGGCATTTCTCGAAGAACGCCGCCTGCTCGCGCTCGAACTTGTCGAGGGTCCGGGTGGCGTCCAGGCGCTCGCGGGCCACCTCCAGCGGCACGTCGAACAGCAGGGTCAGGTCCGGCTGCAGCTTCGGATGGACCCAGTGTTCCAGCGCTTCCAGCCGGCTGCGGTCCAGGCCGCGGCCGCCGCTTTGATAGGCGAAGCTGGCGTCCGTGAACCGGTCCGACAGCACCCAGTCGCCGCGCCCCAGCGCCGGCTCGATGACTTGCGCCATGTGCTCGCGGCGGCTGGCGAACATCAGCAGGGCCTCGGTTTCCAGGTGCATCTTCTCGTGGAGCAGCAGTTCGCGCAGCTTTTCGCCCAGCGGCGTGCCGCCCGGTTCGCGCGACGACACCACGGTCTTGCCGCGCGACGCCAGGAACTCGGCGACGAAGCCGATGTGGGTCGATTTGCCGGCCCCGTCGATGCCTTCGAAGGTGATGAACTTGCCTTGCACTTCCCTACCGCCTTGCGTCATTTGCCCGTCCGCCGCTGATACTGGTTGACTGCACGGTTGTGCTCGTTCAGGTTCTCCGAGAAATGGCTGGTGCCGTCGCCGCGCGACACGAAATACAGCGCCTGGGTCTTGGCCGGCGCCAGCGCCGCCGCCAGCGACTGCACGCCCGGCAGTGAAATCGGCGTGGGCGGCAGGCCGGTGCGGGTGTAGGTATTGTACGGGGTGTCGGTCTGCAGGTCTTTCTTGCGGATGTCGCCGCCGAAGCGCTCGCCCATGCCGTAGATCACGGCCGGGTCGGTCTGCAGCATCATGCCGGTACGCAGGCGGTTGACGAACACGCCAGCGATCATGCCACGCTCGCTCTTCTGCCCGGTCTCCTTTTCGATGATCGACGCCATGATCAAGGCCTCGTACGGGTTCTTGTACGGCAGGCTCGGATCGCGCGTTTCCCAGGCAGCCTTCAGGTGGTTCAGCATGGCCTGGTGGGCCTGCTTGTAGATGGCCAGCTCGGAGGAGCCCTTGGCGAACAGGTAGGTATCCGGGAAGAACAGGCCTTCCGGATTGGTGTACTCGCTCGAAATCTTCCTCATCAGCTCGTCGTCCGAGAGCTTGACGGTGTCGTGACGCAGGCGCTCGTGGGCCGCGAGGGCGGTGCGCATCTGCTTGAAGGTCCAGCCTTCGACGATGGTGACGGCTTCCTGCGCGAATTCGCCGCGCACCAGCTGGCGCAACAGGTTGCGCGGCGTGGTGTTCGGCTTGAGCTCGTAGCTGCCGGCCTTGATCCGCCCGGCTTCGCCCGTGACGCGGGCCAGGATGTTGAACAGCTGCGGATTGACCGGCACGCCGGCCTTGACCATCTGCTGGGTGGCCACGCCGACGCCGACGCCCGGGTCGATGGTGAAGTCGATTGCCGGACCGTCCGTCGTCAGCGGGCTTTTGGCCCAGTATGAAAAGCCGGCGACTGCGGCGATCGAAACGATGACGCCGGTGACCACTAATTTTTTGATGAATGCCATGGGTTCTTGTTTTGGTTTTCGCCGTGGGTTTTGCCCACCTCGGCGCGATTTTGCCGACATCTTTATAATGAGCCCGTAATGATAAAGCTTATTTGCTACTGAATTGCTAATACTAACGGGATTATGAGTAACTGGACAGATACCCTTTCCTCGATGGGCGCCCGCTTCCATATTGACGAAGCCGCCCAGGTGGAAGATTTCGGCCGCGCATTGACCGCCGCCGAACTGGCCGACGGCTTCGTGGCCCCCGTCACCGACCTCGGCATCATTGCCGTCGCGGGAGACGATGCCGCCAGCTTCCTGCACAACCAGCTCACCAACGACGTCGAGCACCTCGGCCTTGGCGAAGCGCGCCTGGCCGGCTACTGCACCCCCAAGGGCCGGCTGCAGGCAACCTTCCTCTACTGGCGCGACGCTGACGCAGTGTACCTGCAACTGCCGCGTACGATCCAGCCGCCGCTGCAAAAGCGCCTGACGATGTTCGTGCTGCGCGCCAAGGCCAAGCTGCGCGACGCCACCGACGAAGCGCCCTTTGCGGCCGTGCTCGGCATCGGCGGCGGCAAGGGCGAAACGGCACTGCGCCGCCACGTGGCGCAACTGCCGGACGCAGCTTACGGCAAAGTCGACGGCCAATCCGGCACCGTGATCCGCCTGGCGGACGTGTTCGGCGCGCCGCGCTACCTCTGGCTGACCGATGCCGAGACGGCGACCGCTGCGCTGCCGGGTCTCGCCGGCGAACTCGCGCTGGGCGGCAACCAGGCCTGGCAACTGGCGTCCATCCACGCCGGTGTGCCGCAGGTGACGGCCGCCACCCAGGAACAGTTCGTCCCGCAGATGGTGAACCTCGAGCTGCTGGGCGGTGTCAATTTCAAGAAGGGCTGCTACCCGGGCCAGGAAATCGTCGCGCGCAGCCAGTACCTGGGCAAGCTCAAGCGCCGCACGGCGCTGGCCACGGTGGCCAACCCGGCCGCCCGCGCCGGTGACGAGGTATTCTCGATGCTTGACCCCGGCCAGCCCTGCGGCATGGTCGTGAACGCCGCCGCCAACGGCCTGGGCGGCGCCGACCTGCTGGTCGAGATGAAGCTCGACGCGCTGGGCGAAGACGTGCGCCATGGCGCCGCCGGCGGCCCGCAACTCAGCTTCCAGCACATGCCCTACCACCTCGACGCGCTCGACGTGTAACGATGATCGACCTGTACGTCTACTACAAGGTGCGCGAGCATAACGCCGCCAGCCTTGCGCCCCGGGTACGCGCCATGCAGGCGCAGCTCGGCTTGCCCGCGCAGCTGAAGCGCCGTCCGGAAGAGCGCGACGGCCTGCAGACCTGGATGGAAGTCTATCCAGCGGTACCGGGCGGCTTCGCGGCCGCCGTCGAGCAGGCGGCGCTGGACGCCGGCCTGCTTGCGTATATCGAAGGGCCGCGCCGGTCCGAAATCTTCACGGACCTCGACCTATGTGCCTGATCGTCTTTGCCTGGCAGGTGCTGCCGGGCGTGCCCGTCATCGCGGCGGCCAACCGCGACGAATTCTATGACCGCCCCGCTACCCCGGCCGCCCCCTGGCCGGAGCATCCGCACGTGATCGCGGGACGCGATCTGCAGGGCGGCGGCAGCTGGATGGGGGTGAGCACGACGGGCCCGAACGGCCCGCGCTTCGCTGCGCTGACCAATATCCGGGGACCGCTGGAGCGGCGCGAGAACGCCCCGTCGCGCGGCGACCTCGTGGCCGGATACCTGACCGGCGAGTTGCCGGCCGCCGACTACCTGGAACAGGTGATCGCGCGCGGCGACGTCTATAACGGCTACAACCTGGTGCTGGGCGACCGCGACACCCTGTTCTGGTACTCGAACCGCGGTGGCGAAGATCCGCGCAGTGGCAAGCCGCTCGAGCCGGGCCGCATCTACGGCATTTCGAACGGCCTGCTGGACGCACCTTGGCCCAAGGTGCTGCGTACCAAGGCCCAGTTCGCCAGCCTGCTGTGCCAGGGCGCTCCGGAAGACGCCTACTTCGAGATGCTGGCCGACACCACCCGCGCGCCCGACCTGCGCCTGCCGGAGACCGGCATGCCGATCGAGGTCGAGCGCATGCTCTCGCCGGTGTGTATCGAAATGGAGGGCTACGGCACCCGGACGTCGACGGTCGTCAAGCTATACCGCGAGGGCGAGCCGGAACTGCACGAGCGCGTCGTCCAGCCGTAACGGGGCGGGCCGTCACGTATCACCGCGTGGGCGGAATCCGCCCACCCTACGTTCCCCCACCCGTGGGGGCGTTACATTTCAAAGACATATTGACAGCCGGACGCGCTGTTACATTGTTTCCCCGTGGCAACCACATGAGGAAACGATATGAAAACATCATTGAAGCGTCTGGCAGTTCTCACCCTGATGGCCGCTTGCGCCAGCAGCCCATGGGCGGTGCAGGCGGCCGAACCAGCTAGCAAATGGGTCACCGGCTACTACGGCGGCTACTTCTGGGACAACGGCGACTACCAGGCTCCCGAGCACGTCGACATGACGGCCATGACACATTTCGTGTTCGCGCGTATCGGTCCGGGCGGCGGCAAGAGCGGCAAGCCCGGCGAGATCGTGCTCGGCGCCGGCTCGGCGCACGACCGGCGCGACCTCGGTCCCGGTGCGGCCTGGGACAAGACGGTCGAGGAATACATGATCATGCGCGCGCACCAGGTCGGCACCAAGGCGCTGATCATGCTGGGCGGCGAAGGCGACAACGCGGGCTTCATCGCCTCATCGCAGCCGGAAGTGCGCCCGCTGTTCGTGAAGAACCTGGTCGACTACATGGTCGCCAAGGGCTACGACGGCGTCGACGTCGACTGGGAAGGCATCGCCGACAAGGCCGTCGAGGAACAGGCGCTGCTCGAAGCCCTGATCGCGGACATCCGCAAGGAAGCGAATGCGCGTCCGCGCTACCAACAGAGCCCGGTGATCATCACCTTCCCGGCCGGCATGCTCAACACCAACATCGACAAGGTCAGCGAGCACCACAAGCGCGTGGCGAACCTGGTCGACCAGTACAACTTCATGAGCTACGGCATGGGCTGGTTCGGCCAGGGCTGGACCTCGACCACGTTCGCGCCGCTCACGGGCCACAAGGGCTCGCGCCCAATGTCGATCGCCAGCACGATCCAGATGTACGAAGACGAAGGCATTCCGCGCTCGAAGCTCGGCATGGGCCTCGGCTTCTACGGCATGAACTACGCGCCCCCCTACACCGGACCCGACCAGGAAACCGACGGCGACCTGAGCCAGTGGTCAGTGTTCGACGTGCGCTGGAATTACGCCCAGCTGCACAAGCACGGCTACCTGGACAAGGGCATCTACGCCTGGGACGCCGCGACCCAGACCAGCTACCGCACCTACCCGGGCGGCTACACCCCGGCCACCCGC
The DNA here is from genome assembly GCF_020707295.1 of Massilia sp. IC2-476. NCBI lineage: Bacteria > Pseudomonadati > Pseudomonadota > Betaproteobacteria > Burkholderiales > Oxalobacteraceae > Massilia > Massilia sp. IC2-476. The sequence continues at coordinate 73,741 of NZ_JAJFER010000009.1, forward strand.
ACTGACTGGGCCACCGGCTACCTGAGCTACGAAGAGCCGGCGACCATCGCCGCCAAGGGCGCCTGGGCGAATTCAAACCGCGCGGGCGAAGGCGCAGCCGGCACCATCATCTGGCTGGTCAACTACGGCACCACGGACGGCGTCAACAACCCACTCCTGACCGCTACCAAGAAGGCATTCCTGGATCCGAACGCGGTCGAGCCTGGTCCCTACCCGAACCCGCTGCCGCCCGCGCCGGTGCCGACCGTGTCGGTCACCTTCGACAAGCCGAACGACTGGGGCAGCGGCTGGTGCGGCACGATGACTGTCAAGAACGTGGGTGACGTGGCCGGCTGGTTCGTGGCCGAGACCGACTTCCCGGACACCATCACCTCGCTGTGGAACGGTACCTACACGCTCGAGAACAAGAAGCTCGTCGTGAAGGGCATGAACTGGAACAAGATGCTGCGTCCGGGTGACGCGACCGAGATCGGCCTGTGCGCGACGCGCCCGGCCAAGCCGGTGGAACCACCGCCGCAACTGCCGGCCGGTGCGCTGACCTCCAGGCTGATCATCACCGGTGACTGGGGCAGCGGCTACTGCGCCAAGGTGGCGGTAACCAATACCAGTGCGGTGAAAGCGGTGCGCTGGAGCGTGCAGCTGCCGGTGCAGGGCACGCCGAGCGGAATGTGGAACGGGAAGTACACGCTGGAGAACGGCATCATGACCCTGTCGGGCGCGGACTGGAATCCGGACCTGGCGCCGGGGGCGACCAATGATGATGCGGGGTTCTGTGCGAGTCGCTGATTCATTCGACGTGATTTGACCGCGTGGGCGGAAAATCCGCCCACCCTACGGTAGGGTGGGCGGATTTCCGCCCACGCGGTCCGTTACAGGATGCTCAGCGCCGTCCTTTGACCCCTGCCCTCAGCATCTCCGTCACCTGCGGCGTCGCCGCATACGGATCCGCCGGCTGCGCTCCCTTCACGATCGCGTCAAACCGTTCCGCCACCGCACCCAGCGCCTGCGGATGCGAATAGATAAAGAAGCGCTCCTCCCGAATCGCATCGAACGTCATGCGCGCCACGTCCGCCGCCGTCACCTTGCCCGACTCGACCGCCTTTTCCGTCATCATCTGCGCCGCCATCTGGCTGGCCGTGGTGCGCTCGTGGCTGGCCAGTTCGTCCGGCCGATTGCGGTGCGACTGGGCGATCCCGGTCGGCACGAAGTACGGACACAGCACCGAAGCCTTGATCGGCGCATCGACCAGCCGCAAATCGTGGTGCAGGGTTTCGGTGAGCGCCACCACCGCGTGCTTCGACACGTTGTAGACGCCCATCGCCGGCGGCGTCAGCAGCCCGGCCATCGATGCCGTGTTCACGATATGCCCTTCGAAATCGGCGTCGCGCTGCGCGCACTCGAGCATCACCCGGGTGAACACGCGCACGCCGTGCACCACGCCCATCAGGTTCACGCCCAGCACCCATTCCCAGTCCTGTTCCGAGTTCTCCCAGATCAGGCCACCCGAACCGACGCCCGCGTTATTGAAGACCAGGTGCACGGCATGGAAGCGGGCGATGGCGGAATCGGCCAGCTCCTGCACGTGCGCGCCCTTGCTGACGTCGCACACCATGGCCAGCACTTCGGCGCCGCCCTCCATCAGCTCTTCGGCCGCGTGTTCCAATGCCTTGGCCTGCACATCGGCCAGCACCAGCTTCATGCCCAGGCTCGCTGCCGTGTTGGCGAACTCGCGTCCCAGCCCGCTGGCGGCTCCGGTGATGACGGCAACCTTGCCGCTAAAATCCTTCATGCTCCCCCTCCCTCGTTAGCCGTTCAGACTGCGGACACGCCGCCATCGACGGCCAGCGTCTGCCCGGTGATGTGCTTGCCGGCGTCGGAGGCAAACAGCACCACCGCGCCCTTCAGGTCCTCCTCGTCGCCGAGACGGTTCAGCGGCGCGTCCTTGGCCAGGCTCTCGGCACCAAACGCGGCCAGCACGCCCTTGGTCATCTTCGACGGGAAGAAGCCCGGCGCGATCGAGTTCACCGTGATGCCGTAGCGGCCCCATTCGCCGGCCAGCGCCCGGGTGAAGTTCACCACCGCGCCCTTGGAGGTGTTGTAGGCGATGGTCTGCATCGTGCCCGGCGGGTTGCCGGCCAGGCCGGCGATCGACGAGATACTGATGATACGCCCGTAGCGGCGCGGGATCATGGACAGTTTGCCGACCGCCTGCGTGACCAGGAAAATGCTGCGCACGTTCAGGTCCATCACCTTGTCCCAGGCTTCCAGCGGATAGTCCTCGGCTGGCGCGCCCCAGCTGGCGCCGGCATTGTTGACCAGGATGTCGACGTGGCCGAGCCGGGCAATGGCTTCCTGCACGAAGGATTGCACCTGCGCCTCGTCGGACAGGTCGGCCGCGATGGCCGAGGCGTCGATGCCGCGCTCCTTCAGGTGGGCGACGGCGGCGTCGAGCTCTTCCTGCTTGCGCGAGGAAATCACGACGCGGGCGCCCTGCTCGCCGAGGGCTTCGACCATCTGCAGGCCGAGGCCGCGCGAGCCGCCGGTGACGATGGCGGTCTTGTCCTTGAGTGAAAAGAGTTCCTGGGTGGTGCGCATTGTTGTCTCCGTCATTTGTTCTGGTAATGCGGCGTGGAGGCCGGCTTACACCTCGTAATCCATGCACTGCCGCCCTTCGCGAATCGCGCCGATGAAAGGCACCACCGCCTTGTGCGTCGGATGGTCGATATACGCCTGCAGCGCCGCGCGGTCGGCGAACTCGGAATACAGCACCACGTCATAGGTCGCTTCCAGCCCCGGCTGGGCCAGCATCACTTCGAACTTGAGCTGACCCGGCACGATATTCGCGCACGCATCCAGGCGGCGTTTCATCTCGCGCGCATTGCTCAGGCGGTCCGCGCCCTCTGCTTCATCCTTCAACTTCCACATCACGATATGCTTGAGCATTTATCTTCCTTTACACGGCTTGCTAGGGCCAATCGAGAATAGCATGATTAAGTACGGTCGTTCGTAAAAAAAGTTGCAAGTTCATATTGCGCGCCGCAGCATCTGTCCTTACAGAGTGAAGAAGCGTGTTTACGCGAAGTGTTGACAGCTTGTTACAGCTCATCTGTAAGCTCCGTGTAAGTTTGGAGTAATTATCGTGTAAGGAAACCGGAACACACTCCGCGACAGCTGACAAACAATCAGCATTTCCGGTGACACTAATACCTATACGGAGACACACATGGCAATCACACCCGGCATGACCGCCGGAGGGAGCGCTTCATCTTCCTCCGCCGGAATCACCAAGGAAGAACGGAAAGTCATTTTCGCCTCTTCCCTCGGCACGGTGTTCGAGTGGTATGACTTCTACCTGTACGGCTCGCTCGCTACCATCATCGCCAAGCAGTTCTTCATCGGCGACCCCACCACCACCTTCATCTTCGCCCTGATGGCCTTTGCCGCCGGCTTCATCGTGCGTCCCTTCGGCGCGCTGGTGTTCGGCCGGCTCGGCGACATGATCGGCCGCAAGTACACCTTCCTGGTGACGATCCTGATCATGGGCGCCTCGACCTTCCTGGTCGGCCTGCTGCCCAGCCACGCGTCGATCGGCATCGCGGCGCCGATCATCCTGGTCTCGCTGCGCATCCTGCAGGGCCTGGCGCTCGGCGGCGAATACGGCGGCGCCGCCACCTACGTGGCCGAGCATGCGCCGCATGGCAAGCGCGGCCTGTTCACTTCCTACATCCAGACCACGGCGACCATCGGCCTGTTCCTGTCGCTGCTCGTGATCCTGGGAACGAGGACAGCCATGGGCGAGGACGAGTTCCAGGCCTGGGGCTGGCGCATTCCCTTCCTGGTCTCGGTGATCCTGCTGGGCATCTCGGTCTGGATCCGCCTGTCGATGGCCGAGTCGCCGGCCTTCGCCAAGATGAAGGCCGAAGGCAAGACCTCGAAGGCGCCGCTGTCGGAAGCCTTCCTGAAGCCGAAGAACGCCAAGGTCGCCTTCCTGGCCCTGGCAGGCCTGACCATGGGCCAGGCGGTGGTGTGGTACACCGGCCAGTTCTACGCCCTGTTCTTCCTCACCAAGACCCTGAAGATCGACGAGCCCACCGCGAACATCCTGATCATGATCGCGCTGGCCCTCGCCACTCCCTTCTTCATCTTCTTCGGCTCGCTGTCCGACAGGATCGGCCGCAAGTGGATCATCCTCGGCGGCTGCGTCATCGCCGCGGCGACCTACTTCCCGATCTTCAAGGCGATCACCCACTACGGCAACCCGGCCCTCGAACGGGCTATCCAGAGTGCGCCGGTGGTGGTGGTGGCCGACCCGGCGACCTGCCACTTCCAGGTTGACCCGACCGGCACCAAGAAATTCCCGTCGTCCTGCGACATCGCGACCCGCATGCTGACCGCCGCGTCGGTGAGCTACACCATCCAGGAGGCACCAGCCGGCACCGTGGCTGCAGTGAAAGTGGGCGATACCACCTTCCAGTCCTTCAATGCGGTCATGACCCCGGACGGCCTGAACTTCGACGCCGCCTCGAAGACCCAGGAAGACGCGCTCAAGAAGCAGGTAACGGGCGCCCTCACCACTGCCGGCTATCCCGCCAAGGCTGACCCGGCAGAGGTGAACAAGCCGATGCTGGTGCTGCTGCTGTTCATCCTGGTGCTCTACGTGACCATGGTGTACGGTCCGATCGCGGCGATGCTGGTCGAGATGTTCCCGACCCGGATCCGCTACACCTCGATGTCCCTGCCCTACCACATCGGTAACGGCTGGTTCGGCGGGATGCTGCCGACCGTGACCTTCGCCCTCGTGGCGCTCAAGGGCGACATCTATTACGGGCTGTGGTACCCGATCATCATCGCGCTGGCGACCGTCGTCATCGGCGGCCTGTTCATCCGCGAGACCAAGGATAACGACATCTACGCGCACGACTGAGCGCGCAGTCGTCGGTCCGAAATGCCGCTGGCGACAGCGGCATTTTTTTTGTCTACTCCTCGCGTAACTCGACCGCCGCCAGCTTCCAGCTCCACAGGCCGTCACGGTCGAGGATAAAGGCGACGCCGCCGCCGTCGGCCCGCTGCACCACGGCCTGGCCCCAGCCGCGGTAGGACAGGTCGTAGTTCACCTTGTCGCGCGCCCCTTCGCCGGTCGGCGCCGGCGCGCTTTCCTGCTTGGGCTGGACGCGGATGTCGCCGGAGTCAAGCATGGCGGCGACGCCCGCCGGCGAGACCGCCGCGTTGACCACCGGATCGATCACCGCCAGCGCCATCGCCTTGCCGAAGGCCGCGAAGGGATTCGAGCCCGATTCCCCGAGCACGCCCTGGGCGCCCAGGCGGCGCATGACCTGGACCTTGACGCTCTCGCGCAGGCTGGGGAAGTCTACATAAGCGGACAGGGCCTGCGCGTCACGGGCCTCGACGGCGGCGCGCATGCGGTACAGCGCCAGGTGCGGGCTGGCATAGAGGACGCCCGCCAGAACGGCGATCGCGGTAGCGGCGCCGATGGCTGCCGTTCTTGTCTTCATGGCGTTGACGCGGATGGTTGGCTCAGCCGTCAGTATATGCATGCCGGCGCGGCCGACGCGCGCGCGATGCATGCGGCGGCTCAGGCGCGAGGCAGCTCGGTCGCGAACCGGCTACCCCGGCCGACCCAGTCGCTGTCGGCGCGGAACATGCCGCCATGCGTTTCGAGCAGCTGCCGGGTAATCCACATGCCCAAACTGCTGCTCCATCAGGGAATGACGGTGTCGTGCCGCGCACCCGGCCCTTCAGCCCCTGCGCGCAGGCGGATCGAGCAGCTTGCTGGACGGAGCCACCAGCAGCAGCACCAGCCAGCCGAGGAAGTCGAAACAGCGCCAGAACCCGACGAGGCAGAAGAAATACACCAGCCACTGCGCCAGGCTCTCCGGCGAACCCATGCCCGCCGCCCGCAGCACCAAGTTCGACAGCAGCGCGCTCAATGCGGCCACGATACCGACGAACCACCATGTTTGACGCAACCGCGTCTCCAGCGCTTTTGCCATCTCCGATCTCCTGCGTTGGTGTTCGACGTGCCTCAGCCGTTGAAGCCCTTGCCCTCGCTTGCCAGGCGCTCCAGCAAGGGCGCCGGTGTCCAGGCCTCGCCGTGGCGGGCTTGCCCGTACTTGCGGATGCTATCCAGCACCTTCGCCAGGCCGATGGAATCCGCGTAGAACATCGGGCCACCGCGGTGCAGCGGGAAGCCGTAACCGGTGAGGTACACCATGTCGATGTCCGAGGCGCGCAGCGCGATGCCTTCTTCCAGGATCTTCGCACCTTCGTTGACCAGCGCGTACACCAGGCGTTCGACGATCTCGGCATCGCTGATCGCGCGGCGCTCCAGGCCGATGTCGGCCGAGTGCTGGCGAATCATGTCGTTGACCAGCTCCGACGGATACGCCTTGCGGTCGCCCGCCTTATAGTCATACCAGCCGGCGCCGGTCTTCTGGCCGAAGCGGCCCTGCTCGCACAGCAGGTCGGCGGTCTTCGAATAGGCGATTTCCGGCGACTCGATGGCGCGGCGCTTGCGGATGTACCAGCCGACGTCGTTGCCGGCCAGGTCGCTCATGCGGAACGGGCCCATCGCAAAACCAAATTGCTCGATGGCGCCGTCGACCTGCTCCGGCAGCGCGCCTTCTTCCAGCAGGAAGAAAGCCTGGCGCAGGTACTGCTCTAGCATGCGGTTGCCGATGAAGCCGTCGCACACGCCGGAGACGACACCGGTCTTCTTGATCTTCTTCGACAGCGCCAGGCTGGTGGCCAGCACGTCCTTGCCGGTCTCGCGGCCGCGCACGATCTCGAGCAGCTTCATCACGTTGGCCGGGCTGAAGAAATGCAGGCCGATCACGTCCTGCGGACGCTTCGTGAACGAGGCGATGCGGTCCAGGTCCAGGGTCGAGGTATTCGAGGCCAGGATCGCGCCCGGCTTCATGACGGTATCCAGCTGGCGGAACACCGACTCCTTCACGCCCATGTCCTCGAACACCGCCTCGATCACGATGTCGGCCCCGGCGATGTCGGCGTAGTCCAGCGTGCCCTTGATCAGGCTAATGCGCTGTTCGGACTTCTCCGCCGTCAGCTTGCCCTTCTTGACCGTGTTCTCGTAGTTCTTGCGGATCGTGCCCAGGCCCTTGTCGAGGGCTTCCTGTTTGGTCTCGAGGATGGTGACCGGGATGCCGGCATTGGCAAAGTTCATGGCGATGCCGCCACCCATGGTGCCGGCGCCGATGACGGCCGCGCTATCGATCTTCCGGGTCGGCGTATCGCCTGGGACGTCCGGTACCTTGCTGGCGGCGCGTTCCGCCATGAAGGAATGGCGCAGCGCTTTCGATTCCGGCGTCTGCATTAGGTGCAGGAAGCGCTCGCGTTCAAACTTTAAACCCTCCTCGAAGGGCCTGGTCACGGAAGCGGCCACGGTCTCGACACATTCGAGCGGGGCCGGGAACGGGCCGGCCATCGCCTTGACGGTATTGCGCGAGGACTCGACGAAGGCTTCATGATTCGGATAATCGACCTTGCGGTCGCGCACCTTGGGCAGCGGCCGGGTGTCGGCGACCTTGTTCGCGAAGTCCACGGCGGCGGACAGCAGATCGGTCCCGGCCGGGAAGACTTCATCGAACAGCGCGGTGCCTGCCAGTTTTTCGGACAGGATCGGAGTGCCCGACACCACCATGTTCAAGGCCACCTCCAGGCCCAGCACGCGCGGCAGGCGCTGCGTGCCGCCGGCGCCCGGCAGCAGGCCGAGCTTCACTTCCGGCAGCGCGATCTGGGCGCCCGGCAGCGCGACACGGTAGTTACAACCAAGGGCCAGTTCCAGGCCGCCGCCCATGGCAACGCTATGGATCGCGGCCACCACCGGCTTGCTGCAGTCTTCCACCACGCGGATCAGGGTGTGCAGGGTCGGCTCGGTAAGCGCCTTCGGCGAATTGAATTCGCGGATGTCCGCGCCGCCCGAGAAGGCCTTGCCGGCGCCGGAGAGCACGATGGCCTTGATCGCATCGTCGGCTTCGGCCCGGCGAATCGCCTCGACGGCGGCGACGCGCGTCGCCAGTCCGAGGCCGTTCACCGGCGGATTATTCAGGGTCACTACGGCAACGCTGCCTTGGACGGTGTAGTCGGCGCTCATGTCTCTTCCTTCTCCTTGTTGTTGGTGCTGGCTGCTGCCAATCTTCTTAACTATACATCAAATAAAAGTACGTTCGTATTATTTTCTGGCCTTGTCGATTGTGCCAGAATAGTGCCTTGTTACGATCGCTTGAACACGACATGGAAAAACTGATTGCGCAGTTCCTTCGCCTTTACCTGATGCCGGGTATGGCGCCGCCGGACGACAGGGTGCGGCCGGTCACGCTGGTATCGGGCGACGACCTGACGCGCGCCATCGTGATCGATTTCGCCAGGGGGCGCCACGGCGCGCCGGACCAGCACTGGACCGAGCTGTGCGCGGTGGCGAACCGGCTGCAGGAAGCCTACGGTTTCCCGGCGCCGGCCGTCAGCATCACCGGGGCCAGCAGCTTCCGGCTGTGGCTGTCGCTGGAAGAACCGGTTCCGCTGGGCGACGCCCGACGCTTCCTGTCGATGCTGCGCGACGAACACTTCCCGGAGCTGGACCTGCAAGCCACGACCGAGGTCGAACTGCCGCCCTGCCTGAACGCGCAGACCGGCAAATGGGCGGCTTTCATCCATCCGGGCATGGGAGCATCGTTTGCGGAAGAAGCCGGACTCGAAATGGCACCGCCCCTCACGGCACAACTGGCCTTCCTCGAAGGGCTGGAGAGCATCGGCAAGGCGCAGTTCTTCGACGCGCTGGTGTCGATGAAACAGGGCGAGGCGCCGCAGGCGACGGCACCAGCGGCAATTGAGCCGCCGCCGAAGGAAGGCCTGCTGCTGAAGGATGCCACGCTCGAAGACATCGTGCGCCACCTGCATGCGATGAATATCGAGCCGACTTTCCGGCATCTGCTGCGTCCCGACTGAACACTGCCCTTCAGGCGGCCCTGGCCTGAAATGGGCTGTACCGCTGCACTGGCAACGGTTTTTTCTCTGTCATCGGGGGAAGAATTGCGTTGACGCCAGCGCGGCCGGCGCCGAAAGCTCGCCGGGCAACGCTCAGCGCTTGCGCATCAAATCCTTCAAGGCCACCACCGTCGACTCCACACCCATCCGCACCGCCGGCCCATGCTCCACCTTGAACAGCGGACTGTGATGACTCGGCAGCCGCAGCGTGCCCGCCTTGGCCGCCGCAATGTCCTGCACCGCCGTACCGCCCACGGTGAAATACACGCTCGGAATATACGGATCCGTCACGAACATCGGAAAGTCCTCCGACCCCATCCCTTCGCGGAACTCCTCGACACCGATCGCCTCGGCGCCCAGTTCCCTGGTCCAGGCCGCGCGCAGGCGCCGCACCAGTTCGACGTTGTTGACCACCGGCGGCGCCGGCGTATCCACCAGCTTCACCTCCGGCAGTTCCGACTCCGCCATGCCCGCGGCACGCGCCGTGTTCTCGGCCATGCGCTTGATGCCGTCCAACAGCAGCGCCCGCGTCTTCGGATTCTCGCTGCGTACGGTCAGTTGTAGCCGCGCGTTGTCGCCGATGATGTTGGCCTTGGTCCCGCCGTGGAAGGAGCCGACCGTGATCAGGCCCGGCTCGCGCGGGCTGAGTTCGCGGCTGACAATCGTCTGCAGGCCCATCACGATCATCGCCCCCAGCACGATCGGGTCCTTGCCACGGTGCGGCTGGGCGCCGTGCGCGCCCACGCCCTTGATCAGGATTTCGACGGTGTCCGCGCCCGAATACGGCGACACTTCCGATGCCAGCACCGTCCCCACCGCCATGTCGGCCTTGACGTGAAAGCCCAGCGCGTAATCCGGCTTGCCGAAGCGTTTGTACAGCCCGTCCTTCATCATGGCCAGCGCCCCGCCGATGCGTTCTTCGGCCGGCTGGCCAATCAACATCAGCGTGCCCGACCAGGCAGCACGGTCGGCCGCCATGCGGCGCGCCGTGCCGACCAGGCTGGTCATGTGGATGTCGTGGCCGCAGGAATGCGCCACCGGTGTGACATTCCCTTCCATGTCCTTCTGGGTCGCGGTCGAGGCGTTCGGCAGGCCGGACTTTTCCGTCATCGGCAGGCCGTCCATGTCCGCGCGCATCATCACCAGCGGGCCGGGGCCGTTTTTCAGGATCGCCACCACACCGGTGCCGCCGACGCCTTCGGTCACCGTGAAGCCGGCCGCGCGCAGCTCCTTGGCCAGGCGTGCGGCTGTCTTCACTTCGAGGAAGGACAGCTCGGGATTGCGGTGGAAGTAGTCGAGCAGCGGCGCCAGGTGGGCGTCGTAGTCGCGCGCGACCGCCTTCGACAGTTCGTTCGGCGTTTCAAACGCAGCGGCAGGCAGTACGCTTGCGGCCAGCAGCAAGGGAAGCAGTTTTTTCATGAGGATGGTAGTGTCGAATGTCATGCGGTCGGCAGGCGGTGCTCGCCATACGCGTCGCGTAGCTTGTTCTTCTGGATCTTGCCGGTGCCGCCGACCGGCAGCGCCTCGGCAAACACGACGTCGTCCGGGATCCACCACTTCGCCACCTTGCCCTCGTAGAAGTCGAGCAGGTCCTCGCGCGTCAGCTCGGCGCCGGGGCGCTTGACCACGACCAGCAGCGGGCGCTCGGCCCACTTCGGATGCGCCACGCCGATGCAGGCCGCCTGCAGCACCGCCGGGTGGGACATCGCGATGTTCTCCAGGTCGATGGAACCGATCCACTCGCCGCCGGACTTGATCACATCCTTGCTGCGGTCCGTGATCGCCAGGTAGCCATCCGGGTCGATGGTGGCCACATCGCCGGTCGGGAACCAGCCGTCCTGCAGAACGTCGCCGCCCTCGCCGCGGAAGTAGCCGGACACCACCCACGGACCCTTCACCAGCAGGTGGCCATAGGTCGTGCCGTCCCAGGGCAGCTCGCTGCCGTCATCGTCGACGATCTTCATGTCGACGCCGTAGATCGCATGCCCCTGCTTGCGCAGCACGGCGCGCTGCTCCTCAAGCGGCAGCGCCTTGTGCTTGCCGAGCAGCGTGCAGGCGGTGCCGAGCGGCGACATCTCGGTCATGCCCCAGGCGTGCACCACTTCCACGCCCAGCTTGTCGATCAGGGTGTCCATCATCGCCAGCGGACAGGCCGAGCCGCCGATCACGGTGCGGCGGAAGGTCGAGAAGCGCAGCTCGTTCTGCATCACATGATTGATCAGGCCGAGCCAGACCGTCGGCACGCCCGCCGAGAAGGTCACCCCCTCGCTTTCGAACAGTTCATACAGCGACTTGCCGTCCAGCGCCGGCCCCGGAAACACCATTTTCGCGCCCGACAGCGGCACCGAATACGGCAGGCCCCAGGCGTTCACGTGGAACATCGGCACCACCGGCAGCACGGTGTCGGCCGCCGAGACGTTCAGCGCGTTCGGCATCGCCGAGGCGTAGGCATGCAGCACGGTCGAGCGATGCGAGTACAGCGCGCCCTTCGGGTTGCCGGTCGTGCCCGAGGTATAGCACAGGGCCGCGGCGGAGCGCTCGTCGAACTGCGGCCAGGCATATTCGCCCGAAGCGGTGGCGATCAGGTCCTCGTAGCACAGCAGGGTCGGGATGCTGGTTTCCTTCGGCATGTGGCTGCGCTCGCACATGGCGACATAGCCCTTGATGGTCTTGCAGTGGCGCGCCATCTGCTCGATCGCGGGCAGGAACGTCATGTCGAAGAACAGGTACTGGCCTTCAGCATGGTTGATGATGTAGGCGATCTGCTCCGGGTGCAGGCGCGGGTTGATGGTGTGCAGCACAGCCCCCGAGCCGGACACGGCGTAATACAGCTCCATGTGACGGTAGCCGTTCCAGGCCAGCGTCGCGACCCGGTCGCCCATCCCGACGCCCAGGCCCTGCAGGGCCTGCGCCATGCGGCGGGCGCGCAGCTCGCACTCGCGGTAGGTGTAGCGGTGGATGTCGCCTTCCACCCGGCGCGAGACGATTTCGCTAGCGCCATAGTGGCGCGCGGCGAATTCGATGATGCTCGAGACGAGCAGCGGCTGGTCCATCATCTGGCCCATCAGGGGACTTGTCTGGTGTACGGAAACGGCGGCGGTCATCGGAACTCCATGAGCAGATTGGCAACTAATGGCTCAGTTTCGTCTGGTGACTTACGCTGCGTCAACGAGAATCGATGATGCAATGCAGCATCCATGCCGCCATCCCCGCTCGCTCTTGGGCGCCATGGCCGGATGCAGGCGTGCGCCGATAGAATCTGCCCGGTACGGTAGAATCCTGCACATACCGCACGCATAAGCGAAGGAACGACCATTACTGCTGACGAACTCCCCTTCAACAACTCGTTTGCCGAGTTGCCGCCGGCCTTCTATACCCGGCTGATGCCGACGCCCTTGCCGTCGCCCTATTTCATCGCTGCCAGCGCACCTGCGGCGGCGCTGGTGGGGCTCGACTCGCAGGCGCTGGCGCAGGAAGATTTCGTCGCCGTGTTCACCGGTAACAAGGTGGCGGTGCGCTCTCAGCCACTGTCCGCCGTGTATTCGGGCCACCAGTTCGGCGTCTGGGCCGGCCAGCTCGGCGACGGCCGCGCGATCGTGCTCGGCGACCTGCCGACGCCAACTGGGCAAATGGAATTGCAGCTCAAGGGCGCTGGCCTGACGCCTTACTCGCGCATGGGCGACGGCCGCGCCGTCTTGCGCTCGTCGATCCGCGAATTCCTGTGCTCGGAAGCGATGGCCGCGCTCGGCATTCCGACCACCCGCGCCCTGATGCTGACCGGCTCCAACCAGCGCGTGATGCGCGAGACCGTCGAGACCGCCGCCGTGGTCACCCGCATGGCGCCCAGCTTCGTGCGCTTCGGCTCCTTCGAGCACTGGCACTACCGCAACAAGCAGGACGAGCTGCGCACCCTGGCCGACTACGTCATCAAGAACTGGTATCCGGAATTCACCGGCGCCGCCAATCCCTACAAGGAGCTGCTGGCCGAGGTCACCCGCCGCACCGCCGTCATGATCGCCCACTGGCAGGCGGTCGGCTTCATGCATGGCGTCATGAACACCGACAATATGTCGATCCTGGGCCTGACCCTGGATTACGGCCCCTTCGGCTTCATGGAAGCCTTCGACGCGAACCACATTTGCAACCACACCGACCAGGGCGGCCGCTATTCGTATGCCAACCAGGTGCCGGTGGGCCACTGGAACTGCTACGCGCTCGGCAACGCCCTGCTGCCACTGATCGGCACGCCTGAGGACACCGAAGAAGCGCTGGACGTCTACCGTCCCGCGTTCGGCGCCAAGCTGGACGAGCTGCTGCACGCCAAGCTGGGCCTGCTGGATGCGCGCGACGGCGACAGCGCCCTGTTCGACGCGATGTTCCAGCTGCTGCAGGCAAACCACGCCGACTTCACCCTGTTCTTCCGCCGCCTGGGCGAGCTGCAGCTCGAAGGCAGCCTGGAGAGCGATGCGCCGCTGCGTGACCTGTTCCTGGACCGCGCGGCCTTTGACGCCTGGGCCGTTCAATACCGCGCGCGCCTGAAGGCCGAAGACAGCCGCGACGAGCTGCGCCGCGCCGCCATGCACCGCACCAACCCGAAATACGTGCTGCGTAATTACCTGGCGCAGAGCGCCATCGAACAGGCCCAGAACGGCGACTTCGGCGGCGTGCACAAGCTGCTGGCCATCCTCGAGCGCCCCTTCGACGAGCAGCCGGAAAACGAATCCTATGCGGCCCTGCCGCCCGACTGGGCAGCCCACCTCGAAGTGAGCTGCTCTTCCTGAGACCACGAGAACGACCATGAACGATAAAGTGACCAAGAGCGACGCCGAATGGCGCGCCCAGCTCGACCCGATGCAATACCAGGTGACCCGCCACGCCGCCACCGAGCGCGCCTTCACCGGCAAGTACTGGGATCACCACGAGCACGGCATCTACCACTGTGTGTGCTGCAACACCGCGCTGTTCGAGTCCGACGCCAAGTTCGAATCCGGCTGCGGCTGGCCAAGCTACTTCAAGGCGCTCGACCCGGACAATGTCATCGAAAAGGTCGACCGCACCCACGGCATGGTGCGCACCGAGATCATCTGCGCCGTGTGCGACGCCCACCTCGGCCACGTGTTCCCGGACGGCCCGCCGCCGACCGGCCTGCGCTACTGCATCAACTCGGCCGCCCTGCGCTTCGAGCCCGCCTGAACCGCTGAGGACTCTACATGATCAAGTTTTTGTTCGACATGCTGCCGGTGATCCTGTTCTTCGGCATCTACAAGTATGGCGAAAGCAACCCGGAATGGGCCCACGGCCTGACCTCCGACTACCTCGGCTTCCTCATTTCCGGCGGCGCGGTGCCGGCGGCGCAGGCGCCGATCCTGCTGGCCACCGCCGTCACGATCCTGGCCACGGTGCTGCAGATCGTCTACCTGCTGGCGCGCCGCAAGAAGGTCGACGGCATGCTGTGGCTCTCGCTGGGCGTGGTGGTAATCGCCGGCGGCGCCACCATCTATTTCCATGACGAGACCTTCATCAAGTGGAAGCCGACCATCCTGTACTGGGCCTTCGGCGCCGCGCTGCTGCTGGCCCAGCTGATCTACCGCAAGAACCTGATGCGCTCGGCGCTTGGCGGCGCCATGAGCCTGCCGGACGCCGTCTGGAACCGCGTGCTGTATGCTTGGATCGCCTTCTTCGTCGGGCTCGGCTTTTTGAACCTCCTGATGGCTTTCGTGGTCTTCCGTAGCGATACCGGCGCCTGGGTCAGTTTCAAGCTGTTCGGCATCAGCGGCATCCTGTTCGCCTTTATCATCATCCAGTCGCTGTTCTTGTCAAAACATATACAGGAGGACGCCCAAAATGGAAGCTAATCGTACCGAACGCCTGCGCGAACGCCTGCAGGCCGAACTCGCCCCCACCCTGCTGGAAATCAGCGACGATTCGCACCTGCACGCCGGCCACGCCGGCGCCGCCTCCGGGGGCAGCCACTACAGTGTGAAGATCGTGTCCGACAAGTTCCAGGGCCTCACGCTAGTCATGCGCCATCGTCTTGTGTATGATGCCGTTCACGAAATGATCAACAAGGCGGAAATCCATGCGCTGGCCATCACGGCCCAGACGCCGGCGGAGCAAAGCGGGGGCTGAGGCCCTTGCCGGATTCCTGGGGGAACGCCTGTAGCTCATCTTCAGTCAGCTTTAAGAATAGTGGCCGACAATATGTAACGCGAAGTACCAGAACTTGAAGTACAAGAACTAATCAAATCTCGTCCAAGCACATCCCTCCCACAGGAATTCCAGAAATGACTTTTAAGCCAGCACGCCTGCTGTTAGCTCTGATCGCCGTTGCCGCAGCACCTGCCTTCGCCCAGAACCTCGCCGTCGTGAACGGCAAAGCCATCCCGACCTCGCGCGTGGACGAAGCCGTCAAGCAGCTGGTCGCCGCCGGCCAGGGCCAGGATTCGGTGCAGATGCGCGCAGCGATCAAGGAAGAGATGATCGCGCGCGAAGTGTTGATGCAGGAAGCGATCAAGCAGGGCTACGACAAGAAGCCGGAAGTCAGGCAGGCGCTCGACAATGCGCGCCAGGCCATCGTGGTCAACCAGCTGGCCCGCGACTACATCGCCAAGAACCCGGTGACCGATGCCGAAATCAAGGCCGAGTACGACAAGTTCAAGGCCCAGACCGGCGACAAGGAATACCACGTCCGCCACATCCTGCTGGACACCGAAGCCGATGCGAACGCCGTGATCGCCAAGATCAAGGGCGGCGCCAAGTTCGAGGAACTGGCCAAGCAGTCGAAGGACACCGGCACCGCCAACAACGGCGGCGACCTGGACTGGGCTACCCCGGCCTCCTTCCCGCCTGAATTCGCCGCCGGCTTCACCAAGCTGCAGAAAGGCGCCGTCACCGACAAGCCGGTGAAGACCGCCAACGGCTTCCACGTCATCAAGCTGGACGATACCCGCGCCGCCAAGCTGCCGTCGCTGGACGAAGTCAAGCCGCAGATCGCCGACGCCCTGGCCCAGCAAAAACTCGCGGCCTACCGTGAGCAAATGGTCAAAAAGGCAAAGGTGCAGTAAGATGTACTACCGCCGGTGCTCATGGGCACCGGTTATTGCCGCCGCGCGGCGAACTTTTTGTGTTTAGATAGGACCTCAACAATGATTTTGAAGCCAGCCCGCCTGTCCTTGGCAATCAGCTTTGCCGTAACCACGATGATCGCCGCGCCTGCCTTCGCGCAGAACGCCGCCACCGTGAATGGCAAGCCGATCCCGGCGGCAAAGCTTGACCAGATGGTCAAGCAAGTGGTCGCACAGGGCCGCGCTACCGATACGCCCGCGCTGCGCGATGCGATCAAGAAAGAGCTGATCGGCCGCGAAGTCCTGATCCAGGAAGCCGACAAGCAAGGCGTCGGCGGCCGCGCCGACGTCAAGGCTGCGATCGACAACGCCCGCCAGAGCATCATCATCAACGCGATGCTGGCCGACTACGTCAAGAAGAACCCGATCAAGGACGCCGACATCAAGGCCGAGTACGATCGCTTCAAGGCGCAAGTGGGCGACAAGGAATACCACGCACGCCACATCCTGGTTCCGACCGAAGACGAAGCCAAGGCCCTGATCACCAAGCTGAAGGGCGGCGCCAAGTTCGAAGACCTGGCCAAGGCCAACTCGAAAGATGGTTCGGCAGCCAACGGCGGCGACCTGGACTGGGCAAGCCCGGCCAACTACGTGCCTGAGTTCTCGAAGGCCATGGTCGCCCTGCAAAAAGGCGCCATCACCGACACCCCGGTCAAGACCCAGTACGGTTTCCACGTGATCAAGCTGGAAGACGTTCGCCAAGCCAAGATCCCGGCCCTGGACGAAGTCAAGCAGCAGGTCGCGGAATCGCTGCAGCAGCGCCAGCTGGCGCAGTACCGCGAAAGCCTGGTCAAGAAGGCCAAGATCCAGTAATCCTGGTCTTCAGCTGAATCCAGCAAGAAAGCGCCCCTCGCGGGCGCTTTTTTCATTTCGGAACTGTCCTACGGCGGCGCGGTGCGTGCGCCTATTTAGTCGCCTGCCACGACGGCTAAGATGGTCTCCAGGACAACCACAAGGAGACCAGCATGAGCACCGAACAGCGCACCCAGCAAGGACCAGTACCCGACGGCGGCCGCGAGGGGCCGGGCGAGGACATGCGCACGGCCGGCGACGACATGAGCCTCCCCGGCGCAGGCGGCGGCGCACTTGGGGCTGACCAGTCGGCCGAGCCGGTCTGGCGCAACCAAGTGCCGCCACCCGGCAGCGGGACAGGCGCGGAACAGTCGAACGCGGGACACTACACAGCCAATGCGGCGGGTCATGGCGGCGGCATCGTCAGCGCACCTGCCTACAGCAACGTCAACGCCCCGGGACAGCCGCTGAGCGGCGCCGGCAGCGCCACCGATCCGGCCGGCGGCACGGTCGGCGGCATCCAGGCCAGCCGCGAGGCCCAGGCCAATGGCGGCGCAGCCGGCGGCGCCCCGGACATGGCCAGCAATGCAGACGGCAACATGAGCGGTTCGGCGGGTACAGACCGTTCCTGATCGCTTGCAACGAAGGCGCTTCCGCGGAAGCGCCTTTTTCTTTGGGCAAGCACGTGCGCCCTCTCCTACGCACGTCTGCTCGCTCGTCCTATTGAAGGCTCGCTCTAGAAGACTACCATCGAGCCATGCATAGACAGGAGGACAGCATGGACAAGGAACAGGCAAAGCGTGGCGCAGCCACGCAGGAAGACAGCAAAGCCTCGCAGGGCGGCCTGTGGCAGTACCAGGTGCCGGCCCAGGATCCGGGTGCAGGCGCGGTGCAGTCGAACGCCGGCCACTACACGGGCGGCGCACACGGCGGCGACAGCCAGCAGGGCGATTTCCTGCCCTCGCCACCGGACGCGAACGCCATGCCGGCAGGCGCGGCGCAAACCAGCCGCGGTAGCGCGGGCCGGTCCGAGACAGGGGGCGGTGGTGGCGGCGGTGGCGATACGGGTAGCGGCAGCGCCGGCGGCAGCCAGGGTGGCGCCGGCGGCGGCAACCTGGGCGGGGCCGGCGCGGGTGCCGGCAAGACCCCGGGCACCCCGGGCGGCAACGGCACCCCGGACGAGCCGATCTGGGGTAGCTGAACTGTCACGCCCGTAGGAGTGGTCCGGTCCACTGGACCAGATCACCCCTACGATTCAAGCATGAAAAAACGCCTCCGAGGAGTAATGCCAGTCACTTAAGAGCTATCGCTCATCCGTAGGGTGGGCGGGTCTCCCGCCCACGCGGTCTAGTCACACCACTGCAGCCCGTGCGGCTGTTCGTATCACAACTATCACCGCGTGGGCGGGCAAGCCGCCCACCCTACGATTCTCACTAACTGACCGGCATTCCTCCGAGGAGGCGCTCTTCGTCGTCGCGTGGAGCGATCAGCCGACCCACTTGCGCGCATTGCGGAACATGCGCATCCATGGCGATTCGTCCGGCCAGGCATCCGGCGCCCACGAGTGCACGACGGTGCGGAACACGCGCTCGCCGTGCGGCATCATGGCGGTGAAGCGGCCGTCTTCGGTCGTCACGGCGGTCAGGCCGCCCGGCGAGCCGTTCGGGTTGAACGGATAGGTCTCGGTCGCCTGGCCGCGGTTGTCGACGTAGCGCATCGCCTTCATGACGCCGGTCAGGTCGCCGGTCAGCGAGAAGTCGGCGAAGCCTTCGCCGTGGGCGATGGCGATCGGCGCCTGGGTGCCTGCCATGCCGGCGAAGAAGATCGACGGCGAGTCCAGCACCTCGACCATGCCGAAGCGCGCTTCGAACTGTTCCGACTTGTTGCGGGTGAACTTCGGCCAGGCGTGGGCGCCCGGGATGATCGATTTCAGGTTGCTCAGCATCTGGCAGCCGTTGCACACGCCCATGCCGAAGGTGTCCTGGCGCGCGAAGAACTTCGCGAACTGGTCCGCCAGTTGCGGGTTGAACAGGATGGTCTTGGCCCAGCCTTCACCCGCGCCCAGCACGTCGCCGTAGGAGAAGCCGCCGACGGCGATGATGCCCTTAAAGTCATCCAGCTTGGCACGGCCGGCGATCAGGTCGCTCATGTGAACGTCAATGGCTGTGAAGCCCGCTTCGTGCATGGCCCAGGCAGTCTCGATGTGCGAGTTGACGCCCTGCTCGCGCAGGATGGCCACGCGCGGACGCACGCCGGTCGCGATGAAGGGCGCGGCTACATTGTCGCGCAGGTCGAAGGTCACAATCGGCGACATGCCCGGATCGCTTTCGTCCAGCAGGCGATCGTATTCCTGGTCGGCGCAGTCCGGATTGTCGCGCAGGCGCGCAATGCGCCAGCTGGTCTCGCTCCACAGGCGGTGCAGGACGCTACGCTTCTCGCTGTAGATGACTTTCGCATCACGGGTGAACTCGATCACGCCGCGGTCGTTCACTTTACCGATGATGTGGCTGCAGGCGCCCAGGCCCAGCTCACGCAGCACCGCCATCACGGCCTGCTTGTCGTCCATGCGTACCTGCAGCACCGCGCCCAGCTCTTCGCTGAACAGCGCGCGCAGGGTCATCTCGTTGCGGCGCTCGCCCACTTGCGTGGTCCAGTTCTTGGCGTCGCCCCAGTCGGAAGCGTGCTCGCCTTCCATGGTCAGGATGTCGAGGTTCACCGACACGCCGGCGCGGCCGGCGAAGGCCATCTCGCACAGGGTGGCGAACAGGCCGCCGTCCGAACGGTCGTGGTAGGCCAGCAGCTTGCCTTCGCGGTTCAGGCGCTGCACGGCATTGAAGAAGGCCTTCAGGTCGTCCGGTGCGTCGACGTCCGGCACACTGTCGCCCAACTGCTGGGTCACCTGGGCCAGGATCGAAGCGCCGAGGCGGTTCTTGCCGCGGCCGAGGTCGACCAGCACCAGGGCGGTGTCGCCGAGGTCCGTGCGCAGCTGCGGGGTCAGCGAACGGCGCACGTCCGCCACCGGCGCAAAGCTCGAAACGATCAGCGACACCGGCGACACCACCGACTTGCTCGCACCTTCATCGTTCCAGGTGGTGCGCATCGACAGCGAATCCTTGCCGACCGGGATAGACACGCCCAGCGCCGGGCACAGCTCCATGCCCACCGCCTTCACGGTATCGAACAGGGCGGCGTCCTGGCCCGGCTGGCCGCAGGCCGCCATCCAGTTGGCCGACAGCTTGATGTCCGAGATGTCGTCGATCGCGGCGGCGGCGATGTTGGTGATCGCCTCGCCCACGGCCATGCGGCCCGAGGCGGCGGCGTTGATCACCGCCAGCGGGGTGCGCTCGCCCATCGCCATCGCTTCACCGACAAAACCGTCGTAGGACATGGCGGTGACGGCGCAATCGGCCACCGGCACCTGCCACGGACCGACCATCTGGTCGCGCACGGTCATCGCACCCACGGTGCGGTCGCCGATGGTGATCAGGAAGGATTTATCGGCCACGGTCGGGTTGAGCAGGACGCGGCGTGCGGCTTCGCCCAGCTCGATGCCGGTCAGGTCGATGGCCGGGAAGTCGTAGCGCACGTGCTCGACGTCGCGCAGCATCTTCGGCGGTTTGCCCAGCAGGACGTCCATCGGCATGTCGACCGGGTTGTTGTTGGCCTGCGGGTCGATCACCTTCAGCTGGCGTTCCTCGGTCGCAGTGCCGACCACTGCATACGGGCAACGCTCGCGCTCGCACAGGGCGGCGAACTTGTCGAGGTCCATCGGCGCGATCGCCAGCACGTAGCGCTCCTGCGATTCGTTGGACCAGATCTCTTTCGGCGCCATGCCGGATTCTTCGAGCGGCACCTTGCGCAGGTCGAAGATCGCGCCGCGCTTGGCGTCGTTGACGATTTCCGGGAAGGCGTTCGACAGGCCGCCCGCGCCCACGTCGTGGATCGAGATAATCGGGTTATCGGCGCCCATCTGCCAGCAGCCGTTGATGACTTCCTGGGCACGGCGCTCCATTTCCGGATTGCCGCGCTGGACCGAGTCGAAGTCCAGGTCGGCGGTGTTGGTGCCGGTCGCCATCGAGGACGCGGCCGAGCCGCCCATGCCGATGCGCATGCCCGGGCCGCCCAGCTGGATCAGGAGGCTGCCGACCGGGATCTCGTCCTTGTGGGTATGCTCGGCCGAGATGTTGCCGATGCCGCCGGCGATCATGATCGGCTTGTGGTAACCGTAGACGGCGTTCGCCGCGCCCACGTTCTGCTCGTAGGTGCGGAAGTAACCGCCCAGCACCGGGCGGCCGAATTCGTTGCTGAAGGCGGCGCCGCCGATCGGGCCGTCGATCATGATCTGCAGCGGCGAGGCGATGCGCTCCGGCTTGCCGTACACCGCGTCCACGCGGCCGGCTGCGCCTTGAGTGACGTCGCTCGCGTTTTCCCACGGACGCTGGGCGTCCGGCAGCAGCAGGTTCGAGACCGTGAAGCCGGTCAGGCCGGCCTTCGGCTTGGCGCCGCGGCCGGTCGCGCCCTCGTCGCGGATCTCGCCGCCGGCGCCGGTCGAAGCGCCCGGGAACGGGGAAATCGCGGTCGGGTGGTTGTGGGTTTCCACCTTCATCAGGGTGTGCACCAGCTCCGTCGACGACGCGTACTCGTTGCCGAGGCGCGGGAAGAAGCGGGTGACGGTGGCGCCCTCGATGATCGAGGAGTTGTCGCTGTAGGCGACCACGGTGCCGCGCGGATTCAGCTGGTGCGTGTTCTTGATCATGCCGAACAGCGACTTGTCCTGCTTGACGCCGTCGATGATCCAGTCGGCGTTGAAGATCTTGTGGCGGCAGTGTTCCGAGTTGGCCTGCGCGAACATCATCAGCTCGACGTCGGTCGGGTTGCGCTGCGCTTTCGTGAACGCTTCGTGCAGGTAGTCGATCTCGTCGATCGACATGGCCAGGCCGAGTTCCGTGTTGGCGCGCACCAGCGCGTCGCGGCCCTGCCCGATCACATCCACCGTCTCGAGCGGACGGCCTTCCAGTTCGTCGAACAGGCGCTGGGCCTCGTCGGCATTGCGCAGCACGCTCTCGGTCATGCGGTCGTGCAGCAGTGCGGCCACGAGCGCGACCTCGTTCTCGGCCAGCTTCTTCGGCGCGCCGATGCCGGTGCCGAGGATGCCACCTTTCAGCACCACGGTATAGCCGACGCCGCGCTCGATGCGGTGCACGTGCGCCATGCCGCAGTTGTGGGCGATGTCGGTGGCCTTCGAGGCCCAGGGCGAGATCGTGCCCAGGCGCGGGATGACGAAGAACTCCTCGCTCACGCCTTCGTAGAGTGTCTCGGCAGCCGGCTCGCCATAGGTGAGCATGGCCGACAGGCGCTGGGTGTCGTCCGTCGACAGCGGGCTGCTGGTGTCGATGAAGTGGTAGAAGCGTGCCTGGACTGCTGCAATCGTCGGTGCGACGGCCTGGAGTTGCGACAGGAGGCGTTGGCTACGGAAGGCGGAAAGGGCGTTGGAACCCGGCAGAATCAACATGGCTGAGAAGTTGGTTGATGCAGCGTAGCTGCTAGGGTGGAAGATAGCCCGCCATTATACAGTGTTGCAATGCAGCGTTGCATTCCCGCCAGCGTTGACCTTGTAGAACGGACATTTCTTGATCCTGCAGGAACTTATCGGTATTGTAACGGCTACATAATTACAAATGGTGCGAGATGCAAGAGAACGCCAACCTGTCGGTCCTGATCGTCGACCCCAGCCAGGGGATGCGCGGCAGCCTGCAAAACATGCTGAACCAGACCGGCATCAGCAAGGTCGAGTCAGCCGTGAATGCCAGCACCGCCATCAAGCAGCTCGGCAAACGCAGCTACGACATCATCCTGTGCGAATACGACCTGGGCGGCCCGTCCGGCGACGGCCAGGA
The DNA here is from genome assembly GCF_020707295.1 of Massilia sp. IC2-476. Classification (NCBI taxonomy): domain Bacteria; kingdom Pseudomonadati; phylum Pseudomonadota; class Betaproteobacteria; order Burkholderiales; family Oxalobacteraceae; genus Massilia; species Massilia sp. IC2-476. Next base: position 96,575 of record NZ_JAJFER010000009.1, read on the forward strand.
CGGCCAGCAGTTGCTGGAAGACCTGCGCCACCACCGTTTGATCACCGCCTCGACCATCTTCATCATGCTCACCTCCGAGGGCGTGTACGACAAGGTGGTCAGCGCGGCCGAGCTGACTCCGACCGATTACGTACTGAAGCCCTTCACCGTCGAGATGCTGAGCAGCCGCATCAAGCGCGCGCTCGAGCGGCGCACAGCCCTGCTCCCGGTATGGCAACTGGCGGCGCAAGGCAAGCCGGTGGACGCCATCCGCGCCTGCGCCACCGCCGCCATCGCCAGTCCGCGCTACGCGCTCGACTTCCTGCGCCTGAAGGCCGAGCTGCACGTGTCGGTGGGCGAACAGCGCGAGGCGGCCGCGATCTACCGCGACGTGCTGGCCGAGCGTCCGCTGGGCTGGGCCGGGCTGGGCCTGGCGCGCACCATGGTCGCGCAGGGCCAGTTCGAGGAAGCGCGCGACACCCTCGAGGCGCTGGTGCAGGCCAATCCGCGCCTGATGGCGGCCTACGACCTGCTGGCGCGCTGCCACGAACAGCTGGGCGCCAGTACCGACGCCCAGAAGGTGCTGGAAGAAGCCGTCTCGATCTCGCCGCACATGGTGCGCCGCCTGCGCAAGCTGGGTGAAGTCGCGATGGAAAACGGCGACGCCGAAGCAGCCGAGAAATCCTTCAAGCAGGTCGTGACCAAGGCGCGCTACTCGGAATTCCGCAACCCCGAAGACCACGTCAACCTGGTCAAGGCCCTGGTAACGCGTGGCGACGTGGCGGGCGCCGTCGGCGTGATCCGCGACCTGGAGCGCAGCATGCGCGGCAATGCCAACGTCGACGCCTGCAAGGCCTATTCGAACGCCCTGCTGCTGGAGAAGACCGGCAACGTCAGCGCCGCGGTGGCCGAGCTGTCGAACGCCGTCAGCGCGGCGCGCACCAGCAGCGGGCTGTCCTCCAATTTGCGGATCAACCTGGCCCAGGCCTGCCTGGAACACCAGATGGACGAGCAGGCCTCGAACGTCATGATGACGGTCATGCATGACACCTCCAGCGCGGTGACGGTGGACGAAGCGATGGGCGTGTTCGTGCGCGCCGGCCGCCCCGACCTGGCCGACGGCATGGGCCAGCAACTGCGCGCCCAGGCCCAGATCCTGCTCGGCGTGGCCGACGAGAAACGCAACATGGGCGATGTGCGCGGCGCGGTGCAAACCCTGCTCGAGGCCCTGCACATGGCGCCGGGCAACCTGCAGGTGATGGTCGCCGTCGCGGGCGGCATCCTGCGCCAGGTGAACGAACTCGGTTGGGACCACAGCCTCGCCGAAGTGGCGGACGAACAGATCGAGCGCCTGCGCGCGATGGACCCGGCGCATCCACGCCTGGCCGCGCTGCTGGACGAGTTCCAGCAGGCCAAGCGCAAGTACGGTATCTCGACGTGAACCGCACCCTGTCCCCGCGCGCCCGCGGCCGGCAATAAACGATGAAGATCGTCGACACCTACTTCCGGCTCCGTTCGGGCAAAGGCAAGTCCGGCTGGCTCATGCTGCCGGTACTGCTGTTGATGGTGGTCGGCGTGTATTCCCTGGTGCATGCCACCGGCGGCATCAAGTACGTCTATTCGCACTCGATGTACATTCCTGTCATGCTGGCGGGCCTGTGCTACGGCTGGTCCGGCGGCATCCTGATTGCCGTCATCGCGGGCATCGCCCTCGGTCCCCTGATGCCGATCGAGGTCGTCACCGGCGAGCCGCAAAAGGCCGCCAACTGGCTGTTCCGCACCGGCTTCTTCCTGTTCGTCGGCGTCCTGAGCGGCATCGCAAGCAATGCGGCCCTCGCCCAGGTACGGAAGCTGCAGTGGATGACCCGGCACGACCCGGCCACCGGACTTCCCAACCTGACCGCCCTGCTCGACGCGCTGGGCGCCGGCGACGCCAACCCGTCCGGCTTCGCGCGCCGCGCGCTGGCGGTGATGTCGATCCGGAATGCGCCGGAGCTGCGCACGGTGTTCGGGGTGGCGGTTGTCGAGGAAAACATGACGCAGCTGGCCGGGCGTGCGCTTGGCAGCCTGCCGCCCGGGGCCCGCGTGTTCCGCGTCAGCAGCGAGCAGCTGGCGGTGCTGTTCGAGGATCCCGAGGGCGCCTCGGCCGACACCCTCGCCCGCGTCGGCGCGGCCTTCCAGCTGCCCTTCCTCTACCGCGAGGTGCCGCTGCACCTCGACGTCCTGGTCGGCTACGTGGTGCTGGCCGACGCCGGCGTGGCCCCGCAGGATTACCTGCGCCGCGCCCAGTCGGCCACCTTCCACGCGTTCGAAACCGGCAGCGAGATCGCCCACTACCAGGTACAGCTGCACGACAGGACCAGGGACAGCCTGGCCATCCTCAGCGGGCTGCGCATCGCGCTGGAGCGGCGCGAGCTGCTGCTGCACTACCAGCCCAAGGTATGCCTGCGCACCGGCACCGTGCGCGGGGTCGAAGCCCTGATGCGCTGGAACCACCGCGAACGCGGCCTGATCGGGCCCGCCGTGTTCATCGAGCGCGCCGAGCAGAGCACCCTGATCCATGCGCTGACCGCATTCGCGCTGGAGACGGCCCTGGGCCAGGCGCTGCAGTGGCAGGCGCAGGGCATCGACCTGCCGGTAGCCGTGAATATCTCGTCGCGCAACCTGGCGCACCCGGACTTCGCCAGACGGATCCTGGATACGCTGGCGCGCTGCGGCGCCGCGCCGCGCCTGCTCGAACTCGAGGTCACCGAAAGTTCGCTGATGCTGGATGTCGCCCGCACCACCGCCGAGCTGCAGCTGCTCGCACGCCAAGGCGTCCGGGTTGCGATCGACGACTTCGGCACCGGGTATTCGTCGCTGGCCTACGTGCAGCGCCTGCCAGTGTCGCACCTGAAGATCGACCGCAGTTTCGTGTCCGACCTGATGAGCAGTCCCGACAGCCAGCACATCGTCGAAACCGTCGTGTCGCTGGCGCGCAAGATCGGCCTGCAGACGATCGCGGAGGGCGTCGAAGACGCGGCGACCTACGAACGGCTGCAGTCCCTGGGCTGCGACATGGCCCAGGGTTTCTACCTCGCCCGGCCGATGCCGGCCGACGCTCTGCCTGCCTGGCTCGAAGCCTTCGACAGCAAAATCTCGCGCATCCCAGCTTGAAGGCGATTGCAGCGCTGCAATCGGAGCTCGGCTTGGCGCGCATTTCGATTGCATCGACGCAAACGTCGACGGCGCGCTGGCGCACTAGCCTTCTTCGAAGATGCAGCCCACATAGGCCACGGTGATTCGCTCCAGACGCGCGGTGTCGCCGATCTGGCCAGGGAAGCGTTGAGCGGTCGACGCCGCGCACCCGTCCTCGCGTTCGTGCAGGCGCGCCTGGCAAGCGCCTTCGCTCAGGCCGTACTTGTTGCGGGCGCAGCTCTTCTCAAGACGGCCTGCCAGCTCTTGCAACAGCCTGGCGTCCACGCCGGACGCCTGCAGGGCTGCGTCGAGGGCCGCCCGGCCACGTTCACTGTCCTGCTGCTTGGCGACCACGATCGTCTCCGCCTCTGCCAGCCCCCGGCGCTCGATATACGAATTGGCGCCCCAGCCTAGCGCGAGCAGCGGGATGGCGAACAGCAGCAAGCCGAACTGACGGCCCGTCCCAACGTTTGCCGCGGCTTTATGCAGCGGCCGGGCAGGCTCGCCGGCCGCTGCGTTCACTTTGGCGTAGCAGACCCCGCAGCTGGGGCACTGCCAGTCCGGATTGGTGGCGTCAAGGGGGCGGGCATGGCTGCATTTCGGGCAAATCACGGCGATCCAACATCGATTCAGGCTGCAAGGAGCGCAAGTGTAGCGCCCGCAGGGCCCGGAAAAACGCGTGAATTGTCACAGGGCGGCCCTCGTCATCGAGGCGCCTGCGCAAGGCTGCCCAGGTGCTTGCCGAAGAAGGCGATGACGCTCGCATTCATGGACTCATGGAAGGCGTCCCTGTCGAAGTCTGCGCTGTCCGCGCACAGGAGCGGAGGCCCGAACAGGCCGCATGGCACCAGGAAGGAGAAATGCCCCGCTCCGGGAACCGAATGGAACTCGGCGCGCTGACCGAGTCCCTCGCGAACCATCCTGGTGTTGCTCGCGTACGGGACATGCGTGTCCCGCTCGCCGCTCCACAGCTGCACGGGAGCGCGTACCTCAGCGAGGGCGTCCGGCTGCATCAGGAATCCCAGGCCCGGCGCCGCGACGACGGCTGCCTTGATCCTGGCGTCGGGCGACAAGACATTGCCCGCCCGTGCCTGCGCAGGATTCAACAAGGGAGACCGGCCTTCGCGCAGCAGCTTACAGATGAACTCCGGCGTTCGGGCGCAATGGGCCGCGATCTGTCCCAGGTCGGGCCGGGCGCCAAGCGCGACAAGGACCGTCGCGCCGCCGGCGGAAAATCCGAAGGCGCCGACCCGCCCTGCGTCGATACCGGTTCGTCCCTCCCAGCGCCCCAGCATATGGTCGACGCTCGCGCGCAGCTGACGTGAACGCGCACCCAGCCAGGGCACCGTCCCGGCAGCGCTTTGGTCGGTAAAATTGTCGCCCGCGTGCATGGGCGCCGCCACGATGTAACCCGCTCCGGCCAGGGCAAGGGCGAGGTCGGCATGGCTGCCCGGTCCACCTCCGTTGCCGTGCGAGATCACGACCAGCGGCAGGCCGCTACCCGCTACCTCCGCATCGCGCGCGACCTTCATTAATCGCAGTCCCAGCCAGCTGGTCGGCCAGGGGCGCGCCTCGGTCGGATACCACACGCCGATGGGGAAGGCCTGTCCGCCCTCGTCCACAGCTTGGGTGATCTGGAAGCCCACCGGCTTTTTCGAGTCCAGCGCGGTCCAGAGCACCGCTCCGGCGAGTACGCAAGCCAGCACGGCCAGCAGCAGGAAGACGCGGCGTATCCATTTCATCGTCGTGGTCGCAAAAGAGGATAAGGCCCCTATCTTGCTGGCGAAGCGATGGACGATGCAACAACTACCTCTGGCGCATAAACCGCCGCATCAACATTCCGGCTTGCCGAAACCGCCCCCGCCCGGCGTCTCGATCACGAACAGGTCGCCCTGTTCCATGCCGACCTTGCCGATATGGCCCAGGGTCTCCAGGCTGCCGTCGGCGCGCAGCACGGTGTTGCGGCCCCGCTCCCCGGGTTCGCCGCCGGCCATGCCGAAGGGCGCGTGGATGCGGTTGTTCGACAGGATCGCCGCCGTCATCGGCTCCAGGAAGCGGACCTTGCGCACGCCGCCGTTGCCGCCGCGCCAGCGTCCGGCGCCGCCGGAGCCATGACGGATCTCGTAGCTCTCGAGCCGCACCGGGAAGCGGAACTCGAGGATCTCCGGGTCGGTCAGGCGCGAGTTGGTCATGTTGGTCTGCACCACGTCGGTCCCATCGAAACCTTCGCCCGCCCCGGAGCCGCCGGAGATGGTCTCGTAGTACTGGTAGCGCGCGTTCCCGAAGGTGAAGTTGTTCATCGTGCCCTGGCTGGCCGCCATCACGCCCAGCGCGCCGTAGAGGGCATTGGTGATGCAGGTCGAGGTCTCGACGTTCCCGGACACGACTGAGGCCGGATAATGCGGATTGAGCATCGAGCCCGGCGGGATGATCACCTTCAGCGGCTTGAGGCAGCCGGCATTCAGCGGGATCTCGTCGTCGACCAGCGTGCGGAACACGTACAGCACCGCCGCCATGCAGACGCTCGAGGGCGCATTGAAGTTGTTGGGCAGCTGGCCTGAGGTGCCGGTGAAGTCGATCTCCGCGCTGCGGTTCGTGCGGTCGACGCGCACCGCCACCTCGATGCGCGCGCCGTTGTCGAGCTCATAGCGGTACTGCCCATCCTGCAGGGCCGAGATCACGCGCCGCACGGCTTCCTCCGCATTGTCCTGCACGTGCCCCATGTAGGCGCGCACGACGTCCAGGCCGAAATGCGCCACCATCTTGTGCAGTTCCTCGACGCCCTTCTGGTTGGCTGCCACCTGGGCGCGCAGGTCCGCCAGGTTCTGGTCCGGGTTGCGCGCCGGGTAGCGCGCACCAAGGAGCAGCGCACGCGCCTCCCCCTCGCGCAGCACGCCGTCGAGGCCGTCCACCAGCTTGAAGTTGTCGATCAGGACGCCCTCCTGCTCGATGTGGTGCGAGTCCGGCGGCATCGAGCCTGGCGTCGTGCCGCCGATGTCGGCGTGGTGGCCGCGCGAGCCGACGTAAAAAAGGATTTCGCGGCCAGTCTCGTCGAACACGGGCGAAATCACCGTGACATCCGGCAGGTGGGTGCCGCCGTTGTACGGGTCGTTCAGGGCATAGACGTCGCCGGCTTTCATGGTGCCGGCGTTCTTGCGCATCACGGACTTGATGCTCTCGCCCATCGAGCCCAGGTGCACCGGCATGTGCGGCGCATTCGCCACCAGATTGCCGTCGGCGTCGAAGATCGCGCAGCTGAAGTCGAGGCGCTCCTTGATGTTCACCGAATAGGCCGTGTTCTGCAGGCGCAGGCCCATCTGCTCGGCGATCGACATGAACAGGTTGTTGAAGATCTCCAGCATGACCGGGTCGGCCGTGGTGCCGATGGCGCGCCGTTCGGGCAGCGCTTCCACCCGGCGCAGAACCAGGTGATTGTAGGCCGTTACCTGGGCCTGCCAGCCCGCTTCCACCACGGTGGTGGCGTTCGCCTCGGCGATGATGGCCGGGCCGCGCACGATGTCGCCGGCTTGGATGGCCGCGCGCAGGAACACGCCGGTGTCCAGCCAGGCGCCGCCGCTGAACATGCGGACGGTTTCGCCCGGCGCCGGCATCGAGCCGTCGGAGTTTTCACCCGCCCGCGCTTCGGCCGGCGCATCCGAGCGGCCGATGGCCTCGACCGACACTGCCTCGACCACCAGCGCGCGCGACGGCATCAGGAAGGAATAGCGGCGCTTGTAGGCGCCCTCGAAGGCCGTCTGCATGGTGTCCAGCTCGCCGAATGGCACGACGATGGCCGAATCGGTGCCTTCGTAACGCAGGTGCACGCGCTGCACCAGTTCGATGCGCTCCGGAGCCACGCCCTGCCCCAGCAGCTGGTCGCGCGCATTGGCGCCCAGCGCGGCCAGGCGCACCGCCAGCGCGTCGATGCCGGCATCCTTCAGGCGCTGCTCGACGGCCTGCTCGCGCATCGCGGTCTGGTCAGCCAGGCCCATGCCGTAGGCCGACAGCACGCCGGCCAGCGAATGAATGAACACGGTCTTCATCCCGAGCGCATCGGCCACCAGGCAGGCATGCTGGCCGCCGGCGCCGCCGAAGCTCGTGAGTGCGTACTCGGTGACGTCGTGTCCGCGCTGCACTGAGATCTGCTTGATCGCATTGGCCATGTTGCCGACCGCGATCTGGATGAAGCCTTCCGCCACTTCTTCCGGCGCAGGCGTGCTGCCGGTAGCCTGGCCGATGTGCTCCGCCATGGCGGCAAAGCCGGCGCGCACCGCTTCCAGGTCGAGCGGCTCATCTCCGCTTGCGCCGAACAGGCGCGGGAAATGCTGCGGCTGGATCTTGCCGAGCATGACGTTGCAGTCGGTGACCGCCAGCGGACCGCCGCGGCGGTAGCTGGCAGGGCCCGGGTTGGCGCCGGCGCTGTCCGGGCCGACGCGGTAGCGGGTGCCGTCGAAGTGCAGGATCGAGCCGCCCCCGGCCGCCACGGTATGGATGCTCATCATTGGCGCGCGCATGCGAACGCCCGCCACCTGGGTCTCGAACACCCTTTCGAACTCACCGGAAAAGTGCGACACGTCGGTCGAGGTGCCGCCCATGTCGAAGCCGATCACCCGCTCGAAGCCGGCCAGCCGGCTGGCGCGCACCATGCCGACGATGCCGCCCGCCGGGCCGGACAGGATGCTGTCCTTGCCCTGGAAAGCGCGCGCATCGGTCAGTCCGCCGCTGGACTGCATGAACTGCAGGTTCACCCCGGGCAGCTCGCCCGCCACCTGATCGACGTAGCGGCGCAGGATCGGCGACAGGTAGGCATCGACGACGGTGGTGTCGCCGCGCGCCACCAGTTTCATCAAGGGGCTGACCTCGTACGATACCGAGACCTGGGTAAAGCCGATTTCGCGCGCAATGCGGGCGGTCGCCGCCTCGTGGGCGGTATAGCGGTAGCCATGCATGAACACGATGGCGAGCGAACGCAGGCCGCGATCAAAGGCGCCCTGCAGCACCGCGCGGGTGGCGGCTTCGTCCAAGGGCAGCACCACGTCGCCGTGGGCGCCCATGCGCTCCTCGATTTCGAGGACCTCGGCGTACAGCAGCTCGGGCAGCACGATGTGGCGGTCGAACAGGCGCGGCCGGTTCTGGTAGGCGATGCGCAGTGCATCGCGGAAGCCGCGGGTGATGGCCAGCACGGTCGGCTCGCCCTTGCGCTCCAGCAGCGCGTTGGTGGCCACCGTGGTACCCATCTTGACGGCCTCCACCTGCACCACCGGTACCTGCTCGCCCGCGGCCAGGCCGAGCAGGTGGCGGATGCCGGCCACCGCCGCATCGCGGTACTGTTCCGGATTCTCGGACAGCAGCTTGTGCGTTACCAGCTGCCCGTCGGGCCGGCGTGCCACGATATCGGTGAAGGTGCCGCCACGGTCGATCCAGAACTGCCAGTCCATGTATGTACTCCTGCTGCGGGTAGAAACGCCTATTGTAGTCCGCCCGCGCGACCGGTTTGGCGAAAATGCATGACAATATGCTCATGGACACCGACCTCTACACCGCCGCGCAGCTGCGCGAAATCGAACGGGCCGCCTATGCCGACCTGCCGCCCGGTGCCTTGATGCGCCGGGCCGGCGAAGCCGCGGCCAAATTTGCCCTCGAGCTGCTGGGAGAGCGGCGCGACAAGCCGGTCCTGCTGCTGGCCGGTCCGGGCAACAATGGCGGCGACGCGCTCGAGATGGCGGCGATCCTCGCCGATGCAGGCGTGGACGCCACCGTGCTGCATCTGCCGGGCCAGCGCGAAACCACCGATGAAGCAGCCAGCGCCCACGAGCGCGCGCGCGACGGCACGGTCGGCTTCATCGACATGCTGCCGCCGGACGCCGACTGGGGCCTGGCGGTCGACGGCCTGTTCGGCATCGGCCTCACGCGCCCCATTGAGGGCGAATACCGCGACCTGGTCGCCGCGCTCAACAGCATGCGCTGCCCGGTGCTGGCGCTCGATGTGCCCAGCGGGCTGGATGCGGACACCGGCGCAGTGATCGGCCCCGACGGCGTGGCGGTGCGGGCCACGCACACCATCACCTTCCTGGCGAACAAGCCTGGACTGCACACGGCGGACGGCCGCGACCACGCGGGCCAGGTGCAGGTCGAGCGGCTGGGCCTCGCGCAAGACCTGTTGCCCGCGCCTGCCGCGCGCCTCGCTTCGGCCGAGGTGTTCGCGGGACGGCTGGCGGCGCGGCGGCACAACACCCACAAGGGCAGCTTCGGCGACGTCGCCGTGATGGGCGGCGCGCACGGCATGGCGGGTGCCCCGGTCCTGGCCGCGCGCGGCGCCCTGTACGCCGGCGCCGGCCGGACCTTTGTCGCGATGCTCGACCCCGGCCCCGGCTACGACAGCGTGCAGCCCGAGCTCATGTTCCGCCTGGCCGACGACTTCGATTTTGCCAAGCGGACGCTCGTCATCGGGCCCGGCATGGGCGGTTCCGCGACCGCCATGCGCCTGCTGGCCAAGGCCCTGGACAGCGACAGCCCGCTGGTGATCGACGCCGATGCCATCAACCTGATCGGCGCCAGCCCCGACCTGCTGGGACGCCTGGCGCAGCGCATGGCGCCGGCAGTGCTGACGCCACACCCACTGGAAGCGGCGCGCCTGCTCGGCATGACAGCAAGCGCGATCCAGGCCGACCGATTGACGGCGGCGCGCGAGATGGCCCTGCGCACGGGGGCGGCCGTCATCCTGAAGGGATCGGGCTCGGTCATTGCGCGTCCGGACGGCGCCATGCTGGTCAACCCGACCGGCAATGCGGGCCTTGCGACGGCTGGCAGCGGCGACGTCCTGGCGGGGATCTGCGGCGCCCTGCTGGCGCAGGGCTGGCCGGCATGGGAAGCGGCAGCGGGAGCGGCGTGGATCCATGGGGCGGCGGCCGACCTCTTGGTGGCGCACGGCGTCGGGCCGATCGGCATGACGGCGGGCGAACTGCCGGCGGCCGCGCGCGCGGTGCTGAACCTCCTGGTGCTGGAAGCGGCGAGAAATTAAGCCAGGCGGCCGGCGGCGATCGTGATGGTGCGGCCGCAGCGCGCGGCCATCGCCGGGTCGTGCGTCACCAGCACGAGGGTGGATCCGCGTTCGCGGTTCAGTTCGAACATCAGCTGAATGATCGACTCGCCCGTGGCGGCATCCAGGCTGCCGGTCGGCTCGTCCGCGAACAGCAGCGGCGGCTCGGTGACAAAGGCGCGCGCCAGCGCGACGCGCTGCTGTTCGCCGCCGGATAGATACTTGGGGTAGTGGCGCAGGCGGCTGCCCAGACCGACGCGGCCCAGCATCGCTTCGGCTTTGGCGCGGGCGTCGGCGTCGCCGCGCAGTTCCAGCGGCAGCATCACGTTTTCCACCGCGTTCAGGTGGGCCAGTAGCTGGAAGGACTGGAACACGAAGCCTAGCTTGGCCTTGCGGAAGGCGGCGCGGCCGTCCTCGTCGAGGGCGAAGATATCGGTCCCGCCCAGCAGCACCTTGCCTTCGGTCGGCGTATCGAGGCCGGCCAGCAGGCCGAGCAGGGTCGACTTGCCCGAGCCGGAAGCGCCGACGAGCGCGAGCGTCTCGGCCGGTTGCACGGTAAAATCGATGTTTTGCAGGATGGTGAGTTCGCCGCTGGCGTCCGCCACCCGCTTCGTCAGGCCGCTGACGGCAATCGCCGGGGTACGGACATCGGGCGTCGCTGCCGTATCTTTGACCAGACCATTCTTGTACGCCTCGGGGTGATCACGCATGCTAGCTATTCTTAAAAAGTTGTCCGTCGGTGCCTGCCTGATGCTGGCAGCATCGGCGAGCGCCTATTCTGCACCAAAAACCGTGCTCGTGGTGGGTGACAGCCTGTCCGCCGAATATGGCATTACCCGCGGCACCGGCTGGGTCGCCCTGCTCGAGCGGAAGCTCAAGGCCGAGAACGTCCAGGCCAAGGTGGTCAACGCCAGCGTCAGCGGCGAGACCACCATCGGCGGGCGCACCCGCCTGCCCGCCCTGCTGGAGCAGCACAAGCCCGACATCATGATCCTCGAGCTCGGCGCCAACGACGGCCTGCGCGGCCTGCCGGTGGCATCGGCCGAAAGCAACCTGCGCGCGATGGTCAGCATGGCGCAGCAGAAGAAGGCGCAGGTGGTGCTGGTCGGCATGCGCATGCCACCCAACTACGGCCGCGCCTACACCGAGAGCTTCTTCAACATGTTCAAGAAGCTTTCCACCGAAACCAAATCGCCGCTGGTGCCCTTCATGCTGGAAGGCGTCGCCGACAAGCCGGCCCTGTTCCAGCAGGACCGCCTGCACCCGACGGCCGCCGCCCACCCCATCATCCTGAACAACATCTGGCCGCAATTCGCGCCGCTCGTGAAAAAATAATGAAATACCCTGCCGTCCTGAGCTTCGCCGACATCCTTCCCGACCTCGATTCCTTCGACACCATCATCGACGCACGCAGCGAGTCGGAGTACGCGCTCGACCGCATCCCGGGTGCGATCAACGCGCCGGTGCTGGACGACGCCCAGCGCATCCGGGTCGGCACGCTGTACAAGCAGGTTGGCGCCTTCGAGGCCAAGCGCGTCGGCGCGCCGCTGGTGGCCGCCAACATCGCGCGCCATATCGAGACTCTGTTTGCGGACAAGCCGCGCGAATGGAAGCCGCTGGTCTACTGCTGGCGCGGCGGCAACCGCAGCGGCTCGATGGCCCACATCCTGGCCAAGATCGGCTGGCCGGTGGTGCAGCTCGACGGCGGCTATAAGGCCTATCGCGCGCACGTGGCCAGCGCCCTGGAGAATCCGCCGGAGCTGGACTTCCGCGTGGTCTGCGGCACCACCGGCAGCGGCAAGAGCCGCCTGCTCGAGACCCTGGACCGTATGGGTGCCCAGGTGCTCGATCTCGAAAAGCTGGCCGCCCACCGCGGCTCGGTACTGGGCCATCTGCCCGACGAACCGCAGCCGACGCAGAAGATGTTCGAGAGCCAGATCTGGCACCAGCTGCGCCACTATGACCCCAGCCGGCCGGTGTTCGTGGAATCGGAAAGCAAAAAGGTCGGCAACCTGCGCGTGCCGGATGCGGTGATGCAGCGCATGCGCGCCTCGCCCTGCATCTCCCTGTCGCTGTCGCGCGAGAACCGGGTGCGGCTGCTGATGGAAGACTACGAGCACTTCTGCAAGGACCCCGCCGCCCTGACCGGCCAGCTGGACCACCTGGTGCAGCTGCACGGCCACGAGAAGATCAAGGCCTGGCACGAGATGGCCAATAGCGGCGCGATGGCGGAGCTGGTGGACCAGCTGCTGGTGGAGCACTACGATCCGGCCTACCTGCGTTCGATCGACAGGAACTTCGTGCAGTTTCCGAAGGCGGAGGTGCTGGAGCTGGGCGATATTGCGGAGGGTGATTTCGAAGCCGCTGCGCGCAGTTTGCATCCTGCTTGAGTACCGTTAGCATCATTCTCACCGCTCGCCTTTGATCCGTCATCCCGGCGCAGGCCGGGATCCAATTCCGTCGCACTGGGAGAACGCAAGCGTTCCTGGCGTCATGTGCAAACTTGGATCCCGGCCTACGCCGGGATGACGTGCTAAGGGTGTGGCATCATCGATGCTGCGCCACGATTCAACATACAAAACAAAAAGCCCGGCTGCTCACACAGCCGGGCTTTTCTTTACCTGCTTGCCGCTTACTCGGTCTTCGCCCCGAGCTGCGACGGCTGCACGTTGATCTTCGCCTTGGCCTTGGACTTCAAGGCTTCGACGTAGTTGAACATCTCCGCCTGGCCGACCATACCAGCTACGGTCTGCGCTTCCTGCTTGCGGCGGTTCGCGTCCGGTGCGGCGGGCTGCGAGACCTTGCCGATGCGGTAGACGCCATAGCCCTGGCCCGGAATCTCGACGCCCACGTAGGCCGGCAGCTTGCTCACGTCCGCCTTCAGCACCGCGATTGCGGCGGTGGTGTTGATGGTCGGTTCCTTGGTGCGTGCCACGACCTTCGGCTCGCCGAAGCCGGTGGCGTCGCCCGATGCCTTGGCAGCGTTCAGCTTCTGTTCGCCGGCGGCACGCGCCAGGCGCGCAGCTTCCTCGATCGTCACGCGCTGGCGGATCAGGGCGTCGACTTCAGCCAACGGACGCTTGGTGGCCGGCTTGAACTCGACCACGCGACCCGAGATCAGCACGCTCGGCGCCACTTCCACGGCTTCGGTGTTGCGCTTGTTCTTGACGGCGTCCACGCCGAACAGCGCGGCCAGGAATTTCTCGTTGTTGAACGGCGCCTGCGCCTGCTGCGGGTTCGGCTTGCGGGTCAGGCCGTCCACGGTCTGGATCTTCAGGCCCAGCTTGTCGGCCACGGGCTTGAGGCTCTCCGACTGCTCGTAGACCATGTTGGTGAAGATCTCGGCCATTTCCGAGTACTTCTTCGACATCTTCTGCTTCTTCAGGTCGGCAGCGATCTCTTCCTTCGCGCCGTCCAGCGGCTTCTGCGCGGCGGGCTTGAGCGACGTGAGCTTGATGATGTGGTAGCCGAACTCCGACTGCACCACACCACTGGTCTGGCCTTCCTTCAGCGCATAGATTGCGTCTTCCACCGGCTTGACGAGACCGCCCTTCTCGACCACGCCCAGGTCGCCGCCCGACGGGGCCGAGCCCGGATCCTGCGACTGCGCCTTGGCGATCTCGGCGAAGTTGTCCGGGTTCTTGCGGACCTCGGCCAGCACTGCCTCGGCCTTGGCCTTCGCGGCCGCCTGGTCGGCCGGCTTGGCGTCGCGCGCCACCGTGATCAGGATGTGGCTCGCGGTGCGCTGTTCCGGCGTGGTGTAGCTCTTGAGGTTCTTGTTGTAGTAGTCGGTGACTTCGGCGTCGGTCACCTGCACCTGGCTGGCCACGGCTTCGGCGTCGAACACGACGTATTCAGCCTTGACCTGTTCCGGGATCGAGAACAGCGCGGCGTTCTTGTCGTAGTAGGCCTTGACCATCGCGTCGGTGACCTTCACCTGCGGGAGGAACTGCGCGATCGGGAACTGCATCTCCTGGACTTCGCGTTCCTGGTCGTTGATGTCCGACAGGCGCGCGGTCACGCTGCGCGGGGCAAAGGCGGTCGACTGGATCGAACCGGCCAGCTGCTGCACGGTGAGGTCGCGGCGCAGGCGCTGGTCGAACATGGCCGGGGTCATGCCCTGCGCGGCCAGTGCGGCCTTGTACTGCTCCATGTCGAAGCTGCCGTCCGGTTTGCGGAAGGCCTGCACTTCCTGGATGGTCTTGGCCAGCGCGGCGTCGCCCACGGTCATGTGGGTGCGCGCGATTTCGGCGTTGATGGCGCGTTCCGCCACCAGGTTGTTCAGGATCGCCTGCTTCGCTTCCGGCGTCTCGAACATCTTCTGGTCGAACTGCGGGCCCATCATCTGGCGCGCCTGGTCGATCTGGCGGCGCTGGGCTTCTTCCCATTCCTGCTGGGTGACCTTCTGGCCGGCCACGGTCGCCACGCCGGAAGCGGCGTCGCCGCGGTCCTGGTAGCTCTCGACACCGACTAACACGAACGATGGCAGGATAATGACGAGCAGCAGCCCCTGCATCACGCGCTTGTTGTTACGGACAAAATCAAACATGGTCAGCCATTCAAGGTTGAAAATGCTTTAACAGCACAAGTTAAAAAAAAAGGCGAACTCGCGTTCGCCCCTTCTCGTCTTCCGGAGCCTTCGCAGACTTCGGACCTTACTGAATCCTGGCGGAGCGGACGGGGCTCGAACCCGCGACCCCCGGCGTGACAGGCCGGTATTCTAACCAACTGAACTACCGCTCCAGAATAATGTTGTGGATGTTGGCGGAGCGGACGGGGCTCGAACCCGCGACCCCCGGCGTGACAGGCCGGTATTCTAACCAACTGAACTACCGCTCCAACAAGAATTCACTACATCGGACTGCCATTTCTGGCAGTACCCTCTGCATGTCACTGCAGAGAAGGCATTAGTTTACAGCATCTTTCAGAGCTTTACCAGCCTTAAATTTCGGAACCTTCGCTGCGGCGATCTTGATCGGTTCCTTGGTGCGCGGGTCGCGGCCGGTGCGTGCAGCACGCTCGCCCACGGTGAAGGTGCCGAAGCCGACCAGCGTCACGCTGTCGTTCTTCTTCAGGGACTCGGTCACGGCTTCGATCATGGCGTCGAGAGCGCGCGTCGCCGAGGCCTTGGTAATGTCCGCGGACTTCGCAATTTCTTCGATCAGTTCTGTCTTGTTCACTCTAACCCTCGTTTATACGTTGGACGCCGTGGCGTCTTCCTGCAAAAGTGCAAGCGCGTATTAAACAAGGGCAACATTGGTCTGTCAAGCAACATCCATGGAGGGTGGAATCGGTTGTACGGATGCGTCACTTCGCGCATGCGTGCAGGCCAAAAAAGACAGGCGCCGAAGCGCCTGTTTCATCGATCGCGCGAAGCGATCAGTGCTTGACCACGTCGGTCGACGCTTCGGTCGCCGCCGCCGCCGGGGTGACGGCAACGGTGGCCGGCACGTCGGCCAGCGCTTCCGGCTGGCGCTCCAGGGCGACTTCGAGGACCTTCTCGATCCAGCGCACCGGCACGATCTCGAGCTTGTTCTTGACGTTGTCCGGGATCTCGGCCAGGTCCTTCACGTTCTGCTCGGGGATCAGGACCGTCTTGATGCCGCCGCGATGTGCCGCCAGCAGCTTCTCTTTCAGACCGCCGATCGGCAGCACTTCGCCGCGCAGCGTGATCTCGCCCGTCATTGCCACGTCGGCGCGCACCGGGATGCCGGTGAAGGCCGAGACCAGCGCCGTCGTCATGCCGATACCGGCCGACGGACCATCCTTCGGCGTCGCGCCTTCCGGCACGTGGATGTGGATGTCGGTCTTCTCGAAGGCTTCGGCCTTGATGCCGAAGCGCTGCGCACGCGAACGCACCACGGTGCGGGCCGCTTCGATCGACTCCTTCATCACGTCGCCCAGGGTACCGGTGCGGATGATGGCGCCCTTGCCCGGCACGTTGACGGCTTCGATCGTGAGCAGGTCGCCGCCCACCTCGGTCCACGCGAGACCAACCACCTGGCCGATCTGGTTTTCCTTCTCGGCCACGCCGAAGTCATAGCGGCGCACGCCCAGGAACTTGTCCAGGTTCTTGGCGCCGACCGTGATCTTCTTCTCGCCCTTGGTCAGCAGCAGCATCTTGACGACCTTGCGGCAGATCTTCGAGATTTCACGCTCGAGTGAACGCACACCGGCTTCGCGGGTGTAATAACGGATGATGTCGCGGATCGCCGATTCCTCGACCTTGATCTCGCCTTCCTTCAGGCCGTTGTTCTTGATCTGCTTCGGCAGCAGGTAGCGCTGCGCGATGCTGGTCTTCTCGTCCTCGGTGTAACCCGACAGGCGGATCACTTCCATCCGGTCCAGCAGCGCCGGCGGGATGTTGAAGGAGTTCGAGGTCGCCACGAACATCACGTCCGACAGGTCGAAGTCGACTTCCACATAGTGGTCGCTGAAGGTGTGGTTCTGCGCCGGGTCCAGCACTTCCAGCAGGGCCGAGCTCGGATCGCCGCGGAAGTCCGCGCCCATCTTGTCGATCTCGTCCAGCAGGAACAGCGGGTTGCGCACGCCGACTTTCGACAGCGACTGCAGCACCTTGCCCGGCATCGAGCCGATATAGGTACGGCGGTGACCGCGGATCTCGGCTTCGTCGCGCACGCCGCCGAGCGCCATGCGCACGTACTTGCGGTTGGTGGCGCGGGCGATCGATTCGCCCAGCGAGGTTTTACCCACGCCCGGAGGACCGACGAAGCACAGGATCGGGGCCTTCAGCTTGTCGACGCGCTGCTGCACCGCGAGGTACTCGAGGATGCGTTCCTTGATCTTGTCGAGGCCGTAGTGGTCCGATTCCAGCACCTGCTGGGCCTTTTCGAGGTCGATGGTGACCTTCGACTTCTTCTTCCACGGCAGGCCGACCAGGGTGTCGATGTAGTTGCGCACCACGGTGGCTTCGGCCGACATCGGCGACATCATCTTGAGCTTCTTGATCTCGCCCATTGCCTTGTCGAGCGCCTCTTTCGGCATCTTGGCGGCGACAATCTTCTTCTCGAGTTCCTCGATATCGGCGCCGTCTTCGCCCTCGCCCAATTCCTTCTGGATGGCCTTGACCTGTTCGTTCAGGTAGTACTCGCGCTGCGACTTCTCCATCTGGCGCTTGACGCGGCCACGGATGCGCTTCTCGACCTGCAGGATATCCAGTTCGCCTTCCAGCTGGCCGAGCAGGTGCTCGAGGCGCTTGGCGACGTTGAAGATCTCGAGGATGACCTGCTTCTGCTCGAGCTTGAGCGGCAGGTGGGCGGCGACGGTGTCGGCCAGGCGGCCGGCGTCGTCGATGCCTGCCAGCGATGCCAGGATCTCCGGCGGGATCTTCTTGTTCAGTTTGACGTACTGGTCGAACTGCTGGACGATGGCGCGGCGCATGGCCTCGACTTCGGAATCGTCGCCGATTTCCGATTGCACCGGAGTCAGCTCGGCGGTGAAGTGGGTGGCGCCATCGGTGATGTTATCGATGCGCGCGCGCTGAGCGCCCTCGACCAGGACCTTCACGGTACCGTCGGGCAGCTTCAGCATTTGCAGAATATTGGCCACGCAGCCGATCTCGTAGATGTCTGCGGCGGAGGGTTCGTCTTTGGCGGCAGCCTTCTGGGCGGCCAGCATGATGCTCTTGCCCTGCTCCATCGCGGCTTCGAGTGCCTTGATGGACTTCGGACGGCCGACGAACAGAGGTATCACCATATGCGGGAACACGACCACATCGCGCAACGGCAGAAGTGGCAGCGTCGTTTGCTCGGTTAATTTCGAAGTTGTCATGGCATACCTTATAGAAACGTGTTGCTGAACTTGGGCGCTCGCAGCGCAAATCTCAAGACCACTGCGAATATATTTTCTAACCGTAATATTTAAGCACTTGGTTATTAATATAGCCGTTCCGATAAAAAACGCGTTTTCAAATGAAAAAGCCACCGCGCAGGGGATCCCGCGAGTGGCTTTTCGATTGAAGCCCGGTTTCTTATTAAGACCTAGTGTACCCTCAAGAATCCGTACGGCAAGACTTTTGTGACAAAAGTGTGGCGCTTTTTTAGTTCTCGCCGGAAGCTTTTGGCGTTTCGCTGTAAATCAGCAAAGGTTTCGCGCCATTCGTGATCGTATTTTCATCGATCACGACCTTCACGACGTTTTGCTGGCTTGGCAGCTCGTACATCACATCCAGCAGCGCGTGCTCGAGGATCGAGCGCAGGCCGCGGGCGCCGGTCTTGCGCGCCAGCGCCTTGCGGGCGATCGCGTGCAGGGCCGCAGGACGTATTTCGAGTTCGGCGCCTTCCATTTCAAGCAGCTTCGAGTACTGTTTGATCAAAGCGTTCTTCGGCTCGATCAGGATCTGGATCAGCGCCTCTTCGGTCAGCTCGCTCAGGGTGGCGACCACAGGCAGGCGGCCGACCAGTTCCGGGATCAGGCCGAACTTGATCAGGTCTTCCGGCTCAGCTTCCATCAGGATTTCGCTGTTGGCGCGCTCGGTCTGACTCTTGACCGTGGCCGCGAAACCGATGCCGCTCTTTTCCGAACGGTTCTGAATGATCTTGGCCAGGCCATCGAAGGCGCCGCCGCAGATGAACATGATGTTGGTCGTGTCGATCTGGACGAAGTCCTGGTTCGGGTGCTTGCGGCCGCCCTGCGGCGGCACCGAAGCCATGGTGCCCTCGATCAGCTTCAGCAGCGCCTGCTGCACGCCCTCGCCCGACACGTCGCGGGTGATCGACGGGTTGTCGGACTTGCGCGAAATCTTGTCGATCTCGTCGATGTAGACGATGCCGCGCTGGGCCTTCTCGACTTCGTAGTTGCAGCTTTGCAGCAGCTTCTGGATGATGTTCTCGACGTCCTCGCCGACATAGCCGGCTTCGGTCAGCGTGGTCGCGTCGGCGATCACGAAGGGGACGTTGAGCATGCGCGCCAGGGTCTGGGCCAGCAGGGTCTTGCCGGAACCGGTCGGGCCGACGAGCAGGATATTGCTCTTGGCCAGTTCGACGTCGTCCTTCTTGCCCAGGTGCTTGAGGCGCTTGTAGTGGTTGTACACCGCCACCGACAGGATGCGCTTGGCCGTCTGCTGGCCGATCACGTACTGGTCGAGCAGTTCGGTGATTTCGTGCGGAGTCGGCAGATCGGACTTGGCGCCCGCCACCGATTCGACGTTCGAGGTCTCGTCGCGGATGATGTCGTTGCACAGGTCGATGCATTCATCGCAGATGAACACCGACGGTCCCGCGATCAGCTTCTTGACTTCGTGCTGGCTCTTTCCGCAGAACGAGCAGTACAGAAGTTTTTCGCCGCTGGAGGATTTTTTGTCAGACATGGGGCAGGTAATTTAATTAATTGCAATGAATGTATCGCTAATACGGGTACGCAACAAGCGCGCACACGACCATGCTACCTGAAATAAAAACGAAACGCCCGAACGTCGTTCCGCCCGGGCGTTTTTTGGCAACACCTTGGTTGATGTCGCAACGCGCTTAGGCGCGGTTGGTCAGGACGCGGTCGATCATGCCGTACTCGACAGCCTCTTCCGCCGACATGAAGCGGTCGCGGTCGGTGTCGCGATGGATCTGCTCGATGCTCTGGCCGGTGTTTTCCGCCATGATGCGTGCCAGGCGCTCGCGCAGGTACAGGATTTCCTTGGCCTGGATCTCGATGTCCGAGGCCATGCCCTGCGAACCGCCGGACGGCTGGTGGATCATGACGCGCGAGTTCGGCAGCGAGAAACGCTTGCCCTTGGCGCCGGCGGCCAGCAGGAAGGCGCCCATCGAAGCGGCCAGGCCGGTGCACAGCGTGGAGACGTCCGGCTTGATGAAGTTCATCGTGTCGAAGATCGCCAGGCCCGCCGAGACGGAACCGCCCGGCGAGTTGATGTACAGCGAGATGTCCTTGTCCGGATTCTCGCTCTCCAGGAACAGCAGCTGGGCCACGATCAGGTTGGCCATCTGGTCGTTGACAGGGCCGACCAGGAAAATCACGCGCTCCTTCAGGAGGCGCGAGTAGATGTCATAGGCGCGCTCGCCGCGGCCGCTTTGTTCGACCACCATCGGCACGAGGCCGAGTGCTTGGGTATCCAATGCCGGATTACGAATCATACCTGTCTCGTTCCTTGTAAATAGGGGTTGGGACGACCACCCACAGACACGTAGGGTGGGCAGCTTCGCTGCCCACGAGATGATTGTTGGCGGCTCCGAAATCGTGCTCGACGATCGCGCCGCCACTAAACAACTGTGGGCGTCCGCAATTCAGGCCACCGGCCTGAATTGCCCCGCCCACCCTACAATTAAACCACAAAAGCCTTTCGGCCCTTGCCTGTTAACCTTGTGGGTTGCCACCCATCAGTTCATCGAAAGCGATGGTCTTGGTGCTGACCTTTGCCTTGCCGAGGACATAGTTAACGACGTTTTCTTCCAATACAAGAGCTTCCACTTCGGCCAGGCGGCGGCGGTCGCTGTAGTAGTACTTCAGGACTTCCTTCGGATCTTCGTAGCTCTGCGAGAAGTCTTCGATCTGTGCCTTGACCTGTTCCTGGGTGGCGTTCAGGTTGTTGTCGCTGACCAGCTGCGACAGGATCAGACCCAGGCGCACGCGGCGCTCGGCCTTGTCGGCGAACATCTCGGCCGGGAACGGCATTGCCTTCACGTCCATACCGCGCTGCATCATGTCCTGGCGGGTCATCTCGGCCAGGCGCTCCGAATCCTGCTGGATCATGGCCTTTGGCACTTCCATGTCGGTGGCCTTGACCAGCGCATCCATCACGGCTTCCTTGTTGCGGGCCTTGACGCGGGCGGTGACTTCACGCTCCAGGTTGGTCTTGATGTCTTCGCGCATCTTCTCGATCGAACCGTCTTCGATGCCCAGCGAACGCGCGAATTCGGCGTCGACTTCCGGCATGTGGGCCCACTCGAGCTTCTTCAGGGTGATGGTGAACTCGGCGGTCTTGCCGGCCACGTCCTTGCCGTGGTAATCCTCCGGGAAGGCCAGCGGGAAGGTCTTGGCCTCGCCCACTTTCAGGCCGACGGTGGCAGCTTCGAATTCCGGCAGCATGCGGCCTTCGCCCAGCACGAAGGCGTAGTTGTCGGCCTTGCCGCCAGCGAATTCTTCGCCGTCGATCTTGCCGACGAAGTCCACGGTCACGCGGTCGCCGTTGGCAGCGACAGCTTCGCCGCCGGTGCCGTGCTCGCCTGCCTCACCCTTGGTGTGGTAGTGCACGCGCTGCTTGCGCAGGATGTCGATGGTCTTGTCGATTTCAGCATCGCTGACGTCGGCCTTGACGGTCTCGACTTCGACGCCGGCCAGGTCGCCGATCACGACGTCCGGGTAGACTTCGAAGGTCGCGTCGAAGGCCAGCATGCCTTCCGGTGCGTCTTGCTTCGGCTCGATTTTCGGGAAGCCGGCAACGCGCAGCTGGTTCTCGTTGGCAGCGTCGTTGAATGCACGGCCGACTTTGTCGTTGAGCACATCCGATTCGATCTGGTAACCGTATTGGGCAGCGACCATCTTGAGTGGCACCTTGCCTGGGCGGAAGCCCGGGGCTTTGGCCGTCTTGGCCTGCTGCTTCAGGCGCTTGTCAACTTCGGTACGGACGTCAGCTACCGGAAAAGTGATCGTCAAGCGACGCTCGAGTTTACCCAGGGTTTCGACTGCAGTTGCCATTATAAAAATCGTCCAAAAAAATAATTATTCGTGGTGCGAGGAGGGGGACTCGAACCCCCACACCATTGCTGGCGTCAGGACCTAAACCTGGTGCGTCTACCAATTTCGCCATCCTCGCGCAGGATTGCATTTTTGCCACAAAAACAAAGGGCGCCCGACAGTGAAACCGGCCGCCCTGCACTCCTCTGTTTAGGGGCTACAACTTCAATCAATTATTTTACTGGATTTTCTGACACTATTGGGCGTTTTTTGCTAGGCGTGCGGGGGTGGGGAGCTCATCTATATAGGAGTTTGGACGCTCATCTATATGCATGTGTACATCGACTGCGTGGGCGGACGAGCCGCCCACCCTACCGACAGAGCAGATTTTGTAGGGTCGGCAAGTTTCTTGCCCACGCGGTCAACAAGCGCTTGCGCTACGCAACTTTCGTCCCGACCGGCTTCTTGACCCTGAACCAGGCCGCGTACAGCGCCGGCAGGAACAGCAAGGTCAGCGCCGTCGCCACCAGCAGTCCACCCATGATCGCCACCGCCATCGGTCCCCAGAACACGGAGCGCGACAGCGGAATCATGGCCAGCGCCGCCGCGGCCGCCGTCAGCAGGATCGGCCGACAGCGTCGCACCGCCGCCTCGACCACCGCATCCCACGCTTCCGCCCCGCCGGCGATGTCCTGCTCGATCTGGTCGACCAGGATCACCGAGTTCCGGATGATCATGCCGAACAGCGCGATCACCCCGAGGTTGGCCACAAAACCGAACGGCCGGTCGAACACCAGCAGCGCCATCGCGGCGCCGGCAATGCCCAGCGGCCCGGTCAGGAACACCAGCAGCGCGCGCGAGAAGCTGTGCAGCTGCAGCATGAGCAGGGTGAACACGATGAACAGCACCAGCGGCACATTGGCCATGATCGAGGCTTCCGCATCCGAACTGTCGGCCGCGGCGCCCTCCACCGTCACACGGTAGCCTGCGGGCAGCCCGGCGCGGATCTCGGCCAGCTTGGCGTCCACCTGGGCGGTCACGGTCGGCCCCTGGATACCCTCGACCACGTCGGACTGCACCATGATCGCCCACTCGCGTCCCTCGCGCCAGACCACGCCCGGCTCCCAGACGAAAGCGACGCGCGCCAGCTGCCCGATCGGCACCGCGCCGCCGCTGCCAGTGGGCACCAGGGCTTCGGACAGGCGCGTGATGGTCGAGCGCTCCTCGACCGGCTGGCGTACCACGATGTCGATCAGGCGGTTGGTTTCGCGGAATTGGCCCACCGGCGTGCCGGTCAGGGTGGTGTTGATCACGCGCCGCACCGCCTGCGAAGTCACGCCCAGCGCGCGCAGCTTGTCCTGGTCCAGGTCGAGGCGCAGCACCTTCACCGCCTCGTTCCAGTTGTCGTTCACGCCCACCGTGTTCGGGTTGGCGCGCAAGACCTCCTTCACGCCGTCCGCCACCTTGCGCACGACGCCGATATCCGGCCCCAGCACCTGGAACTGCACCGGATAGGCCACCGGCGGGCCGTTCGGCAGCAGCTTGACGCGGCCGCGCACTTCGGGGAAGTCGTTGCGGAAGGCTTCTTCGATTTTCACACGCAGCCGTTCGCGCGCCCCGGCGTCGACAGGCAGCACGACCAGCTGCGACACGTTCGACTGCGGGAAGATCTGGTCCAGCGGCAGGTAGAAGCGCGGGCTGCCGGTGCCGACGTAGCTGGTCACGCTCTGCACGCCCTGCTGCTGCTTCAGGAAAGCTTCGAAGCGTTTCACGACCGCCTCGTTGGCGGCGAAGCTCGTGCCTTCGGGCGACCACATCTCCACCATCAGCTCGGGACGGCTGGAATCCGGGAAGAACTGCTTCTCGATGAAGTTAAAGCCGAACACCCCCAGCGCGAACACGCCCAGGCTGAGCGCGATCGTGGTCTTGCGCCACTCGACGCACCAGTTGACCAGGCGCCGGAAGCGCTCGTAGGCCGGGGAGTCGAACACGTCGTGCGAGGATTCGCCCTGGCCGTGCGGCTTCACGCGCAGCAGCACGTAACCGATATAGGGCGTGAACACCACCGCCGCCACCCAGGAAATCAGCAGCGCCAAGGCGTTCACCGAGAACATGGTGAAGGTGTATTCGCCCGCCGCCGACTTGGCCAGGCCGATCGGCAGGAAGCCGGCGGCCGTGATCAGGGTGCCGGTCAGCATCGGCATCGCGGTCGAGGTGTAGGCGAAGGTCGCTGCCTCGAAGCGCGACAGGCCCTCTTCCATCTTCCTTACCATCATCTCGACCGCGATGATGGCGTCGTCCACCAAGAGGCCCAGCGCGATGATCAGGGCGCCGAGCGAAATCTTGTGCAGCGAAATATCGAGCACGCGCATGAAGAGGAAGGTAATCGCCAGCACCAGCGGAATGGTCAGGGCCACCACCAGGCCCGGGCGCACGTCGATCCGCAACTTCGGCTTGGTATGCAGGCCGAGCGCGATAAAGGAGACGGCCAGCACGATGATCACCGCCTCGATCAGCACCTTGATGAACTCGTTGACCGAGGCGGTGACCGCCTGCGGCTGGTCCGACACGCGTTCCAGCTCGATCCCGACCGGCAGCTGCGAACGGATGCGCGCCACGGTGGCGTCCAGGCCCTCACCCAGGCGGATGATGTTGCCACCCTTCTCCATCGACACGCCCATGCCGATCACCTCCTTGCCATTGAAGCGCATCTTGTCCTTCGGCGGGTCCTGGTAGCCGCGCGTGACGGTCGCGAAGTCGCCCAGGCGGAAAGTGGTGTTCCCGGCGCGCAGCTGCAGGTTTTCCAGCTGTTCGGCACTCTTCAGGGCGCCGGTCACGCGCACCTGCAGGTAATCCGTGGGCGTCACCAGCACCCCGCTGGCTTCCACCGCGTTTTGCGTCGCGATCTGGTTGACGATCTGCTCGAAGGGCACGCCCAGCTGGGCGAACTTCTTGCTCGAGAACTCGATGTAGAGCTTCTCGTCCTGTACGCCGAACTGCTCGACTTTCGAGACCAGGGGCACCTTCAGGAGCTGCTGGCGCACAAAGTCGGCGTAGTCGCGCATCTCGGCCTGGGTGAAGCCGTCGCCTGACAGGGCGAAGATGGAACCGTAGGTGTCGCCGAATTCATCGTTGAAGAAGGGACCGATCACGCCCTGCGGCAAGGTGGCCGCCATGTCGCCGATCTTCTTGCGCACCTGGTACCAGGCTGGCGCCGTCTCGGAAGGCGGGGTCGATTCGCGCAGCTCGAGGATGATGGTGGTCTCGCCCGGCTTGGAAAAGCTGCGGATGCGGTCGATGTAGGGCGTCTCCTGGAGCTTGCGCTCCAGCGGATCGGTCACCTGCTCGGCCATCTGCACCGCGGTCGCGCCCGGCCACACGGCACTGACCACCATGGCGCGGAAGGTGAACGGCGGGTCTTCGTCCTGGCCTAGCTGCTGGTAACTCAGGATGCCGCCGATGAGGAGCGCGGCGATCAGGTAGCGCGTGAGCGGAATGTGTTCCAGCGCCCAGCGCGACAGGTTGAAACCCTTCATTGTCCGCCCCCGACTGCCGCGGCTTCGGTATCGCCGCGGCGCGAGACGTCGGCGGTCAGGATGCGCACCTTCTGGCCGGGCTTGAGCAGGTGCACGCCCGCCGTGACGACGGTCTGCCCCGGCTGCACCCCGCCCGACAGCAGGATGTCGTTGCCCGACTGGCCTGCGACCTGCACCCGGCGCAGCTGCACCGCCGGCACGCCGGACCGCCCTTTCTCCACCAGCCAGACGCTGGTCGCGCCCTTGTCCTGCACCAGGGCGCTCAGCGGCACGCGCAGTGTTGCCGCGTCGCTTGCTGCCTTGGTCGCCATCTCCACGGTCGCCGTCATGCCGAGGCGGATATCCGGCCGCGGCGGAATCGATACCTTCACGGTATAGGTGCGGGTGGCCGGATCGGCCACCGGCGCGACTTCGCGGATCTTGCCGGGAATGGCTTCGGCGCGGTTGGCCCACAGGCGCACGCTCACCTCACTGGCCTGGCGCAGCTGTTCCACCCGGTCTTCCGGGATGCCGATCACGACCTCCTTTTCGTCGGTGCGAGCCACCCGCACCACCGGCGCACCGGCGCTCACCACCTGGCCGACTTCGACGTCCACCGCCGTCACTACGCCGTCGGTGTCGGACGCGAGATTGGCGTAGCCAGCCTGGTTCGACTGGCCGCGCAGGCCGGCTCCAGCCGCATCGACATTGGCCTGGGCTGCGCGCAGGGCCGCCTGCTTGGCGTCCAGCACCGCCTGGCTCACGAAGTTCTGGGCGCGCAGGTTCTGGTGGCGCTTGTAGTCGGCCTGGGCGAGGTCGCGCTCGGTCTCGGCGGCGCGTAACGTGGCCCTGGCCTGGGCTTCGGCCAGGCGCAGGTCCTGCGGGTCGAGCCGCATCAGGACCTGGCCATCCTTGACGATGGCGCCGACATCGACCTTGCGCTCGACGATCTTGCCGCCGACCCGAAAAGCCAGGCGCGACTCGTAGCGCGCGCGCACGTCGCCGGAGAACTCGAAGCGCTCGTCCCCGTTGCCGGCAGCCAGGGTGATGGCGCGCACCGGGCGCACCTCTTCCACCCTGGGGGCGGGTTTGTCGCAGCCGGCCAGCAAACCAAGGACGGCGACAGCGAGCGGCAGGCCATATGCACGGCGGGTGAGGCGAAGCTGCGGAAAAGCGAACACGTGGAATCCCTTGTCGTTATTGGCGTCGAACGGGCAAACATTTGGCATTTGTTATCAAGCAATTATAATCAGCGGACCCATTGAAATCCCGACATTAGAGTCAACAGTCAAATATGCCAGTCGAGCATTACGAGAACTTTCCTGTGGCATCGATCCTGCTGCCGCGGCGCCTGGTGCCGGCGGTCGAGGCGATCTACGCCTTCGCCCGCAGCGCCGACGACATCGCCGACGAGGGCGATGCGGCGCCGCCGGAACGCCTCGCCGCGCTGGAGCGCTACGGACAGGAACTCGCTGCCATCGAGCGCGGCCAGGTGCCGGCCGACCCGCTGTTCGCGCGCCTGGCCGCCGTGGTGGCCGAGTTCCGCCTGCCGGTGGCGCCCATGCACGACCTGCTGTCGGCCTTCCGCCAGGACGTGGGAACCACGCGCTACGCCGATTACACCGCGCTCCTCGACTATTGCCGGCGTTCCGCCAACCCGGTCGGCCGCCTGATGCTGGAACTGTACGACGCCGTGGACGAGCGCAATCTGCGCGATTCGGACGCGATCTGCACTTCCCTGCAGCTCATTAACTTCTGGCAGGACGTCGCCATCGACCTGGCCAAGGGACGCATCTACCTGCCGCTGGAAGACCTGGAGCGCCATGCGGTGAGCGAGGCGGAACTGAAAGCCGGCCCCGCGACCCCGGCCTGGCGCGCGCTGATGCGCTTCGAGGTCGACCGGGCGCGCGCCCTGATGCTGAGCGGCGCCCCGCTGGCGCGGCGCCTGCCGGGCCGGGTCGGCTGGGAACTGCGCATGATGGTGCAGGGCGGCCTGCGCATCCTGGAAGCGATTGAAAAGGTCGATTACGACGTGTTCCGGCGCCGTCCGACGCTGGCCCCGGCCGACTGGGTCGTGGTCGGCTGGCGCGCCCTACACATGTAAACCGCGAACTGTCGTTCGTAGGGTGGGCGGCTTGTCCGCCCACGCGGTTACCGACGGCGGTACATTCGCAACAGGCGCAAAGGTCCGCGATCACGGCGTGGGCGGAATACCCGCCCACCCTACGATCGGCTAAGATAGCGGATTCGCATCACACAACACCAGCATTCATACATGTCTCCCGACGACTACTGCCAGCAAAAGACGGCCCAAAGCGGTTCCAGCTTCTATTACAGCTTCCTGTTCCTGCCGCCGGAGCGCCGCCGCGCGATCACCGCGCTGTACGCCTTTTGCCGCGAAGTGGACGACACCGTCGACGAGACTTCAGACGCTTCTGTCGCGCGCATCAAGCTGGCCTGGTGGCGCACCGAAGTCTCGACCATGTACAAGGGCACGCCGACCCACCCGGTGACCCAGGCCCTGCAGCCGCACATCGCCACTTACAAACTGGAAGAACAGCACCTGCAGGCGATCATCGACGGCATGGAGATGGACCTCGACCAGAGCCGCTACCTCGATTTCGCCGGCCTGCAGAAGTATTGCTGGCGGGTGGCCGGCGTGGTCGGCATCCTGTCGGCGAGCATCTTCGGCTATACCGACCCCAAGACCCTGGCCTATGCTGAAAAGCTCGGCCTGGCCTTCCAGCTCACCAACATCATCCGCGACGTCGGCGACGATGCGCGCAAGGGCCGCATCTACCTCCCGGTCAACGAGCTGCAGCAGTTCAACGTGACGGCCGCCGACATCCTGAATTTCCGCCACAGCGAGAAGTTCGAAGCCCTGATGCGCTTCCAGGAAGAGCGCGCCCAGCGCACCTACGACGAGGCCCTGGCCCTGCTGCCGAAGCACGACCGCCGCGCCCAGCGCCCCGGCCTGATGATGGCGGCCATCTATCGCACCCTGCTCGATGAAATCGCCGACGAGAAGTTCCAGGTACTGAACCAGCGCATCTCGCTGACGCCGCTGCGCAAGCTGTGGCTGGCCTGGAAGACCTATGTCCGCACCTGAGGGCGGCTTGAAGGTCCTGGTCGCCGGCGGCGGCTGGGCCGGCTGCGCCGCCGCGGTCGAACTCGCCGCCAAGGGCACGCGTGTCACGCTGGTCGAAAGCGCACGCAGCCTGGGCGGGCGCGCCCGCGGCGTCGAAGTGCAGGGCAAGATGCTTGATAACGGCCAGCACATCCTGCTGGGCGCTTACCACGAGACCCTGCGCCTCATGCGCCAGGTCGGCATCGACCCGGACGAGGTGCTGCTGCGCCTGCCCGTCCAGATGCGCTATCCGGAAGGCAGCGGCGGCATGGACTTCGTCGCGCCGCGCTGGCCGGCGCCCTGGCATTTGTTCGGCGCCCTGCTGCGCGCCAGGGGCCTGGCGCGTGAAGACAAGCTGGCCCTGGCGCGCTTTACCAGCGCCGCGCGCTGGATGGGCTGGGTGCTGTACAAGGATTGCAGCGTGCACGAGCTCCTGGAACGCTTCGGCCAGACGCCGCGCCTGGCGCGCCTGCTGTGGTACCCGCTGTGCATCGCCGCACTGAACACCCCGCCCGAGCGCGCATCAAGCAAGGTCTTCCTGGCGGTCCTGCGCGACAGCCTGGGCGCCAAGCGCCGCGCCGCCTCGGACATGCTGCTGCCGCGAACCGACATGGGATCCCTGTTCCCGCAGGCGGCCGCGCGCCGTCTCGAACAGCAGGGGGGCCAGGTCGCCACCGGCACCCGGCTAGAGCTGCTCGAACGCAGCGCCGACGGCTGGCGCGCGACGCTGAATGGCGCACAGAGCGACTTCGACGCCGTGGTGCTGGCTACCCCGGCCACCCAGTCGGCGGCCCTGCTCGCTCCGCATCTGCCGGAACTGGCCGATCAGCTCTCGGCGCTCGCCTATGAGCCGATCGCGACCTGCTACCTGCAGTACGATCCGCTGCTGCGCCTGGATCTGCCCTTCTATGCCCTGCTCGACGACCCGTCGGCCGGTCGCTGGGGCCAGTTCGCCTTCGACCGCGGGCAGCTCGACGCCGCCCAGCCGGGACTGGTGGCGGTGGTGGTCAGCGCCGCTCTGGATGCCGCCGCGCTCGACCAGGATGCGCTGGCGGGGGCGATTGCCGCCCAGCTGGCGCAGGACCTGCGCCGTCCGGAGCTGGCCCGGCCCCAGTGGTCGCGCGTGATCACCGAGAAGCGCGCCACCTTTTCCTGCACCCCGGACCTGCTGCGTCCAGGCGTGCAAACCGCCCTGCCCGGCCTGGTGCTGGCGGGCGACTACACGGCCAGCGACTACCCGGCGACGCTGGAAACCGCCGTGCGCAGCGGTGTTGCGGCTGCGACGGTCATCGCCGCCTGCGACACCCTGCCCCGCGAAAACCGCAGCCTGTCGCACGCCGATGGCGGCGCAAGCCCGAAATCCGTAAGGTAGCACCATCGACACACCTCTTACGGATCGAACAACATGAACAACATCCAACTCGGCCTGCGTACCCTGGCACTGATTGCCCTGGTGGCCTTGAGCACCGCCGTGCTGGTCCACCCGGAACTCATCGGCGGTTCTTCGCCGGCCAGCGCGCTGGCGACCGGCTCGATCCCGGTCATGGCACATCACTGATTTCGTAGAACTGCAGCACATGGGCAAACTGGAATATCTCGACGCGCTGAAGCGGGCCATGACCGGCCTGCCGCCGGAAACCCAGGCCAAGACCCTGGCCTGGTACGAGCAGCGCTTTGTCGACGGCGTCGCCGCCGGACGCAGCGAGCAAAGCATCGCCGAAGAACTGGACGACCCGCGCAGGATCGCGGTGACGCTGCGCGCCAGCGCCCACATGCAGGCCTTCGACGAAAAGAAGAGCCCGGCCAATGCCGTGCGCATGATCGTGGCCGGCGCGGGGCTGCTGGTGTTCAACCTGTTCATGGCGATTCCGGCCGCCGTCTACGCCTCGCTGCTGTTCGCGGTGTACGGCACCGCGCTGGGCTTTTATGTGTCCGGGATAGCCATCACGGCAAGCGGGCTCGCCGGCGCCAATGAGCTGGTGCTGAACAATCCGCTGCACCGGATCGAGGTGCTGGAGTCGGGCGAGCGTCGCGAGACCCGTGAGAACGGCCTGACCCGCGTCACCATCGGTCAGAACGGTATCCAGGTCTTCGAGGAAGATCCCCAGCCGGTCGACCCGGACGCCGAGCCAGGCGACGAAGGCCGGTCCGCCATGGTCATCCGGCGCGCCGAAAAGGTGGCCGATACCGGCATCCAGATCACCACCGACATGGACGGCGAATCGCGCGCTACCCAGACCCTGTTCGGGCTGGTCATGGTACTGGGCGGGATCCTGCTGTTCCTGCTGTCCCTGGTGATCACGAAATACACCTTCCTCGGCCTCAAGCGCTACCTCAAGATGAACATGTCGCTGCTGAAGGGAGCTTGAGGATGCGCGCACTCCTGAAAGTCGGGTTCAGCCTGCTGTTGCTGGCCTTTGTCCTGATCGGCCTGAGCTACGCCATGCTGCGCGCCAACGGCGTCACCGCCAAGGCCGAGGGCCGGCAGGTCTCGAGCGAATCGCGCGAGGTGCCGGCCGGGGTCAGCTCGGTCGAGCTGGAAGGCCCGATCAACCTGAACCTGCGCTACGGCGCCGCGCCCTCGATGAAGGTGCGGGGCGAGGCCCGCCTGCTGAACAATATCGATGTGTCGAACGATGACGAAGTCCTGCACATCGGCATCCGCGGCATGGTGCTCAGCCACCGCCATCCGATCGAGGTCGAGCTGGTGCTGCCGCGCCTAGAAAGCATCAAGGTCGACGGCGGCGGCGACAGCAGCGTCAACGGCTTCTCGGGCGACCGCATCGAGGTACGCATGGAAGGCCGCGGCAGCCTGCGCTTCAACGGCCGCTTCCGCGAGGTGGATGCGGCCCTGAGCGGCAACGGTGAACTCGATCTGAACGCCGGCTCCGGCATCGAACGCTTCGAAGCCGTGCTCACCGGCGCCGGCCACATGACCATCGTCGGCAGCACCCGCGAGCTGCACGCCAACGCCAGCGGTTCGGGCGAACTCGATGCGCGCCACCTGCGCGCCGAGCGTGTCGAGGTCAGCCAGACCGGTTCCGGCCGCAGCTCCGTGCATGCGCGCCAGACCTTTAGCGCTTCGCTGTCGGGCAACGGCGACGTCGAGGTTACCGGCAATCCGGCCGAACGCAGCGTCAGCCGCACCGGCGCCGGGGCGGTTACTTTTTCTGATTGAGCAAGGTTAGAACGTCCTGGCCGGCGGCGCGGCCGCTGCCGAAGCAGGCGGTCAACAGGTAGCCGCCGGTCGGCGCCTCCCAGTCGATCATCTCTCCCGCCACGAATACCCCGGGCAGCGCGCGCAGCATTGCGCTGCCTTCGGCCAGGGCGTCGAAGCGCACCCCGCCGGCGCTGCTGATCGCTTCATCGATCGGCCGCGGGCGCCTCAATACCAGGGGCAGCGCCTTGAGCGCAGCCGCGAGCGTTTGTGGGTCGGCGTATTCATCCTTTGACAGGCATTCGTGCAGCAGGCCGGCTTTCACGCCCTTGATTCCCAGGCGGCCAGCGAGGTGGCTGGACAGCGAGCGCGAGCCGCGCGGACGCGCCACCTCGGCCGCCACACGGTCCGCATCGAAGTCCGGCAGCAGGTCGAGCCAGATGGTGGCGCTGCCCTCCTCGGCGATCTGGTCGCGCAGCGGCGCCGAGATCGCGTACACCAGGCTGCCCTCGATGCCGGTCGCCGTGACCACGAACTGGCCCTGGCGCCGCACCAAGCAGCCGTCGCGGCCGCGCCAGGCGATGGCGACGGTGGTAAGCGGCGCGCCCGCGTGCTTCTCGCTGAAGTGCGCGCTCCAGTCGGCGTCGAAGCCGCAATTGGATGGTACGAGGGGCGCCACCTCGACTCCGCGCTCGGCCAGCAGCGGCGCCCAGGCGCCGTCCGAACCGAGGCGCGCCCAGCTGGCGCCGCCCAGGGCCAGCACTGTGGCGTCGGCCTCGATCAGGATTTCCCCGTCGGGCGAAGCCAGGCGCAGGCGCCCGTCCTGCCAGCCGAGCCAGCGATGCCGCATGTGGAAACGCACCCCGGCTTCGCGCAGGCGGTGCAGCCAGGCGCGCAGCAGCGGCGCGGCCTTCATATCGGTCGGGAATACGCGGCCGGAGCTGCCGACGAAGGTGTCGATGCCGAGGCCGTGGATCCAGTCGCGTACCGCTTGCGGGTCGAACGCCTCGAGCCAGCGCGCGACCTCGCGCTCACGGCTGCCATAGCGGTTGCGAAAGGCCTGGATCTCTTCCGAGTGCGTGATGTTCATGCCGCCCTTCCCCGCCAGCAGGAACTTGCGCCCGACGGACGCCATCGCATCGTAGACGTCGACCTGCACGCCGCCCGCCGCCAGCACTTCGGCTGCCATCAGGCCGGCGGGGCCGCCGCCGATCACGGCGACGCGTTGGGGTGGCTTGGTAAGCTGGCTCATCGAGACATCAAGGGAAGCAAAGGAGCGGCATTGTAGACGAGGTTGCCGCCTGCATAAAAATGTAAAGCGAGCTTGACATGTCTAGTTTCCTTGACTAGGATGTCAAGCATACTTTACTTCACGGAGGATGTCATGCACGAAAAACGGGTGGGCCGGGCGTATATGCGCGAGATGCTGGGAGCGCTGGTGCTGTACACGGTGCTCTTGATGGCAGCGATCCGCTGGGGCCGGCCGATGGAAGAAGGCCTGGTGCGTACCCTGGTGCTGCTGTCGCCGATGATCGGCTTTGGCATGGCGCTGTGGGCCATCGCCCGGCATTTCGCGCGCGTTGATGAATACATCCGCCGCTTCCTGCTCGAGTCGCTGGCGCTGGGCGCCGGCATCACGGCCGGCCTCACCTTCACCTACGGCTTTCTCGAGACGGCGGGTTTCCCGCGGCTGTCGATGTTCACCGTGTGGTGCGTGCTGTGCGGCTCGACCGGCATCATCTGCGTCATCCGGCGCTGGACTGAGCGATGAACAACCATATCCGGACCCTGCGCGCCGAGCGCGGCTGGAGCCAGGCGCAGCTGGCCGACATGCTCGACGTCTCGCGCCAGAGCGTGAATGCGATCGAGACCGGGCGCTACGATCCCAGCCTGCCGCTTGCCTTCGCCATCGCCAGGCTATTCCAGTTACCGATCGAATCGATCTTCACCCCAGACCAGGAGCCAGCATGAAAGCCCAGTTGTTCACCGCATTGTTCGCCGCATCCTTCGCCTTCGCGCCGCCGGCCCTGTCCCAGCAGGCGCCGCAGCAGCCGAACCGCTTCCTCGCCGCCCAGCCGGCGGCCGCCGAACGCTTCGAGATCAAGGGCATGCTGGTCGAGCGCCACGGCAGCGGCGCGCGCGCCCTGATCCTGGTGCCGGGCCTGTCCAGCGGCGGCTGGGTCTGGAGCCAGGTGGCGCGCGACTTCGCTCCCACCCACAGCGTCTATGTCGTAACCTTGCCCGGCTTCGATGGCCGTCCCGCGGTCGCCGGCGACCCGTTCGATGCCAGCCGCGACGCGCTGGCCGAACTGATTATTAGCCGCAAGCTGGTCAAACCGGTGCTGATCGGTCACAGCATCGGTGCCACGCTTGCCCTCGCGCTCGCCCAGGCAAGCCCGCAACAGATCGGCGGCGTGGTTGCTATCGACGGCCTGCCGGTGTTCCCGCGCACCGAAGACATGCCGCCCGAGCAGCGCGCCGTCATGGCGGACAAGACCCGCCAGCAGATGGCGGCCTTGACCGGACCTGCGTTCGCCGCCCAACAGCTGGCCTACATGCGCAGCATCGGCCTGGTCGACATGGGCAAGGCCGACGATGCCGCCCGCCTGAGTTCGCGCAGCGACCCGCAGGCGGTCGCCGCCTACATGGGCGCGGCGCTGGCGCGCGACCTGCGCCCCGGGCTGGCCCGCATCGAAACGCCGGTGCTGGTACTGGCGCCCTATTTTGCGCCCGACGCGCCGCTCCTGAATAACATGACTGCAGCGGACAAGGTGGCGTATTATCGGGAACTGATGGCCGGCACGCCGAAGCTGGAAGTCGAGACCATCGACAAGGCGCGCCACTTCGCGATGATCGACCAGCCCGAGGCGGTCAGCGCGGCCATCCGCCGATTCCTCGACCGCAAATAATACCGACAGGAGCGCAGCATGCAGAAACTGATCCACTGGGGCGGACAATACCTGCTGGCGGCCGGCACGATGTTCGCGCTGCTGGTCTGCATCGATGTGTTCCTACGCGGCGAAGCCTTCGCGACCGTCTGGCCCATGTCCCTGGCCTGGTCGCTGATGGCCGCCGGCATCTTCATCGCCTCGCGCTATTTCCGCAGCAATAGCGGCGCCCTGCCTCCCGGCCGGCGCTGAACGCCCAGTCCTCCAAGCTGCATCAAGACGGAAACCCAGCGGCAGGCCATACTGCCGCCGGGACATCTGTATGGATTTGCCATATCTATAAGATTCCGCTTGACAATAGTTTTAACAGGAATATTCTTGTATCCGCTACAACGAACGATGGCTTCCCGCTCGACGAGGAAACCACGATTCGCCACAGCAGTTCGATTCAACATCTTGGAGGATGTGTATGTCGGTAATGACAAGGGCAGCAATGTCCCGTAGGGCTATGCTGGGCGCAATCGCGACCAGTCCACTCTGGATGCAGTCCGCCTGGGCGCAGCCAAACAACCTGAAAATCTCGCACCAATTCCCCGGCGGCAGCATCGCCGAAGGCGATTTCCGTGACCGCTTGTGCCGCATGTTCGCGGCCAACGTCGAACGGCGCACCCGCGGCGGGCTGAAGTTCTCGATCTACCCAAGCTCGAGCCTGATGGCCCCGAACGCCCAGTTCGCGGCGCTGCGCAGCGGCGGCCTCGATATGGCGCTGGTGCCGCTATCGTATGCCGGCGCCGAGGCGCCGGAAGCGAATATCGGCCTGATGCCGGGCCTGGTCACCTCTTACGAGCAGGGTTACGGCTGGAAGAACGCGCCGGTCGGCAAGGAACTGACGCGCATCCTGCACGACCAGGGCCTGGTGGTGATCAGCTGGATCTGGCAGGCCGGCGGCGTCGCCTCGCGCGGCAAGCCGATCGTGCATCCGGAAGACGTGGCCGGCCTCAAGGTGCGCGGCGGTTCGCACGAGATGGACCGCCTGCTGGCCGACGCCGGCGCCACCGTGGTCAACATGCCCTCGAACGAGATCCAGGCCGCGATGCGCGCAGGTAGCCTGGACGCGGCGCTGACCTCCTCGACTTCGCTCATTTCCTTCCGCCTGCAGGAGTCCGCACGCGCGCTCACCACGGCGCGCGGCGGCGCCTACTGGTTCATGTTCGAGCCACTGATGATGTCGCGCACGGTGTTCGACCGCCTCAGCAAGCAGCAGCAGGCGGCGGTGATGGCGGTGGGAGCGGAACTGGAAGGCTTTGCGCGCAAGGCGGCGCGTGCCGACGATGCGGCGGTGGCGGCGGTGTATGCCAAGACCGGCGCCCAGATCGTCGACATGAATGCGGAAGCCCTGCGCAAGTGGCAGGCGGTGGCGCGTACCAATGCCTGGCGCGAGTACGCCGAGCGCAGCGCCAACTGCGCCAAACTGCTGCAGCTGGCGGAGCAGTCGATCGCGATGATTTGACCGTAGGGTGTTCGGCTTTGCCGAACGCGCGTTCAACTATCGGATGCGTGGTGGCAGCGCAAATTCCGGTTGAACGCGCGGTCGGCGTAGCGTGATCTGGTCCACCGGACCGTGATCTAGTCCACTGGACTAGATCACCCCCTACCCACCTGTCACCGGCGGGAAGAACGCCACCTCGGCCCCGTCGACGACTGCCGTCTCGGGGCCGCACATCACCTGGTTGCAGGCCATGCGCACGGCGCGGTCCTGTCCCAGCGCTTCGGCCCACGCACCGCCGCGCGCGACCAGCGCATCGCGCACCGCTCCTACCGTCGCTGCCTCGCCCGGGAGTTCCAGGCTGTCCTGGCCGGTGCCGAGCTTCTCGCGCACCGACGCGAAGTATTTCAAACTGATCTTCATGGCCATCCTAATGCTGCAGTTCGGCGAAGGGGATGAAGCGCACCAGGTCGCCCTCGGCGATCGGCTGGCCCGGCGGATTGTCCACCAGGCCGTCGCCCCAGACGGTAGAGGTGAGCACGCCCGAGCCCTGGTTCGGGAACAGGTCGAGGCCACCGGCGGCATTCACGCGCACACGCAGGAATTCGTTGCGGCGGTCGGCCTTGGGCAGTGCGAAATCGGCGCGCATCATGTAGCCGCGCGGCTCCACCTGCCCGGTCGCACCCTGCAGTCGCAGCAGGAAGGGGCGCACGAACAGCAGGAAGGTGATGAAGCTCGATACGGGGTTACCCGGAAGGCCGATGAAGTAAGCAGCTCCAGTGGAGCTGCTTACGCAAGTGCCATCTTCCCGCTTGATTTCCCCGAAAGCCAGCGGCTTGCCGGGCTTGACGGCGATCTGCCACATGTTCAGGCGCCCTTCCGCTTCCACCGCCGGCTTGATGTGGTCCTCTTCGCCAACCGAGACGCCGCCCGAGGTGATGATCAGGTCATGCTGTTGCGCCGCCTCGCGCAAGGTGGCGCGGGTCGCCTCCAGCGAATCGGGGACGATGCCGTAATCGGTGAATTCGCAGCCGAAGTTTTCCAGCAGCCCGCGCAGTGTGAAGCGGTTGGAGTTGTAGATGGCGCCGGGTTTCAATGCTTCGCCCGGCATGGCCAGTTCGTCGCCCGTGAAGAACACGGCGACGCGCACGCGGCGCAGTACCGGCAGTTGGGCCAGGCCCACGGAGGCGGCCAGGCCCAGCTCCTGGCTGCGCAGACGGGTGCCGGTAGGCAGGATGACCGAGCCGGCTGCCACGTCTTCGCCGGTGCGGCGGATCCATTCGCCGCTGCGCGGCGTATGCCGCACGGTGACGCTGTCGCCCACCGCTTCGCACTGTTCCTGCATCACCACCGCATCGGCGCCAGCCGGAATCAGGGCGCCGGTGAAGATGCGGGCCGCGGTGCCGGGCTCCAGCGGCTCGCCGACCGTGCCCGCAGGGATGCGCTGGGCCACGCGCAGGGTCGCGCTGCCGCTCTCGCAATCGGCGGCGCGCACCGCGTAGCCGTCCATCTGGGTGTTGTCGGCGGACGGCACGTTGATGGTCGCCAGCTGGTCTTCGGCCAGCACGCGGCCGTTCGCCGCCAATGTCGGCACCAGCTCGGTACCGCTAACGGCGCGCGCCGCATCGAGCAGTTGGCTCAGCGCCTCGCGTACGGACAGCATCGGGGCCTTCATCTCACAGCCCCGTGTGTTCGGCGATGTAGGCCTTCATGCTGTCCACACTCGGCCGCATGACGACGAAACGCTGCGGCAGCGACTCGATGTTCTCGAAGCCGGCGGGACGCTCGGCGTCCGTGCCCAGCGCTTCCAGGATGGTCTCGTTGAACTTGGCCGCCAGCGCGGTTTCCAGCACGATCATGGGAACGCCTGGCTGCATGTGTTCGCGCGCGACCTTGATGCCGTCGGCGGTGTGGGTGTCGATGGTGATGCCGTAGTCGTCCGCCACGTCGCGGATCGTCGCCAGGCGGTCGGCATGCGTCGACTTGCCCGAGGCGAAGCCATATTGGCCCACCAGCTTCCATTCGTCGCCGTCGCTGCCCGGGGCGCCCGACAGGTCGAAGCCGCCATGGGTGTCGACCTTCTTGAACAGCGCGTGGGTGCGCTCGGCATCGCGGCCCACCAGTTCGTACACGAAGCGCTCGAAGTTGGAGGCTTTCGAGATGTCCATCGAGGGGCTGCTGGTGTGGTAGGTCTCGGATGGCTTACGCACGCGGTAGACACCCGTGCGGAAGAATTCGTCGAGCACGTCGTTCTCGTTGGTGGCGGCGACCAGTTTGTCGATCGGCAGGCCCATCATGCGGGCGATGTGGCCGGCGCAGATGTTGCCGAAGTTCCCCGACGGGACGGTGAAAGAGACCTTCTGGTCATTACTAGTGGTGGCTGCCAGGTAGCCGCGGAAGTAATAGACCACCTGCGCGACCACGCGTGCCCAGTTGATCGAGTTGACGGTGCCGATCTTGTGGCGCGCCTTGAAGGACAGGTCGTTCGATACGGCCTTGACCATGTCCTGGCAATCGTCGAACACGCCTTCGACCGCGATGTTGAAGATGTTCGGGTCCTGCAGGCTGAACATCTGGGCGGTCTGGAAGGCGCTCATCTTCTTGTGCGGCGACAGCATGAACACACGCACGCCACGCTTGCCGCGCATTGCATATTCTGCCGCGCTGCCGGTGTCGCCCGAGGTGGCGCCGAAGATGTTGAGCTCGTCGTTGTTCTTCGCCAGCGCGTACTCGAACAGGTTGCCCAGCAGTTGCATGGCCATGTCCTTGAAGGCCAGGGTCGGGCCGTTCGACAGGGCCTGCAGCACCAGCTTGCCCTGCGCACCGTCTTCCAGCACACGCAGCGGGGTGATCTCGCTCGCCGACTCGTCGACGCGCGCATTGCGGTAGACCTCCGGGGTATAGGTCTTCGCGGTCAGGGCGCGCAGGTCTTCGTCGGGGATGTCGGTCGCGAATTTACGCAGGATTTCGTAAGCCAGTTCCGCGTAGGAGAGCTTGCGCCAGGCATCGAGCTCCTCCCCGCTGACCTGCGGGTAGCTTTCAGGCAGATACAGGCCGCCGTCCGGGGCCAGGCCCGCCAGCAGGATGTCGGAGAAACGCTGGGGATTGCGTACTGCGGACGCGCTGGTTGCGCGGGTGGAGACGTAATGCATACGGTAGGAGATCCGGTTGTGGCCAAAGTTGAACTTTTATTATAGCCCCCGTTGGGGGCGTATGCTGTGGTGCAAAAAAACCGGCGGGTTTTGCTCACGAGATTGGATCCCGGCCTGCGCCGGGATGACGGTTCGAAGGCGAGCGGTGGAATGTCACAACCGTAGTCCGCTACATAGGCACGTCATCCCGGCGAAGGCCGGGATCCAATTTGGCTCTACGTCAGCAAGCGGCGTGGTTCACCGTCACCACGTGCACCGCCAGGCCACCCAGCGAGGTTTCCTTGTACTTCACCTGCATGTCGGCGCCGGTCTGGCGCATGGTCTCGATCACGTTATCCAGGCTGACGAAGTGGGTGCCATCCCCCTTCATGGCGAGCGAGGCCGCGGTGATCGCCTTGATCGCCCCCATGCCATTGCGCTCGATGCAGGGAATCTGCACCAGGCCGCCGATCGGGTCGCAGGTCATGCCGAGGTGGTGTTCGATGCCGATCTCCGCCGCGTTCTCGATGCGTTCGTTGGAACCGCCCAGCGCTGCCACCAGCCCGGCGGCGGCCATCGCGCAGGCCACGCCCACTTCGCCCTGGCAGCCGATTTCGGCGCCCGAGATCGAGGCGTTCTTCTTGCACAGCATGCCGATCGCGGCGGACGTCAGCAGGAAGTCGCGGATACCCTTGGCCGGATCGCTCGGGCAGCAGTCTTCAGCGTAGTAGCGCAGTACCGCCGGAATGATGCCCGCCGCGCCGTTTGTCGGCGCGGTGACGACACGGCCGCCGGCCGCGTTTTCCTCATTGACCGCCATCGCATACAAGGTCACATGGTGCGTCGCATCATGCGGCAGCTCGTTGACGCGCTTGCCCTCGGTGCAGTGGGCCTGCTTCCACAGCTTGGCGGCGCGGCGCTTGACGTTCAGGCCACCCGGCAGCTGACCTTCGGTGACCAGGCCATGCGCGATACAGTCGCGCATGACTTCCCAGATCCGGTCCAGGCCCGCGTCCAGTTCAGCCTCGCTCATGCGCGCCAGCTCGTTCGCACGCAGCATGTGCGGGATCGACAGGCCGTGCTCGCGGCCCTGGGCCAGCAGCTCGGCCATGGTGTTGAACGGGAACGGCACCGCTACCCCCGGCGCCTCGTTGGCACGGCCCTGGCTTTCGCCGGCGGCCGTGATGAAGCCACCTCCGACCGAATAATAGATGCGTTCGATGATGCTGCCGTCCGCCAGCTGCAGCACGAACTTCATGCCGTTCGGGTGTTCGGGCAGGGTCGACTGCTTGTGCCACACCAGGCCCGTGCGGTACTGGAACGGCACTTCCTTGCTACCCAGCAGCCGGAGCTTGCCGTCCATCTCCGCTTCGGCCAGCTTGTCCTCGACCGCATCCGGGTCGACGCCCTGCGGCGTCTCGCCCATCAGGCCCAGGATCACGGCCTTGTCAGTGGCGTGGCCGACACCGGTCAGGGCCAGCGACCCGTACAGGTGGGCCTCGACGCCGACGGCGTTCTCCAGCGAGCCGCACTCCAGCAGGAAGCGGCGCGCCGCCACCATCGGGCCCACCGTGTGGGAGCTCGACGGCCCGATACCGATCTTGAACAGATCAAAAACGCTCATGTCCATCTTGTTGTCTCTACTATCCGGTTTTTATTATTGTCTTGATGCGGTGACGTACAGGCGCAGTTCAGGCTGCGATACCCACGTCAACGTTCTTCAGCATGCTGTCTACCATCTCTTCCACGCCGATGCACGCCTTCCAGCCCCAGTCGCTCGTGGCGCGGCTGTCGTCCAGGCTCTTCGGCCAGGAATCGGCGATCTGCTGGCGGCTGTCCGGCTTGTAGGCGACCTCGAACCCAGGTACCGCCTTCTTGATGGCGGCCGCCAGTTCGCGCGGGTTGAAGGACACGCCCGCCACGTTGTACGAAGAGCGGATCGCGACCTTCTCGCTTGGCGCATCCATCAGCTCGATGGTGGCGCGGATCGCGTCCGGCATGTAGATCATCGGCAGCGTGGTTTCCGGGCCCAGGAAGCACTCGTAGGTCTCGCCCTTGAGGGCCGAGTGGAAGATGGCGATGGCGTAGTCGGTGGTGCCGCCGCCCGGAGGCGACTTGAAGCTGATGATGCCCGGGTAGCGGATCGAACGCACGTCCACGCCGTACTTGCTGTGATAGTACTCGCACAGGCGCTCGCCGGCCAGCTTGCTGATGCCGTAGATCGAGGTCGGGTCCATCACCGCGTACTGCGGGGCCGGATCGGCCGGGGTGTTCGGGCCGAAGGCGGCGATCGACGAAGGCCAGAAGACCTTCAGCGGCTTGCCCGCCTCGCCACGCTCGCGCGCGACTTCCAGGATATTCAGCAGGCCATCCATGTTCAGGGTCCAGGCCTTGAGCGGCACCTTTTCGCCGGTGGCCGACAGCAGCGCCGCCAGCTGGTAGACCTGGGTGATGCCTTCTACCTCGACCAGGCTGGAGAGGCGTTCGCGGTCCAGCACGTCGAGCTGGGTGTAGCGCGCCGCGCCGTAGACGTTGTTGGTACCGATGTCCGAGGCGATGACCTTGTCCGCGCCATGCTGCTCCGCCAGCGCGGTCACGAGTTCACTGCCGATCTGGCCGTTGGCGCCGATGATGAGGATGCGTTCCATTGTTCTGTTCCGTTCTTATTGATTCTTGAGGATGCCCAGCTCTTTGCCGGCTTGTTCGAATGCTTTCAACACGGTGTCCAGCTGCTCGCGGGTGTGCGCGGCCGACAGCTGCACGCGCACGCGCGCCTGGCCCATCGGCACCACCGGGTAGAAGAAGCCCGACAGCAGCACGCCCAGCTCGAACATGCGGGCGGCGAATTTCTGGGCGATCGGCGCGTCGAACAGCATCACCGGCACCACCGGGTGCGTGCCCGGCTTGATGGTGAAGCCGATGCGCTCGATCTCCTTGCGGAAGTAGGCGGTGTTCTCGTGCAAGCGGTCGCGCAGCTCGGTCGACTTCGAGATGCGGTCCAGCACCGACAGCGAGGCGCCCGCGATCATCGGCGCCAGGGTGTTCGAGAACAGGTAAGGACGCGACTTCTGGCGCAGGGTCTCGATGACCTCCTTGCGGCCCGAGGTGAAGCCGCCCATCGCGCCACCCAGGGCCTTGCCCAGGGTGCCGGTGATGATGTCGATTCTACCCATCACGCCGCAGTGCTCGTGGGTGCCGCGCCCGGTCTTGCCCATGAAGCCGGAGGCGTGCGATTCATCGATCATGGTCAGGGCGCCGTATTTTTCGGCCAGCTCGACGATCTTGTCCAGCTGGGCGATGGTGCCGTCCATCGAGAACACGCCGTCGGTGACGATGATCTTGTGGCGCTTGCCGGCTTCGGTAGCGGCGATCAGCTGCTTTTCCAGGTCGGCCATGTCGTTGTTGGCGTAGCGGTAGCGCGCGGCCTTGCACAGGCGGACGCCGTCGATGATGGAAGCGTGGTTCAGGGCGTCCGAGATGATTGCGTCGTTCTCGTCGAACAGCGGCTCGAACACGCCGCCGTTGGCGTCGAAGGCGGCCGCGTACAGGATGGTGTCTTCGGTACCGAGGAACTCGGACAGCTTCTGCTCCAGCTCCTTGTGCACGGTCTGGGTGCCGCAGATGAAGCGCA
The DNA here is from genome assembly GCF_020707295.1 of Massilia sp. IC2-476. NCBI lineage: Bacteria > Pseudomonadati > Pseudomonadota > Betaproteobacteria > Burkholderiales > Oxalobacteraceae > Massilia > Massilia sp. IC2-476. The sequence goes on from NZ_JAJFER010000009.1 coordinate 139,348, forward strand.
CCGAGGACAGGCCGTAGCCGTATTTTTCCAGGGCGGCAGCAGCGGCCGTTGATGTCTGCTCGTCGCCGGACAGGCCCAGGTAGTTGTTGGCGCACATATTGATGAGCGTGCGGCCGTCCTGCGCGACCACTTCGGCGCCCTGGCGCGAAGCGATCACGCGCTCCGGCTTGAACAGGCCGTCGTTGCGCAGCGTCTCGAGTTTCGCTTGCAGGCCGCTATAAAATGCTTGATCGCTCATGTTGTTCCCACTCCCTGGTTGGTCCCGGCTTGACCGGCGGTTGGCGAATGTCGTATCGTCTGCTCGTTCGATTCAAGAAACCAAGTTCTGTATGTCGAACGAGAATTCAATATATTGAATCTTACCCCTAGCTAATGAACTTGGCAAGCCACGCTATAAGCATATTCAGGCAACGATTAAGGCAATGACCAAAACTCTAACAAATAACGCCCCGCCGGAAGTTGGCGCCACGCTACAGCGCCTCCGATTGGCGCGTGGCCTGACCCTGGAAGACCTGTCGCGCATCGCCGGGGTGTCCAAGTCGATGCTGTCCCAAATCGAGCGCGAGAAGGCAAACCCCACCATCGCCATCACCTGGCGCCTGGCCAATGCCCTGGGCGTGGAGATCGGCGAGCTCTTGTCGTCGGAGGTGCGGGCGGTGGACCTGATCCGCGTGGTGGACGCCCACGAGACCCCCACCCTGCCCGGCGCCCACGCCGGCTATTCGCTGCGCATCCTGGGGCCGATGGACCTGGCGGGCAAGTACGAATGGTACGAACTGACCCTGGCTCCCGGCGGTGAAATGGCCTCGCAGGCGCACGATCCGGGGACCAAGGAGCACCTGACCGTCATTAGCGGGACGATCGAGCTCGAAGTGGGGGTGGAGAAGAAGAAGATCAAGCATGGGGGGACGGCGCGCTATCCGGCCGACCATGACCACGTGATTCGGAATGCGGGCAAGACCGAAGCCAAGGCGCTGTTGGTAGTTGTACAACGGTAGGGTGGGCGGGTCTTCCCGCCCACGCGGTCACAGCAAGATCAGACGCTACGAGCGTTCTTCGGCTAACTATCACCGCGTGGGCGGCAAGCCGCCCACCCTACGAAAAACAACGGCCACTCAGTGCGAGTGGCCGTTTTCACATCAAAGTGTCAGCTTATTTGCTACCGCCAACCGCTGCCGGAGCAGCTTCGCCCACCTTCAGCTCACGCGCCAGGAAGCCCCAGCGATCCGCCACCTCCTCGATCTGCTTGGTGGTCGGCTTGCCCGCGCCGTGGCCAGCCTTGGTCTCGATGCGGATCAGGACCGGCGCGGCGCCCGCCTGGGCGGCCTGGGCAGCGGCGGCGAACTTGAAGCTGTGCGCCGGCACTACGCGGTCGTCGTGGTCGGCCGTGGTCACCATGGTGGCCGGGTAGCAGGTGCCCGGTTTCAGGTTATGCAGCGGCGAGTACTTGACCAGGGCCTTGAACTCGTCCGGGTTCTCCGACGAGCCGTAGTCCGAGGTCCAGGCCCAGCCGATGGTGAACTTGTGGAAGCGCAGCATGTCCATCACGCCCACGGCCGGCAGCGCCGCGCCGAACAGGTCCGGACGCTGGGTCATCGCGGCGCCCACCAGCAGGCCGCCGTTGGAGCCGCCGCCGATCGCCAGCTTCGACGGCGAGGTCACCTTGTTCGCCACCAGCCACTCGGCCGCGCCGATGAAGTCGTCGAACACGTTCTGCTTCTGCAGCTTGGTGCCGGCCTGGTGCCAGGCTTCGCCGTATTCGCCACCGCCGCGCAGGTTGGCCACCACGTAGACGCCGCCCATCTCCATCCAGGCCAGGTTGGCCGGCGAGAAGCCCGGGGTCATCGAGATGTTGAAGCCGCCGTAGCCGTACAGGTAGGTCGGGTTCTGGCCGTCCAGCTTGAGGCCCTTCTTCGACACGATGAACATCGGGACCTTGGTGCCGTCCTTGCTGGTGTAGAACTGCTGGCGGGTCTCGTACTGCGAGGGGTCGAAGTCGACCTTCGGCTGGCGGAACACGGTGCTCTCGCCGTTCTTCAGGTTCAGGCGATAGATCGTGGTCGGAGTGGTAAAGCCGGCGAACGAGTAGAAGGTTTCGCTCTCGTTGCGTTTGCCCGACAGGCCGCCGACGGTGCCGATGCCCGGCAGCTTGATTTCGCGGACCAGCTTGCCCTTGAGGTCATGCACGCGCACGACGCTGCGCGCATCCTTCAGGTATTCCAGAACCAGCTGGTTGTTGATGATGTCGGCGCCGGCCAGGGTGTCGGGACTTTCGGCGACGATCTCCTTCCAGTTGCTCTCCTGCGGCTTGTTCACGTCGATCGCGATGATGCGCTTCTTCGGCGCGTTGCGGTCGGTGCTGAAGTAGAACACGCTGCCGATGTTGTCGATGAAGTGGTAGCCGGCGTCGAAGTTGTCGACCAGGTCGACCACCTTGGAGTCCGGCTTGCTCAGGTCCTTGTACGACACGCGGTACTTCGGCGCGGTGCCCTTGGTGGTCGTGATGATCAGGTAGCGGCCATCGTCGGTGGTGTTGCCGCCGAAGCCCCATTCCTTCTGGTCCGGGCGGTCGTAGACCAGGGTGTCGCTGCTCTGCGGGGTGCCGAGGCGGTGGTAGTACAGCTTCTGGAAGTAGTTGACGTCGGCCAGCTTGGTGCTTTCCTTCGGCTCGTCGTAGCGGCTGTAGAAGAAGCCCTTGCCGTCCTTGGTCCAGGCGGTGCTGGAGAACTTGACCCACTTGATGTGGTCTTCCAGGTCCTTGCCGGACTCGATGTCGCGCACGCGGATCTCGTTCCAGTCCGAGCCCGAAGCCGCCACGCTGTAGGCCAGCAGCTTGCCGTCCGGGCTTGGTTCGACGCCGGCCAGGGCCACCGTGCCGTCGCTCGACATGGTGTTCGGGTCGAGCAGCACGCGCGGGCTGTCGCCCAGGTTCTTCAGGGTGTACAGGACCGACTGGTTCTGCAGGCCGTCGTTGCGGGTGTAGAAGTAGCGGCCGCCTTCCTTGCCCGGCACGCTGTAGCGCTCGTAGTTCCACAGCTTGGTGAGGCGCTCGCGGATCGCCGCGCGCTGCGGGATCTGGGCCAGGTAGGCCTGCGTCACCTTGTTCTGGGCCGTCACCCATTCCTTGGTCTCAGCGCTGTTCGCGTCCTCGAGCCAGCGGTAGGGGTCGGCGACGGTAGTGCCGTGGTAGTTGTCAGCCTGGTCGACCTTCTTCGAGACCGGGTAGGTCACGGAGGCGTTTTTGGAACCAGGTGCGGGGCAGCTTTGTGCCAGCGCCGTGTTGGCGCCGAAGGCCGCCGCCAGCAGGGCGACGAGCGTTGCGTGTCTCAGGGTCATGTCGATCTCGTTCGAGTTATTCATGGATTCGGCTTGCGCCGAGAGCCATCATAACGCGAATTGCCGGGCTCGCATATGCATGTCTTCCCCGTCAATACGGGACGAAGCCGCAGGGCGACCCGCCCTGCATGCACCGGAAGAAACGCCCTCAGGAGTTGGCCGCCGGGCGCTGGCCGTGCTGGTGGCGGCGCGCGGCGCGCACCCGGCTCACCAGGGCCCGCCCCCACGGGCCGACGCCCGCGCCGAGGCGTCCGGCGACGCCGCGGTTGCGGCGGCCGTCCTGGCCGCCACTGGCGGCCAGGACCATCCACATGTAGGCGCGCAGCGGATCGCGCTCGACACCGCGGCCGCTGTTGACCATGCCGCCCAGGTTGTACTGCGCCAGCGTATGGCCCTGCTCGGCCGCCTGGCGGTACCAGTAGGTGGCGAGGGTGTCGTCGTGCGGCACGCCCTGGCCGTTGGCGTACAGGACGCCGAGGTTGTTCTGGGCGCTGGCGTCGCCCTGCTGGGCCGCGCGCCGGTACCACTCGGCGGCGCGCGCCTCGTCGCGCGGCACGCCCTCGCCCCGGGCGTACATGACCCCGAGGCTGAACTGGGCGTTGGCCGCGCCCTGCTCGGCCGCGCGCAGGTAGCATTCCAGGGCCCGCGCCGGGTCGCGGGGAACGCCACGGCCGGCGGCGTACATGAGACCGGCGCAGTAGTTCGCCTGGACGTGGCCGCGCGCCGCGGCGCGCAGGAAGCAGTCGAGGGCCTGGCCGTCGCCGGCGCTGCCGTGGCCGGCGGCCAGCAGGGTGCCGAGGGCATAGTCGGCCTCGGTGTCGTGCTGGGCCGCGGCGCGTCTGAGCCAGGAAATGGCGCGGTCCGGGTCGGCCGGCACGCCCTGCCCATGGGCATAGGCCAGCCCGAGGAAGCGCTGGGCCGCGGCGACGCCCTGGGCCGCGGCTTCGCGGAACCAGCACACGGCCTGGGCGTCATCGGCTTCGACGCCGTCGCCGCGGCGGTACATGAGGGCGAGGTTGAGCTGGCCCTGGCCATGGCCCTGGCTGGCGGCCTTGCGGAACCAGGCCATCGCCAGCGGGTGGCTGACCGGCACGCCCATGCCCTGCAGGTAGCATTCGCCGAGCAGGTTCTGGGCGCTGGCCAGGCCCTGCTCGGCGGCGCGGTAGAACCAGCCGAATGCGACTTCGTGCGATTGCGGCACGCCCCGTCCCTTGCGGTAGAGCTGGCCAAGGTTCTGCTGGGCGGCCGGATCGCCCTGGGCGGCTGCGCGCCCGAACCAGCAGGCGGCGAGTTCGTCGCTGCGCGGAGCGCCGCGTCCGTTGCCATACATGGCGCCGAGGTGGTTCTGGGCCGCCGCCAGTCCCTGGCGCGCAGCGCGCCCTATCCAGTCGAAGGCGCGCGCGTCGTCGCGCTCGACGGCCTCGCCGTGCTTGTAGAGCAGGCCGAGGTTGAACTGCGCGTAGGGATCGCCGCGCTCGGCGGCAGGCAGGAACCACTGGAAGACCTCGACCCCCTCGCGGGCAGCGTTCTGGCGATTCATCCCTACCCCCTTGCGGCCCAATGGAACCGTTTCACAAGGCGGGCGCAGGATCGTCCGCCGTTGTTAAAATTTTAAGGAGTGCGACCCACCAGCAGTTTGCGTCCGCACAATCGTAGAGACGCGACGCGCGGGCAAAGACGTGGTATGCGCAGAACGCCGCGCGTGCGGGATCAGGCGGCCTGAGCCACGGTGACGCGCCGTTCCCGCTCGAGGCTGGCGTATTTGTCCAGGAAGAGCGCGACCTTGGCCGCCGCCAGCTTGTTCACCGAGACCAGCAGGTCGGGCGCGACCTGCGGCAGGCCGTGGATCGTGCCGAGATGGCGCGCCGCATGCAGCAGCACTTCGGCGGCGACTTCGGCGTCGGCCTCGGCCCGGTGGGCTGTGCCGCGGAACGGGATGCCGAGGCCGCTCGACAGATTGCCCAGCTTGTAGCTGGGCAGGCCCGGGAACAGGCGGCGCGCCAGTTTCAGCGAACACACCAGGCCGCAATGGCCGGTGGGACGGCCGATGCGCCAGCCTTCCGCCTTCAGGAACTTCTCGTCGAAGCTGGCGTTGTGGGCCGACAGCATGTCGGCGCCGATGAAGTCGAGCAGCTCCGCCACCACCTTCTGGCTCGGCGGCGCGCTGTCGACCATGTCCTGGGTGATGCCGGTCAGCTGGGTGATGAAGGACGGGATGCGCACGCCGCAGTTCACCAGCGAGACATAGCGCTCGCGGATCTCGCCGCCGACGATGCGCAGCGCAGCCACTTCGGTGATGCGGTCGCCCATCTCGGGCGACAGGCCGGTGGTCTCGAAGTCGAGCATCACGATCGGGCGTTCAAACACACTCATGGTAGGTCCTCGTTATCCAAACTTGCGCAGCGCGTCGAGCGCCAGGCCGGCGCCGATGCTGCCGAACAGGTCGCCCTCGACCTTGCGCGCGCGCGGCAGCAGCGCCGCGATGCGCTCGCGCAGCAGCGACACGCCGCTCGAGCCGCCGGTGAAGAATACCGTATCCACCGCATCCGGTTCGACGCCGGCTTCGGAGAACAGGCGCAGCACGGTGGCGCCGACGCTGTCTACCAGTTGACCGATGGCGGCCTCGAAGGTTTCACGGGTAACCACCAGGGTCTCGGGCGGCGCCAGGCGGTCGAGGTCCATCTCGACCGCCGGACTTGCGGACAGGCCGATCTTGGCCGCCTCCACCTGGATCGCCAGCCAGTGGCCGGCGCGCTCGTCGATCAGCTTCTGCAGGCGCGTGAGCTTCGCCGGCTCGGCCGCGTCGCGCACCAGGTCGGCCAGCTGGGCGATGCTCTTGCGGGTATAGGCCTGGTTGATCGTATGCCAGGTGGCCAGGTTGAAGTAGTAGCTCGACGGGATCGCGGCGCCCGACAGCAGCGTGCTGCCGTAGCCGAGCAGCGGCATCACGCTGGCCAGGCTCAGGTATTTGTCGAAGTCGGTGCCGCCGATGTGCACGCCGCCGTTGGCGAGGATGTCGTCGCGCCGCTCGGCGCGGCCGGCGCGCTGCGGCCCCAGGCGCACCAGCGAGAAGTCCGAGGTGCCACCGCCGATGTCGGCGATCAGGACCAGCTCTTCGCGCTCGATCCGCGATTCGTAGTCGAAAGCGGCGGCGATCGGTTCGTACTGGAAGGCGATCTCGCGAAAGCCGACGGAGCGCGCCACTTCTTCCAGCGTGTCCTGGGCGCGGCGGTCGGCTTGCGCGTCGTCGTCGATGAAATACACCGGACGGCCGAACACGGCGCTGGAAAACTCGCGCCCGGCCTGCTGCTGGGCGCGGCGCTTGACTTCGCCGATGAACTGGCCCAGCAGGGCCTTGAAGGGCAGCGCGCGGCCGGCCACTTCGGTCTGGCCGTCGATCAGGCTGGTACCGAGCAGGCTTTTCAGCGAGCGCATCAGGCGGCCTTCGTAGCCTTCCAGGTAGTCGGCCAGCGCGGCGCGGCCATAGCTCACCTGGTCATCGTCGGCATTGAAGAACACGACCGAAGGCAGGGTCGCCTTGCCGTCTTCAAGGGACAGCAGCGCGCCGGCGCCCGGGAGCGCATCGCCGCCGGACAGCCAGCCGACAGTGGAATTGGACGTACCGAAGTCAACGCCGCAAGCGAGCGCCATAAGAACCTTTTCATTGGGAGGGGCGGTATGGTAACAGATAACAAGCGGCATGAAATCACCGGGCGTTGGGATTTTCCCGCTTGTGGCAAACTGGCACACACCCGTATTGACAGCTGAAGCATGGACACCACGCCCGCCGAATGGCTCATGAAGCGCAACTGCTCGCTCACGCCGCGCCAGGCGCTGCTCGTGTATGCGCTGCTGTGCGCCGCCACGCTCGGCATTGCCATCATGTTCACATTGCGCGGCGCCTGGATGGTGCTGGCCTTTGCCCTGATCGAGGCCACGGCCGTGGGCGCCGCCCTGCTCCACTACAGCCGCCACGCGCTCGACCACGAGCGCATCCTGCTGGAAGACGGCTGTTTGCTGGTGGAGCATGCCGACGGCGCGCGCCGCGTCGCGGTGCGGCTCGACCCGAGCCACGCCCGCGTCAGCCTGCCCGATACCGGCATGCGCACCCTAGTGGTGATCGAGGCACGCGGCGTGCGCGTCGAGACTGGACGTTTTCTGACACCCTCCGCACGCCTCGAGCTCGTCCGCGCCCTGCGGCGCGCGCTGCGCGGCGCCTCGCTGCTATATACGGGCCCATCCCGTCTCCTGTAAGCAAGCTCTTACACAAGCACGGCAACGGTACCGATATGGTGCACGCGCGCCACCACGGATAATGACGTCTTAACTGCGTGACAACAAACACGCTGAACGAGACACATCACAAGGATTCCATGAGCAACATGCAACAGGCCGGCGCCGTCGTCGTGCACGGCGGTGCGGGCGCACCGAAGGAAAACGAAGACGGCTGCGTGCTGGCCGCGCGGCGCGCGCTGGCGCAGCTCGAAGCCAATGGAGACGCCCTCGACGCCGCCATCATCGCCGTCACCACCCTCGAGGACGATGGCCGCTTCAATGCCGGCAGCGGTTCGGCGCTGGGCCTGGATGGCGAGACCATCGAAATGGACGCCTCGATCATGGATACCCGCGGGCGCCTTGGCACCGTGGCCGCGGTGCGCGACGTGAAGAATCCGGTCAAGCTGGCGCGCGCGATTGCCGACACCCCGCACGTCATGCTGGTGGCCGAAGGCGCACAGCGCCTGGCTCGTTCGCTCGGCATGCCGGGCGGCGCCCCGATCTCGGAACACCAGCGCGCCGAGCATCGACAGATCATGAAGGAACTGGCCGGCGCGGTGCCGGCCATGCCCGGCATCGACAACCGCCTGTTCGACCGCTTCTGGAACTACAAGACGCCGCTGCAGTTGCCCAAGTCGAGCGCCTGCGACACCGTCGGCGCCGTCGTGCGCGGCCCGGACGGCCACTTCGCCGTGGCCTGCTCGACCGGCGGCTCGGCGCCTTGCCTGCTGGGACGCGTGGGCGACAGCCCGATCATCGGCAGCGGCTTCTATGCGGGCTCGCTGGGCGCGATCGCCGCCACCGGGATCGGCGAACACATCGTGCGCCACCTGCTGGCGCGCACCGTCTACGGCTGGATCGAGCACGGCATGGCGCTCGACGAAGCCCTCAAGCGCGGCGTCGACCTGTTCCCGAAGGAGGTCGCGATTGGACTGATCGGCGTGACACGGACCGAGGCCTGCGCTTACGACAACCAGGGCATGCCCTACACGAAAATGACCCAACGATGAGCGAACGACAACACAAGAACGGCCACCTGGTGATCATTGGCGGCCATGAGGACCGCAAGCGTGAAATGGAAATCCTGAAGCGCTTCGTCGAGCTGTCCGGCGGCGCCGATGCCAACATCGTCGTGATCACGGCCGCCAGCACGATCGCCGACGAGATGTGGAGCATCTATGACGAAGCCTTTGGCTCGCTTGGCGTGGAGCGCCGCAGCCACCTCGAGGTGACCAGCCGGCAGGACGCCAACAGCGAGGACTTCGTGCGCCGGGTGGATGAGGCCACCGGCATCTTCATGACCGGCGGCGACCAGAAGCGCCTGCTGGCCCTGATCGGCGGCAGCGCACTCGACGCCGCGATGCATGTCGCGCTGAAGGTGCGCGGCGCCACCATCGGCGGCACCAGCGCCGGCGCCTCCGCCATGTCCGGGCACATGCTGGCCCAGGGCCGCGCCGAGATCCTGCCGGAGAAAGGCTCGGTCAGCCTCGGCGCAGGGCTCGGCTTCCTGCACCGCGTGGTGGTCGACCAGCACTTCTCGGAACGCCAGCGGCTCTCGCGCCTGCTCAGCGTGGTGGCCCAGAATCCTTACCTGCAGGGCATCGGCATCGACGAGGACACGGCCCTGGTGATCGACATCGGCGAGGGCATCGAAGTGCTGGGCCAGGGCGCGGTCACGATTGTCGACGGCCGCACCATGATCACCAACGTGGCTGACATCAAGGACCGCGACACGCCGGAACTGATCGACGTGCGCCTGCACCTGCTTCCAGCCGGGTCCAGCTACCGCCTGCCCGCTGCCGGCAGCGACCCGGCCAAGAGCCTGCCGCTGCCGCTGCTCGATTTTTTGGAAAATGTAACGAAACGGAACCCGCTTTCATGAAGATCAAGGAAAAACGCCTGCTGCGCGGCCCCAATCTGTATGCCGGCAGCCCCTGCCTGATGGCAGTCATCGACGACACCGGCGCCAAGGCGCTTGGCTTCGCCGCCCGCCTGTTCGCCCTGCTGCCCGAGCTGCCGCCCGACGCCGCCGTGCGCCTGGCTGACGACGCCCTGCTGGTCGAGGCAGTCGAGCCGGTCGTGATGGAACTGCAGCGCCTGGCCGGAGCCCCTGGAGGCGACGTCAAGGCGACCCTGGCGGTGCCGGGTGCGCCGCGCGCACGCCGCATCGTGTGCGGCTACGCCATCGAGCAGGTCGCCAGCAGCGCCCTGCGCGTTGCGCTCGACCTGGTCCAGGCGCTGGCCGAAGACCGCGCCTTCGACCTCGCGGCGGCCCTGCAAGAACTGCGCGAGACTGCGGAGGACTACGCGATCGGCACCAGCACCAACGCCGTGGTGCAGGCAGCCCTGCGCCGCGGCATCCCGGCGCTGCGTCTCACCGATGAAGCCAACCTGTTCCAGCTCGGCTGGGGCAGCCGCCAGAAGCGGCTGCAGGCGACCATCACCGGCGCCACCAATTCGATCGCCGTCGGCATCGCCAGCGACAAACAGCTCACCAAGGCCCTGCTGGAAGGCGCCGGCGTGCCGGTGCCGGCCGGCGCCACCGTCCGCACCGAGGAAGAAGCCCTGCGCGCGGCGCGCCGCCTGAACGGCGCCGCCACCATCAAGCCGCTCGACGGCAACCAGGGCAAGGGCGTCACCACCAACTGCGCCACGCCTGAGGAAGTGGTGCGCGCCTTCGCCCATGCGCGCAAGTACGGCCGCAAGATCATCGTCGAAGAACATCTGGTGGGACGCGACTACCGCGTGCTGGTCACCGGCCGCAAGGTGGCCGCCGCCTCCTGGCGCCGTCCGCCCTGCGTGACGGGCGACGGCCGCTCCACCATCCGCGAACTGGTCGAAATCGAGAACCGCAACCCGGCGCGCGGCGAAGGCCACACCAACATCCTGACCAAGATCCCGATGGACGCGCTGGCCGAGGAAACCCTGGCCAAGCAGGGCTACGATTTCGACACCGTGCTGGAACACGGGGTCACGGCCGACCTGCGTGGCAACGCCAACCTGTCCACCGGCGGCACCGCCGAGGACGTGACCGACCTGCTGCCGGAAGAAACCCGCGACATCTGCATCCGCGCCGCGCGCACCATCGGCCTGGACATCGCCGGCATCGACATCGTGTGCCAGGACATCTCCAAGCCCCTGCGCGGCCAGCGCGGCGGCATCATCGAGGTCAACGCGGCGCCCGGCATCCGCATGCACCAGTACCCGAGCCGCGGCACCCCGCGCGACGCCGGTGACGCCATCGTCGACTCCCTGTTCGGCGAGTGCAACGGGCGCATCCCGACGGTCGCCATCACCGGCACCAACGGCAAGACCACGACCTCGCTGCTGATAGCCCACGCCACCCGCATGGCGGGCCTGCGCACCGGCGTCACCACCACCGAGGGCGTGTACGTGGACGGCGTGCCGACCGTGAAGGGCGACTGCACCGGCTACCACTCGGCGCGCAGCATCCTCTCAAGCCCGGAAGTCGATTTCGCTGTCCTGGAAACGGCGCGCGGCGGCATCCTCAAGCGCGGCCTGGCCTATGACCACGTGGACGTGTCGGTGGTGCTGAATGTCTCCAGCGACCACCTCGGCCTGGACGGCGTCGAGACCCTCGACGACCTGGCCAAGGTCAAGGCGGTGGTCGCCGGGCGCGCCTCGCGCGCGGTGGTGCTCAACGCCGAAGACGACTACTGCGTGGCGATGGCCGAATCCCTGCGCGACGGCGTGGAGATCATCTACTTCTCGCTCGACGCCGACAATCCGGTACTGCTGCGCCACCTGGAGAACGGCGGGCGCGCCGTCTACCTGCAGGACCACACCCTGGTGCTGGCCAACGGCGCGCGCCACGAAGCGCTGCTCGATGCGCGCGATATGCCGGTCTCGCTGGGCGGCGCGGCGCGCTTCAACATCGCCAACGCGCTGGCTGCGGCGGGCGCCCTCACCGCCCACGGCTTCGGCAACGAAGAAATCGCCGACGGCCTGCGCAGCTTCGTCTCCGACGCCAAGCACAATCCGATCCGCTCGAACCTGTTCGACGTCGACGGCGTTGCCGTGATCGTCGACTACGCCCACAACTGCGCCGCCTACGCCGCGCTGGCCGAAAGCGCGCGCGCCATGAGCGCCGGCCGCCTGGTCGGTGTGGTGGCGGCGCCGGGCGACCGCCGCGACGCCGACCTGATCGACATCGGCCGCACCTGCGCCGCCGGTTTCGACGACCTGGTCGTGTTCGAGACCGAGAACCGCGGCAGGGCAAGTGGTGAAACCGCTGCGCTGCTGGTGCGTGGCGCCCGCCTGGGACGGCTGGCCGACGATTCGCTGAGCGTCGTGCTCGACTCGCGCGAGGCGATCCGCCACGGCCTGTCGCTGTGCAAGCCGGGCGACGTGCTGGTGTTCGGTTGCGGCAGCACCTTGTCAGAGCTGACCGATGCCATTCGTCCGGACAAGCCGGAACTGGCGCGCCGGATCGAGGCGGAAGCGATTTGAGCCGCCACCTCACCGATGTGAAAAAGGCCCCGTGAGGGGCCGTTTTACTTAAGCTCGTCTTAAACCAGGCTGATGTTGTTGGTTTATCAGTCCAACTTTTGCATTTCGTTACAAATTGCTATTTTAATGCTGACCCACAACTGTTACCTTGCTCATCCATAAACCGGCCCGCTCCTCGCGACAGCGCACCGGCCCGAATTCGGAAGGACAAGGTATGCAGAAAGTGTTGGCCGTTCTCTTCGCAGGCTTCATCGCCGCCGGCGCCGTCCAGGCGGCCGAGCCGATGCGCACCGCCCCGCAATCGTATGTGGGCGTGGGCGTGTCCAGCGTCGACTACGTCGGTGCTGCGACCAAGGCCAGCCCGAAAGTCTTCACCGGCTACCAGATCAAGCCGCAGCTCGCGCTGGAGGCCGGCGCGGTGGACCTGAAGAACGGCTACGGCATGTACATCGCCGTCAAGCCCAGCCTCCCCTTGAGCGAGAAGCTCTCTGCCTACGGCAAGGTCGGTGTGGGACAGACCCGCCGCCAGCCACTGCCGGCCGCGCCGACCCCGCTCGGCAAGAAAACCGATACCGGCGCCTATGGCGCCTTCGGCCTGCAGTATTCGATCAGCCCGAACGCTGCCGTCACGCTTGAAGTCGAGCGCCTGCCGCGCGAGAAGCCGAGCGCGCTCAAGCCCAACGTCTGGACCCTGGCGCTGCAGTTCCTGTTCTGATCCTGATATAAAAACAGGCGGCCCGCGGGCCGCCTGTCTTACGCGCTCACATCCTCACTTCTTCAGGTGCTTGTCGAGGAAGGCCAGGATCCTGGCGCTGGCCTCGATCTGGTTCTTCTTCTTGGAGAAGCCGTGTCCCTCGTCCGGGAACACGATGTACTCGACCTCCACCCCGTTCTTGCGCACGCCTTCGACGATCTCGTCGCTCTCGGGCTTGATCACGCGCGGGTCGTTCGCGCCCTGGATGACCATCAGCGGCTTGCGGATGTTCGCCGCGTGGAACAGCGGTGAGGTCGCGACCAGGAATTCCTTGTCCTTCACCGGGTCGCCGATCTCGTCGTACAGCGCCTTGCGCTGCGCTTCCCAGTAGGGCGGAATGCTCTCCAGGGTGCGCACCCAGTTGCTCACGCCGAAGATGTCGATGCCGACCTTGAAGGCTTCCGGCCGGAAGGCCATCGCCGCCAGGGTCATGTAGCCGCCATAGCTGCCGCCCATGATCGCCACGCGTTCCGGATCGATGTAACCGAGGCTGGCGAGCCAGGTCTTGGCCTCGACGCAATCCCACAGCGGCTCGCGGCCATGCTTGCGGTCGTCGGCGGTGAAGAACGTCTTGCCGTAGCCCGAACTGCCGCGGTTGTTGATGCCAAGTACCGCATAGCCGTGGTTCACCAGGTACTGGATCTGGGCGCTGTAGCCGCGCGTGGTCTGCCCGCCAGGGCCGCCGTGCACGTAGACGATGGCGGGCACCTTGCTGGTGGCGGAGGCGCCCTTCGGCTTGTAGTAGATCGACGGAATCACCATGCCGTCGAAGGAGCGGAAGCGCACCACCTCGGCCTCGACCAGGTCGTTCGGATCGATTTCCTTGTTCAGGCTCTGGGTCAGCTGGGTGGTCTTCCTGCTGCCAAAGTCGTGCACGTACAGGTTGCTCGGCGAGCGGTCGCCGTTGAGATAGAACGCGACCAGGCGGCCGCTCGGCGAGAAGGTGGTCTGGCGGATCTCGCCGCCCGGGAGCCTGGGCATCGCCACCGGCTTGCCCGCCACGTCGACGACGCGCACATCGATGCTGCCGTCACGGTTGACCACGCTCACCCGGTGCTGTCCGTTGCGCGAATAGCTCGCGCCCAGCAGGTCCCAGTCGGCCTTCTCGACCTCGCTGACCTGGCCGCTGGCGAGGTCGTAGCTGGCGATGCGATTGAATTCGCCGCCGTCGTTGGTGGTGAACAGCAGGCGCTTCGATTCCGGATCGAAGGTCGAGGCCGAGTAGCTGGCGGTGCCCTTGTGCGGCGTGATGTGTTTCATCTCGCGCGTGGCGACGTTATACAGGTAGACGTCGCTGTCGGCCGTGGTGTTGGGCTTGTCGAAGGCCAGCCACTTGCCGTCGCGGCTGATGCTCGAGACGTTCATGCCGCTCTCGTTCTGGTACACGACGCTGCGCTTGTAGTCCTTTGCGTCATGCAGGTAAAGGTCGAAGAACTTCGGATCGCGCTCGTTGGTCAGCACATAGAAGCCGCTGCCATCGGGGCGCCAGCCGGCGAACATCGCGCGGTGCTTGTCGCCCGGGGTCAGGTCGGTTTCCTTGCCGTCGAGTTCGCGCACGAAGACGTGGTTGCGCTCGTTGCCGCCGCTGTCGCGCGTGAACAGGATGCGGTCGTCGTTGTAGAAGTAGCCGATGGCATAGGTGCTGTCGGTGGTCGAGCGGGTCAGTGCTACCTGCTTGCCGCCGCCGACGGGCATCGTGTAGACATTGAAGATGCCCGAGGCGTTGCTGCTGAAGAGGATGTTCTTCTCGTCCTTGCTGAAGGAGGCGCCGGTGACCGAAGTCGTCGCCATGAACTGCTCGATCGTGTAGCGCTTGGGCGTTTTCTGGGCCTTCTGGACCTTGGCCGCCGGCGCGGTGGTCGCGGCGTGGGCTGGGGCGAAGGCGGCGTGCACGCATAGGGCGAGCGCGGACAGGTGGACGACGGAACGGACCAGACGCATGGGCTTCTCCATATTGTTAGCTAGAAAGACAACGGGTCGAGTGTTGCAAACCCGGCTAGCCATGTCAACATGCAGCAAAGCGCTTATGCCTGACGCCTGAAATGAAAAACGGACTCACCTTGCTAGTGAGTCCGTTTCGCTTTGCGTCGTCAAGGCCGGCGCTTCAGACCTGCGACGCCACTAGGTCGGCACTCTCCGGATCGTTCACGCGCAGCGCATCGACGAAGACCTGCAGCGAGGAGCCGCAGGCGAACACCATCACGTCGCCCGGACGGCACAGGCTCAGGCCATGGCGAATCGCCTCGCCCACTTCGATCACGCGGTGCAGCGTGTCGCTGATGCCGCCGGTTTCTTCCGCACCGTCCAGGATCAGGTCCACCGCCTCGCCCACGGCGCGGCCGCGGCTCTGGGACTCGTACACCACCAGTTCGTCGAAGCGCTCGCCGCACACGCGGCCGACGTCGCGCAGGTCTTCGTCGCGGCGGTCGCCCGGCGCCGTCACCACGCCCACCAGCTGGCCCGGCAGCAGCGCGCGCGCCATCTCGGCCATCGCCTTGTAGGCGGCCGGGTTGTGCGCGTAGTCGACGATCACGGTCACGCCGCGGATGTCGAACATGTTGGTGCGCAGCGGATTGGTGCGGCCATTCGACACGAAGGTGGACAGGCCGGTGGCGATCTGCAGGTTGGTGAAGCCGGACGCCATCAGGGCCGCCGCGGCGGCCAGGCTGTTGGCGATGTTGAAGCGCGCACGGCCACCGAAAGCGACCGGCATGCTCTCGACCCGCACCAGTTCCTGGTGCAGGTTGCCGTCTGCGACCACGACGGCATTGTCCTGCAGGTAGACGCCGCGGCCGCCGTCTTCCAGGTGCTGCAGGAAGACCGGGTTTTCCGCGTCCATCGAGAAGTACACGATCTCCGCTTCCGGCTTCGCGCGCCGGCCCATCGCGACGCACAGCGGGTCCTCGGCATTGAGCACCACGGCCTTCGAGGCCGAGGTCGCGACCACGGCCTTCACCTGCGCCAGGTCTTCCACCGTATCGACACCGTCCAGGCCCAGGTGGTCGGCTGCGATGTTGAGCACCACGCCGACGTCGCAGCGGTCGAAGGCCAGGCCGCGCTTGAGAATGCCGCCGCGCGCCGTTTCCAGCACCGCGAATTCGACGTCGGGCGAACCGAGCACGGTGCGCGCCGACCAGTAGCCGGTGCAGTCGCCCTTGGTCACCTGCTTGCCGTCGATGAACACGCCTTCGGTGGTGGTCACGCCCGCCACCTTGCCCGCCATGCGCACCGTGTGCCCCACCAGCAGCGTGGTGGTGGTCTTGCCGTTAGTGCCGGTGATGGCCACTGTCGGGATGCGGCCATCCGAATCGCCCATCAGGCCCTGCACGATGGCGTCGCCGGCGTCGCGCGGCTCGCCGCTGCTCGGGTACTGGTGCATGCGGATGCCGGGCGCCGCATTGACTTCGATGACGGCGCCGCGCTGGGCGTCGAGCGGCATCGCGATGTCGCGGCAGACGATGTCGATGCCGGCCACGTCCAGCCCGATCTTGGCGGCCGCGCGCACGCACAGCAGACGGGTCGATTCCGGCAGCAGGTCGGTCACATCCTCGGCGGTGCCGCCGGTGGATAGGTTGGCGTTGCCGCGCAGTTCGGCGGGGACGCCCGCGGGCAGCACGCTGTCGAAGTCATGGCCCTGCTTGCGCAGCATGTCGGCGGCGTGGTCGTCGAGCGAGATCTTGGTGAGGATGTTGGTGTGGCCGGCGCCGCGCGCCGGATTCTCGTTCTCGCGCTCGACCAGTTCACGGATGGTCGACTCGCCATCGCCCACCACGTGGGCCGGGCGGCGGTAGGAGGCGGCGGCGACCTTGCCGCCTGCGACCAGCACGCGGTAGTCGCGGCCTTCGACGAAGCGCTCGACGATGATGCGGCGTCCGTACTGGCGCGCGAAGTCAAAGGCGCGCGCCACCTGTTCGGCATCGCGGCAGTCGACGGTGACGCCCTTGCCCTGGTTGCCGTCGAGCGGTTTCAGCGTGACCGGCGCCTTCATGCGCGCGGCTGCCCGCTGCGCCTCGTCGACGCTGGTCACCACCGAGCCTTCCGGCACCGGCACGCCAGCTTCCTTGAGCAGGGTCTTGGTCAGCTGCTTGTCGCTGGCGATCTTCACCGCGATGAAGCTGGTGTCGCCGGTGGTGGTGGCCTGCAGGCGCTTCTGCTTCGCGCCCCAGCCCAGCAGGAACAGGTTGGCGTCCTCGGTGATGCGCTGGGTCGGAATGCCGCGCTCGTGCGCTGCCGCCAGCACCGCCGCGGTGCTGGTGCCGATCGCGTGGCGCGCCACGATATCGCGCAGCTCCTCCAGGCGCGGCGCCAGGTCGAACTCCTCTTCATTGCCCAGGCTCGTCACCAGGTCGACGGCCAGCTGGAAGGCAGGCTGCACCAGTTTTTCGGACTGGTAGGCGCACACGATACGGAACACGCCGGGACGGCCCGCGACCGGGCGCGTGCGCCCGTAGCTGGCGGGGGCGCCGGCCTGCGTCTGCAGATCGAGCGTGACCTGCTCGACCACGCGGCCCAGGTAGGTGCCTTCGCGCAGGCGCTGGGCGAAGCCGCCGCGCTGGCCGATCGGCAGCAGCTGGCCGGCCAGCGATGGCAGCGCATTCAAGAGCGCCTCATTGAAACCGGGGATGTCTTTCGAGGAGATGCCGTACAGCTCCTGCAGATCGATGACGCTCAGCAGGCAGGGGGAATCGGCGTGGACGTTTGGTCCGCGCAAGAAGCGTTGTTCCAGGATTTGCACGAATAGATCCTTGTAATAATAATGATGTGCGCACCGGGCGGCTGCCCGGTGCGCGGGAAAACTGGTGCACCCACCACGCCGACGATCAGGCGTCGAACAGCCGGGTGTACATGCGGGTGGCCATCAGGCCCACCGCCGTGTGGTGGATCTCGGGCGACATCAGGCCGCCCAGCAATTCCATCGCCTGCTGCTTGCCCGGCGCGGCGGCGACCTGTTCTTCGAGCAGCCGGAGTTCGTTGTCCGGCGCTTCCAGGCGCGGGTGGCGGCGAATCAGGCCGCGTTCCGGGAAATGCTCGCTGCGGTCCTGCTGCTGGCCCAGGTTGTCGAGGGTGCGCTGGCGGGCGCGCCAGGTCAGCGCGCGCGGGCCTTCCGCACGTCCACCCTCAGGCTTGCTGGTGATCCAGTCGCGCAGCACCTGCTGCTCGTAGGCGCTGAACACGCCGAACATCTCGGCCTTCTCGCCGTGCACCAGGCCCCAGAAGCGGCTGTGCTCGACGGCCTCGCCGCGCTTGATCCAGCCGGCCTTCTCCAGCGCCGCCAGGAAGTCGGGAATCTTGGCCGGGTCGCCCAGCCAGTCGTTGACCGAGCGGCCGGCCACGCGGCAGTAATCCGAGTGCATGTTCTTGCCCACGCTGCTCTTGGCGGCGAGGATGCTCACCAGTTCACCCTGCAGGTCGAATTCGGCGATGCTGGACGTGGTGCTGGCGCCGATGTCGTTCAGGCGGTAGCCGTCCATCACGCGGCGGTAGAAGGCGTCGCGGTCGCCCACGCGCGGCATCAGGTTCTTCAGGGCCTGCACCGCCTTCTGGGCGTGGCCGCTGGCGGCGTTGTCCACGGTGACGTGCAGCGTGAAGTAGTACGGGTCGATGCCGAATTCGTTCAGCTCATACGAGGTGATGAGCAGGTGCAGTGGCAGCTGCTCGTAGCCCAGGTTGTAGCCGATGACTTCGGGCAGGAAGTGCTCGACGTTGTGGCCCAGCGCGAGCTGGATCGCACCCTGCACGAAGTGCTCGTCGTCCAGGTTCTCCCAGCCCTCGACGCCGTGCGTCGCCAGCAGCTTGCGGTAGATCGTGACGTGGTTCTTGTCGGGCAGGCCCTCGCCCAGCTCTTCCAGGTAGGTCTTGATCAGCTCATGGTAGGCCGGGTTGTCCCAGTGCTTGAGCAGGCCGTAGAGCCAGGCGCCGTCCACCAGCTTGGTCGCGGCCACCGCCTTGATGAAATACAGCGCGTGCGCGCGGCACGAGAAATAGCGGCGCGGCGCGCCGTTCTTGCGGGCGGCCAGGTAGTCGCGGTACTCGGCGCCAACGGCGTCGGTGCGCTCTTCGACCCAGCCCGGGAGTTCGGCCAGCGAGGAAGGCAGGTCGGCGGGCAGCGCCTGTACCGCCGCGATCTGGTCGGCGAGATAGGCGCGCGCCTCGTCCGCGTGCGCGCCCGGGTTGTCGTACAGCGCGAAGTACAAGGCCTTGGAGCGCTCACGGGTGGCCGGAGCGCGGCGGGCCGCAGAGGCGGTGGCATCTGCTAACAGCATCGAATTCATGGTCTCGGATCGTGTTGTTGGTCTGGTAGGACGATAGACAACATTATCCAGACTGAACTATTTGCACGAAATCGGTAGCCGCGCTGTGAGTATGTAAGAGTCGGATTACAAAAGTACAAACACGGTACAACAGATTTTCTTACCAGATGGTCAAGATCCCGATTGCGTATCCGCCCCGCGCTGCATGTCCGCCGCTTCCGGATCGCCTTTCGCCTGGGCCTCGTCGTACTGCTCCCGCTGTTTGTCGACCGTGTGCGGCGGCAGTGGCGGGATGTTCGGATCCACCACCACTTCCAGCACGAAGGGCTTGTCGGCGGCCAGCGCCCGCTCCCACGCGGCCCCGAGTGCGTCCGGGTCGTCCACGCGCAGGCCGTCCAGGCCCAGCATGCGCGCGTAGTCCGCGTAGGAAAAGTCGGGCAGTTGCTGCGAGGGCTCGTACTTGGGCTGGCCCTGCATGCCGCGCTGTTCCCAGGTCACGAAGTTCAGGTCGCGGTTGTTCAGCACCAGTACGATCAAGGTGGGATTGGTCCAGCGCTGGCGGTGCCAGGCGATCGACATCAGGCCGTTGATGCCGTTCATCTGCATCGCCCCGTCGCCGGCCAGCGCGATCACGGGACGGTCCGGGTGGGCCAGCTTGGCCGCCAACGCGTAGGGCACGGCCGAGCCCATGGTGGCGAGCGTACCGGATAGCGATGCCAGCATGCCGGGCCGCAGCTGCAGGTGCAGCGCATACCAGGCCGCCACCGAACCGGAGTCCCCGGCCAGGATGACATCGTCCGGGAGGCGCGGCGACAGCTCGCTGAACACGCGCTGCGGGTTGATCGGTTCGGCGGGCTCCATGGCCTTTCGCGCGAGCTGGCTGCGGCTGTGCGCCACCTTGGCCTCGATCCGTTCGCGCCAGCTGCGTTCCTGCTTGCGATCGAGGAGCGGGATCAGGGCGCGCAGCGTGGCCCTGGCATCGCCCAGCAGGTTCGCTTCCATCGGATAGCGCAGGCTGAGCATGCGGCCGTCGATGTCGACCTGCACCCCGCGCGCCTGCCCTTCCGGCGGCAGGAACTCGGCATACGGAAAGCTCGAGCCGACCATCAGCAGCGTGTCGCACTCTTCCATCATGTCGTTGCTGGCGCTGGTGCCGATGATGCCGATCGACCCGGTGACGAAGGGCGGGGCATCCGGCACCACGGCCTTGCCCAGCAGCGCCTTGGCGATGCCGGCGCCCAGCAGTTCCGCGACTTCAAGCACTTCCGCGTGCGCGCCATGGGCGCCGGCGCCCGCCAGGATCGCCACCTTGCGGCCGGCGTTCAGGATCGCGGCCGCCTGGCGCAGGGCATCCTCGGGCGGCACCGGCGCGCTCGCCGGAGCGCCGATACCGCTGTAGGTATAGCCGTGCTCACGCGGCGGGCTCGGTACGGCGTCCTGCTCCTGCAGGTCGTTGGGCAGGATGATGCAGGTGACGCAACGCTCGCTGATGGCGATGCGCAGCGCGCGGTCGACCAGGTGGCGCAACTGTTCCGGGGAGCTCGCCATCTGCACGTATTCGCCGGCCACGTCCTTGAACAGCGTGACCAGGTCGACTTCCTGCTGGTAGCTGGCGCCCAGGGCGCTGCGCGTTTGCTGGCCGACGATGGCGACCACTGGTTGGTGGTCGAGCTTGGCGTCGTACAGGCCGTTGAGCAGGTGAATGGCGCCGGGACCGGAGGTGGCCAGGCACACGCCCACCTCGCCCGAGAACTTGGCGTGGCCGCAGGCCATGAAGGCTGCCATTTCCTCGTGCCGGGTCTGGATGAACTCGACCGCCTGCTGGCGTCCGAAGGCGGCCATGATGCCGTTGATCCCGTCGCCGGGATAGCCGAACACGCGCCGCACGCCCCATCCGTGCAGGCGTTCGAGCAGGAAGTCGCCAAGCGTTGCCATTTGTTCCCCCTTTCAGTCGCGTTTACAGCCGGGCACCCATCCTGGGGTCCGCGATCAGGTGGCCGCCCGACACGCTCACCGGCACCGCGCCCTGCCCCAGCATGCGCGCCACGGCGCGGTCGCCATCGCCGGGCGTGACCTCGACCGCGCGCATGCCTTCCAGCGGCAGGAGCACCTCGAATCCGGCCTCGATCCCGTCCAGCACGGTATTCAGCACGCAGTAGTCGGTGGCGAGCCCGCACACGGCCAAGCGGGTGATGCCTTCAGCGCGCATGCTGCGCGCCAGGCCGGTGCCGTTGAAGGCGGAATAGGCGTCCTCCGCCTCAAGCACGGCCTTGGAGACGACGATGGCGTCCCGCGGCAGGCGCAGCGCCGCGCTGAAGGCCGCACCGATGGTATCCGCCACGCAGTGCGGCGGCCACGGTCCGCCCTGGGCCGCGAACGAGCAGTGCTGCCCGGGGTGCCAGTCGCGCGAGGCGTAGATGGGCAGCCGCTGTTCCCGGTACAGGTCGATGAGTGCGTTGATCGGTTCGATCACCAGGTCGCCGCGCGGCACGGCCAGGCTGCCGCCGGGGAGGAAGTCGTTCTGCATGTCGACGATCAGGAGGGCGTCGCCCTTGCCGAGCACGATGGCGCTCATGGAAGCATTCTCCGCAAAGCCGCCGCCCGGGATGGCGGCGTTCATCGGGAGCTTAGCACGGCCCCGAAATGCAGGACGCCCGGCCACCTTGCGGGGGCCGGGCGTCACGGAGAGCTCAGGCGGCGCTGCTTATGCCTTGTTCAGCAGCGAACGCTGGCGCGCGTACAGGAAGTACACCGCCAGGCCGATCGCCAGCCAGATGATGAAGGCCACCCAGGTGTGCCAGCTGAGGAAGGACATCAGGGCCAGGCAGAAGATGATCGCCAGGGCCGGGATCACCGGCACGCCCGGGCAGCGGAAGGCGCGGTGCAGATCCGGGCGCTTCTTGCGCAGGATGATCACGGCCAGCGACACCAGCGAGAACGCGGCCAGGGTGCCGATGTTGACCAGTTCGGCCAGCACGTCGAGCGGAACCAGGCCGGCGAGCAAGCCGAACACGATCCCGACCATCCAGGTGGCGAAGTACGGGGTGCCGTATTTCGGATGCACTTCCGACAGCTTGGCCGGCAGCAGGCCGTCGCGCGACATCGCGAACAGGATGCGGGTCTGGCCATAGGCCATCACCAGCATCACGGTGCTCATGCCCAGGATCGCGGCCAGGTCGACGAAGCCGGCAACCCAGTCCTGGCCGGCGAACTGCAGGGCCAGCGAGACCGGGTGGTCGACGCCCTTGAACTGCATGAACGGGACGATGCCGGTCATGATGGCGGCCACGATCACGTACAGCACGGTGCAGACGGCCAGCGAGCCGATGATGCCGATCGGGAGGTCCTTGGACGGGTTCTTGACTTCCTCGGCGGCCGAGGTGACGGCGTCGAAGCCGATGAAGGCGAAGAACACCAGCGCGGCGGCGCTCATCACGCTGCTGAAGCCGAAGGGCATGAAGGGCTGCCAGTTGTCCGGCTTGACGTAATTGACGCCGACCACGATGAACAGGATCACGACGCCGGTCTTGATGATCACCATGATGTTGTTCAGGCGCGCCGATTCGCGCACGCCCATCGACAGGATCCAGGTCAGGAACATCATGATCAGGAAGGCCGGCAGGTTGAACATGGTGTTCACGCCGGGCTGGGCGCCCGGGGCCGCGCGCAGCGCTTCCGGCAGCACGATGCCGATACCCTTGAGCAGCGACTGGAAGTAGCCGGACCAGCCCACCGCGACGGTCGAGGTGGCCAGGCCGTATTCGAGCAGCAGGTCCCAGCCGATCATCCAGGCGACGATCTCGCCCAGGGTGAAATAGCTGTAGGTGTAGATCGAGCCGGCCACCGGCACGCTCGAGGCAAACTCGGCATAGCAGAGTGCGGCGAAACCGCAGGCCAGTGCGGCGACGACGAAGGAGAGCGTCAGGGCCGGACCTGCGGTGACGGCGCCGGTGCCGGTGAGCACGAAGATACCGGTGCCGATGATGGCGCCGATGCCCATGAGGACGAGGTCGAACGGACCGAGCACCTTCTTGAGACCGCCCGGCTTCTGGGCCGCCGCGACCATCGTGTCAAGATTTTTGGTTCTGAAAAGACTCACTACTCATTCTCCAATCAAAAAATAGTTGGTTCCGCGTCCTTGTTTTGCCGGGGCACCGTATGCCCGCGGTCGCGCGCGCCATCCGGCCGGTAGACCCGATGCCTGACCCGTGAACCGAGTACGCCATACTGCTGCTCGTCGTTCGTACGCGCAATGCTGCAGACGTGACATTATCACCAGATTGTTGTTTGGAATCAAAGTAAAGTAATGAAAGTCGAATAATTTCTCCGTTCCAATCAGAAATTGTGTCCGTTGCGTATACATCGCGCGTCACCTTCGGCGCTTGATTTCCACAAGTCAACAGAACATAATCGGTGGAACGCCGTATCGCGCGGCGTCGAGCCGCCCGGCCTCCCGCCGCGCACCGCCCGCTTCCACCGACCACGATGACGACTCCACTGGCATCCCGCAGGACAAGGCGGGCCTGGCGCAAGGCCCTCCCGGCCCTGCTGCTGGCGCTGGCCGTTGCGGCGCCAGGGGCGATGGCGCAGGACGAACATCAGGTCGCGGCCCAGCTGCGCCTGCGCGAGCTGGCGCAGCTGGCGGAGCGCAACAACCCGCAGGCGCGCAGCCTGCTGCTGGCCGAAGCCGCCAGCCTCACCCGAAACGCACCCTACCCGGTGCAGGTCGCCTACCTGCGCCTGCTGCGCCGCATCCACAGCGACGCCGGCCAGCTCGGCGAAGCGTATGCGGTCGACGAACGCCTGATCAAGCTTGCGGGTGCACAGGGCGATCATGCGCAGCTGGCCCTCGCCAGCCTCGGCCGGGTGCACAAGCGCCTTAACGACAACGATCCGGCCGCCGCCATGGCGCTGCTGGAAACCCTGAACGGCCAGTACCGCGAACTCGGCAACAGCGAGTTCGAGGCGAATGCCGAAGTGGCCTACGGCGCGATCTACAACACCACCGGCCAGCACGACCTCGCACTTGGGCACTACCTGCGCGCGCTCGAGCTGGTGCAGCGCTTCCCCGAGCTGTGGAGCCCGCGCGAAGCCGACCTGCGCCTGGCGCTGGCGCGCCTGTACGTGAACAGCGGCGAAGCCGTCAAGGCGCTGGAATCGACCCGCGCCTACCGCCAGGGCCGCAGCGGCAGCGACCCGATGACGCCGCGGGTCGAGGCCCTGATGCACTTCATGGATGGACGCGCCTTCGTTTCGCTGAACCAGCTGCCGCAGGCGCACGCCGCCTTCAATCGCGCGCTGGTGCTGGCGCGCCGCCACGAGCTGCGCTGGATCGAGGCGAATGTGCTGGGCAACGTCTCGGACGCATGGCTGCGCGGCCACAACTATGTCGAAGCCGAGCGCGCCGCGCGTTCCGCGGTCGCCCTGTCGGAACAGGTAGCCGACCAGAGCGTGATCCAGATGGTGTACGCCAACCTGGGCTTTGCCCTGTTCGGCCAGGGCCGCATGGCCGAAGGCACGGTCTACATCGACCGCACCGCGCAGGAACTGCGCAAGGCCGGCGCCATGCTGGCGGTCTCGAACATCCTGGCCGAAAAGAGCGAAGCGCTGGAAAAGGCCGGCCTGCACCGGCAGGCCCTGGCCACCGTGCGCGAACGCGAGAAGATCCAGGAGAGCCTGGCCATCGAGAGCCGCGACAAGGCCTTCGCCGCCCTGCAGGAACAGTTCAGCGCCAAGCAGCGCGCCGCCCAGATCGAGCGCCTGCGCCAGGAAAATGCGGTCAAGGATGCGGAGATCCGCAACCGCAGCCTGCGCACGGCCCTGGCCTCGCTGGGTGCGGTGCTGGCGCTGGTGCTGTCCGGCTTCGTCTTCATGTTGTACCGCAGGTCGCAGGCGACCGGACGGCGCCTGGCGGAACTGAACGCCGAACTGGCGCACCATTCGGCGCACGATCCGCTCACCGGTCTGTACAACCGCCGCTCGTTCGTGGAGCGCATGCGCGACCAGCAACCGATGGGCGCCGGCGAGCGGCAGAACGACTGCTTCACCCTGCTCGACATCGACCACTTCAAGCGCATCAACGACCAGCACGGCCACGCCGCCGGCGACACGGTGCTGGTCGAGGTTGGCCGCCGCCTGAACGAGGTGGTGCGCGAATCCGACATGGTGCTGCGCTGGGGCGGCGAAGAATTCCTCGTGTATTCGCAGGGCGTGTCCGACGCCCAGCGCCCGCTGCTGGTGCAGCGCATCCTGAATGCGATCGCGGCCGCGCCGGTGATGCTGGAAGACGGCACCGCCCTGCAGGTCAGCGCCACCGCCGGCGCCGTGTCGCTGGCGCCCGGCGCGGGCGCCCCGATCGGCTGGGAACAGGCCATCGCACTGGCCGACCGCGCGCTCTACAAGGGCAAGGAAGCGGGCCGCAACCGCGGCTTCATCGTGGAAGGCGTTGACAGTGCGCCCGGCCAGGGGAACCTGGATGAAAGCAGGCTGCGCCTGCAGCTGGTGATGCCGGATGTGTACTGGCAGCCGGCTTCGTAAACTGCCGGCCCGGCCAAGGCATCAGGCCCTGCTGCGCTTGGCCGCGGCCTTCCCCGCCATCCCCACCACGATTTGCACCAGCGCCGCCGGCCGCAGGGGCTTGGCCATGTATTCGTCGAATCCGGCCTCCAGAGCGCGCTGCTGGTCCTCGCGGCGCGAGAACGCGGTCAGCGCAATGGCGGGCACGCTTGACACGGCGCACTCGCGCGCGGCGCGGATGCGCCGGATCAGCTCGAAGCCATCCATCAGCGGCATGCCGATATCGCTGATCAACAGGTCCGGGCGCTCGCGCTCGATCATGCGCAGCGCGTCGCCCGCGCTCATCGCGGTGAGGATGCGGGCGCCGGTCTCGGACAGCACCTGCTGCACCAGCTCCAGCGAATCGGGTTCGTCGTCCACCACCAGCACCGACAGGCCCGCTAGGCTGCCGCCGGCCGCGGCGCGCGCGTCCTCGCCCGGCGCAGCGGTGGGCGCCGCCGTCGGCTCGGGCGTGGCGCCGCCGTGGTGGATCGGCAGGTGCACGGTGAAGGTGGCGCCGCGCCCGGTCCCGCCGCTGGCGACCGTGATCGCACCACCCTGCAGCTCGACCAGCTGGCGCGCGATCGCCAGGCCCAGCCCGAGGCCGCCATGGCGGCGCGCCGACGAGGAGTCGGCCTGGCGGAAGCGGTCGAACACATAGGGTAGGAATTCGGGATCGATGCCGATGCCGGAATCGGCCACGTCGATCGACACTTCGTCGCCCTCGCGCGTCACGCTCACCGCCACCCGGCCGCCAGGCTCGGTGAACTTGATCGCGTTCGACACCAGGTTCGACATCACCTGCTGCATGCGCCCGGGGTCGCCCAGCACCGGCCCGGCGTCATAGTCGACGTCGGACACCAGGTGGATCTGCTTGGCGATCGCCGCCGGGCGCGCGGTCTCGAGCGCGGCGTTGACGAATTCGGCCGCCGTCACCGGGCGCGTCTCGACCCGGATCTTGCCGGCGATGAGGCGGCTCATGTCCAGCATGTCTTCGATCAGCTGCGACTGGGCGCGTGCATTGCGTTCGATGGTCTCCAGGCCGCGCCGCAGCATGGCCTCGTCGCGCGCGCCCTGCAGCAGCAGCTGCGACCAGCCCAGCATCGCGTTGAGCGGGGTGCGCAGCTCGTGCGACAGCGTGGCCAGGAACTCGTCCTTTAGCTGGCTCAGGTGCTCGGCCTCGACCCGCGCCTTCTGCTCGCGCAGGTAGAGTTCCTGGCGCTCGGCCGCCGTCTCCAGCGAGGCCGCCAGGGTGCGGTTGCGCGACTCGAGCCGGGTATCGAAGATGGCGGCCAGCAGTGCGATGCTGAGCACGGCGAAGGTCGCCACCGCGACCAGGATCGCCAGGTGGTCCTGGTTGACGCCATTCTCGGCGGCGCGGCAGATGCTGTTGGCCTCGAAGTGGGCCGCGGCCATGCCGGTGTAGTGCATGCCGGCGATCGCACCGCCCATCACGACGGCGGCGCCCAGCTGCACCAGGCGCGGGTGGCGCATGCTGGCGCCCAGCCGGAAGCCGATCCAGAGCGCGCCGGCGGACGCGCCGATCGCGATCGCCACCGAAGCGAGGAACAGCCAGGGATCATAGGTGATCGGCGGATCCATGCGCATGCCGGCCATGCCGGTGTAATGCATGGCGTTGATGCCCAGGCCCATCAACACCGCGCCCCAGGCCAGGTGGCGCCCGCCCAGCTCGCGGTGGCGCAGCTGCCACAGGGCCAGGCCGGAGACGACGACCGGCAGCAGCCAGGATACGAAGGTGATCCACGGATCGTAAGCGAGCGGCATCGGCAGGCGGAACGCGAGCATGCCGATGAAGTGCATGGCCCAGATGCCGCTGCCCATGGCAAAGGCGCCGCCGGCCATCCAGAAATGCCGCGCCACGCCCTGGACGGCCTTGACCCGCACCGCCAGGCTCAGGGCCGTGTAGGAGGCGAAGATCGCCGCCAGGATCGAGAGCAGCACCAGGCTTGGTTGATAGTGGCCGATCAGCATGGGAGGTCGTGGTTTCCTAATGGTTCCGCAGCGCGCAGGGCAATCCTCGTGCTTTCGAGTGTACACGAGCGGCACCAGCGCACGCCCTGACAGCTAGCCGGCACGGCGCCATCATTTGCCGTGCGGCAATTCTACAGGATCGGGCAAGCGGCGGCGCACGCCCGATGCGCCTGCGCCACAGTGCGGATCAGGCCGCGCTGCTGTCGCCGTCCGCCACCACGCGGTCGCGCCCGCCCCGCTTGGCCGCGTACAGGGCCTTGTCGGCCGCCTCGATCAGCAGCGCCGGCGTGTTCAGGCGCTCGGGGTCACAGGCCGCCACGCCGATGCTGAGGGTGACCCAGGGCCGCACGGCCGACGGCGCATGCGGCATGTTCAGCCCCGCCACATGGGCGCGGATCGCCTCGGCATGGGCGCGCGCCTGCTCCAGCGTGGTGTCGGGCAGGATCGCGGCGAACTCCTCGCCGCCGTAGCGCGCCGCGACGTCGGCCGGGCGCTTGCACATGGCCGCCAGCGCCTGCGCCACCGCGGTCAGGCAGGCATCGCCTTCCTGGTGGCCGAAGTGGTCGTTGTAGGCCTTGAAGGAATCGATGTCCATCAGCAGCAGCGACAGCGCGCCGCCGTTGCGCTGGGCGCGCCGCAGTTCGCGGTCGAGGGCGACGTCGAAGTGGCGGCGGTTGGCGATGCCGGTCAGACCATCGATATAGGAACGGGCGCGCAGCGACTCGGCGTGGTCGAGCAGGCGGCGCTCGCGGTCGGCCGCGCCGCTGACGTCGCGGATCTCGATCAGGCAGAAGCGCTCGCCGCCTTCGCTGAACGGCGTCACGCTGACCGCCTGCTCGATGCGCTCGCCGTCGAAGCTGCCCGCTTCACGCAGCGGGAACGGGGTGCGGCCGCTGGACGCCGGCACCGTGGTCGCCAGCTCTTCGGTCAGCGCCGCCAGCACCGCAGCCTCGACCCGCGAACCGCGCAGCTCGGGGAACACATCGTACAGGGAGCGGTCGCGCACGCGCGCGGCGCCATAGCCTGAACGCGGCACCATCCAGCCGTTCCACAGCACGATCTCGTGCGCGGCATCGAGCACGACCAGACCGCAGTCGACGAGGTTGAGGGCGCGCGCGGCCAGCGCGCTGTCGGGTTCGGGCTTGGTATGCATCGCCGGCTAGCAGAAAGATGTCGAAAGGAAACTAACGGATGATACCCGAGTTCTCTGGTCCGATGTCTCCTTCCGCCCCCAGGATCGCTGCCAGCTGTTCCGGTGCGGCGGGTTTGAGCAGGTGATGGTCGAAGCCCGCTTCGCGCGAACGCGCGCGGTCTTCCTGCGCACCCCACCCGGTCAGCGCCACCAGGCGCAGGTCATTCAGTCCGGGCAAGGCGCGCAGGGCGCGTGCGGTCTGGTAGCCATCTATGCCGGGCATGCCGATGTCGAGGAAGGCCAGGTCGGGTGCGAACGCCGGCGCCGCCTGCAGTGCCTGGGCGCCGTCGTAGACCGTGCGCACCGTATGCCCACCCGCCTGCAGCAGCGCAGCGAGCGAGTCGGCGGCATCGGTGTTGTCATCGGCGACCAGGATGCGCATGCTGGCCCCGGTGCGTGCGCCAGTGCCGTCGTGGGCCGACGGTTCACCCTCGGCCCCTACCTGCGCCGCCGGCAGGCGCACGGTGAAGCTGCTGCCCTGGCCTGGTCCCCGGCTTTCGGCGGCGACGGTGCCACCATGCAGCATCACCAGGTGGCGCACCAGCGAGAGCCCGATCCCGAGCCCGCCCTTGGAGCGGTCCAGGCTGCGCGCGACCTGGGTGAACATGTCGAAGATCGAGCCGAGCGCGTCCTGGGCGATGCCGATGCCGGTGTCCGATACCCGCAGCACCACGGCGCCCTCCTCCATGCCGCCCTCGATCCGCACCCGCCCGCCCGGCGGCGTGTACTTGGCGGCGTTCGACAGCAGGTTGCTCAGCACCTGGCTCAGGCGCACATGGTCGGCATCCAGCCACAGCGGCTGTTCCGGCACCTCCAGGTCCAGCGTGTGGCGCGCCGCCTCCAGCAGGGGCATGCTGGTCTCGACGGCGCTGGCGACCACCGCCTGCAGTGTGACGCGCTCGACCTTCAGCACCACCTTACCGGTCGAGACGCGGGCGATGTCGAGCAGGTCGTTGATCAGGTGGACCATGTGTCCGACCTGGCGCTCCATCATGGCGCGCACCCGCGCCATCGCTTCCGGCTTGCCCTCGCTGACGCGCAGCACCTCCAGTCCGTTGCGGATCGGCGCCAGCGGATTGCGCAGTTCGTGCGCCAGCGTGGCCAGGAATTCCGACTTGTGGCGGTCGGCCTCGCGCAGGGCTTCGGTCGAGCGCACCCGCTCGATGTGGGCCCAGCAGCGCTCGACCACGGCGTCGACCAGCGCGATCTCGTCCGCCGTCCAGCGCCGCGGCGTGCGCTGGTGCACCGCCATCATCGCCACCAGCCTGCCCTGCTTGACCAGCGGGCAGCAGATGATGGCCTTGATGCCGATCCGGTTGAACATGTCGGCGCCGTCGTCGGGCGCGAGTTCCGCGTCGACATCGTTGACCACCAGATTGAGGCCCACCCGCAGCCGGGACGTGGCGCGCGAGCCGAACAGGTCGAGCGAGTAGACGCCGACGGTGCTGAAGGCGCCCGGCTCGGTCCAGTCGTGGCGGATGGTGAAGCGGTCGTTGTCGGGTTCGAGGTCGGCGTAGGCGACGCGGGTCACGCCCAGGTGTTCGCCCAGCAGCCGCGTGGCGCCCTCCATGATGGCCTTGGGATCGGCCGCGATCCGGGTCGCCTCTCCGATGTCGTCCAGCAGGCGCAGGCGCTCCTCGACCCGGCGCCGCTCGGTGCCGTCGGCGCCGGTGGCGGACAGGCACTCGACCCGGCCATCGTCGCCGAAGAGTGGCGCGATGACGACGTCGGCATGGCGCCGGCTCCCGTCCGCGCTGAAGTACGGCAGGCCGCAGCGAAACACCGTCCCGGAGGCTGCCTGAGCCACACCGGCGCGCACCTGCTGCACCAGCGCCGGGTCGCCGCGCCACCAGCCGCCTTCCCACAGTGGCCTTCCCACCACTTCTTCACGCAGGTAAGCCCAGGGCGCGAGCGCCTGGCGGTTGACCTCGACCACTGTGCCGCCTGGGGTCAGCAGGGCTGCGTACTCGGTGCTTTGCTCGAAAAAGGCGCGCAACATGGCGCCCTGGCGGACCTGGTCGCGCGCTTGGATGGACGAGTCGGGTGGATTCATGCGGATCGGGCTTCCTGTCGCGGCGAGGTCATGGGCCGATACCTTACCACTTCAGACACCCCGCCGTGTCAAAACGCGTATTTGCAAAAAATGGACGCTCGTGATTTTTCGTGAGCCTTGGAGCATATCTTTCCGGATACGATCAAGTCTGGTGCGGTCGACTGACTGCAAATGAGAAGTGACATGGGCGAACGGAAGGAACAAGCAATGGCTGGCAAAATGATGGGTGAAGAATTCGGCATCGATATGGTCGTGACGGACGCGGTAGGCAGCGAGCTGGCCGCGGCCGCGCCATCCCTGAACGCCCCGTGGCCTGCCGCGCCGCATGAACTGCGCCGCCTGCGCATCCGCAAGCGCGAAAGCCAGGAGAAATTCTGGAGCCGCTTCGGCGTGACCCAGTCCAGCGGCAGCCGCTTCGAAACCGGCGTCGTGATCCCGCCGCCCGTGGCAATCCTGCTGCGCCTGTACGTGAACGGCACGCTCAAGGACGAAGACCTGCACGGCTGAGCAGCCGGCGACGCCATCCGCTGCGCCCCGGCAGCGGACGGCGCACGTAGTGCCTCACTCTGCACTACTTCTGTTTTTATGAAGTAATAGTTCTGTATTCTTCGCTTTTCCCGGGGTATCCGGGTGCCTTATCCTTATGCATGAGCAGCGCGGCTCAGGAAGCCGCCTGCCGCTATCGATCAACGCACACCGGAACCATGAAACGCATTGTCCTTCTCATCGCGACCAACTTCGCCATCATGCTGGTGCTGGGCATCTCGGCCAGCCTGCTCGGCGTCAACCGCTTCCTCACTGCCAATGGCCTGAATCTCGGCGCCCTGCTCGTCTTCGCAGGCCTGATGGGCTTCGGCGGCGCCTTCATCTCGCTCCTGATCTCCAAGCCGATGGCCAAGTGGTCGACGGGCGCGCGCGTGATCGCGCAGCCGGCCAACGCCACCGAAGCCTGGCTGCTGTCGACCGTGGCCGCACAGGCCCAGCGCGCCGGCATCGCCATGCCGGAAGTCGCGGTGTATGAGGGCGAGCCGAATGCCTTCGCGACCGGCGCCTCGAAGAACGCTTCGCTGGTGGCGGTGTCCACGGGCCTCCTGGCCTCGATGACCCAGGAAGAAGTCGAAGCGGTGCTGGCGCACGAAGTCGCCCACATCGCCAACGGCGACATGGTGACCCTGACCCTGATCCAGGGCGTGGTGAACACCTTCGTGATCTTCCTGGCGCGCGTGGTCGCCTACGCGGTCGACAGTTTCCTGCGCAAGGACGAGGAAAACACCGGCCCCGGCATCGCTTACACCATCACGGCCATCGTTTGCGATATCCTGTTCGGCATCCTGGCCAGCATCATCGTGGCCTGGTTCTCGCGCCAGCGCGAATACCGCGCCGACCGCGGCGCCGCCAGCATCATGGGCAGCCCGCGTCCGATGATCGCGGCCCTGCAGCGCCTGGGCGGCCTGGCGCAGGGCGCGCTGCCGAAGAACATGGCGGCGTCGGGCATCGCCGGCGGCGGCGTGCTGTCGCTGTTCAGCAGCCACCCGTCGTGCGAGGATCGCGTCGCCGCGCTCCAGCGCGCCTGATCAACAAGAACAAAGAATAAAGGAGACCCGGGCCAGGATGCGCTACTCGACACTCGTGCTGCCGACGCTGTTCGCGATCGGACTGGCGCTGCTGCTGCAGCACTTCCTCGGCTCGCTGGCCTGGGCCGGCCTGCTGGCGGTCATCACCTGGCCGCTGCACCAACGCCTGCAGGCGCGCGGCCTGCCGCGCATGGCCAGCGCCAGCATCCTGCTCGGACTGCTGATCCTCTGCTTCGTCGGTCCCTCGCTGCTGTTGATCAAGGCGCTCGGCAACGAGCTGGTCGGCATCCAGCGCCTGCTGTTCGAACTCAACAAGGTCGGCCTGCCGGCGCCCAGCTGGCTGCAGGGCATCCCGCTGGTGGCCGAGCGCATCCTCGCGTGGTGGAACGAGCACCTGGCGGTGCCGGGCGGCCTGAACGCGCTGATCCAGACCACGCTGGGCGACGTCATGCCGCACCTGACCGGCGCGGCGCGCTTCTGGGGTTCGGTGATCCTCGCCAACGCGCTGTACCTGTTCCTCACGCTGCTGACCCTGTTCATCCTCTACCTGCACGGGCCGGCCGTGGTGCGCTACGTCGACGGCGCGGGAGTGCGCCTGCTGCCCGATCATTACCCCAACCTGCGCCGCATCCTGCCGCTGTCGGTGCGCGGCACCGCGCTCGGCCTGTGCTCGATCGCGGTGCTCGAAGGGGTCGTGCTCGGCATCGCCTACTACGTCGCCGGCGCACCGGCCCCGGCCCTGCTCGGCGTGATCACCGGCTACCTGGCCCTGATCCCGGGCGGCGCGCCGCTGTCCTTCACCATGGTCTCCCTCCTGCTACTCGGCCAGGGCAATGCGGGCGCGGCGCTCGGCCTGTTCACCTGGGGCGCCGTGGAGCTGTTCATGGTCGACAAGTTCATCCGCCCGAAACTGATCGGGCATCGCGTCAACCTGCCCTTCCTGGCAGTGCTGTTCGGCCTGCTCGGGGGCGTGTCGACGCTGGGCGTGATCGGCCTGTTCGTTGGCCCCTTCATGATGGCGGTGCTGTTCAGCTGGCTGCGCGCGAACCAGACTGCGTCCTAAGGCGCACGGCACAAAGCAAAAGGCCCGCAGCGTTTGTCGCTGCGGGCCTTTTTTGTATTCTGGTGGGAAGTGCAAGTTTCGAACTTGCGACCCCTGCAGTGTGAATGCAGTGCTCTACCCCTGAGCTAACCTCCCGAGTGCGCGTATTATGCACTATCCCTTGAGTTTCATCAATATGAAACCGCAATGACCAGCTAGCTTGGAGTGTTCCAGTGAATAACGCTGATATGACCGACGCCGCGATCCTCTTGCCAAAGCGGCGCACCCTAGCGCGCTGCGCAGCCTTTCTCGCCGGCGCCGCGCTACTCCTGCCCCGGCGCACCGGTGCGGTCCCGCTGCCGAAAGTGCCTTATGTACCCACCCCGCCAGAACTGGTGCGGCGCATGCTGGCGCTGGGCCGCATCAAGCGCGGCGACGTGGTGTACGACCTGGGCTGCGGCGACGGCCGCATCGTGATCGAAG
Organism: Massilia sp. IC2-476; assembly: GCF_020707295.1. Classification (NCBI taxonomy): domain Bacteria; kingdom Pseudomonadati; phylum Pseudomonadota; class Betaproteobacteria; order Burkholderiales; family Oxalobacteraceae; genus Massilia; species Massilia sp. IC2-476. Next base: position 173,325 of record NZ_JAJFER010000009.1, read on the forward strand.
CGGCGCGGCGCTACGGTGTACGGGGTGTCGGCATCGACCTCGATCCCGAGCGCATCCGCGAAGCACGCGAGAACGCGCGCCGCGCAGGCGTGGAAGAACTGGTGCAGTTTCGTCAGGCCGACCTGTTCGAAACCGACCTGAGTCCCGCCACGGTCGTCATGCTCTACCTGCTGTTCGAAGTGAACCTGAAACTGATGCCGCAGCTGTGGCGCCAGCTGCGCGCGGGCAGCCGGGTGGTGTCGCACGACTTTCACATGGGTGGACAGTGGCCACCCGAAGAGATCGTGCGGGTGGGCCGCAAGACCTTGTATGCGTGGACCATCACACCCGACCTCAAATGGTACGCGGCGCAGCAATAAAAAAACGCTGTCCACCTGCGCGGACAGCGTTCTTTTTTGAATCTGGTGGGAAGTGCAAGTTTCGAACTTGCGACCCCTGCAGTGTGAATGCAGTGCTCTACCCCTGAGCTAACCTCCCGAAGCGAGGCGTATTATGCCACAGGATCACTCAGCCGTCACCTGCAAAGGCGAATAATTCCGCCAGACGCAGCTGCCCTTCACATTCTTGTCCAGGCCCACCAGCACCTCGTTGTGCGCGGCGAGCTCGTCGCTGCTGGGCGCGAGCACGATGATCTCGCCCAGCGGACCGGCATCGCCCAGTTCGCCGCCGGCGCTGGCTTCGACCGCGACATCCATGGTCAGCGAGTTCTGGCCGCGCGTCATCGCCAGGTACACGTCCGCCAGCAGTTCCGAGTCGAGCAGTGCGCCGTGCAGCTTGCGGTGGGCGTTGGAGATCTCGTAGCGGTCGCACAGCGCATCCAGCGAATTGCGCTTGCCCGGATGGAGTTCCTTGGCCTGGACCAGCGTGTCGATCACGCCGCTGCAATACTGCGTGAACGGCGGCAGGCCGAGGCGCTGGAATTCGTGGTTCAGGAAGCCCAGGTCGAAGGGCGCGTTGTGGATGATAACTTCGGCGCCCTGCACGAATTCGCGCAGCTCCTCGACGATCTCATGGAACTTCGGTTTGTCGCTCAGGAATTCGGTCGTCAGGCCGTGCACCGCCAGCGCCGCTTCGTCCGAGTCGCGTTCCGGGTTGATATAACGGTGGAAGTTATTCCCGGTCAGCTTGCGGTTGAAGATCTCGACGCAGCCGACTTCGATGATGCGGTCGCCCGTGCGGGGATTCAGGCCGGTGGTTTCGGTATCGAGGACGATCTGGCGCATGGAATGTCTTACTGATGAGTTGGAGCGAGGCGAAGTATAGCGCAGCAGGATCGCGGCCGGGATGCCCGCCGGACGCGCTGTTGTCAAATTAACGCTTGACGGATGCCGCGCCGCGGTTGGCCAGCACGTCGGCCCGCTCGTTGCCCGGATGACCGTTGTGGCCGCGTACCCAGCGCCATTCGACCGCGTGCTGCTGCTGCGCGAGGTCGAGCGCCTTCCACAGGTCGTCGTTCTTCACGGGCTCCCTGGTCGAGGTCTTCCAGCCGCGCGCCTTCCAGCCGTGGATCCATTCCGAGATCCCCTTCTGCACGTACTGGCTGTCAGTGTGCAGGACCACTTGGCATGGCCGATTGAGTACGCCCAGCGCCTCGATCACGGCGCGCAGCTCCATGCGGTTGTTGGTGGTGTTCGGCTCGCCGCCGAAGATTTCCTTTTCGTGGCCACCCGAGACCAGGAGTGCGCCCCAGCCGCCCGTGCCCGGATTGCCCTTGCAGGCGCCGTCGGTGAAGATCTCGACCTTGGTCGCGTTGTTGTTGGTTTCGCTCATTCTCTGTTCGCCGCCGGCACTGCCTGCGGACGCTTGCTCGTTTTCTTGTTCCATGCAGGTCCGATGATGTGCATGCCCTTGACCCGCTTGATGGCGTGGACCACGTACACGGCGCCCAGGTAGGGCCACCAGCGCCGGCCGGCCGACTCCATCATCGAGAACCGGCTCAGCCAGTGGGCTGTCCGGCACGGCGGCGCATAGCAGCCGAAGTGGCTGCGGCTCACGCCGAGATTCAGCAATTTTAACCAGTCCTTGAGGCGCGGCATAGAGATGAACTCGCCGGAAGCCGGCAGGTAGCCGTTGCGCGTGACCTTGCCCACGCCCTGGCGCATGCCCCACAGGCTGGCCGGGTTGAAGCCGCAGATGATCACCTGCCCTTCCGGGATCAGCACGCGTTCGACTTCGCGCAAGACCTGGTGCGGCTCGGCGGCGAACTCGAGCACGTGCGGCAGCACCACCAGGTCGATGCTGTGCGAGGCGAAGGGCAGCTCTTCGAAATCGAGCGCCACCGCGATCTGCTGGCCGCCCGCGGCAAAGGCGAGTTCGTCGGCGGTCGAGCTGCGGATCGCGGCCTGCCACTTGTTGGGCATGCGGCTGGCCGCCAGCGCATCGAGTTGCGGCACGCCGATCTGCAGCGCATTGAAGCCGAAGATATCGACGGTGAGCTCGTCGAGGCAGGCCTGCTCGAAGGCGCGCACGTAGGCGCCCGCCGGCGATTGCAGCCAGCGGTCGAGCGCTATAATGGATTTTTCCGAAGCCGCGCTATCCATGCCACCCCTTGAGCCTTCCGTATTGACCATGACGAGCCAGCCACATCGCGACCTGTCGGTCCTGACTGTTCCTGCATTTAACGACAACTACCTGTGGGTGATCCATGACGGCGCGCATGCCGCGGTGGTGGACCCGGGTGATGCCGGTCCGATCCGCGACGCGCTGACCCAGCACGGGCTGTCCCTGACTGCCATTTTACTCACCCATCACCATGCTGACCATATCGGCGGTGTGCCGTCCCTGCTGGCGCAAGCAAATGTGCCTGTGTTTGGGCCGCGCAATGACGGCATCGACGGCATCACGCACCCGCTGGGCGAAGGCGATCGCATCACGCTTCCCGGGCTCGACCTGGAACTCGACGTGCTTGACGTGCCGGGCCATACCCTGGGACACATTGCCTATGTACGGCGCAGCCCAGGTGCGCACTGGCTGTTCTGCGGCGATACCCTGTTTGCCGGCGGCTGCGGCCGCCTGTTCGAAGGCACACCAAGCCAGATGATGGACTCGCTCGCCAAGCTGGCGGCGCTGCCGGACGATACGCTGGTCTACTGCGCGCACGAATATACGGTGTCGAACCTGCGCTTTGCACAGGCCGTCGAGCCCGATAACCAGGGACTGGCCTTGCGCATGAAGGACGCGAGCGAGAAGCGCGGCACGCGCTTGCCGACGGTGCCGTCGACGATTGGGCTGGAGCGTGGGACGAATCCCTTTCTGCGCGCTACCGAGCCGGGGATCGTGCAGAGCCTGGTGGATGCGGGCCGTTTGAAGCCCGGGGCATCGCCGGTCGAAGCGTTCGCGGCGCTCCGCGAGTGGAAGAACGTGTTTTGATCGTGTTGACCGGACGGCAGGGCCGCCCGGTCATGGCACATCAGATTTCTTCGTACAGCGGCAAGGTCAGAAACTCCGCAAACGTATCCGAAGTCGACATCTGTTCGAAGATCTCGGCCGCGCGCGTATAGCTCGGGCTGTCCTCGTTCGGCGCAACGACGGCTTTCACCTTGGCCAGTTCTTCCGGAATCATCGCACGCACCATGTCGGCCGTGACCTTGCGGCCATCTTCCAGCACGCCTTTCGGCGTACGGATCCATTGCCACACCTGCGAGCGGCTGATCTCGGCCGTCGCGGCGTCTTCCATCAGGTTGTGGATCGGCACGCAGCCATTACCGGCGAGCCAGGCGCCCAGGTAGTGGATGCCGACGTTGATGTTGTAGCGCAGGCCCTCTTCCGTGATCGGCGTTTCCGGCTTGAAGTCGAGCAGTTCGGCTGCCGTGACGTTCACGTCCGGACGCTGCTTGTCGATCTGGTTGGGGCGCTCACCCAGCACCTTGACGAATTCCGTCATCGCCAGTTCCACCAGGCCCGGGTGCGCCACCCAGCCGCCGTCATAGCCGTCGGTCGCATCGCGCGCCTTGTCATTGCGTACGCCGCCCATCGCCACGTCGTTCTTGGCCGGATCGTTCTTGATCGGGATCAGCGCCGACATGCCGCCGATCGCGGGCGCACCGCGCTTGTGGCAGGTCTTGAGCAGCAGCAGCGCGTAGGCACGCATGAAGGGCGCCGTCATGGTCACCTTGGCGCGGTCGGCCAGGCAGAAGTCCTTGTCCAGCTTGAACTTCTTGATGCACGAGAAAATGTAGTCCCAGCGGCCCGCATTCAGACCTGCGCTGTGCTCGCGCAGCTCGTACAGGATCTCGTCCATCTCGAAGGCGGCCAGGATGGTCTCGATCAGCACGGTGGCCTTGATGGTGCCGCGCGGGAGGCCGAGCTCTTCCTGGGTCATGACGAAGATGTCGTTCCACAGCCGCGCTTCCAGGTGCGATTCCATCTTCGGCAGGTAGAAATACGGACCGGCGCCGCGCGCCAGCTGTTCCTTGGCATTGTGGAACATAAACAGCGCAAAGTCGAAGATGCCGCCGGAGACGCGCTTGCCGTCCACCAGCACGTGTTTTTCATCCAGGTGCCAGCCGCGCGGACGCACGACCAGGGTGGCGACCTTGTCGTTCAGCTTATAGGTCTTGCCCTTCTGTTCGAGCGAAATCGTGCGGCGCACGGCGTCGAACATGTTGATCTGGCCCGTGATCTGGTTGTCCCAGTTGGGCGTGTTCGAATCTTCGAAGTCGGTCATGTAGCTGTCCGCGCCCGAGTTCAGCGCGTTGATGACCATCTTGCGCTCGACCGGGCCGGTGATCTCGACGCGGCGGCATTCGAGCGCCTGCGGGATCGGCGCGACCTTCCAGTCGCCTTCGCGGATGTGAGCCGTCTCCGGCAGGAAGTCCGGGCGCTCGCCGGCGTCGAGGCGACGCGCACGCTCGGCGCGGGCGCCAAGCAGCTGATGGCGGCGCGGCTCGAAGGCGCGGCTCAGCTTCGCGACCAGCTCGAGTGCCTCAGGCGTGAGGATCCGTTCGTAACCGGGCTTGATGTCGGCCGTGATCTGCATGCCGGCGGGGATGGCGATGGTCATTGCGCTTGCTCCTGTAAATAGAAAACCGGTGCGCGCCAGGCCTGGACGGCAGCCTTGGCGTTTGTCATAGCATCAAGTATATTCACTTACAGATAGCTAAACGATACATTTTCTCACTACATCTGTGCGTTTTTGTATCAAATGGGGAAGCGCACATGGACAAGTTCAGGCAGATCTCGACCTTCGTGGAAGTGGTAGCGCGCGGCAGCCTGTCGGCGGCGGCGCGCGCCGAGGGCATCGCACCGGCCATGATCGGCCGCCGCCTCGACGCCCTGGAGGCACGGCTCGGGGTCAAGCTCCTGCAGCGGACCACGCGCCGCCTGGTGCTGACCGACGAGGGCGCCGCCTTCCTGGAGGATTGCCAGCGCATCCTCAGCGAACTGGAAGAAGCCGAAGCTGCGGCGAGCGAGCGCAGCGCCCATGCCAGCGGACACCTGTTCGTCTCGGCCCCGGCCGGCTTCGGACGCCAGCACGTCGCGCCCCTGCTGCCCTCTTTCCTCGCCGAGCACCGCGATGTGACGGTCAACCTGAACCTCACCGACCGCCTGGTCGACGTCGTCGGCGAAGGCGTGGACGTGGCGATTCGCATCGCCAGCCTGACCGATTCCAGCCTGGTCGGCACCAAGCTGGCGGACAATCACCGCGTGGTCGTGGGCACGCCCGCCTACCTCAAGCGCCACGGCAGGCCGCGCGTGCTGGCCGACCTGGCCAGGCACAACTGCCTGGCGATCAGCAGCGAAGGCAGCCAGCGCGGCTGGACCTTTCTCGATGCGGGCAAGCCGGTCACGCTGAAAGTGGGCGGCAACATGGAGTGCAACGACGGCGCCGTACTGCACGCCTGGGCGCTGGCCGGCAAGGGCCTGGCCTGGCGCTCGATGTGGGAAGTCGGAAGCCAGATCGCATCTGGCGAATTGTGCACGGTGCTCGACGAATTCGCGGCGCCGGGGAATGACATCTACGCGGTATTCGCCCAGCGCCAGCACCTGCCCTTGCGCATCCGCGCTTTCGTCGATTTCTTGCGCCGAAACTATTCTCAGCCGAATTACTGGCAGATTTGACGGTGTAGCGGATCCGACGGGCAAAAAAAATCCCCGGCGATCCGGGGATTTTTTACTATCGCTGGAGAGCGATTACAGCGGCTGGATGTTCGCGGCCTGCTTGCCCTTCGGGCCAGTGGTCACGTCGAACGACACGCGCTGGTTCTCTTGCAGCGATTTGAAGCCGTTGGTCTGGATAGCCGAGAAGTGAGCGAACAGATCTTCGCCGCCTTCATCAGGGGTGATGAAGCCGAAACCCTTCGAGTCATTGAACCATTTAACGATGCCAGTTGCCATTACAATTTCCTATTTCAGTTAAGTTGGGCTTACGCCCGTTTAAGATCGTTTGAAGAAGCAAGAAAGGAATGACAGACAGACTGCACTACTACCTACAACCCAACGATCCCGCATTATACCGAATAAAATCGGTGCGACACGCACTTCGCAAAATAAATAAGCGCGTAACCGCAACAATTCCCATAAAAATTCCTATGTTCAACTTTTATGGGGGCGTTTTTGAATCGGCACACGAAAAACTATAGGCCAACGAGTGGATGGAAATTTGCGCCGGATCAAACGATTCAGCAGTGACTTATTGCGCACGCGCATTATCCCCAGCGCAAAACGGGCTTAGGCGCCTTTGGGGATGTCGGCCAGGCCACGCGGATTGTGCTGCGCCGCCGCCACGAACTGCGCCAGTTCGCCGACCCAGGCCGACCAGTCGCTGGCAGCAACCTGTTCGAAGGCGGTCAGCACCCGCAGGCGCTGTTCGAGCGCGCGGGCGTGCTGGCCGAGGCCGCGGTAGCCGAAGGTGGCGGCGGAGCCGGCCAGGGTGTGCAGCATCGCCTGCAGCTCGGCCGCGCTTGCTGCCGGCGCCGCCGGATCGAGCCCGGCGGCCAGCAGCCCGAGGCGCTCGAGCACGGCAGGCAGTTTATCGGCGAAGTTGGCGTTCGCCGACGCCAGGCGCGAGAAGAACTGCTGGTCCGCCCCGTGCATGGTCGCCGTCCCCTCGGGCTTATTTGGTGCCGAAGATGCGGTCGCCCGCATCGCCCAGGCCCGGCACGATGTAGGCGTCTTCGTTCAGGTGCGAGTCGAGCGAGGCGACATACACCTTCACGTCCGGGTGCGCCTTGTGGAACACCTCGATGCCTTCCGGCGCGGCCACCAGGGCCAGGAACAGGATCTGGTCGCTGGAGACGCCGCGCTTCTTCAGCACGTCGACGGCATGCACGGCCGAATTGCCGGTCGCGACCATCGGATCGCACAGGATGAAGGTGCGCTCGTTGGTGTCCGGCAGGCGCACCAGGTATTCGACCGGCTCGTGGGTGTCCGGATCGCGGAACACGCCGATGTGGCCGACGCGCGCCGAGGGCACCAGTTCCAGCAGGCCGTCGCTCATGCCGATGCCGGCACGCAGGATCGGCACGATGGCCAGCTTCTTGCCGGCGATGACCGGCGCCTCGATGGTCACCAGCGGGGTCTGCACCGTCCGGGTGGTGAGCGGCAGGTCGCGCGTGATCTCATACCCCATCAAGAGCGTGATTTCCCGCAGCAGCTCGCGGAAAGTGCGCGTCGAGGTGTCGTGCTCGCGCATGTGCGACAGCTTGTGCTGGATGAGCGGGTGGTTCAGGATGAAGAGGTTGGGAAAGCGCGGATCTTGTTTCATGGTGTATGTCAAACGGGATGGGGTGTGAAGCATCAACCGGCATTATCCCAGCCGCGCGCCCGTTTGTCCCTTCTTTTTATGCACATTTCGACAAGAATCGGCCCGCGGGCACGCTTTGCCCTTCGTACTCAGGTCACCAGGGCGCGCGCCAGGATCGCCGCGCAGTCGGTGCCGGCCGGCAGCCGGCCGAAGGCGCCGCCCGGTTCGCGCGCGACGCGCGAGGCGACGAAAGCGTCCGCCACGTAGCCCGGCGCATGGCGCAGCAGCAGCGCGCCCTGCACCGCCAGCACCAGGCGCTCGGCCAGGCGGCGCGCCCCGCCCTCGTCCTGCACCAGCGCCGGCAGCTCGTCCAGCAAGGCTTCGGCACAGGCGGCGAAGCGCGGGTCGAGTCCGGCCGCCGGCATCAGTTCCGCGGCCAGCGCCGCGCCTGCCTCCGGCAGCGACTTGCCGAGGGCGCGCAGCAGGTCCAGGCACATCACGTTGCCGGACCCCTCCCAGATCGAATTCACCGGGAGTTCGCGGTAGATGCGCGCCAGCGGTCCGTCCTCGACATAGCCGTTGCCGCCCATGACTTCCATCGCCTCGGCGCCGAAGGCCGGGCCGCGCTTGCAGATCCAGTACTTGCCGGCCGCGGTCAGGATGCGGCCCAGCAGGGCCTCGGCCGGATCGTCCGGCTGGTCGAAGCAGCGCGCCAGGCGCAGCGCAAACGCGGTGGCCGCCTCGGATTCGAGCGCGAGGTCGGCCAGCACGTTCTGCATCAGGGGCTGCTCGCTGAGCACGCGCCCGAACACATTGCGCCCGCGCGCGTGGTGCAGCGCATGGCACAGGGCCGCGCGCATGATGCCGGCGCTGCCCAGCACGCAGTCGAGCCGGGTGTAGCCGCCCATTTCGAGGATGGTCGGAATGCCGCGGCCCGGGGCGCCGATCATCCAGCCGTGGGCGCCGTGGAATTCGACTTCGGACGAGGCGTTCGAGCGGTTGCCCAGCTTGTCCTTCAGGCGCTGCACGCGGATCGCGTTGCGGCTGCCGTCGGGGAGGTAACGCGGCACGAAGAAGCAGGAAAGTCCGGCGCTGCCACCTGCGTCGGTCTGGGCCAGGATCAGGTGCGCATCGGCCTGCGGCACCGAGAAGAACCATTTGTGGCCGACGATGCGCCAGGCGCCTTCGCCGCCGAGAATCGGTTCGGCGCGCGTGGTATTGGCACGCACGTCGCTGCCGCCCTGCTTTTCCGTCATGCCCATACCGACCAGGGCGCCGCGCTTGTGCGACACCGGCAGCGAGCGCGGGTCGTACTCGTTCGAGAGGATCTTCGGCAGCCACTGCTCCGCCAGCGCGGGCGCGCGGCGCAGCGCCGGCACCGAAGCGAAGGTCATCGTCACCGGACACTGCACGCCGTTTTCCACCTGGCCGAACAACAGGTACTGGGCCGCACGCGCCACCTGCGCACCCGGCCGCGGCGCGCGCCAGGGCGCGGCGTGGGCGCCGGCGCCCACCAGCAGGGACATCAGCTGGTGCCAGGCCGGGTGGAATTCGACTTCATCCACGCGCCTGCCGCTGCGGTCGTAACTCACCAGGCGCGGCCCGTTGGCATTGGCCACCCGCGCCAGGTCGAGGATCTCGGCGCGTCCCAGCTCAGCACCGAGCGCATCGAGTTCCGCACCGGCCCAGCCGGCGCCCTCGCGTTCGACCGCCTCCCGAAGTGCCGGGTCACACCGGAACAGGTTCACGTCTGCGAAGGGGGCGGCCTGGTTGAGCACTTCATGGGTATCGAAGGGATTCATTGTCGTGTCTCTCGCGGTTGGGTGTTGCAACCAAGCATCATTCCAAGAGCATTCCAGGGCCAATGTGAGGCCGAGAATTTGCTAACTATAAAGAATCGGCGACAATACCTGCATACGTCCTGCTTGTCGAGGCAACAAGACGCTAGCGCAAAGAAGGCAGCGGGGCAAGCCGCTGAGCCAGCGCAAAGTTGATCGGCGCTTGTCATTTTTAATGCCTTTCAGAATCTTTCAGTGCTACATTGACCCTCGGTTTGGTAGACTTGCATGGTTTACACGTGGCCTGTCAGCGCGTCCCAGCAACAAGAAGGCAGACATTAAAGAATGCACACCAGTTCCACCGCCGCCAAGTTCGAGCCGCGCAAGCAGCCATCCGGGCTGCTCGACAGCCTGCTCGAAGCCGCCGGCGACATCGTGCTCCGCGTCACCCTGGGTGGCCAGGTGCGCGCCGCAAGCCGCCGCGCCTTGAGCCTGACCGGGGTGGAGATCGACGGCCGCCCGGTAGTCTCGCTGGTCCATGACGTCGACCAGCCGGCCCTGCGCAACGCCCTGGTGAGTACCGGCGCAAACGGCGGCGCGAACGTGGTGGAGGCGCGCTTCCGCTGCGGCGAGCGCGATATCTGGTTCGAGCTGCGCATCGGCCTGCTGGCATCCGGCGACGACGCCCCGCTCCTGATCATCGGCCGCGACATGTCGGCCCAGCACGCCACCGAAGAGCGCCTGCGCCACATGGCGACCCACGACGCGCTGACCGAGTTGCCCAACCGGGTCCTGCTGTCCGACCGCATCCGCATGGTGATCGCCAACGCGCGCCGTTCCGGCCAGGGTTTTGCGGTCGCCACCATCGGCCTGGACGGCTTCAAGAAGGTCAACGATGGCCTCGGCCATGCAATCGGCGATGCGGTGCTGCGCATGGCCGCCGGCCGCCTGCGCCGCACCCTGCGCGACAGCGACACCCTGGCGCGCGTCGGCGGCGACGAGTTCGTCGCGGTGCTGCCGGGATCGAGCAACGAGCCGCAGATCAAGCTGGTCACCGGCCGCCTGATGGCGGCGCTGCAGTCGCCGTTCGAGATCGACGGCCACACCATCTACCTGGCCGGCTCGATCGGCGTGGCGACCTATCCCGAGCATGCGGAAGACGAAGTGCGCCTGGTGACCCTGGCCGACACCGCGATGTCGCGCGCCAAGGAGACCGGCAAGGCGCGCGCCGTCACCTACAGCCCGCGCGACCAGGGCCCGCCCGAACACGACATCTCGCTCGAGGCCGCGATGTTCAACGCGGTGCGCGAAGGCGAATTCCAGCTCTACTACCAGCCGATCGTCGACGCGCGCAACCGTACCATCGAGGGCTTCGAGACCCTGATGCGCTGGAAGCATCCGACCCTCGGCATGGTGCCGCCGGTGCGCTTCATCCCGATCGCCGAAACCAATGGCCTGATCAATCTGCTGGGCGCCTGGGCCCTGAAGGCGGCCTGCATGCAGATCCGCCAGTTCGAGGAAGTGGCCGGCCGCGAGCTCTACATCTCGGTCAACATCAGCCCGCGCCAGTTCAGGAGCGACAAGTTCCTCACGGTGCTCGACGATGCGCTGGCCCTGTCCGGCACCCCGGGCAGCAAGCTCGTGCTCGAGATCACCGAGGGCACGCTGATGGTCGACCCGGTGCATGCCGAGTCGGTGCTGGCCAAGATGGCCGAACGGGGCGCGCGCATCGCGATCGACGACTTCGGCACCGGCTATTCCAGCCTGGCTTACCTGAAGCGCTTCCCGATCTCGGTGCTGAAGGTCGACCGCGCTTTCGTCAAGGACCTGCCGGGCGCCGAGAAGGACGCCGCGATCTGCAACGCCGTGCTCGACCTGGCCAAGCACCTCGACCTGTCGGTGGTAGCCGAGGGCGTCGAGACCGAAGCGCAGCTGGCCTGGCTCGACAAGCTGGGCTGCCACTACGTGCAGGGCTACCTGACCGGCAAGCCGATGCCGGCCCACGTCGCCGTGGCCGCGCTCACCGAGAATCTTTATACCGAATTACTGCCGCACGACCTCCCGGCGGGCAAACCATGATGACTTCAAGCGACACCCCCCGCTCGCCACGCGCCGACGCCACCCTCTCCCTGCTGTGGGAACGCACCCGCAGGCAGGGCGACATGCCGGGCTTCACCAAGGCCATCAACGCGATCCTGGCCTCGATGCGCGGCGAGGACGAGCGCGAATTCTCGATGACCCAGACCGTGCTGTCGGACCCAGTCCTGACGCAGAAGGTACTGCGCCTGGCCAACAGCGGCATGTATTCGGCCTTCGGCCAGCGCATCAACACCGTGTCGAAAGCCGTGCTGGTGCTGGGCACCGAGGCGATCGGCCACCTGGCCCTGGGCCTGAAGCTGATCGAGGAACTGGCCAAGTCCACGCCCGACACCGAGACCGCCCACATCGAGATGGAAAAGGCGGTGCTGGCCGGGATGGTGGCCCAGCAGGTAGCCGCCAGCGCCGTCTCGCGCGATCCGGAAGAAGCCGTGGTCTGCTCGATCCTGCATTCGCTGGGCCGCATGATGGTCACCTTCTACATGCCGGAGCGCTGGAGCCAGCTGCGCGAGAGCGCGGGCGCCGGGCGCGAGGAAACGGCAGCCGAAGCCATCCTCGGCCTGTCGCTGGAAGCGGTCGGCCGCGCCACCGCCGAGCACTGGGGCCTGCCGCGCAACCTGATCGCCGGCATGCGCCGCATCGAGCCGCGCGAGCGCGAAGACGGCTTCGGCCACGACGACTGGCTGGCCGCCCTCGGCACCATGTCGACCCAGGCCGCCGACGCGCTGTGGCACGACGACGAGGCCGCGGGCGAGCGCGTGGCCGCGCTGGCAGAGAGCTTCGCGCCGATGCTGGGCGTGGAGGCGGCCAGCCTGGTCGGCGCGATCGGCAAGGCGCGCGAAAGCGCCGCCTCCGACCTGAGCATCGCCCCGCTGGCGAAACCCGCCGAGAAGCGCGCCAAGCTGGCGGCCGCCACGCGCAAGCGCATGGCCGGCAACAAGGTTTTGATGAGCGGCGTGGCCGACATGCGCGACGCCGGCGTCAGCGCGACCCCGGGCCAGATGATGTCGATGGCGCTCGAGACCATCCACAAGGGCCTGTCCTTCACCCGCTCGTTCGCCTTCCTGCGCAACCGCCGCGAAGGCAGGTACGCGGCCCGCCTGGGCCTGGGCGAAGGCAGCAAGGCGCTGCTTCCGAACCTGGTGTTCGACGACGGCTACGAACCCAATGTCTTCCATGCGGCGCTCGGCAGCGACCGCGTGATCTTCATCGAGAACGCCCGCGACGCCAAGTTCGCGGCCAAGCTGCCCGGCTGGTGGAAAGGCACCCTGAGCGACGCGCGCTGCTTCGTCGTGATCCCGCTGTGTGCGCACGGCCAGCCGGCCGGCTTCATCTACGGCGAATGGGACGACAGCTTCCCGCAGGTGGTGCTGAGCCAGACCGAGTTCTCGCTGCTCAACGACCTGCGCGGGCTGGTGGTGCGTACGGTGGAGAGGCGGCACCAGGTGGAGGCGGTGGCGACACGGGTGTGATTCTGCACAGCCGCAGCCCGTGCCTTAGTTAGTACCGCTAGCCTAAAGACCGTCATCCCGGCGCAGGCCGGGATCCAAGTTCGTTCCGCCCCCAGCAACACATCCGCGAAGGGCCGCCACTGAGCTACGGAATTGGATCCCGGCCTTCGCCGGGATGACGTTGGTTAAAGCTGATGGACGATAGAACCGAGCGGCTTCGGTTAGGCCGCACAAGACCTCACCCCAGCTTCGGCGTCCCCACCTTCACATCCCCGCACTGCGCACGGTGCATCAGCGCATGGTCGATCAGCACCAGCGCCAGCATCGCTTCCGCGATCGGCGTCGCCCGGATCCCCACGCAGGGGTCGTGCCGGCCGAAGGTTTCGACCATGACCGGATTGCCTTCCTTGTCGATCGAACGGCGCGGCGTGCGGATCGAGGATGTGGGCTTGATCGCAATCGACACCGTGATGTCCTGCCCGGTCGAGATCCCGCCCAGCACCCCGCCCGCGTTGTTGCCGACGAAGCCTTCCGGCGTCAATTCGTCGCCGTGCTCCGAGCCCTTCTGGGCGACCGAGCCGAAGCCAGCGCCGATCTCGACGCCCTTGACCGCATTGATGCCCATCATCGCGTAAGCGATGTCGGCATCGAGCTTGTCGTAGATCGGCTGGCCCCAGCCCACCGGTACGCCGCGTGCCACCACGTCGATGCGGGCGCCGATCGAGTCGCCGGCGCGGCGCAGCTCGTCCATCGCCGCTTCCATGCGCGCCAGCAGGTCGGCGTCGGCGCTCGCCGCGAAGAAGGGATTGGCATGCACGTGTTCGAAGGACTGGAACGGCACCTCGATGTCGCCCAGCTGGCGCATGCAGCCGAAGAACTCGGTGCCGTACTGCTCGCGCAGCCACTTTTTCGCCACCGCGCCGGCGCCGACCACGGGCGCGGTCAGGCGCGCCGACGAGCGGCCGCCGCCGCGCGGGTCGCGCACGCCGTACTTGTGCCAGTAGGTGTAGTCGGCGTGGCCGGGGCGGAAGGAATCGAGGATGTTGCCGTAGTCCTTGCTGCGCTGGTCTTCGTTGGGAATCAGGAGCGCGATCGGTGTGCCGGTCGTGACGCCCTGGTACACGCCCGACAGGATCTGCACCCGGTCCGCTTCCTGGCGCTGGGTCACGTGGCGCGAGGTGCCGGGCTTGCGACGGTCGAGCTCAGGCTGGATGTCGGCTTCGCTCAAGGCCATGCCCGGCGGGCAGCCATCGATGACGCAGCCGATGGCCGGGCCATGCGACTCGCCGAAGGTGGTGACGGAGAACAGCTTGCCGAAGGAGTTGCCGGACATGGTGGTCGATCTGTGGAAGTCGTGGGTTTGTCATTCTACCAGTCCCGCGCCGGCCCGGCCTTGTGGGCCCTTTTCTGTTACTTTAGTAGTAAATAGTTGCCGCATGGATACATATTTGTTGTTTCGGCCTCTTTGGGGCTTCCATTGTGGCAACAGGCGGATATACTGGATGCATCAAAAGCCAGCCAAACTGGAGAAGTAGCGCATGTCTGCCCCGATGCCGCCCACCGGCAAACCGACGGACGCCCCGGCCGACGGAGATGACCTGGTCTTCGTGGACGAGGCGGACGCGACCTCGTTCGCGGGCACCAGGGCGGTCTGGCGCATCCTGGTCGTCGACGACGACGCCGACGTGCACTCGACCACCACCTTCGCCCTGAAGAATGTCGAGATGCAGGGCCGGCCGCTGGCTTTCCTGCACGCCTACACGGCCGAGGAAGCCCGCGCCATCCTGCAGCAGCAGCCCGACATCGCCGTGATCCTGCTCGACGTGGTGATGGAGCGTCCCGACGCCGGCCTGCAGCTGGTGCGCAGGATTCGCGAAGAGCTGGGCATGATCGAGGTCCGCATCATCCTGCGTACCGGCCAGCCGGGCTATGCGCCGGAACTCGAGGCCATCCGCGGCTACGACATCAACGATTACCGCACCAAGTCCGAACTCACCCGCACCAAGCTGTACACCGCGGTCGCCGCGGCGGTGCGGTCCTACCAGCAGCTGCGCGCCCTCGACGCCAGCCGCGCGGGCCTCGAGCAGATCGTCTCGGCCGGCGCCCACCTGATGACCCTGCACGGGGTGCGCGACGTGGCCCAGGGCGTGCTGCGCCAGGCCGCCGTCCTGCTCGGCCAGGAGAGCGCAGGCGTGTTGTGCGTGCGCGAGAGCGGCCAGGGCCGACCGGACGTGCTGCACGTGGTCGCCGCCGCCGGCGAGCAGGCCGCACTCGAAGGACGCGAACTCAGTCCGCTGCGCCATGCGGCGCTGGCCAGCGTGGCCGGACGCACCCTGGCCACGCGCGCCGGCATCCACGCCGACGGCTGGCTGTCGCTGCACTTCCCGGGCAAGGCGGGACGCGACTTCGCCGCCTGCATCCCGTTCGCGCGCCCTGCTTCCGACATCGAACGGCGCCTGCTCGACGTCTTCGCCAGCGTGGTCGCGGTGGGCCTCGACAACGTGGAACTGGTGACCCACCTGAACCAGGCCGCGTTCCGCGACCAGCTTACCGGCCTGCCGAACCGCACCCGCCTGGTCGAACTGATCGACGCGATGCTGGCCAGCCCGCAGCGCGGCAATGCCACCCTGGCCCTAGTCGACCTCGACCACTTCGCCGAGACCAACGACGCGCTCGGCCACCACTTCGGCGACCTGCTGCTGGTATCGGTCGGCAAGCGCCTCAAGTCGCGCCTCGATCCGCGCCTGCAGGTGGCGCGCATCGGCGGCGACATCTTCTGCGTGCTGGGCGACGCCGGCGCGGTGCAGCCGGCCTCGATCCAGGCGCTGTTCCGCGTGCCCTTCCACATCGACGGCCAGGACGTGCAGGTGTCCGCCACGCTCGGCCTGGTGCGCCTGGTGGAACACGACGGCAGCGGCGCCGATGCGCTGAAGGACGCCGACATCGCGCTCAAGCGCGCCAAGTCGCAGCAGCGCGCCGGCCACTTCTATTTCTCGCGCAGCATGGGAGTCGAGATCCGCGAGCGGGTGCGCATGATGCACGCGCTGCGCAGCGGCTTCCAGCGCGGCGAACTGTTCCTCGCCTACCAGCCCCAGGTCGACCTGGCGAATAACCGCGCCTTCGGCGCCGAAGCGCTGCTGCGCTGGCGCACCGAAGATGGACGCCTGGTGGGGCCGGACCGCTTCATCCCGATCGCCGAGTATTCCGGGCTGATCGTCGACATCGGCGAATGGGTGCTGCGCCAGGCCCTGATGGAGCTGGTGCGCCTGCGCGCGGCCGGGCATGAGCGCTTCACGATGTCGGTGAACGTCTCGCAGGTGCAGTTCCGCCATCCGCATTTCGTGGAGATGCTGCGCCGCGCGCTCGACGACACCGGCGCGCCGCCCGAATACGTGGAACTGGAGATCACCGAATCGATGGCGATGGAAGAGCCGGCCCTGCTGGTCGAGAAGCTGGCCCAGGTCAAGCGCACCGGCGTGTCGATCGCGATCGACGACTTCGGCACAGGCTTTTCCTCGCTCTCGCACCTGCAGCGGCTGCAGGTGGACCGGCTCAAGATCGACCGCACCTTCGTTACCGAGATCACGGGGTCGGCGCGCGGCAGCAGCATCGCGGAAATGGTGATCCAGCTGGGCCGCAACCTGGACCTGTCGGTGATCGCGGAAGGGGTCGAGGACGAACGCCAGGCGCACATCCTGCGCTCGCTGGGCTGCCCGCTGGCGCAGGGCTTCCTGTTCTCGCGCCCGCTGTCGCCGCAGGCGCTGCTGGAGTGGCTGGGCAACCAGTCGCTGATCGAAGCGGCGTAGATCGCTGCGTGGGGTGATCTGGTCCAGTGGACCAGATCACAAGCCGCCCACCCTACAACACCGGCGTCCCGGTTGCGGCGCCGGTTACGTCAGTCTTCGGCGCTTTGTTCGGCCGGCCAGTCGCGGATATAGGCCTTGAGCATGCGGTTCTCGAAGCTCTGCGCTTCCAGCACCGCCCTGGCGACGTCGTAGAACGAGATCACGCCCAGCAGGGTGCGGGCATTCATCACGGGCAGGTAGCGGGCGTGCTTTTCCAGCATGATGCGGCGCACTTCGTTGACTTCGGTATCCGGGGTCACGGTGATCGGGCTGTCGTCCATCACCTTGCGCACGGTGCCCGAACCGAGGGCGCCGCCCTGGGCGTTCAGTTCCTTGATCACTTCACGGAAGGTCAGCATGCCGACCAGGTCGCCGTATTCCATGACGACCAGCGAGCCGATGTCCTTTTCCGCCATCGTGGCCGCCGCCTGTACCAGCGGCATGTCCGGCGTGACGGTATAGAGGATTTCGCCCTTCACCTGCAGGATCTCGGAGACTTTCATGGTGGCCACCCCGTCCGGTTGGTTGGTGATTTCAGCAATATTTGTATAACTCATAACTCCGACTGTAGCCGATGCCCGCCAAAAAATCCAGCATTGCACCAAAGCAGGGATGAGCCGGTGTTGCGGCGCCTTAAATAAGTGCTACGATGCGCCCCATCGCGTTTCATGGATGAGCAAAGACGATGAGCGGTTCCCCCTACCCCGGCTTCGACACGCTGGCCCTGCATGCCGGTAGTAGCCCCGACCCGGCCACCGGCGCGCGCGCCACGCCGATCCATTTCACCTCGTCCTTCGCCTTCCGCGATTCAAGCCACGCGGCTGCCCTGTTCAACATGGAGCGCGCCGGCCACGTGTACTCGCGCATCTCGAACCCGACCAATGCGGTGCTGGAAGAGCGCATCGCCGCCCTCGAAGGCGGCGTGGCCGGCATCGCCACCGCCAGCGGCCAGGCCGCGATGCACTTGGGCCTGGCGACCATCGCCGGGGCCGGCTCGCACATCGTCGCTTCCAGCAGCCTGTACGGCGGCGCCCACAACCTGCTGCACTACACCCTGCGCCGCTTCGGCATCGAGACCACTTTCGTGAACCCGCGCGACCTGGACGCCTGGCGCGCCGCGATCCGCCCGAACACGAAAGTGCTGTACGGCGAAGCCCTGGGCAACCCGGGCCTGGACGTGCTCGATATCCCGGCAATCGCCGCCCTCGCCCACGAACACCACCTGCCGCTGATGGTGGACGCGACCTTCACCACGCCATACCTGCAGCGCCCCTTCGACCTGGGCGCCGACCTGCTGTTCCATTCGGCCACCAAGTTCCTGTGCGGGCACGGCACCGCGATCGGCGGCCTGCTGGTGGACGGCGGCACCTTCGACTGGGACGCGGCCCACGCCGCCAGCGGGCGTTTCCCGGAACTGTGCGAACCCTACGAGGGCTTCCACGGCATGGTGTTCGCGGAAGAGTCGACCGTCGCCCCGTTCGCGCTGCGCGCGCGGCGCGAAGGCCTGCGCGACTTCGGCGCGGCGATGAGCCCGCACAACGCCTTCGCCATCCTGCAGGGCATCGAGACCCTTGGCCTGCGCATGGAGCGCCACGTGGCCAACACGCGCCGCGTGGTCGAGTTCCTGGCCAGCCACCTGGCAGTGGAATCGGTGTCGTATCCCGAGCTGGACTCGCATCCGGATCACCTCCTCGCCCAAAAGCTGCTGCCGAAGGGCTGCGGCGCCGTGTTCACCTTCGACCTGAAGGGCGACCGCGCAGCCGGCCGGCGCTTTGCCGACAGCCTGCAGGTGTTCTCGCACCTGGCCAACGTCGGCGACGCAAAGTCGCTGGTGATCCACCCGGCCTCGACCACCCATTTCCGCGTCCCGCCGGAGCAGCTGGCCGCGACCGGCGTCCGGGAAGGCACGATGCGCCTGTCGGTCGGCCTGGAAGACCCGGACGACCTGATCGACGACCTGAAGCGCGGGCTCAAGATCGCCCAGAAGGGAGCCTGAGATGCAGTTCGATATGGGAGGCTCGAGCGCCTATGCCTACACTGGCGGCAAGCCTTTCGACCCGGCCTTGCCGACGGTCGTGTTGATCCATGGCGCCCAAAACGACCATTCGGTCTGGGCCCTGCAGAGCCGCTACCTCGCGCACCATGGCCACTCGGTGCTGGCGGTCGACCTGCCGGGCCATGGCCGCAGCAGCGGCCCGGCCCTGGCCAGCATCGGGGAGATGGCCGACTGGCTGCTGGCCGTGCTGGATGCGGCAGGCGTGCGCCGTGCCATCCTCGCGGGACACAGCATGGGCTCGCTCATCGCGCTGGAGGCGAGCCAGCGGGCGCCGAAATTGGTCGCAGGCCTGGCCCTGCTCGGCACGACCTACCCGATGAAGGTCTCGGACACCATGTTAGAGACCGCGCGCAGCGATGAACAGGCCGCGATCGACATGGTCAACGCCTGGTCGCACTCCTCGATCGCGCACAAGCCGTCCTGCCCGGGCCCGGGCTTTTCGGTGATGGGCGGGGCGCGGCGCCTGATGCAGCGCATGTCGGCCCGTAACCCTGCGCAGCTGTTCTACACGGATTTTGCGGCCTGCAACAGCTACGCCGAGGGCGAAGCGGCGGCGAGCGCCGTGCGCTGCCCGGTCCTGTTCGTATTCGGCAAGAAGGATGTGATGACGCCGCCCCGCTCGACGAAACTGCTGACCGCAGCCATGGCCCATGGCACAATCGTCCACGTGGACGCCGGCCACCAGATGATGGCCGAGGCGCCCGACGCGGTGCTCGACGCCCTGGCCGGCTTCGCCGCGTCGATCAAACCAATGGAGACGCAGGAGACCCCATGACGGCCCGCTACGCCAGCTTTGCGGAGTTCTACCCCTACTACCTGACCCAGCACGCCGACCGGCGCTGCCGCCGCGCCCACTTCATCGGCACCTCGTCGGCGATCGCGGCGATGGCCCAGTACATCGACAGCCTGAACGCCTGGTGGCTGCTGTTCGCGGTCGTGAGCGGCTACGGCGGCGCCTGGATCGGCCACTTCTTCTACGAGAAGAACAGGCCGGCCTCGTTCTCCCAGCCCTGGTACTCGTTCCGCGCCGACTGGGTGATGTACTGGCAGATGCTGACCGGGAAGCTGAGCTGGTAAGAGCGCGTCAGCCTGGGGCCGCGAAGTGCTCGGCCAGGCTCTGCTCCAGTCCCTGCTCGACCGCGCTTTCCACCTGGCGCGCCAGCGCCGCCGTGTCGAGCGCCAGCGGCGTGGCCGGCACCGGCTCGTCCGTCGCTGCGGCGTCGAACACGAACAGCCGGTAGACCTCGGCCAGCCGCAGCCTGGCCGGGTCCACCAGCAGCACCCAGTTGTCGACGTTCTGGCGCAGGCCGCGGCCCCAGCCCGCCCGCAAGGGCAACTCCTCCTGCACCCGCCCGACCCAGCCGGCCGCCACCATCTTCTCGAGCAGCGTGCCCATCTCGTCGTAGCCGATGCGGGTATGCGCCCGGATCGCCGCCGAGGACACCAGACTGGTGCCGGTCACGCGCGAATTGCCGTGCAAGACTTTCAGCACCGCCATCGCATCGACAAAGGCACTGCCCAGGCTCGGCTGGTGTTTCCAGCGCTCGTACTTCACCACCGGCAACGCCGCCGCCAGCACCGCGCCCACCAGGGTGATCAGCCAGGACAGGTACATCCACACCAGGAACAGCGGCAGCGCCGCCAGCGCGCCGTAGATGATGGCGTAGGTCGGGAACTGGCGGATGAACAGGGCGAACAGGCGCTTGGCGATCTCGAACGCGATCGCCGCCGCCAGCCCGCCCCAGACCGCGTCGCGCCAGTACACGCGGCGATTCGGCACCGCCATGTAGAGCAGCGTATAGGCGCCCGTGCTCAGTACCACCGACACCACCGTATAGAACAGCGTGCCGAGGAAAGGCAGGCTCCGGGTCAGGCCGCCGGTCGCCGTGAACAGCTGGGAGGTCGCGCTCAGGGACAGGCCGAACAGGATCGGCCCCAGCGAAATCAGCGCCCAGTAGACCAGCACCCGCTGCGACCACGGGCGCGGACGGCGCACGCCCCAGATCTGGTTGAAGGCGCGCTCGATCATGCCCATCATGGTCGTGGTGGTCAGCAGCAGGAGCACCGCGCCCAGCAGCGACAGTCCCTTGGCCTTGCTGGCGAACTGGGTCAGGTTGGCGCTGATCGTATTGGCGATCGCCTTCGGCATCAGGGTCTGGACGAACCAGGTGTCGAGCGCCGTGCGCAGCTGGCCGAAGACCGGGAAAGTGGTCAGGATCGCCAGCACGATGGTCAAGAGCGGCACCAGGGCCAGGGTCGTGGTGAAGGTCAGGCTCCCTGCTACCTGGGGCAATTTTTCTTCGCGCAGGCGGCGCCGGGCGAAGCGCAGCAGGTCGCGCGTCTCGCCCAGGGTCAGGCCGCGGGCGCGGTCGACGCCGAGGGCCAGCATGTCCGAGGTGGTGCGCGACAGGGAGTGTACGGTTTTGGAAATCATCCGGCGTTACGATTCGCCCCGCGAAGGGCATGTCAATTGAGCAAAGCGCCCTATAATACCAACGATGAATGACACCTTGACCATCCTCGTGCTGTACTACTCGCGCCACGGCGCCACCCGCAAACTGGCAGAACTGGTCGCCCAGGGCATCGAAAGCGTGCCCGGGGCCGAGGCGCGCCTGCGTACCGTGCCCGCCGTGTCGGCAGTCAGCGAGGCCACCGCGCCCGCCATTCCGCTCGAGGGGGCGCCCTATGTCGAGCTGGAAGACCTGCGCGAGTGCGCCGGCCTCGCGCTCGGCTCGCCGACCCGTTTCGGCAATATGGCCTCAAGCGTCAAGTACTTCCTCGATGGCACCGCAGCCGACTGGGTCAACGGCACCCTGTCCGGCAAGCCGGCGGTCGTGTTTACGTCCACCGGCAGCCTGCACGGCGGCCAGGAATCGACGCTGCTGTCGATGATGATACCGTTGTTGCACCATGGCATGCTAGTGATGGGCCTGCCTTATTCGCATCCTGAACTCATGAACACCGCCAGCGGCGGCAGCCCCTACGGCGCCTCGCACTGGGCCGGCGCCGACGGCAAGCGCGCCCTCACCGAGGACGAGCGGGTGCTCGCCATCGCCCTGGGCAAACGTCTGGCCCTGGCCGCGGTCAAACTGCAGGGAATGCACTGATGGATACCGCAAAAGTCTTTCATGCAGGCGCGATCGCGAGCCTGATCTGGCTGATCGGGTGGCTGGTCGCCTGGGAAGTGTTCGTGGCGCCCCTGCATCCGGGCGGGTCGCTGCTTGCGCTCAAGGCCCTGCCCCTGCTGCTGCCGCTGCGCGGCGTGATCAAGCGCGACCTGTACACGCTGCAATGGTCGTCGATGGTCATCCTGATCTATTTCGCCGAAGGCGTGGTGCGCGCCTGGGCTGACACCTCGCCCGCCTCGCGCGTCATGGCGGCCGGCGAGATCGCGCTGGTGTTCGTCTACTACGCCTGCGCCCTGCTGTTCCTGCACCCCTACAAGAAAGAAGCCAAGCGCCTGGCCAAGGAACTGCTCGACAAGGTCAAAGTCCCGCATGACTGATTCGCCGCTGGGCCACGAATTGTTGCCCACACTGCGCGCGCTGGTGGGCGAGGCGCACCTGGTCACGGACCCGCCCGCGATGGCGTCCTACCTGGCCGACTGGCGCGGCCGCTTCACCGGGCGCGCCCGCGCCGTCGTGCTCCCTGCCGATACCCATGAGGTGGCGAAGGTGGTCGCCACCTGCGCCGCCGCGCGCGTGCCCATCGTTCCCCAGGGCGGACGCACCGGCCTGGTGCTGGGCAGCGTGCCCGACACCAGCGGTACGGCCATCGTCCTGTCGCTGCGGCGCCTGAACCGGATCCGCGACATCGACCCCGCCAACCGCACCATGACGGTCGAGGCCGGCTGCATCCTGGCCGACATCCAGGAGGCGGCGTCAGGCGCCGGCATGCTGTTTCCGCTCTCGCTGGCGGCCGAAGGCAGCTGCACCATTGGCGGCAACCTCTCGACCAATGCCGGCGGCACCGCGGTGCTGCGCTACGGGAACACGCGCGAACTGTGCCTGGGACTGGAAGTGGTCACGGCCCAGGGCCAGGTCTGGGACGGCCTGCGCGCCCTGCGCAAGGACAATACCGGCTATGCGCTGCGCGAGCTCTTCATCGGCGCCGAGGGCACGCTGGGCGTGATCACGGCCGCCGTGCTCAAGCTGTATCCGCAGCCGCGCGCGGCGCTCACCGCCCTGGTCGCGCTCGACTCCCCCGCCGGCGCGCTGGACCTGCTGTCGCTGCTGCAGCAGCGCTGCGGCGCGGCGCTGACCGGCTTCGAACTGATGTCCGACTTCTGCCTGCGCCTGGTGGCGCGCCAGTTCCCCGACCTGCCGCGGCCCTTCGCCACGCACTATCCGCAGTACGCTCTGGTCGAGCTGTCGAGCAACGATTCGGAAGACGGCGCCGCCGAGCTGGTGGAATCGAGCGTCGGCGCGGCGCTCGACGCCGGCGTGGCCCTCGACGCCGTGCTCGCGACCTCGGTGGCGCAGTCGCTCGGCCTGTGGAAGCTGCGCGAGCACATCCCGCTGGCCCAGGCCGCGGCCGGCAAGAACATCAAGCACGACATCTCGCTGCCCGTCTCCAGCATTCCCGCCTTTCTCGAGCGCACCGATGCGGCCCTGCAGGCTGCCTTTCCGGGATGCCAGGTCGTGTGCTTCGGTCACTTGGGTGACGGCAACCTGCATTACAACGTCGCGCCGCCCGAAGGGATTGGCCACGACAGCTTCCTGGCGCACCAGGACGCCGTCAACCGCATCGTGCACGACAGCGTCGCCGCCACGCGGGGTTCGATCTCGGCCGAACACGGCGTGGGGGCGCTCAAGCGCGACGAGCTGCCGCGCTACAAGCCGGCGGTCGAGCTGGACATGATGCGTGCCATCAAGGCCGCCCTGGACCCGCTCGGCATTATGAACCCTGGCAAAATTCTGTGACCGGGGGCATATCCATGTTGAAGCATGTTCTTGCAGCGGCGCTCTGGCTCGCCGCCGGGGCCGCGACGGCCGACACCATCTACAAATGCAATGAAGGCGGCCGGATCAGCTACCACGACCGGCCTTGCGGCCAGAACGCCGTCGCCCTCAAGGTGCAGACGCCCGCACCGGCGCCGGAAGCGCTCGAGCGCCTCGCGCGCGAACGCGCCATGCTGCAGGAAATCGAAGACGCCAGGCTGGCCCGCGACGAACAGGAAGCGCGTGCCGGCACCCGCGCCGAACGCCTGCGCCAGGCCGCTTCAAGCCAGAAGCGCCGCTGCGACAAGCTGCGCCTGCAGCAGAAGTGGCTCGAGGAAGAGGAGGCGCGCACCCGGCGCGACGCCGACCAGGGCAGCGAGCGCGCCCGATCGAAAGCGAGGCGCCAGGCGGAGCTGCTGGCGGTGGAATGTCCGGCCTGAGTCCCCACCCCACGCTGCTGGCGCGCTGGCTGCTGTTCGGCGAGTGGCGCGCCCATCCCGTGCGCGCCCTGCTGGCGATCGCCGCCATCGCGGTCGGCGTCGCGATGGGCTTTGCCATCCACCTGATCAACGCCGCCGCCTTCAACGAATTCTCGGCCGCCGTGAAAAGCCTGTCCGGCCAGGCCGACGTCCAGGTGGCCGGGCGCGAACCCCTGTTCGACGAAGCCGTCTATGCGCGCCTGGGCGCCCAGCCGGAAGTCGCCGTGGCCTCGCCCGTGCTGGAGCTGTCGGCCGGCCTCACCAAGGCCCAGGGCGCACTGCGCATCGTCGGCATCGATGCCTTCCGCGCCGGTTTCATCTCACCCGACCTGACCGGCGTACCGCAGGATGGCCGCATGCTGGACGTACTGGCCGACGACGCGGTCTTCCTGTCGCCCGCGGCCCTCGCCTGGCTCGGCAAGCGCCCGGGCGACAGCATCGTGCTGCGCGCCGGGACCGCTGACGTCACGCTGCGCGTGGCCGGCCAGGTGGCGCGCGCCCGCGCCGGCCAGCGTATCGCCGTGATGGACATCGGCGCCATGCAATGGCGCTTCCAGCAGCTGGGCCGCCTCTCGCGCGTCGACCTCAAGCTGCGCGACGGCGTCGACCGCGCGCGCTTCCAGCGCGCCCTGGCGGCTGACTTGGCGGCTGCCTACCCGGGCCGCTTCGCAGTGCGCCAGCCGAACGATGGCGACCAGGAAGAACGCAACGCCAACCTGAGCCGCGCCTACCGCGTCAACCTCACCGTGCTGGCGCTGGTCGCCCTGTTCACCGGGGCCTTCCTGGTGTTCTCGACCCAGGCACTGTCCGTGATGCGGCGGCGCAGCCAGTTCGCGCTGCTGCGCGTGCTCGGTCTTGAACGCGGCCAGCTGCTGCGCCAGGTGCTGCTCGAAGGCGCCAGCCTGGGTGTAGTCGGCGCCCTGCTCGGCGTGGCCGGTGGCTACGCACTGGCGGCGCTGGCCCTGCATTTCTTCGGCGGCGACCTCGGCGCCGGCTACTTTCCCGGCATCCGGCCACGGGTCGCCTTTACGCCGGTGGCGGCCGCCGTGTTCTTCGGACTCGGCCTGGGCGTAGCGCTGCTCGGCTGCCTGGCGCCGGCCCTGGAAGCAGCGCGGGCGCGCCCGGCGGTGGCGATCAAGTCGGGCGCCGACGAAGCGGCCCTATCTCGCCTCTCCCGCGTGTGGCCGTCGCTGGTGTGCCTCGCGCTTGCCGCCGTGCTGGCCTTTGCGCCGCCGGTGTTCGAGCTGCCCCTGTTCGGCTACCTGGCGATCGCCCTGCTGCTGGTTGGCGGTATCGGCCTCATGCCGCGCCTGGCCGCGCTCTCCTTCCGACGCATGGAAAGCCTGGCCCTGCGCAGCCGGCGCATGCCGCCGGTGCTGGTGCTGGCGCTGTCGCGGCTGGCCAACGCCCCGGGCCAGGCCTCGATCGCGCTGGGCGGGGTGCTGGCCAGCTTCAGCCTGATGGTGGCGATGGGCATCATGGTGGCCAGCTTCCGGGTTTCGGTGGACGACTGGATGGGCCACATCCTGCCGGCCGACCTGTATGTCCGCACTGCGGCCGGCGGCAATACCGGCTTTCTCAGCCCGCAGCAGCAGGCGGCGCTGGCCTCGACGCCCGGGGTGGCGCGCGCCCAGTTCCTGCGCACCCGCCCGGTCTCGCTGTCGCCGGACCGGCCCAACGTGGTGGTGATCGCGCGCGACATCGACGCGCGGGATCCCGGGAGCCTGCTGTTCCTGGTGGGTGAGACTGCCCCGGTACCGGCGGGCGCACGTCCGGCCTGGGTGTCGGAAGCCCTGCTCGACCTGTACGGCGCGCGCGTGGGCCAAGCCTTGACGCTGCCCCTGGGCGGGGGCCAGGCCGAGTTTTTTGTCGCCGGCGTCTGGCGCGACTACGCCAACCAGGCCGGTTCCGTGGTGATCCGTCTGCAGGACTACCGCGCCCTCACCGGCGAGGCCGAAGTCACGGATGCGGCCCTGTTCGCGGCGCGCGGCAGCAGCGCCGAAACGCTGGAGGGAGCGGTGCGCGCCCTGCCCTTCGGACCCGCGCTGCAGATGATGTCGGCGGGCGACATCCGCGCCGCCAGCCTGAAGATCTTCGACCGCAGCTTCGCCGTCACCTACCTGCTGGAAGCGATCGCGATCGCCATCGGACTATCCGGGGTGGCCGCCAGCTTCTCGGCCCAGACCCTGGCGCGCTCAAAAGAGTTCGGCATGCTGCGCCACGTCGGCGTCACCCGCCGCCAGGTGCTCGGCATCCTCGCCTTCGAAGGCGGTTTTCTCACGCTGCTGGGCGTGGCCTGCGGCTTCGCGCTGGGACTGGTCATCAGCCTGATCCTGGTTTATGTTGTGAATCCCCAGTCCTTCCACTGGACGATGGGGCTCTACCCGCCGTGGCCCCTGCTGGGGAGCGTCGCGGCGGTGCTGGTGGCGGCGTCGATTGCCACCGCGCTGGTGTCGGGACGCTATGCGCTGTCGGGTGGTCCGGTACGCGCGGTCAGGGAGGATTGGTAATGCGGGGTGTGCTGTTCGGCTTGATGATGCTTCTGTCCGGGTGGGTCCACGCGGATCCGCCGACGTTCGCGCCGGTCACGCCCGGCGTGGCCTTGAGCTTCCCGCGCGACTTCGGCGCCCATCCGGAATTCCGTACCGAGTGGTGGTATGCCACCGGCTGGGTCGACACGCCCGAGGGCAAGCCGCTCGGCTTCCAGGTCACCTTTTTCCGCAGCCGCACCGAACACGATCCGAACAACCCGAGCGCCTTCGCCCCGCGCCAGCTGGTGATCGGCCACGCGGCCCTGTCCGACCCGGAGCTGGGCCGGCTGGTGCACGACCAGAAGAGCGCGCGCGAAGGCTTCGGCCTGGCCTGGGCGCGCACCGGCAACACCGACCTCAAGCTCGATGACTGGCGCATGGTCCGTGAGAGTTCGGGCGCCTACCGCGTCACCATCCGCTCCAGCGAACTGACGCTGGAGCTGCGCCTGCAGCCCACCCAGCCGGTGCTGGTGCAGGGCGAAGGCGGCTACTCGCGCAAGGGCGCCAGCCCGCAGCACGCCAGCCATTACTACAGCGAGCCGCAGCTGAAGGTCAGCGGCAGGATCGGCCGTGCCGGCAGCCAGCCGGTGGCGGTCACGGGCAGCGCCTGGCTGGATCACGAATGGTCGAGCGAAGCGCTGCAGCCCGAGGCCACCGGCTGGGACTGGATCGGGGTGAACCTCGACGATGGCGGCGCCCTGATGGCATTCCAGATCCGGGCCCGGCAAGGTGGTAAACTATGGGCGCACGCTACGGTGCGCGATGCCGCGGGCAAGCTGACCCGCTACGCGCCCGACCAGGTGAGTTTCACCCCCACCGCGCGCTGGAAGTCGCCGCGCACCAATGCCGAGTATCCGGTGGCCCAGGAGGTGGCGACCGGCAGCTTGCGCTGGCAGCTCACTCCCCTGCAGCAAGACCAGGAACTCGACTCGCGCCGCTCGACCGGCGCGGTGTACTGGGAAGGCGCGGTGACCGTGAGCCGCGCCGGCAAGCGCGTGGGGCGCGGCTACCTGGAAATGACGGGCTACGTGCGCCCGATGAAGCTTTGAACAAAGAAGAAACAAGAACAGAGACGATGACTTCCCGCTCCACCAGCAAGACCGACACACAAGACCTGGATGCTTCGCGCAAGGGCAGCCTGGCCACCCTCAAGGGCCTGCTTCCTTTCTTGCGCCCCTACCGCCGCCAGTTCGTCCTCGCCGGCATCGCGCTGCTGTTCGCGGCCGGCGCCACGCTCGCCATTCCGGCCGCCTTCAAGCAGATGATCGACCACGGCTTCGGCGCCAGCGCCGGTTCCCAGAGCATCGAACACGTGGACGCGACCTTTTTGGCCCTGTTCGGCGTGGCCGCCGTGCTGGGCGTGGCCACCGCGGCGCGCTTCTTCATGGTCTCGTGGCTGGGCGAGCGCGTCACGGCCGACATCCGCGCCGCCGTCTACCGCCACGTGGTGCACCAGAGTCCCGAGTTTTTCGAAACCACCCGCACCGGCGAAGTGCTGTCGCGCCTGACCACCGACACCACCCTGATCCAGAGCGTGGTCGGCACCAGCATTTCGCTGGCCCTGCGCAACACGCTGCTGTTCGTGGGCGGCCTGGTGATGCTGTTCGTGACCAGCCCGAAGCTCACTGCGATCATCCTGGGCCTCCTGGTGCTGGTGGTGCTGCCGATCGTGCTGTTCGGCCGCCGCGTGCGCAAGCTCTCGCGCGATTCGCAGGACCGCATCGCCGACGCCTCGGCGCTGGCCGGCGAGATCCTGAACGCCATGCCCACCGTGCAGTCCTTCACCCAGGAAGGCGTCGAGGCGGGGCGCTTCCAGCGCTCGGTGGACAGCGCCTTCCAGACCGCGATCCGCCGCATCCGCGCGCGCGCCGTGCTCACCATGCTGGCCATCGTGCTGGTGTTCGGCGCGATCGTGTTCGTGCTCTGGCTGGGCGCCCACGCGGTGCTGGCCGGCACCATGACCGGGGGCGACCTTGGCCAGTTCATCCTGTACGCCTCGATCGTGGCCGGCTCGATCGGCGCGCTGTCGGAAGTGATGGGCGAAGCCCAGCGCGCCGCCGGCGCCACCGAGCGCCTGCTCGAGCTGCTGGCGGCGCGTTCCGACATCCAGGATCCGGCCCGCCCGCAAGCGCTGCCGGCGCGTACCGCCAACGGTGCCCGCGTGACGCTGGACCAGGTCAGCTTCAGCTACCCGTCGCGCCTGGACAGCGCGGCGATCTCGCACCTGAGCCTGGACGTCGCGGCCGGCGAGACCGTGGCCCTGGTCGGCCCTTCGGGCGCCGGCAAGACCACCCTGTTCCAGCTGCTGCTGCGCTTCTACGACCCGCAGGCCGGTTCGATCCGCCTGGACGGCGTCGACATCCGTGACCTGGCGCTGCATACGCTGCGCGGCGCGATCGGCATCGTCCCCCAGGACACCATCATCTTCTCGGCCAATGCGCTGGAAAACATCCGCTACGGCCGGCCCGATGCCAGCGACGAGGAAGTGTTCCAGGCGGCGAAGGCTGCCGCCGCCCACGAATTCATCGAGCGCCTGCCGCAGGGCTACGGCTCCTTCCTGGGCGAGCGCGGGGTGCGCCTGTCGGGCGGCCAGCGCCAGCGCATCGCAATCGCACGCGCCCTGCTCAAGAACCCGCCCCTGCTGCTGCTCGACGAAGCCACCAGCGCACTCGACGCCGAATCGGAACGCCTGGTACAGCGCGCGCTGGAAGCGGCGATGGTCGGGCGCACCACGATCATCATCGCGCACCGCCTGGCCACCGTGCAGCGCGCCGACCGCATCATCGTGCTCGACGAGGGCCGGGTGGTGGAATCGGGCACCCACGCCTCGCTGGTGGCCCAGGGCGGCGTGTACGCCAAGCTGGCGGCGCTGCAGTTCCAGGCCCCGCTGCCGCTCGAACAGCTTTCCTGAGCAGGGCCGGAACGGGTTCATGTACCGGGCATGACCCGTTCATATTGTTGCAACAACGCAGCAAATTCATCAAATTTTTGGCAACGCTTGTTGTCAGATGGAAACGTTGAGCTGTATCATGCCGGGCTGTCCTGCACCTCGCCCTCTCATGACCAACGATAAGCTTCACCCAGCCAGCTGGACCCTCGGCACCCGCATCAGTGCCATCACCTTTGCCCTGATGGGCACCACCATTGCAGCGCTGCTGGTGGTGATCACCATCTCCATTTCATCGATGCTGGAAGAGCGTGCCGCGCACAGCGTGCAGAACGAGCTGCGCAGCGTCGCCAACACGGTCGACATGTTCAACCGCGGGGTCAGCGGTCAGGTCCGCAGTTTCGGTGAAATCCTCAAATCCTCGCTGCCCGGCAGCCTCGAGCTCGACCCGGCCAGCCCGGTCGACGTCAAGGGCAAGGCCACGCCAAGCCTGAAACTGGACGGCAAGGTCCTGAACCTCGACTTCAGCGTGCCCGACGCCTTCAGCACGCAAACCGGCGGTACGGCGACCATCTTCGTCCACGATGGCGAGCAGTTCATCAGCGTGAGCAGCTCGGTGAAGCTGGAAAACGGCGAGCGCGCCGTCGGCACCAGCCTCGATCGCACCGACCCGGCCCATGCCGCGCTGAGCGAGGGCCGCAGCTACCATGGCCTGGCCACCCTGTTCGGCAAGCAGTACATCACCTATTACGAGCCGGTGCGCGACGGCGCCGGCAAGGTGGTGGCGGCGCTGTACGTAGGCGTCGACGTCAGCGCCGACCTGGCGTTGCTGAAGGACCGCATTCGCGCCATGAAGGTTGGCGACACCGGCTACTTCTACGTGCTGGACGCGGCGCCGGGCAAGGACTGGGGCAAGCTGATCGTCCACCCGGCCAAGGAAGGCAGCAACATCGCCGAAAGCAAGGATGCCGATGGCCGCTTCTTCGTCAAGGAAATCCTCGAGAAGAAGGAAGGCAGCATCCACTATCCGTGGCAGAACCCTGGCGAAGCCAAGGCACGCGAGAAGTTCGTGGTCTACACCCATGTCCAGGACTGGAACTGGGTGGTCGCCGGCGGTACCTACCTCGACGAGATCACCGCGGCCGCCACCCGCCTGCGCAACCGCTTCATCGGCTTCGGCCTGCTGGCCCTGGCTGTGCTGGCCGGCGTGCTGTACACCACCATGCGCGCCAAGGTCTCGCGTCCGCTGGCCGAAGTGCGCGACGTCGCCAGGCGCATTGCGGACGGCGACCTGACTGCGCGGGTCGACGGCCAGCGCGGCGACGAGATCGGCCTCCTGAACGAGGCCATCAACACCATCGGCGCCGGCCTGTCGAGCGTGGTCGGCAAGGTGCGCGAAGGCGCCGAGCAGATCGCGACCGCTTCGGCTGAAATCTCGAGCGGCAACCTCGACCTGTGCCAGCGCACCGAGCAGCAGGCTGCCAGCCTGGCCACCACCGCCTCGTCGATGGACCAGCTGACCGCCACCGTGCGCCAGAACGCCGATAACGCGCGCCAGGCCAACCAGCTGGCCGTCAGCGCTTCCAGCATCGCCCAAAAGGGCGGCGCCACCGTCGTCCAGGTGGTCGAGCGCATGGACGCCATCCACCAGTCTTCGCGCAAGATTTCCGACATCACGGGCGTGATCGACAGCATCGCCTTCCAGACCAATATCCTGGCCCTGAATGCGGCGGTGGAAGCGGCGCGCGCCGGCGAGCAGGGCCGCGGCTTTGCCGTGGTCGCCAGCGAAGTGCGCAACCTGGCGCAGCGCAGCGCTGCCGCGGCCAAGGAAATCAAGGCGCTGATCGACGCCTCCAATGGCGAAGTCGAGGCAGGCGGCAAGCTGGTGGCCGAAGCCGGCGTGACGATGAACGAGGTGCTCTCCAGCGTGGCGCGGGTCACCGACATCATGGCCGAGATCACCGCCGCCAGCCAGGAACAGAGCAGCGGCATCGAGCACGTGAATCGCTCGGTCGGTGCGATGGACGAAGCGACGCAGCAGAACGCCGCCCTGGTCGAGGAAGCCAGTGCCGCCGCCCAGGCCATGCAGGACCAGGCCGCCGAACTGGCGCGCGCAGTGCGCATATTCCGCATCGGTGGCGACCAGCCCGGGCTGGCCGCGCCGGCGTCGCGCCCTGCTCTACCGCTGCATTGACACTGTAGTCTGGAGTTTCATGAAGAAGCGACAATAAATGCTTGACGTAAGGGCAATTCTGTTGCTGCACTGCCGCATCCGGAGCGAGTTCGCGTCACATTTATTGCTATACGGAAAATTAAGGAGGTAAGATGCGGAGGCGTTCAGCTTCCGGATCTTCCCATGCTTCTCCGTCAATACCGTCCTGCCAACTGGAACGTCGGCACCAGGATCAGCGTCATTTCCTTCTTCCTGATGGGCTCAGTCATCGCCGCACTGGTGGCGCTGCTGACCATCACCACCTCGGACATGCTCGAGGAACGCGCCACCAAGGGCGTTGCCAACGAATTGCGCAGCGTGGCCAATACGGTCGAGATGTTCAACAAGAGCGTCAGCAGCTCGGCCAGGAGCTTCGGCCATATCTTCCGCAACACCCTGCCCGGCGCGTTCGAACTCGACACCGCGGCCACGGTCGACATCGCCGGCAAGGCCACGCCTTCGCTCAAGCTCGACGGCAAGGTACTGAACCTCGACTTCAGCGCCCCGGACGCCTTCACCGCCCAGACCCGCGGCAACGCCACCATCTTCGCCGTCGACGGCGACGATTTCGTGCGGGTGACGACCTCGGTGAAGAAGGAAAACGGCGAGCGCGCGGTCGGCACCAGCCTGGACCGCAACAGCCCGGCCTATGCCGTGCTGCGCGCCGGCGGCACCTATATCGGCCTCGTGACCCTGTTCGGCAAGCAGTACATCACCCAGTACGAACCGGTGCGCGACGCGGGCGGCAAGGTGGTCGCGGTCCTGTACGTGGGGGTCGACATCACGGAAGACATGAAGCTGCTGAAGGACCGCATCCGCGCCATCAAGGTCGGCGACACCGGCTACTTCTTCGTCCTGAACGCCGCACCCGGCAAGCATTACGGCGACCTGCTGGTGCACCCGGCCAAGGAGGGCAGCAATATCCTCGACAGCCGCGCTGCCGACGGCCGCCTCTTCGTCAAGGAAATGCTGGAGAAGAAGGAAGGCGTGATCAGCTACGACTGGGCCAATCCGGGCGAAGCCACGGCGCGCGAGAAGTTCGCTGCCTATACCCATATCAAGGACTGGAACTGGGTCATCGCCGGCGGTACCTACCGCGACGAGATCACCGCCGCCGCCACCACGCTGCGCAACCGCTTCATCCTGATCGGCCTGGCCGCGCTGGCGGTGCTGGCCACCATCCTGTACGCCTTCGTGCGCGCCGGCGTCACCCGCCCGCTTGATGAGGTGCGCGAGGTTGCGCGGCGCATCGCCGAAGGCGACCTGAGCGCCCGCATGGACCACAGCCGCCGCGACGAGATCGGCATGCTTACCGACGCCATCAACACGGTCGGCGCCAGCCTGTCGACCGTGGTCGGCAAGGTGCGCGAAGGCGCCGAGCAGATCGCGACCGCCTCCGCTGAAATCTCTAGCGGCAACCTCGACCTGTGCCAGCGCACCGAGGAGCAGGCGGCCAGCCTGGCCACCACCGCCTCGTCGATGGACCAGCTGACCGCCACCGTGCGCCAGAACGCCGACAATGCGCGCCAGGCCAACCAGCTGGCCGTCAGCGCCTCCAGCATCGCCCAGAAGGGCGGCGCCACCGTGGCCCAGGTGGTCGAGCGCATGGATGCCATCCACCAGTCTTCGCGCAAGATTTCCGACATCACCGGCGTAATCGACAGCATCGCCTTCCAGACCAATATCCTGGCGCTGAACGCGGCGGTGGAAGCGGCGCGCGCCGGCGAGCAGGGCCGCGGCTTTGCGGTCGTCGCCAGCGAAGTGCGCAACCTTGCGCAGCGCAGCGCCGCCGCAGCCAAGGAGATCAAGGCGCTGATCGATGCCTCCAACGGCGAAGTCCAGGCCGGCGGCAAACTGGTGGCCGAGGCCGGCGTGACGATGAACGAGGTGCTCTCCAGTGTGGCGCGTGTCACCGACATCATGGCCGAGATCACGGCCGCCAGCCAGGAGCAGAGCAGCGGCATCGAGCATGTGAACCGCTCGGTCGGTGCGATGGACGAAGCGACCCAGCAGAACGCGGCCCTGGTCGAGGAAGCCAGTGCCGCCGCCCAGGCCATGCAGGACCAGGCTGCCGAGCTGGCGCGCGCGGTGCGCCTGTTCCGGCTCGCTGACGAGCACGATGCCTTGCCTGCCCCCGGCGCCGGCAAGCGTCCCCTCGCGCTCGCCCAGCGCTGACGGGCGCTTCACCACAAGGCGCAGTTCGGTGTAGAGTGGCAGCCCTGCTACAGGAGCCTGCCTTGAACGACACCGAACTGCTGCGCCGCTGCCACACCATCTTCCCGGGCCACCGCGCTCGCCGTCCCGCCGAATTGTTCGCCGCCATGGCCGCCTGGTGCGAGGAAAACGGCGTCGACCACGACGTCTACGGCCAAGGCGCCCTGCTGCAGGAATTCGAAGCGAAAGTCGCGCGCCTGCTCGGCATGGAAGCGGCGGTGTTCTGCATCAGCGGCACCATGGCCCAGGTGACGGCGCTCCGCCTGGCCTGCCAGGACCGCGCGCGCGACCTGGTCGCACTACATCCGACCTCGCACATCTTCGTGCACGAACGCTCCAACTACCAGCTGCTCGGTCACTTCAAGGCCTTGCAGGCGGGTGACCGCTACCGCCCCTGGCAAGCAGCCGACCTGGCGGCGATCCCGGACCGCCTGGGCGCGGTCGGCATCGAACTGCCGCTGCGCGAGATCGGCGGCCAGCTATCGCCCTGGGAAGAACTGGAAGCGATCAAGGCCCACTGCCGCGAACGCGGCGCCCACCTGCACATGGACGGCGCGCGCCTGTGGGAAGCGGCGGCCGGATACGGCAAACCGGTGGACGAGATCGCGGCCGGCTTCGATTCGGTCTACGTGTCGCTGTACAAGGGCATCGGCGGACTGGGCGGCGCCATGCTGGCCGGCCGGCGCGAATTCGTCGAACGCGCGGCCGAATGGTTCCGGCGCGAAGGCGGCAACGTGATCCACCGCTCGCCCTACGTGGTCGCCGCGGCGATGCAGTTCGACGCGCGCCTGGCGGCCATGCCCGACTACTTCCGCCGCACCCGCTTCCTGTACCAGGCCCTGGCGGCCCACCCAATCATCCGCGTGAATCCGGCTGCGCCGCAGGCCAACATGCTGCACCTGCATATCCCGGTGCCGCCGGAGCGTGCACTCGCGATCCGGCGCGCGCTGGCCGAGGAGCACGGCATCTGGATGTTCAACCGCATCGCCAGCGGCGCCCTGCCGGGGACCAGTTCCTTCGAGCTGTACGTGGGCGACAACCTCCTGGCCGCACCCGACGACCGGGTGCATGCGGCGCTGGCGCTGTTCGCCCGAGCCCTGGCGCAGGGCTAGGAACGCGGGCTGTCGGACAGCGCCGCGTACCAGGCGGCATACGGCGTATTCTTCACCATGCGCCGGTTGTAGTCCGGAGCGCCGTCGGTCCACCACACCGGCCCGCGTTCGCCCAGGGCCTGTTTGGCCGCATCGACCGCCGCCCGCGCATCGCGTTCGCCTGCGGCGTCGCCGGCTCGCTTCGCACGGCCCACCTGGCGGCGCGCGTCCATCAACTGCTGGACCAATTCCTGGCGCCGTGCGGGAGCGAGCCCGGGGTTACTGGTGCGCCAGAGGCGTCCGTCGACGACGAAATAGCGCCCATCGGGCGTAGGCGGGTACTTGTGGGTCTCGACCATCCCTGCATGATATCTGCGCGAGGGCATCGGCGGCGCCGGGCTTGCTAGAATCACAGCTTTTCAGCCGAACAGCACCATGCCAAGAATCGCTCTTGCCACGTCGACCGCCATCATGCGCAAAGCCGCTTCCATCGGCGCCGCCTTCCTGTTCGCCGTGTTCGCCGTGCTGTGCCTGTCGAAGGCGCGCCTGATCGGCGACGGCATGGAATACCTGACGATGGCGCAGGGCTTCGTGGCGCACGCCTCGCCCGAGCTGCGGCAAAGCGACGTCGATGCGATCGGGGCCATGCCGCCGGGAGCGCTGACGCGCGGGGGATTGCCGCCGCAACTCCTGGCGGATACCTACCGGCGCGTCGCGCACGACACGCCCATCGACGGCGGCTACGCGCGCGCCCGCGACGGCAGCGTGCATGCCATCCACTTCTGGCTGTACTCACTGCTGGCGGCGCCCTTCTATGCGGTGGTGACGCTGCTCGGCAAGAATCCCTTCATGGCGCTGGTCGCGCTGAACCTCGCGATCCTCGCCGCCGGCGCCTGCTGCCTGCGCGCCTGGCTGCCCGGCACCCGGCTGCCGGAACTGGGCCTGGCCGCGCTGCTCGGCCCCCTGTACTACACGGTCTGGATCGGGCCCGAAGTCATGGCTGGCGTATGCGTGCTGCTGGCCACCCTGGCGGCGCTGCGGCGCGACCCGGCACTGGCCGTGCTGCTGGCGGGGCTGGGGGCAAGCCAGAACCCCTCGATCGCCGGACTGATCCCCGCCAGCGCCGCATACGTACTGCTGCTGCGCCGCTTTCCCGCGACCGCCCTGTTCGCGCCGCGCGAGCGAGGCGCGCAGCGCTGGCGCGCCATCCTGCTCGTCACCGCGGGCGTGGTCCTGGCAGCCCTGCCCTTCGTCCACAACCAGGCACTGTTCGGCATGCCGAGCATCATCAGCCGCTATTACTTCGACCTGGCGCTGGTCACGCCGGATCGCCTGTTTTCCTTCCTGTTCGACCTGAACCAGGGCCTCGTCATCGGCCTGCCCGGCCTGCTGTCCTGCGCCGCGATCGTCGCGCTCAGGCTCGATCCGGTCCGGCGGCGCGCGTGGCTGCTGCATCTCGGGCTGGCCATCCTCCTGATGCTGGGCATGGCGCTGCCCACGCTGGCCGCGACCAACTGGAACAGCGGCGCCCTCTACCTGTCGCGCTACGCCTACTGGACCTCGATGCCGATCCTGGCCGTGTGCCTGGCGGGGCTGGTGCGGCTCGACGCACGCACCCGCGTCCTGGCGCTGGTGCTGGCCATCGTGCTGCAGGGACTGGCCGGCTGGCAGGCCTACCGCGGCCGCACGCCCGCCTTCATCGCCCAGGGACGGCTTGCGAGCTGGGTGCTCGACCATGCGCCGCAGCTGTACAACCCGGACCCGGAGATCTTCCTGGAGCGCGAACGGCGCAGCGACGGCAGCATGGATTACGACGACGTCGTGATCCACAGCGGACCGGATGGCCCGACCAAGTTGATGCGCTTCTGGTCGAATCCGCGCGATGGCGATCTGTGCGAGCCGGGAATGCAGCTGGCCGCGGACGGGGTGGTGACGCTCGCTTCCGGCTGGCGCTACTACAACGCGCCGCTGCGCTGCGAGCCGGCGACGCCTGGCCTGCGCATCGTGGTCGGACCATCCATGCCGCCCATCCTCGAGCGCGGCTGGTCCAGCATCGAAGGCGGCGCGGTCTGGACCGATGGCCCGCGCTCGACCCTGCGCATCGCGCTTCCCCAGGGGCGGCGGGTGCGCTACCTCGGCCTGGACGGGCACTATGTCGAGGGTGTGCGCGCGAGCCGGCTGCGCGTCAACGGCATCGACCTCGGCGAACAGGTGCTGGGCCGCGGTCCGCTTGCGCTGCCCGCTGCCGCCGCCGGCGCCGCGCTGCTGGAGATCACGCTCGAACACCGCTTGCCGGCAAGGCCGGCCAACGCGCCCGACCAGCGCGCCCTCGGCTTCTTCCTGCGCGGGGTGCTGGTCGAATTCGAACCCTGAGGAATTGCCGCCGGGACGCGCGCGAACTCTGCTAGAGTCATGCGGCACGTCCCTTGCCACCTGCTTGAGAGGAAGCCGATATGCCGCTGGTTCTCTATGGCCACCCGTTCTCGTCCTATACCCAGAAGGCGCTGATCGCGTTGTACGAGAACGCTGTCGCGCACGAATTCCGTTCGCTCGATCCTGAAACGCCCCAGCATGCGCCGGAGTGGATGCGGCGCTGGCCGCTGCGCAAGTTCCCGCTGCTGGTCGACGGCGAACGCAACGTGGTCGAGACCAGCATCATCATCGAGTACCTGCAGCTGACCCATCCCGGCCCGGTGCGCCTGCTGCCGGAAGATCCGATGGATGCGCTGGGCGTGCGCTTCCTCGACCGTTTCTTCGACCTGCACGTGATGGACCCGGTACAGCAGGCCGTCGCCGGCGCGCTCACGGGCGACCCGGCCAAGCGCGAAGACGCCGTGCTCCTTGCGCGCGAGCGCCTCGAGCGCGCCTACGCCTGGCTGGAAGGCGAGCTGGCGGGCCGGACCTGGGCCGCGGACGAGTCCTTTTCTCTGGCCGACTGCGCCGCCGCGCCCTCGCTGTTCTATGCCGACTGGACCCACCCGATCGGCGCCGACTACCCCATCGTCACGGCCTATCGCGCGCGCCTGCTGGCGCGGCCTTCGTTTGCCCGGGCGGTGGACGAGGCGCGCCGCTTCCGCCATTACTTCCCGCTCGGTGCACCGCCGGGCGACTGAAACATCGCGGCGCCGATGTCGAATCCCTGCCGGTCCGTTCGTCGTGCCGGCAGAGGGATGTCCTCTGACCATCCGACAAGGGAAGCATCATGTCCGCCAATACCGTCCAGCTGCATCGCATTTTCAAGTCGTCCGCCGAGCGCGTGTACCGCGCCTTTACCACGCCCGCCGCCTTTGCCAAGTGGCTGCCGCCGCATGGCTTCACCGCGACCGTCCACGAGATGGACAGTCGGGTCGGCGGCGGCTACCGCATGTCCTTCACCAACCTGACGACCGGCGCCAGCCATTCCTTCGGCGGCGAATACCTCGAGCTCGCACCGGGCAAGCGGGTGCGCTACACCGCCGCCTTCGAAGACCCGCAGCTGCCGGGCCGGATGCAGACTACCGTCGACCTGCGCGAGCTAAGCTGCGGCGTCGAGGTCCGCATCGTGCAGGAAGGGATTCCCGAGATGATCCCGCTCGAGTCCTGCTACCTCGGCTGGCAGGAGTCGCTCGAACTGCTCGGCAAGCTGGTGGAACCCGAGATCAAATAAGAGGACAAAGAGCGGGCCGTATTGACATTCTTGCAGGCGCAGTCGGTTACAATATCGGGCTGTCACCCATCGATCGTTTCGAATGCGCCAATATCTCGAATTCATGCGCCATGTGAAAGAACATGGCGCGGTCAAGACCGACCGCACCGGCACCGGCACGCTGTCGGTCTTCGGCTACCAGATGCGTTTCGACCTGCAGCAGGGCTTCCCCCTGCTGACGACCAAGAAGGTCCACCTGAAGTCGATCATCCATGAGCTGATCTGGTTCCTGCAGGGTTCGACGAACATCGCCTACCTGAAGGAAAACGGGGTCAGCATCTGGGACGAGTGGGCCGACGAGAACGGCAACCTGGGCCCGATCTACGGCTACCAGTGGCGCAGCTGGCCGACGCCTGATGGCGGCCACATCGACCAGATCGCGCAGGTACTGGAACAGATCCGCCAGACCCCCGACTCGCGCCGGATGATCGTCTCCGCATGGAACGTGGGCGACATCCCGAACATGAAGCTGCCGCCCTGCCACGCCTTCTTCCAGTTCTACGTCGCCGACGGCAAGCTGTCCTGCCAGCTGTGCCAGCGCAGCGCCGACATCTTCCTGGGGGTGCCCTTCAACATCGCCTCCTACGCGATCCTGACCCACATGATGGCCCAGCAGGCCGGCCTGGAAGTCGGCGAGTTCATCTGGACGGGCGGCGACTGCCACCTGTACAGCAACCACATGGAGCAGGTCGAGCTGCAGCTGTCGCGCACGCCCAAGGAACTGCCGCGCCTGCTCATTCGCCGCAAGCCCGCATCGCTGTTCGATTACCGCTTCGAGGATTTCGAGGTGACGGGCTACGATCCGGACCCGGCGATCAAGGCGCCGGTGGCTGTCTGAAAGCCGCAACGGGCCGTGCATAGTGCTTGACAGCGTGCTTCCAAAGCGACAACATTTTAGACTGGAAATTACTTGGAAATGGTGACAGACATGGTCGACACGGCTCCGTATCCCGGTGCTTGCGGGAGGCAGCGTGAAGCCTGAGGCCGATCCACGCCTGACCCTGGTGGTGGCGATCGACGCCCAGCGCGGCATCGGCGTCGACAACCAGCTGCCCTGGCACCTGCCGGAAGACCTGGCCCATTTCAAGCGCGTCACGCTGGGCAAGCCGATCATCATGGGCCGCAAGACCTTCGACTCCATCGGCCGCCCGCTGCCCAAGCGCCGCAACATCGTCGTCACCCGCAATCCCGGCTGGCGCGCCGAGGGCGTCGAGGTCGCCGCTTCGCTGCAGGACGCGATCGCGCAGCTGGGCGGCGAAGCGGCCAGCATCATCGGCGGGGCCCAGATCTTCAGCGAATCCATGAACCTGGCTGACTGCATGATCGTCACCGAGATCGACCACGTGTTCCGCTGCGACACCTTCTTCCCGCCGATCGACCCGGCCCTGTGGCAGGAGACCGCGCGCGAGACGCATCATTCCGAGGCGAACGGCTACGGCTACGCCTTCGTCACCTATACCCGCAAGGAACGCTGACCATGACGGACCACGCCATTCGCACCCCGGGCTCGCGGGGCGGAGACAACTTTGCCGGCAAGGTGGCCGTCCTGATCGCCATCCTGGCCACCATGGGCACCATGTTCGGCTTCATCGGCAGCGCGTCGCACAACAACGCGGCCCTGTACAAGAGCAATGCCGCGATCGAGAAGACCAGCGCAGCCAATGCCTGGGGCCATTACCAGGCCAAGACCAGCCGCCAGAACCTGGCCGAACTGGCCGCCGGCCTGCCCGGCGTCGACCAGGGGCACTACCGCGAAGAAATGCGGCGCTACGGGGCCGAGAAGGAAGCGATCCGCAAGGAAGCGGAGCGCTTCGAGGCCGTCTCGAACGAGTGGAACGCCCTGTCCGAGAAAGAACTGCACCGCCACCGCCAGTGGGCCGCCGCCTCGGTGGCCCAGCAGATCGCGATCTCGCTGGCCGCGATCACCCTGCTCTCGCGCCGCACCTGGCTGCTGACCCTGACCAGCGCGGTGGCCGCCTTCGGCGTCACGCTGGCCTTCTTTGCCGCGATCCAGGCCGATCCGATGCCGTTCTCGGCCGGTCCGCTGATGGCGGCGGTCGGCGCGGCCGGCCTGACCGAGGCCTTCCGGCGGGTCGGGCGCCGGCTTGCCAGCTAGA
Organism: Massilia sp. IC2-476; assembly: GCF_020707295.1. Classification (NCBI taxonomy): domain Bacteria; kingdom Pseudomonadati; phylum Pseudomonadota; class Betaproteobacteria; order Burkholderiales; family Oxalobacteraceae; genus Massilia; species Massilia sp. IC2-476. Next base: position 214,392 of record NZ_JAJFER010000009.1, read on the forward strand.
GTGCGCCAAGGATTGCGCGCACTGGTTAGGCTTCGTGGCTAGAGTCGCAAAAAAATTGCACCGGCGCGCTTAATTTCTGCGAAAATCCGTTTCCTCTTTTTTCCGGTGCCGTGGCCGGCGCACAAGCCCATCCGGGTTTGGCGCTTCCACGGCGCTTCGCTTTGGAGCTGTCCATGAAATTTCGTTTTCCCATCATCATCATTGACGAGGACTTCCGTTCCGAGAACACCTCCGGTCTCGGCATCCGCGCACTCGCGGCCGCGATGGAGCAGGAAGGCATGGAAGTGGTCGGCCTGACCAGCTACGGTGACCTGTCCCAGTTCGCCCAGCAGCAGTCGCGCGCCTCCGCCTTCGTGCTGTCGATCGACGACGAGGAATTCGGCGGCGGCTCGGCCGAGGAAATCGATTTCGCCTTGACCCGCCTGCGCGCCTTCGTCAAGGAAATCCGCCACAAGAACGCGAACATCCCGATCTACATCTACGGCGAGACCCGAACCAGCCGCCATATCCCGAACGACATCCTGAAGGAGCTGCACGGCTTCATCCACATGTTCGAGGACACCCCGGAATTCGTGGCGCGCCACATCATCCGCGAAGCCAAGGCCTATCTCGATTCGCTGGCGCCGCCCTTCTTCCGCGCGCTGGTCAACTACGCCTATGACGGTTCCTATTCGTGGCACTGCCCGGGCCACTCGGGCGGTGTCGCCTTCCTGAAGTCGCCGGTCGGCCAGATGTTCCACCAGTTCTTCGGCGAGAACATGCTGCGCGCCGACGTCTGCAACGCGGTCGAGGAACTCGGTCAGCTGCTCGACCACACCGGTCCGGTGGCCAAGTCCGAGCGCAACGCCGCGCGCATCTACAACGCCGACCACTGCTACTTCGTCACCAACGGCACCTCGACCTCGAACAAGATGGTCTGGCACAGCACGGTGGCGCCGGGCGACATCGTGGTGGTTGACCGCAACTGCCACAAGTCGATCCTGCACTCGATCATCATGTGCGGCGCGATTCCCGTGTTCCTGATGCCGACCCGTAACCACCTCGGCATCATCGGACCGATCCCGCTGGAAGAGTTCACCCCGGAGTCGATCGCCCGCAAGATCGAAGCCAACCCGTTCGCGCGCGAAGCCGCCAACAAGAAGCCGCGCATCCTCACCATCACCCAGTCGACCTACGACGGCGTGGTGTACAACGTCGAGACCCTGCGCGAAATGTTGGACGGGAAGATCGACACCCTGCACTTCGACGAAGCCTGGCTGCCGCACGCGGCCTTCCACGACTTCTACAAGAACATGCACGCGATCGGCGAAGGCCGCCCGCGCGCCAAGCAGTCGATGATCTTCTCGACCCAGTCGACGCACAAGCTGCTGGCCGGCTTGTCGCAGGCCTCGCAGGTGCTGGTGCGCGAATCGGAAACCGTCAAGCTGGACCAGGACGCCTTCAACGAGGCCTACCTGATGCACACCTCGACCTCGCCCCAGTACTCGATCATCGCGTCCTGCGACGTCGCCGCCGCCATGATGGAAGCGCCGGGCGGCACCGCCCTGGTGGAAGAATCGATCCTGGAAGCGCTCGACTTCCGCCGCGCCATGAAGAAGGTCGACGCCGAGTTCGGCGAAGACTGGTGGTTCAAGGTCTGGGGCCCGGACGTCGAAGGCGAGGAAGGCATCGGCGAACAGAAGGACTGGATGATCCGCGCCGAGGACGACTGGCACGGCTTCGGCAAGCTGGCGCCGGGCTTCAACATGCTCGACCCGATCAAGTCGACCATCGTGACCCCGGGCCTGTCCCTGGACGGCAAGTTCGGCGAGACCGGCATCCCGGCCTCGATCGTGACCAAGTACCTGGCCGAACACGGCGTGATCATCGAGAAGTGCGGCCTGTACTCGTTCTTCATCATGTTCACCATCGGTATCACCAAGGGCCGCTGGAACACCCTGGTGACGGCGCTGCAGCAATTCAAGGACGACTACGACCGCAACAAGCAGGTGTGGCAGGTGATGCCGGACTTCGCCGCGGCCAACCCGCGTTATGAAAACCGCGGCCTGCGCGACCTGTGCACCGACATCCACAACTTCTACAAGCAGTACGACGTGGCGCGCCTGACCACCGAGATGTACCTGTCGGACATGGTGCCTGCGATGAAGCCGTCGGATGCGTTTGCCAAGATGGCGCACCGCCAGATCGAGCGCGTGGCGATCGACGAACTCGAAGGCCGCATCACCGCGATCCTCTTGACGCCTTACCCGCCTGGCATCCCATTGCTGATCCCGGGCGAACGCTTCAACAAGACCATCGTGGATTACCTGCGCTTCGCGCGCGACTTCAACGAGCGCTTCCCGGGCTTCGAGACCGACGTGCACGGCCTGGTCAAGCGCGAGGTGGATGGCAAGCGGGGCTACTTCGTGGATTGCGTGAAGCAGGACGCGTAAGCAAACAAGGGGCGCAAGCCCCTTTTTTTACGCCTGCATATCGGGCAAGGCGCTAGCGGCGTTTGAGTTCGACCGCCGCAGCCTGTGGTTCTGGCGCCGGCGCCGGCCCCTCGCGCATCTCGCGGCGCGCGTGCCTGATCACGGAGTACGCTGCCGACAGGCCGAGCAGGCCCATGATGCTGGCCACCAGCAGGTCGGGCAGACCGGACCCTAGCCCGAACACGCCCAGCGCCGCCAGCATCACGGCCAGGTTCGAGATCGCATCGTTGCGGGTGCACAGCCACACCGAGCGCATGTTGGCGTCGCCGTTGCGGTAGGCCCACAACAGCACACCCACCGAGCAGTTGGCGATGAGCGCCAGGAAGCCGACCGCGCCCATGGTTTCCGCCTTCGGCACGGTGCCGAGCTGAAGGTGCCAGAGGGCGGTGCCGAGCACGAAGACGCCGTAGCCGCCCATGGTCGCGCCCTTCAGCAGCGCGGTGCGCGAGCGCCAGATCGGCGCCAGGCCAAGGACGAACAGCGAGATGCCGTAGTTGGCGGCGTCGCCCAGGAAGTCGACGGCGTCGGCCAGCAGCGCGACCGAACCCGCGGCCCAGCCGGCGACGAGTTCGACGCCGAACATCAGCGCATTGACCCACAGCGCGATCCAGAGGATGCGCCGGTAGCGGGGATCGACCGGCGGCTTGCTCGAGGAGCAGCCGCCGCTGCAGCAGTCAGCCATGGGACTCGGGCCCATCAATATGATTCATATTTAACAGGCTGGCACGAAAAAATGAATCAGGTTTTCGGCAGCGTGACGCCGTGCTGGCCCTGGTACTTGCCGCCGCGGTCCTTGTACGAGGTCTCGCAGACTTCGTCGGATTCGAAGAACAGCACCTGGGCGCAGCCTTCGCCGGCGTAGATCTTGGCCGGCAGCGGCGTGGTGTTCGAGAATTCCAGCGTCACATAGCCTTCCCACTCGGGCTCGAAGGGCGTGACGTTGACGATGATGCCGCAGCGCGCGTAAGTCGATTTGCCCAGGCACACGGTCAGCACGTTGCGCGGGATGCGGAAGTATTCGATGGTGCGGGCCAGCGCGAAGGAATTCGGCGGGATGATGCAGACATCGCTCTTCACGTCGACGAAGGAATTCGAATCGAAATTCTTGGGGTCGACGATGGTGCTGTTGATGTTGGTGAAGACCTTGAACTCGTCCGCGCAGCGGATATCGTAGCCGTACGAGGAGGTGCCCCACGAAATGACCCGGCGGCCGTCCGATTCGCGCACCTGGCGCGGCTCGAAGGGTTCGATCATCCCGGTCTCTTCCGCCATGCGGCGGATCCATTTGTCGCTTTTGATAGCCATTGTCGAATTCCAAGAAATCAATCCCGCGATTTTACGCTAAATGACCGCCTCCGGCACCTTTGCCGGCAACAGCCGCTCGATCATCTCGTGCGTGAGGCGCGCCGTCTCCTGCGGTTTCTCGAGCGGATACAGGTGCCCGCCCTCGATCATCACCAGGTTCCTGCCGACCAGTTTGCGGGTGGCGTCCAGCCCGGCCTGGCGCAGCTCTTCGGAGCTGGTCCCGGCGATGAAGCCGATCGGCAGCGGGAAAGGCTCGCGCAGGATCTTTCCCATATGGTGCGGCAGCGTGTTGTAGATCAGGGTTTCGACCTCGCGGTCGAAGCGCAGCTGGACGCCCTCCTGATGCGGCCTCAAGCCGTGCTCGAGGTAGTCGTCGAGGGCACCCGGGGCCCAGGCCTGGAACATCGGCTTCGCGATGAAGTGCTGGTAGGCCGCCGCACGGTCCGGCCAGACATTGCGCCGCCGCTCGGAAAAGCGCGCGGGCGAAAAGCGCGACCCCAGGCCGCGCCGCTTGACCAGCTTCCACAGGAAGGCGCGCCAGCCGGCGACGACCGGCGAATCGAGCATCACCACACAGCGCGCCAGCTCCGGGCGCTGCTTGGCCGCCATCATGCTGAGCATGCCGCCGAGCGAATGGCCGACCAGGATCGGCGGCTGCTCGTACTTTTCCAGGTGGTGGATCAGCTCTTCCACCAGGCCGTGCCAGCCGTCCCCGACCGGAAAGCGCGGGTCGTGGCCGTACATGTCGTGCGCGCGCACCTCGTAGTGCTCGCCGAGGGCCTGGAACAGGCGGGTGTAGGTGCCGGCGGGATAGCTGTTCCCGTGGGAGAAATGCAGCAGGGGTTTGCTCATGAAAGGCGGGTGGCTTGAATGACAAGGGCCATTGTAATGAAAGAGGCCCGGCCGCGAACCCTGTTAGAGGGAAACGCCTACTGGCGCAAGCACCATGCGCCCTGCGTAATCTCTTCCTTTAGCACGAAAAGATATTTCCCTAAAGAAATTCCAATGCTAGCATTTGCAACATTGTACTTTCAGGGAAGCAATATGGCGTTGGCGGGAATCGAGCGCTCGGGGAGCGCGGGCAATGATGACATGGTCGGCACAAGCGGTGACGACAAGCTCTACGGAGCGGGCGGCAGCGACATCCTGATGGGCCTGAACGGCGACGACAAGCTCTACAGCAGCCTGCTCCGCGATCCCGCGACCGGCGCCTGGCGCCCCGACGACAAGGGCGACATCCTCGACGGCGGCAAGGGCAACGACCTGCTGCAGGGCGGCGTCGCCAACGACATGCTGCTCGGCGGGGACGGCAACGACACGCTGTATGGCGCCGGCGGCCGCGATTCCCTGCAGGGCGGCGCGGGCGACGATATCCTGCAAAGCGGCCGCCCATGGGACCCGGCCACCGAGGAGTTCAGCCCCGACCTGCTGGGCGATACCCTCGACGGCGGCGACGGCAACGACACCATCTACGGCGATGACGGGGCCGACGTCCTGATGGGCGGCGCCGGCAACGACGGTATGTCGGGTGGCGGCGGCAACGACCTCCTGCTGGGCGGCAGCGGCAACGACACCCTGGTCGGTGGCGCCGGCAACGACACCCTCGACGGCGGCGCCGGCATCAGCCGCCTGGCCGGCGGCCTGGGTGACGACGTGTATTCCGTGCGCAGCGCCCTGGACCAGGTCTGGGACGAAGGCGGCAACGACCGCGGCACCATCTACGCCGACTGGGTCCTGCCGGTGGGCAGCGTCGAGAACTGGACCTGGGCCGCGGGCGTGCAAAAGCTCCCGCACTGGATCGCCGCGCTGGCGGTGCAGGTGCCGGCGGCCCGCCTGCTCGGCGCGGCCCGGATTATCGACTACCATTTCGCCGAGCAGCCGGCCGCCTTCTTCGAAGAGCACGACAAGAAGGGTTTCGAAACCTTCAACGAGGCCCAGCGCGCCCTCACGCGCAAGGCTTTCGAGTACATCAGCAGCGTGGCGAACGTGCAGTTCCGCGAAACCGACGCCCTCGACGGCGAAGGCGTACTGATACTGGCCAACAACCAGCAGGAGAATTCGTCCGGCTACGCCAGCAACCGCCTGGTGATGCTCAATGCCGGCCTGCGCGAGGTGATGGCGCCGACGAGCGGCAATTTCGGCGCCGCAGTCCTGATGCACGAGATCGGGCACGCGCTCGGGCTCAAGCACCCCTTCGCGCATGAAGACTCGGTCGGCAACAGCGGCGACGGTCCCTTCCTGAGCAGCGTGGAGGATGCGGCCCACCACACCCTGATGTCGTACAACGTGACACCGAGCGACTACCAGCTGTCGTACAACGCGCTCGACCTGGCCGCCCTCCACTACATCTACGGCCCCACGGGGCAGGTGGCGTCCGGCGACACCACCTGGACCCTGGACGCGGACCAGGCCAACTTCATCGCCGACGGCGCAGGCAGCGACACCCTCGACGGCAGCGCCTTCGGCGGCGGCATGACGCTCGACCTGCGCCCCGGCTACTGGAGCTTCCTGGGCGCCAAGGGCGACTCGATCGTGAGGGCGGGCCAAGTCACGGTCAACTTCGGCAGTCTGATCGAGAACCTGCGCGGCGGCGCCGGCAACGATCGCCTGACCGGCAACGAGGTCGGCAACCGGATCGAGGGCGGCGCCGGGCACGACATCCTCGTCGGCGGCGCCGGCAGCGACCGGCTCGACGGCGGAGCCGGGATCGACGTCGCGGCCTATGCCGGCAAGCGCGCCGGGTACAAGCTCACCATCGGCAAGGACGGCGTCACGGTGGCCGACTCGCTGCTACCGGACGTGGATGTCCTGGTCGGCATCGAACGCCTGGCCTTCGACGATGTCATGGTCGCCCTCGACACCGATGGCATCGCCGCCCAGACCTATCGCCTGTACCAGGCCGCCTTCAACCGCGAGCCTGACCTGGCCGGCCTGGGCTACTGGATCGGCCGCATGGAAAGCGGCAGCAGCCTGAAGGACGTGGCGGCGAACTTCATCGCATCTAGCGAGTTTACCGGCATGTATGGCCTCAAACCCAGCCACGCCGACTTCCTCACCCGGATCTACCAGAACATCCTGCACCGCGCGCCCGACCCGGCCGGCTTCGACTACTGGCTGCAGGTGATGGAGCGCGGCGCCAGCGCCACCGAGATCCTGGCCCAGTTCAGCCAGAGCCCGGAAAACGTCGCCGCGCTGGCCGGCGTGCTGGAAGGCGGCATCGCTTACCTGCCCTTCGGCTGAGCTTCAGTAGGCGACGCCGACGGTAAGCGTGGCCACATAGCCCTGGTTGGGATTGCCGGTCACGCTGGCCATCTGCAGCGCCGTGCCGTCGCTGAACACGTTGTCGGTGGCATAGCTGATGCGCGCCAGGTTGGCGACGCTGGTGGCGTAGCCTGCCGTCGCATAGGCTTCGTTCAGGGTCGCCAGCGGAAACGCGAACTGCGAGGTCTTGATGCGGTTCGCCGCATTGCTGGCCTTGGCCATGCTGGGGTAGACCTCGAAGTGCACGTGCGGCATCCGGCCGTCGTAGCAGCCGGGGAAGATGGTCTGAAAAGTGAGCACGCCCTGGCTGTCCGCCTCCTGTACCCCGCGCAGGAAGTTTTCGTTCACGATCCCGTTCGAATACATCGAATAGCCGCCGTCGCGGGTACAGTGCCACAGGTAGACCGCGGCGCCGCTCGCGGCTGCGCAGTTGGCCGCGACGTTCACCAGCTGCAGGCGGATGGTGAGCGGGATGCCCTGCGCGACGCCGCTGGCGCCGGCCACGCTGGCGCGGATGTCGCTGCGCACGATGCCGGACAGGGTCAAGGCATTGGCGACGCCGTTGGCATTGCGGTTGGTGCCGTCGCCCGGATACGGGCCGCCCGTTTCTTCAGGAATGATGGAACAGGCGCTCCCGGCGGAAGCGCTGCCGCCGGTGCCGGCAGATGACGACGCGGCGAGGCTGGCATCGGCGCCGCCGCCGCAGCCGGCCAGCGGGATCGCCGCGGCGCCGGCGAACAGCCAGCGCAGCGACTGGCGCCGGCTGGCCGCAGTGGCCAGCATGCGTTCGAGGTCGTCGGACAGGGTGGTGTGGTCGGGGGCGCTGTGGGGCGTCGGGGTCATGCTGGTATCCTCCTGTGTTTCGGTAGCCGCATTCTCGTTGCCGCCCATGTAAAACGGGGTAAACCGTATGTAAATCCGGGTAAATGGGGCCTCTTTGCCACAGCGCTGGCGACCCCGATTTGCTATGCTCCTGACATGAACCATGTATTGCTGATCGACGACGACGTCGAACTGGTCGGGATGTTTTCCGAATACCTTGAACAGGAAGGTTTTCGCACCACCTGCGTCCACGACGGCGCGACCGGGGCGCGCGAAGCCCTGCGCGGCGACTATGCGATCGCCGTGCTCGACGTGATGATGCCCGGGACGAACGGCATCGACGCCCTGCGCCGCATCCGCGCCGCCAGCCGCATCCCGATCCTGATGCTGACCGCGCGCGGCGACGATGCCGACCGCATACTGGGGCTGGAGCTGGGCGCCGACGACTACGTCGCCAAGCCCTGCACCCCGCGCGAACTGACCGCGCGGGTGCGCGCCATCCTGCGCCGCACCCAGCCTGCCGCCGGCGAAGGTCCCGGCGCCGTGCTCGCGGTGGGCAAACTGAACATGTATCCGGAACAGCGCCGCGCCACCTGGGATGGCGCCACGCTGGAGCTGACCAGCACCGAATTCAACCTGCTGGAAGTGCTGGCGCGCCACGCCGGCCGCGCCGTCAGCAAGAACGAGCTGTCCGAACAGGGCCTGGGGCGGCCGCTGGCGCGCTTCGACCGCAACATCGATGTCCACCTGAGCAGCCTGCGCCAGAAACTGGGCCTGCTCGCCGACGGCCGCTCGCCCCTGCAGACGATCTACCGCCAGGGCTACCAGCTGATCCGGGACTAGCATGGGCCGCCTGTTCTGGAAGTTCTTCCTCTGTATCCTGCTGGCCCAGGTGACCGCCGCAGTCGGCATCGGCAGCGCCTTCTGGCTGCGCGAGCGGGCCCGCAGCCAGGCCGCCGAACTCGATACCGGCCCGCCGGCCTGGATCGCGCTCGACGCGGCGGCGGCAACGCTGCGTCACGGCGGCCTGCCGGCGCTGCGCGGGATGCTGGGCGAACTCCAGCGTCCCCAGGTGCTGGTGCTCGACCACCTGGGCCAGGAACTGCTGGGCCGTGCGGTGCCGCCGGGACTGGCCGCGGAGGCGCGGCGCCAGCTGGCCTCGGGCGAGGCGACACGGGGTGTGCGCCGGCTGGCGGGACCGGACGGCGCCGACTACATCGCCTTCGTGCGGCGCCAGTTCCGCGGGCCGCCGCCCGGCGTCATCCAGGCCGGCGGCTCGCCCCGCGGGCCCGGTCCCGGCTTCGGCTATCGCGTCAGCCAGGGCGCCGGTATCGTCGCCGCCACCCTGGCCAGCCTGCTGTTCGCCGCCCTCCTCGCCTGGTATTTCTCGCGCCCGATCCGGGCCCTGCGCAGCGCCTTCGAGGCCGCCGCCGCGGGCGACCTGGCGCCGCGTTTCACGGCCAGCGGCCGCGCGGGCGACGAACTGAGCGACCTGGGACGCGACTTCGACCGCATGAGCGCACGGCTAGACGCCCTGATGGATGGCCAGCGCCGCCTGCTGCACGACGTCTCGCACGAGCTGCGCTCGCCGCTGGCGCGGCTGCAGGCGGCGGTCGGCCTGGCGCACCAGCAGCCGGACAAGATCGGCTCGTCGCTCGACCGCATCGAGCGCGAGAGCATGCGCATGGATAAGCTGGTCGGTGAGCTGCTGACGCTGTCGCGCCTCGAAGCCTCCCCTGGCCTGGCCAGGACGGAACAGCTCGACCTGAGCGAACTGGCCGACGAGATCGCGGCCGATGCACGCTTCGAGGCCGGACCCGTGGTCCCCACGATCCGGGTGCAGGCGCCGGGGCCGATCGTCGTGCAGGGCGACCCCGACCTGCTGTGGAGCGCGCTGGAGAATGTGGTGCGCAACGCGATCCGGCATGGCGGCAGCGGCGGCAGCGTCGAGATCGTGCTGCGCGCAGCAGGTGGGCAGGCGCATATCGATGTTCTCGATCGCGGTCCGGGCATTGCAGAGGCGGACCTGGAATCGGTGTTCCAGCCCTTCTTCCGCGCGCACCCGAACAAGGTCGACGGCCATGGGCTGGGCCTGGCCATTGCGCAGCGGGTGCTGGCCGCGCACGGCGGCAGCATCGGCGCCGCCAGGCGCGAAGGCGGCGGTCTGCGAATGCGACTGAGCCTGCCCTTGCAGGCGTGAGCGCTATTGCCCGTGCCAGTAGCGCCGGCGGCCGGCGCGGTATTCGCTGACCTCGATCTGCCGGCCGAAGGCAAGCACGACGGCGCCGGATTCGTCGGTACGCAGACGGCGGATACCGCGGCTGCCGTAGCGTTCGTACACCTCCTTCTTGGGGTGCCTGTATCGGTTGCGGTACCCGACCTGGAAGATGCCGACCGTTGGTGCGACCGCCGCCAGGAAGGCCGCGGTGGACGAGGTTCCGCTGCCGTGGTGCGGCGCGAGCAGCACGTCGGCCTGCAAACGGCCCTGCGCGTGTTGCAGCAACTGCGCTTCCTGGGCCGCTTCGATGTCCGCCGCCAGCAGCATGGCCCGGCCGGCCGCGCTGACCCGCAGAACGCAGCTGCGCGCATTCGCCTTCAGGCCCGGCTCATCGTAGGAAGGCGGCGCCGGCCCCAGCATCTCGAAGCGCACACCGTCCCAGTTCCACTCCTGTTCCGAAGTGCAGCGGCTGTGGCGCCGGGCCGCGCGCACGACCGGATGGCCGGCGGCGAGCGAAGAATGCACCTGTGCCACCTTGACGCCGCCCAGCAGCGTGCGGGCGCCGCCAGCGTGATCGACGTCGCTGTGCGAAACCACCAGCGCATCGAGTTTCCCGATCCCGCGCCCGCGCAAATACGGCAGCAGGATGCGGCCGGCGGCGTCGGCCCCAGGCGCGTACTGGGGTCCGGCGTCGTACAGCAGGCGGTGGCCCCTCGTCTCCACCAGCAGGGCCATGCCCTGGCCGACGTCGAATGCTGTCACCGTGAAGCTGCCGGCGGGAGGCGCGGTCGGCAGCTGGGTCAGCATCGGCATCCATGCCGCCAGCCCCGCCCAGCGGTGCGGCCACCCGCGCGGGGCCAGCATCCAGGCCGTGCCACTGAGGGCCAGCAGGAAGACCCAGGGCTGCGGCGCCGGAGCGTTCAGCACCGCGAGCGGACTGGCGGCGAGCAGCGCGAGGGCGTCGGCCAGCAGCTCGACCGCCAGGTGCGCCAGGCCGAGCACGGGGCCGGCCAGCGGCGCCGGCAACATGGCGCCCAGCAGGGCCAGCGGCGTCACCAAGAGGCTGATGACCGGGATTGCTATCGCGTTCGCGACCGGGCTGGCCACAGACACCTGGGAGAAGAGCAGCATCGTCAGCGGCACCAGGCCGATGGTGACCGCATACTGCGTGCGGGCCGCCACGGCGAGTGTGCGGCGCCAGCCGGTTTCGATCTGCACGCGCCCGAGGTTCGCGTACAGGATGACGGCCACCGCGCCGAAGGACAGCCAGAAGCCCGCGCCCAGCACCGCCCAGGGATCGATCAGCACCACCACGGCCAGCGCCAGGCACAGCACGTGCGAGAGCGCGACCACCCGCCCGAACCAGAGCGCAGCCGCAACCGCCGCCAGCATGTAGAAGGTGCGCTGCGCAGGCACGCCGAATCCGGCCAGCAGCACGTACAGCAGCGCCACCAGTGCGCCCGCCAACGCCGCCGCCTTCTGGGCCGGCAGCGTCAAGGGCAAGGCGGCGCCATCGATGAAGAAGGAGCGGCGCCACAGGTAGGAAATCGCCCACGCCGCCAGGCCTGCCACCATCGTGATATGCAGGCCGGAGATCGACACCAGGTGGCTGATGCCGGTGCGGTTGAAGACGTCCCAGTCCGACTGCGGGATGCCGCGCTGGTCGCCGATGACCAGGGCGACGATCACGCCGGCGTAGCGCTTGCCCTCGAGCTGCTGCAGGATGTGCCGCCGCAGCGCGGCACGGGCGCGTTCCACCACGTGGCCGAAGCGCGGCACGAAGCCATCCAGGCGCTGGTTGCGCGGGCCGGCGGGCCGCACGTAGCCGGTGGCGCGCACGCCTTGCTCGAGCAGCCAGGCTTCGTAGTCGAAACCGTAAGGGTTGGCATTGCCGTGCGGGCGCTGCAGGCGCACGACCAGTTGCCAGCGTTCGCCCGGCTGCACTGGTTCCCGCGCGCCGCCTGCGGGGGCGACCTGGCCGTACCACGAGACGGCGATCGTTCTCGGGACGCTGGCGCCTGGCGTCAGAATCCGCTCGACCCGGACGTTGAAGCGTGAGCCGCCCTCGAATTCGTGCGGCAGGCTGTCGACGGTGCCGATGATGGCGACGTCGCGGCCCTCCATCTCGCGTGGTAGCGCGTCGGCGATGGCCAGGTGGGCCAGTACGGCAGCCCATGAGGCGCCGAGGAGCGCTGCCCCGAGGATGTTCGCGCCATGCCGGCGCAATGCGCAGAGCAGCAGTGCGATGACGACGGCGCTGGCTATGTGTTCAGGTGCGGGCAGCTCGGCGCGTGTCTGCAGCCAGCAGGCGCCGGCGACGAAGGCCAGGATGGCGCAGCGCATTGCTTGGGGCGGCGGTCCGCGCGCTAGATGACGCGCTATCCGAGCAGGCTGTCGGCGACGATCTGGAAGTCGTCGAACTGGTCGGCCAGCAGCTTGGGCGCTGGTGTACAGCCGCACAGGCACAGGTCGTCGCTCAGTGCGTACTGCCTGCCTTCAGACTGGTCCTGGAGGCGCGGGGCGGCGCACTGGATGATGCCCTGTTCGCCGCATGCAGGGCACTCGACCGGATCGCCTTCGCGAGCGAGCGCCCTGCCGTCCTGGGCGCTGAATGTGCAGGATGCCTTGACGACGCCATCGGCGGTGGTCTTCGCGCCGTCGCGGATGTAATAGCGTTTCTGGCTCATTCCTGCTCTCCATGGTGCGGAAAGATGGAATGTAGCGGAATGAGATTGTTCGCCTTTGCGACAACGCAGGCGATTCACGTCAAATGACCGTCAGAGAGGCGCTACACGCTATCTCGCAACGACTGATGCCGGCATTGATGTTCCACGCTGACTGTGATCGATTGGCCGAATCCGAATACTGGACGATATCTTGTCCCACAGACCTAGTGCTGCGCCGTTAGACAGCGAGGACGGAACGGGTTTCCGATCGCCGTTCCCGGTACTCATTCTGAATACAACGTGTGGGACAAAAACATTGTCTTCGGTCCCGCTAAGCTCCCACCAGAAACTGTGGCCACGTGTTTCATTTTCCTCTACCACCAGCTCCACCAGTTCCTCCCCGACCAAGCCACCAATGTTTCGCGGCGCGGCCCGCAACCTGGTAATACGCATGCGTTCGACTAACGACAGCCGACTGTCTGCAAGCTCGTTCCTTGCCAGGACGCCGTCCTTCTCGGGCTTGAGTCCTGCCGAGACAATAAACATGAACTCAATATCCGGATGATGTGGCAGACGGGCGAACATCATGATTTGTTCGCGTTGATCGGCACTGAGCAGGTCGCGGACATAGGCGCGGTCGATGCAGAATCCCGGTTCGGACGGGATACGGTTATCGGGGTTCGGCACCAGCTGGTTGACCAGCTTGGGCAAATCCTCGATCCACTCGATGTCCCGACCCTCCGAAAACAGATCAATGCTGATGCCACGGCCATGCACCAAGGCTTCGGTAGAAATGCCTTCATAACGATAGCGCTCTACGCCGCCAAGGCCGTTTCCACGAGTTCCCTCCTCCACCGTTCGGCTGTGGATGAATATCCGTCCAACAAGGCCACTGTCGGTCTTCACATCCGTCGCCGACTCCAGGTTCTTGTCGCCGCCGCGCCAGTCCGGCTTTGCCCTGACTTCTGCCTCCCGGTCGGCAATTCGCTTCTGGAACTCCCCCGCTGTTTCGTCGAATGCCGAAACATCGAAACCGTCGATCCTCGCCTGTCCCCACCCGATCTGAATTCCTTCAGGCATGTCGATCAGAAATCTGCCGACGCACACCGTCTTCATTCTTCCACTGATCCGTTCCACCTCTTGTTTTTCTCGCTCAGAACGCGCGTTCGCAGTCACAACTCCGGCTACGATGAATCCGGCCACCGCAACTGCAAGTCCGATCCGAAATGACGATCTCATGTCAGCTCCAAGTAGATCCGGGCCTGCAAACACCTGGCGAAGTCGATAGTCATCGCGACAGGCCAAGGGTTCACGTCATCAGGGACGAGATCGGCGAGTCTCGCGTGGCGCTTAGACACTGCCCACCTGATCAGGCGCCTCGCCTAGTCGCATCAACCGCCACGCGCTACGGCGCTGAATTGCTTGCGGTGCGTTCGGTGCGTGACCGAAGATGCCTGGAGCGACTGCGAATGTTGCGGGTGGAAGCAGGCTGCCCTGAGCAAACCATCGGGTTCCATCCAGTGCATGCGATTCCTCGCAGCGCCACCAGCCACTTGCCGGGCATGGGCTACCAGTCGAGGAGAAGCTACCTACTGCAACCTGTTGTCCGTCTGCGTCGCGGGTTTGAGAGACAATCATCGTTATGCCTGCCGCTACAGATGCCTTTGCAAGCGGCAGTGTTGGCGGCACTCTCTTACGTGCACGATTATCGACCAGTTTCCAGGCCGTTCGGCTCGACGATTCAGCTGTAGGTTGCAGCCCCCGCAATTTCTCCCAAAGGCTCTGCGGCAAAAGAAGCAAAGCCTGCGGCATGCGCTCGCCTTGCTTGATGTATTGACGCTGACCGCCTAACACGCGTGTTCCGCTGCTGCCATCGCTGCAGACCCACCACCCGCTGTGAGGACAGCGATCGCCGGCCCACGCTTGCATACCGAGACGCGATTCCGGCGTCACGGCATTGCCGGCTTCCTGTGCTTGTGTCGGACGCAAGCGAATGGTCGACGAAATCCTGTCCCATAGTCCCAGTGCCGCTTCTTCTGACATCGACGTTGGAACGGGGCCATTTTCGCTCTTGCCCGTGGCCATCTTAAAAACGATGTGCGGAACGAACACGTCGTCCTCTTTCCCGTTCACCTCCCACCAGAAGCTATAGACTTGAGCATCATTCGCTTCCACGCCTCGTTTGACCAGCTCTTCGCCGCTCAGACCGCCAATTGTGCGGGGCGCAGCCCGTATTCTGGTGATCCGCATCCTGTCGTTGAGCGAAAGTCGATCCTCTGCGTCGCTGCTCCTTTCGAGCAGTCCTTGCTCATCAGGCTTTTGTCCCGCCGCGAGGATCATCATGAACTCCACGTCTGGATGATCCGGCAGACGGGCGAACATCATGACCCGTTCGCCTTGATCCGCCAAAAGTGGGTCCAGAAAATGGGCCCGACCTATACAGAATCCTGACCCAAGCGGAACGCGGCCGTCCGGAATAGGTTCGAGTTTCGCGACCAGCTTTGGTAGATTGTCTATAAGGTCAGGATCGTAGTATTCCGACGCAAGATCAAAACTGACCCCATCAGCATGCACCAGGGCTTCGATAGCAATGCCCTCGTTTCGATACCGCTCGATCTCCAAACCCCTGGCACGTGTACCTTCGGTCACTTTACGACTGTGAGCAAATACCTTTCCGATGACGCCATGATCCGTTTTTACCTCCCGCACCAATTCGAGATTTCGATTGCCGCCTGTGTAGTCCGGCATCGCTTTAACCTGCGCCTCGCGGTCGGCAAGCCGCTTGTGAAACTCCTCGGTGGTCTCGTTGAACACAGCCATATCGAAACCGTCGATGTTAGGGCGGGCGAGCTCGATCTGGGCATCTGCGGGCATATCGATTAGGAATCTGCCCACACAAACGGTTTTCATTTTTCCGGTCATTTGCGCTACCTCGTCATGGCTCCGACGTGCCGTATCGCCTTCGATTACATTGCCGACGGCCCAGGTCATTATTAATCCGGCGCAAGTGATCCCGGCCAGCACTCTTGCCAGCCTGTCCTGGATCCACTTGTTCACGGTGACCCCTGGACGATTTTTACGATCAGTCGCAACGTCAGCATCACCATATCGTCGTCGTTATAGGAGCTTTGATGATCGTAGCCCTGAGTAGCAAATGCCTTTTTTACTTTGCTCGTCAAATCTGCTTCGCCGGACTGATGAGGAACAGTACCATCCCCTCTTGCGTCTTGTGGTTCAGGTTCAAACTGGAGCTCGGTCTTATTTTCGACAAGAACACGTCGTTGTCCGCGAGCGGTGCGACCAATAAAACGTGCTGATGCAATGTTGGCTGCGGTAAAGGCCGTTGCGGACGCGCCCTGTTGGTGCGCAACCAAGCTGATTTGTCCAAACGACAGTTTATTGCGGTCGTCGCCGTAGAAGGCGTAGGTATTTGGATGGTAAAAACTGCCCAAGGCGTCGTGAAATTTCTCGGCAGTAGCGATCGCGTTTTCGATTGCTTCTGTAATACCTCTCTTAAATCTCTTGTACTTTCCCGCAGGGTCCGCTATCGAAGGATCAATCAGTCGATACCAGGAGCTCGTATCGCGGTACAGATCGTAAGGGTTAGAGACCTTGCCGTTAGGTAGGTGCAGTACGTCGTACGGTACTGTCTTGTAGCGGATGATGTCGTCCTTGACACTGTGAGTTGGTGCGGCAACGGGCTTCAAGGACTTGAGGATCCTTACGTGAAGCCACGGTTGCGGATACCGTTGATTCGGCAGTAGCTCCAGCGCACCAGGGGAAACGGCCAATACTGGCGTAGTTTTCTGGGTCGTGTTGCCCAGGACCTTTGCCAGTCCGTTTGCAACCAGGTTCTCGAGTGGGTTATTGCTGGGGCTCGAGCTCTCGGTACCGAAGGCGAGCCGTCGATATGCCGCCGGGGCGCCCAGAACCGGCATTACACCATGGATCACCCCTGCAATCTTGTCGGGGATACGTTTCGCGCATGCACGTGCGACTAATCCCCCCATAGAGTGCGTAACCAGAATTACCTGTTCACAACTCCGCTTTGTTTGTTTCCACGAATCGATAATTTCGAGGATTCTCTGCTCCAGTCGCCTCGACGACTTCTCACAGTCATCGAGCCAGCAGTAGCCGACCGAATACACAGGAAAATAATGCTTTGCGTGATTTTCTAGATGGGGCTCAGTCAAAGGCTCGAACTCCCGCAGCCCCCATTTTTTTGGGTCGCAGTCGATCACCTCTTTCCAGTGCTGTTTGATTGAGCGCTTCTTTTTCCCATCGTCAAACTCGAACGTTTGATTCAGGCGCCTCTGCAGTGCCAGCAACAACTTTCCGTACGAATCGGCGTGCACCTCGCCCCAGCCACGGGCACGAACTTCTTGTTCGGTCAGGAGATACCCATCATCTGCGTCGGGTATGACGACGGCTCCACCATCGTCCACTTCAAGGGTCGGGGCATCGAACAGCAGCTGACGATCACGCGGCGAATGGCTATCCCAATCACTTGCGGCAAAAGCGCCATCGCGCATTCCATTAGGTGGACGCCAGACCGGCTCCCCTGGAGCCACCTTTGCGTTCCTTTCGTCTGGTAACCTGCCGAGCCGGGGCTTGCGCTTGGCTCTAAGGTTGGTACCCATCACTCCCGGCACCACAATCACGGGGATGATCGAATTCGGAGGCATGAGACCAAGGCCGCGTATCGTATATTCCGCCGAGGACATATACGAGTTTACTTCCCATCCGCCATGAGGCAAAGGGACGAGCGAAGGCAATGGCCTAGTCGGTTCACGCATGACGGTTCCGACAGCTTAATTAGACGATGGAAGAAGCTCGAAGCGCACCGGCCCCAGCTCATCGCTCTGCACCAGCGCAGTGCGCCCTTCTTCGTCGCTGGTGCCCTGGACGGTACGGCCGTCGCTGAGATGGGCAATGTAATTTTGATATGGAATCGGTTCGCGCGTTTGGAGATGGCGCAGGACAACTCTTTCTGTTGTCTTCAACGTGGTCTTTGCAAACTCGGGCTTGGTGGGATCACCACCACCCGCGCCTCCCCGCACCAGGCTACTCGCCTTGATCGTATGCTCGGCGGAGCTTTGCTGGGTGATGGTACCGTTCGCCCATTCCGTTTGCGCACCCTGGGAGATGATGCGGACATTAGGCGCCTCAATATGGATCGCTTCCGCCGAGATCAGGCTGATCTTGCCCGAGGATTTGATTTCGACCGCCCCCTGGTGGGCCTCGAACAGGATATTCCCCTTGCCTGCCACGAGCTTTACCCCGAGCGCCTGGGCAAAGGCGCTGATTCCCCGCGCCGCGCGCAGGAAGATGTTGCGGCCGGCCGAGGTGCGGGCGTCGCCGCCGCTGACCACATCCAGCTGGGTCTCGGAGCCGAGCGCCACGTTGTCCTGGCTGGCGACCACGATGCCGGCCGGCGCCGTTACCGCCACGATCGGCTCGCCACCCTTGTCCCCGGGGGCGACGTTGGTGCCCCCGTCCCAGCGCCGCAGCTTGTCCGACAGCTCGGCCAGGCGCTGGCCCCCCGGCTCGTCGTCCGTGTGCTGTTCGGCGAGCTTGGCCACTTCGTCCGCAATGCTTTGCATCAAGTCCGCCAGGCCGACCAGGCCGGCGCGGGCCAGGTGGGTGCCCTGGCCGGCGCCCAACGGCTCCGCGGTGAGCAGCACACCCTGCTTCCCACGGATCGCCACCGTCTGGTCGCTGCGCAGCTCCGCGCCCTCCCCGCGCGGCTCGGCCGTTCCGTTGGCTTTCGGCTGGCTCAGCCAGCCCAGGTTGAGCTGGGCGGCGCCATGGTCGCTGGCCAGCTGGGCGCTGATCTCGCCGCGGGTGTCGTCAAAGCGCAGCTGGTTGCCGCGGGCGCCGCCGATTTCGCGGGTGCGGGTGCCGGACAGGTAGCGGTTGCCGGGCAGTGCGCCCGCGCTGCTCAGCGCCGGCGGCTCGCCGCGCTGGTTGAAGACCTGGGACAGGATCACCGGCCGGTCCGGGTCGCCACCCAGGAAAGCCACCAGGACTTCACTGCCGACACGCGGCAGCGACAGCGTGCCGCACTGCTGGCCTGATCCGGGGCCGTTGCCGGCCCAGTTGGAGGCGACCCGTACCCAGGCCGAGTCGGCCGGGGTGTCGGAAGCGCCGGCGCCGTGCGCATGCTTGTGGTCGGCCACGCGCATGCCGGGGAAGCGGATTTTCACCCGTCCCAGTGCGTCGCAATGCACTTCCTCGCCCGGCGGGCCAGTGACGATGGCGGTTTGCAGCTCCGGGTGCGGCAGGTCGATGCGCGCATCGAAAGCCGGCACCAGCGGGATGCCGCGGCGGACTGCGTCGAAGCGCATTTTTACCCGCACGCCGTCGCCCCCCACCGGGTGTTCGTTCGGCGCCAGCATGGCCCCCTGCGGGCTGTAGGGGCCCAGCAGGCGGCGCACGCGCGCCGACAGGTCGGCCGGCAGGTTGTTCTCGGCTTCCAGCCAGACTGCCGTGACGACGAAGTCGCGCTCGGCTTCCGGGTGGGTGTCGATCTCGGGGTGGCCCGACAGGGTGAAGTATTCGCCGGCGCACAGGTCGCGCACGCTGCCTTCGCCGTGGAAGCACTTGGTGTCGAACTCGTGCCGGTTCATGCGCACCTGGCCCAGGCGCCAGTGGTCTTCGACGTCGTTGCCGGCATGCGGCAGCTCGACCAGGTAGTCGTCGAGCGTGGCTGCCAGCGCGTTGCCGCTGCGGCCCTGGTCGGCCATGCTGCGCGCGGTGGTGGTCATGTGCTGGGTGCCGGAAGGGTTGCGGTAGTCCCAGCTGTGGCGGGTGATGCTGCCCGGCTGCAGGCGGCGGGCGGCGCACCAGGACACGACCGTGTCGCGCTCCTCGGTGGCATCGATGCGGTGGTAGCGCACGGTGCCGGCGGCGCTGCGCGGCAGCGAGGCCGGGTCGGAGAACAGCACCATCGTGTGCGAGGGGGTGTCGTCGGATTCCTGTTCGGCGGCGCCGGCGCGGGCGCGGCCCGGGCGGAAGGTCCAGGCGATACCGCGCCGCTTGAGCAGGCGGCGCACGAACGCGGCGTCGGACTCGTTGTACTGCATGGTCTGTTCGCGCGGCGGATACAGGCGCATGTCGAACAGCGGATCGAGTTCGTAGTCGAAGGCGCTGGCCATGACGCTGTTGGAGTGGCGCCATTCGTCGAACAGCACCTGCACGATCTCGAGTTCGTTCTGGTAGCGGAACACGCGGCTGTTGACGCGCTTTTCCATGATCGCCAGGGCGTCGCGCAGCACCAGCTGGTACACAGCCAGGCCGCCGTCGTGGTCGCCGGCGCGGGCCTCGGCCACGATGCCGCAGATGCCGCGCAGCTGGCCGCGATCGGTCACCATCTGCAGTTCGGCCGGGAGGGCGATGAGTTCCTTGAGCGGCAGGCGCGGCGTGTCGGCGACGCAGGTGACGATGTACTCGAAACCGCCGCACACCGATTCCTGGCCCTGCACGCGCTGCGGCAGCAGGAGTTCGTCGGCCAGGTGGTCGGCATGGCCCAGGCGCAGTCGGATCGGCCGGTGGGCGGTGGTCAGCGATTTCTCGTGCCGTAGCATCCGCAGGAATTCGCTCGCGCTGTCCAAGTCACTCTCCGTCGTGTCGTTGCTGCGGTCGCAGCGAAGAGTGCATCTTGGCAGAACGGAATAGTTGCAGCCTTGTCTTGCCTCAGCGCTGCAAACGAACTAAACCGGATAGCCACGGTCGCGGGTGCACGATGCGCGCCCATTGCTACCACGCGGCGCAAGCTCTGCTACTTTACTAATTAGCTATTTGATTGGCTATTTGTCCAGTGCCTGCCTGGCCGCCAGGCGCGGAATCGCGGCCAGCGTGTTCCGATGAACAGCCGCACGTACCTCGTCGAGCTCGACACGGCGCAGTTCGGCGAGGGTGGCGCCGATGACCGGCAGCTGGTTGGGGCTGTTGCGTCCCGGGTGAATCCACGCGGGCGCGATGTCCGGCGCATCGGTCTCCAGCACGATGGCGGACAATGGCAGCTCGGTAGCCAGGCGCCGGATCTGCAGCGCGCGGGTAAAGGTCATGGCGCCGCCGAAACCCAGGTGAAAACCGAGGTCGATGAAGCTCTGCGCCTGCTGGAAGCTGCCGTTGAAGGCGTGGGCGATGCCGGCGGGCGGGCGAATCTGGCGCAGATGCTTGAGCACTTGGTCCTGCGAGCGGCGCACATGCATGAAGACCGGCAGGCCGAAGTCGCGCGCGATGCGCAGCTGTTCGCGCAGGAAGCGTTCCTGTTTGGCGCGCATCTCGGGTTCGCACAGCAGCGGAATGAAGAAGTCGAGCCCGATCTCGCCGACACCGACAAAGTTCGGATCAGCCAGCGCCGCCTCCACCGCGCCGCGCAGCAGCGCCAGGTCTTCGTCACGCGCCTGCGGCACGCAGATCGGGTGGATGCCGAGGGCATAGGTCACGTTCGGCGCGCGTGCGGCCAGACTGGAGACTGCCTCAAAATTGCCGACTTCGACCGCCATCGCCACGATGGTCGACACCCCTGCCCCCGCCGCCTGGGCGGCGACGTCCAGCGACCCGGTGCCGAATTCGGCGGCGTCGAGGTGGCAGTGGGTGTCGATCCACATCGTGCTCAGGCCTCCACTGCCTGCAGACCGTGCTCGGTCAGCCGGAACACGCGGTCGCAGCGGCGCGCCAGCTCCATGTCGTGGGTAACGATGACGAAGGCGGTGCCGAGGGTGCGCGACAGCTCGAGCATCAGGTCGAAGATGGTCTGCGCGGTGCTGTGGTCGAGGTTCCCGGTCGGTTCGTCCGCCAGCACGCAGGCCGGTTGGGTGACCAGGGCGCGCGCCAGTGCCACGCGCTGGCGTTCGCCGCCGGAGAGCTCGCCCGGACGGTGCACCACGCGCTTGCCCAGGCCGACGCGGCCCAGGATCGCCTCCGCCTTCTTCAAGGCCGCCTCACGCGCCTCGCGCCGGATCATCAAGGGCATCATGACGTTGTCGAGGGCCGAGAATTCCGGGAGCAGGTGGTGGAACTGGTAGACGAAGCCGAGCGACGAGTTGCGCTGCTCGCCGCGCCGGGTCTCGGACAGGGTGGCGAAGTCTTCGCCCAGAAGCGTGACGGAGCCGGTGGACGGCGTGTCGAGCCCGCCCAGCAGGTGCAGCAGGGTCGACTTGCCGGAACCGGACGCGCCGACGATGGCGACCCGCTCGCCACGGTGGATGGCGAAATCAATGCCGTCCAGGACCTTGACGGTGTAGTCGCCCTGCTTGAAGGTCTTGCCCAGGCCGCGGCAGGACAGGACCGGAAGGGTTGAATCATTCATAACGCAGCGCCTCCGCAGGTTTTACGCGCGACGCCGACCAGCTCGGGTACAGGGTCGCAGCAAACGCCAGCAGCACGGACACGCCGCCGATCTTGAACACGTCCGGCCAGCGCAGGTCGGATGGCACCGCGCTGATCAGGTAAATATCTTTCGACAAGAACTGCACTCCCAACAAACGTTCGATAAACGGGACGATGACGTCGATGTTCAGGGCCACCAGCACGCCCCCGCCGACACCGATTGCGGTGCCGAGGATGCCGACCAGCGCGCCCTGCACCATGAAGATCTTCTGGATCGAGCGCGGCGACGCGCCCAGGGTGCGCAGGATCGCGATGTCGGCCTGCTTGTCGGTCACCGTCATCACCAGGGTCGACACCAGGTTGAAGGCGGCCACCGCGATGATCAGGGTGAGGATGATGAACATCATCTTCTTTTCCGTCTGTACGGCGCCGAACCAGGTGGCGTTGAGCTTGGACCAGTCACGCATTCCCAGGTTGCCGGGCATGGCGCGCTTCAGTTCCGCCGCCACCACGGGCGCCTGGTGCATGTCGGCGATGCGCAGGCGCAGGCCCATCGGCGCCGGCAGGCGTTCCATGCGCTGCGCATCCTCCACGTGGATGAAGGAGAGCGCGGCGTCGAACTCGGGGTGGCCGGCCTCGAAGATGCCGGACACCGTGAAGCTGCGGCTGCGTGGCAGCAGGCCGGCCGGCGTGACCTGGCCCTGGGCCAGCAGCATGGTGAGCTTGTCGCCCATGCCGACGTTGAGCGAGCGTGCCAGAGAGTAGCCGAGCACGATGTTGTAGGCGCCCGGCTGCAGCGAATCGAGGCTGCCCTGCCGGATCTGTTTCGCGATGTCCGACACCTTCGGTTCTTCCGACGGCAGGATGCCGCGGATGACCGAAGGCGCCATCACGCCCTGCCCCTCCAGCAGCCCCTGGGTTTCGACGAAAGGCGCGGCGCCGCGCACCGCGGGGTTCCTGAGCGCCTGCTGCCCGGCCGCACGCCAGTCCGGCATGCTCCCGGACTGGTCGAACACCTCGATATGGGCCAGCACCGACAGCATGCGGTCGGTGACTTCCTTCTGGAAGCCGTTCATCACCGACAGGACGATGATCAGGGCGGCCACGCCCAGCGCGATGCCGGCGACGGAGATCAGGGAGATGAAGGAAATGAAGCTGTTGCGGCCACTACGCTTGCCGGCGCGCGTGTAGCGCAGGCCGACCAGCCATTCGTAGGGTAGATTCTGGGTGAGTCTCATGGTCTCCGTCGATGTTACGCGAGGCCGCAGTGTGCCATACATGGGCAGGCTGCGCTTATCACAATGGAATCATTCATGCGCATCATTCGTACCTGAGCGCTTCGGCCGGCTTCACCCGCGCGGCCGACCAGCTCGGGTACAGGGTCGCAAGAAAAGCCAGCAGCACGGCCACGCCGCCGATCCAGCCGACGTCGCTCCAGCGCAGCTGCGAAGGAATCTCGCTGATCAGGTAGATCTCCTGCGACAGGAACTGCACCTTGAAGGTCCGTTCGATGAAGGGCACGATGCGGTCGATGTTCAGGGCCACCAGCACGCCCGTGCCCACGCCCAGGGCCGCGCCCAGCACGCCGACCAGGGTGCCCTGCACCATGAAGATGGTCATGATCGAGCGCGGCGAAGCGCCCAGGGTGCGCAGGATGGCGATGTCGGATTGCTTGTCGCGCACCGTCATCACCAGGGTCGAGACCAGGTTGAAGGCGGCCACCGCCACGATCATGGTGAGAATGATGAACATCATGCGCTTTTGCGATTCGACGGCGGCGAACCAGAGCGCGTTGACCTTCGACCAGTCGCGGATGTACGGCTCGCCCGACATGCTGCGCTGCAGTTCGGCCGCCACGCGCGGCGCCGCGTGCATGTCGGCCAGGCGCAGGCGGATGCCGGCCGGCGCCGCCACGCCCGCCAGCGCCTGGGTGTCCTCGATGCTGGCGAAGGCCAGCGCGGAATCGAACTCGAAGTGGCCCGCTTCGAAGATGCCGGCCACGGTCAGGGGGCGGGTGCGCGGCAGTGCGCTGCCCGAGGCGCTGCCCGCCACCGGGGTGGACGCCATCAGCAGCGTCACCCGGTCGCCCACGCCGACGTCGAGCGACCTGGCCAGCGCGCGCCCGATCACGATGTTGAAGCTGCCCGGCTGCAGGGCGTCGAAGCGCCCTTCGCGCATGTGTTTCGCGACATCCGACACCTTGACCTCTTCGGCGGGCGCGATCCCGCGCAGCAGCACCGGCTTCATGACGCCGTCGCTGAGCAGCATGGCGCGGGTCTCGGCAAACGGCGCGGCGGCACGCACCTCCGGGTTGCGCAGCGCTTCCTGAATCGAGGTGCGCCATCCCGGCATCTCGCCGCGCACGTCGAATACCTCGACGTGGGCCAGCACCGACAGCATGCGCGCCGTTACTTCCTTCTGGAAGCCGTTCATCACCGACAGCACCACGATCAGGGCGGCCACCCCGAGCGCAATGCCGGCCACCGAGGCCATCGAAATGAAGGAAATGAAGCTGTTGCGCCCGCTGCGCTTGCCGGCGCGGGTGTAGCGCAGGCCGACCTGCCATTCGTAAGGCAGCTTGTGGGTGAGGCTCATGAAGTCGGTAAAGATGCGTTATGGGTTTGCCAACCCGACAGTTTGCCAGACATCGGGCTTTCATGGCGCAAAAACGACGAACCCGTCCGCTGCACGACCGTTCGCTCGGTCCGTATTTGCCCTAAAATAGCGGTATGTCGCACATTACGCTCGTCCTGCCCCACCTGCTGCCGCTCCCCGAATTCGCGCCCGACCTGGTCCGCGCCCTGCAGACCCCGGCGCTGGCCGCCCTGCTCACCCGCACGAGCACCTACGGGCGCCACCCTGCACCCGACACGGCGCGCGCGCTGCCGCACGAGCAGTGGCTGGCGCGCGCGCTCGGCGTGGCGCCCGACGGCCAGCCGGCCTTTGCCGCCAGCGCGATGCGCGGCTTCGGGCTGGAGCCTGACGTCGGCACCTGGTACATCGTCAATCCCGCCCATATCCAGATCGCGCGCAGCCACTCGATGATGGCCGATCTGCGCCAGCTGGGCTTAAGCGAAGATGAAAGCCGCCTGCTGTTCGAGGCGGCGCGGCCGCTGTGCGAAGAGATTGGCCATCCGCTGCGCTACGGCGACGCAACGACCTGGTTCCTGCGCGCCGACGACTGGGACGGCATCGACGCCGCCACTCCGGACACCGTCACCGGCATGGACCTGACCGACTTCGTCCCGCGCGGCAAGCAGGCGCTTCCCTTGCGCCGCCTGCAGAACGAAGTGCAGATGCTGTGGCACGCCCATCCGGTGAACGCCGCCCGCGAAGCGCGCCGCCTGCCCGCCATCAACTCGTTCTGGCTGTGGGGCGCCTCGTCAAGCGCCGGCACGGCCCCGGGACGCGTCACCGGCATCGACGTCCCCGGCTGGCTGCGCGGCCTGTCGGACCAGAGCTACGCGCGTCCCGAGCGTATCGACGAAGTGCTGGCGCAGGATGGCCTGGTGGTGGTCGGCACGCTGGCCGCGAGTGCGATCGCCGCCGACTGGGGCAGCTGGCTGCAGGGGGTCCAGCAGCTGGAAGAGAGCCTGTTCGCGCCGCTGCATGCGGCGCTGGTGGGGGGCCGCGTGAAGGAGCTGCGCCTTGTGCTCAGCAGCCGCGAAACCCTTGCCGAATTCACCACGACCGCCATGGCCCAGCGCAAATTCTGGCGCCGGCCGACCCTGGACCGACTTAGCTGAGCACACTTTGAGTATCACGACCCGCATCACCACCCGTCCCTGCCCCTTCCGCAGCTCCGAGATGCTGCGCCAGGGCGGGATCCACCCGGTCCTCGCGCGCATCTACGCCGCGCGCGGCCTGACCGACCCGCGCGAGCTCTCCAGCGAGCTGGCGGCCCTGGTGCCGCCGGGCTCATTGCGTCACATCGACGCGGCCGCCGTATTCCTGGCCGACGCCATTGGCGCGAACAAGCGCATGACCATCGTCGCCGACTACGACTGCGACGGCGCCACCGCCTGCGCGGTCGCCCTGCGCGGCCTGCGCATGATGGGCGCGAACGTCGACTACATCGTGCCCAACCGCTTCGAGTACGGCTATGGCCTGACGCCCGAGATCGTGGAACTGACGGCGCGCGAAAAGTCGCCCGACATCATCATCACGGTCGATAACGGCATTGCCAGCATCGACGGCGTCCTGGAAGCGAACCGGCGCGGCATCGAAGTGGTGGTGACCGACCACCACTTGCCGGGCGACGCATTGCCGCCGGCGCGCGTGATCGTCAACCCGAACCAGCCCGAGTGCGGCTTCCCCAGCAAGCACCTGGCCGGCGTCGGCGTGGTGTTCTACGTGCTGCTGGCCCTGCGCGCGGAGCTGCGCAAGCGCGGCGTGTTCGACGCGCAGAACCAGCCCAAGCTCGACAGCCTGCTCGACCTGGTGGCGCTCGGCACGGTGGCCGACGTGGTGCGCCTGGATACCAACAACCGCATCCTGGTGGCCCAGGGCATCAAGCGCATGCGCGCGGGCCGCATGCATGCCGGCGTGGCCGCGCTGTTCCGGGTCGCCGGACGCGAAGCGCGCTGCGCCTCGCCCTTCGACCTGGGCTTTGCACTGGGGCCGCGCCTGAACGCCGCCGGCCGGCTGGAAGACATGTCGCTCGGGATCGAATGCCTCGTCACCGACGACGTCGGCCGCGCCTGGGCCATCGCCCAGCAGCTCAACGAGATCAACCTCAAGCGCCGCGAGATCGAGGCCGAGATGCAGGACACCGCCCTGCTGCACCTGGACAGCTTCGAGCCTTCGGGCGCCAGCACCATCAGCGTGTTCGACGAAGGCTGGCACCAGGGCGTGATCGGTATCGTCGCCTCGCGCCTGAAGGAAAAGTTCTACCGCCCGACCATCACCTTCGCGCCGGGCAGCGAAGGCTGGATCAAGGGCTCCGGTCGCTCGATCCCGGGCTTTCACATGCGCGACGCGCTCGACCTGGTGTCCAAGCGCGTGCCCGGCCTGATCGACAAGTTCGGCGGCCATGCGATGGCGGCCGGCCTGACCATCCGCGCCGACCACTTCGGCAACTTCCAGCAAGCCTTCGAGGCGGTCGGCCAGGCCTGGCTGACGCAGGCGCAGCTGGAGCGCATCATCGAGACCGACGGCCCGCTCGAGGACGAGTTCTACTCGACCCAGTTCATCGAAGAGATGGACGGCCAGGTATGGGGCCAGGGCTTCGCGCCGCCCGTGTTCTGCGACGAGTTCCGCGTGGTCAGCCAGCGCATCCTGAAGGAACGCCACCTCAAGCTGCTGCTGGAGAAGAACGGCCGCCGCTACGATGCGATCTGGTTCGGCCACACCGACAGCCTGCCGGAACGGGCACGCGTCGCGTTCCGGCTGGACGCCAACGAGTACAACGGCGTCACCAAGGTCCAGCTGCTGGTGGAGCACGCCGAACCGGCCTGACGCCGGATCAGGCTCCCCCCAGCGCCGCCTCCAGCGCGGTTTCGATCCTCCGGCGCACCAGCTGGATCAGGGCGTTCTCGCGCTGCGCGCCATGGAACACCAGGTACACCGGCTTCTCCAGCGGCGGCGTGCCGGGCAGCGCAAGCAGGCCGCCGTGCAGGCGCGCCAGGTAGTCCGGCAGCAGTCCGCGGGCGCCGCCGCTGCGCACGCTCTCGTACTGGGCCGCCAGGCTGTTGCTGCGCAAGGCCGGTTCCTGGTCCGGATAGTGGGTGCGTAGATAGAGCGATTCCGGCAGCAGCCCGGCCGCACGGTCGTACGCGGTGAGCGGCAGCTGCGCCGGTTCGGCTACCCCGGACGCCGCATACATCGCATAGCGCAGCGGCGCCAGCGCCACGGCAACCAGGTTGCCGTCTTCCGGACGGGCCAGCCGGACCGCGAGGTCGGCCTCTTTGTGGCTGATGCTCAGGACCGCCGACGTCGCCTGCAGCTCAATGCGCAGGCCGGGATGTTCGCGTTGCAGCTGTGCCAGCGCCGGCGCCAGCACGAACGCGGAAATCCCTTCCGGCGCCGTCACCCGCACCAGTCCCGCCAACCCGCCGGCGGGCGCCCGCTGGCCAAGGCTGGCCACCAGTTCGTTCATCTCGTGGGCGGTCGCCACTACCTGGCGCGCCGCTTCCGTCAGGTTCACCGCGCCCTGCCGCTCCTCCACCAGCGGATAGCCGAGCGCTTCCTCGAGGCGGCGCATGCGGCGCGCGACCGTCACCCGCGTCAGGCCAAGCGCCCGGGCAGTGGCGGAA
Source organism: Massilia sp. IC2-476 (assembly GCF_020707295.1). Taxonomy (NCBI): domain Bacteria; kingdom Pseudomonadati; phylum Pseudomonadota; class Betaproteobacteria; order Burkholderiales; family Oxalobacteraceae; genus Massilia; species Massilia sp. IC2-476. Next base: position 242,728 of record NZ_JAJFER010000009.1, read on the forward strand.
TAGCTGCCATTGCGCGCCAGGGTCGACAGGGTCAGGAGGTCGTCCCACGACAGCGAACTTTTTTGTACGGCACTGTCCATTTTCTTGCGTTGGTCCACGCGGCAGTCCTTCCTACAATAGGCCGGTCACATGCGAGGGAGAATCGGATGAAAGCTGTAGTGTATCGGAACATGGGAGAGGCGCAGGCGGTGCTCGAGCTGGTCGAGTTGCCCACGCCCGCGCCCGGGCCGGGCGAAGTGCGCGTGCGCGTTGCCTATTCAGGCGTCAATCCGTCGGACACCAAGGCCAGGGGCGGCGTGTCGCTTGCCGCCATGCCCTATCCTTACGTGGTCCCGCACAGCGACGGCAGCGGCGTCGTGGACGCGATCGGACCTGGGGCCGACCGCAGCCTGCGGGGACGGCGGGTGTGGTTCTTCAATGCGCAATGGCTGCGCCAGCACGGATCGGCCGCGGACTACGTCTGCCTGCCGGAGCAGCTAGTGCGCCCGCTGCCCGATCATGTCGGCCTGCTCGATGCTGCCGGGATCGGCATCCCGCTGCTGACGGCCTGGCACGCGGTGCACGCCTACACCGACGTCTGGAACAGGACCGTGCTGGTCACGGGCGGCGCGGGCAATGTCGGCCTGCATGCGATCCAGCTCGCCAGGCGCGCCGGCGCCCGGGTGCTCGCCACCGCCAGTTCCGCCGCCAAGGCAGGCCTGGCGCGCGCGGCGGGCGCACACGACGTGTTCGCCTATGACGACCCTGCAGTGCTGGCCGCACGAGTCAAGGACGCCAGCGGCGGCAAGGGCGCCGATTTGCTCGTCGACGTCGATGCTGCCTTCTATGCCCCGCTCTATCCCCAGCTGCTGGCCGAAGGCGGCAGCGCCGTCGTCTACGGGTCGCGCGCGCCCGATATCCGGCTCGACTACCGCGGCATGATGCGGGTAGCCGGCAGTGTCAGCCACTTCCTGGTCTACAAGCTGGGCGGTGTTGCGCTGGCCCAGGCACTACAGGGGGTCGACACGCTGCTCGACAGCGGCGGCCACCATTTCGCGCCCGCCACCGTCTTTGCCGGCAGCGAAGCGGCGCTGGCGCACGTTTTTGTCGAGCAGGCGCGGCCAGGCAAGGCTCTGCTCAGCTTCCTGCCCGAAGGCTGAGCGAGGCCACTGCGACGGCCCGCTCGGCCGCCTGCATGCGCGGCGCCAGCCGTTCCTGGTAAGCGGCGACCCGCGCCGCGCCCGCGCGCGCCGGACTGCCGCAATCGAAAGGCGGCTGTGGATCGTACTCGAAACCGAGTTGCAGCATCCTGGCCGTTTCCTCTCCGGCCAGCTCAGCCGCCAACGCCAATGCAAAGTCGATCCCGGCCGTCACGCCGCCGCCCGAAATGCGGTTGCGGTCGCGCACGATGCGCTCGTCGCCTGGGATCGCCCCGAAGGCGGGAAGGTAGTGGCGCCAGTTCCAGTGACAGGCCGAGCGGTAGCCCTGCAGCAGCCCGGCTGCACCGAGCACCAGCGAACCATTGCAGACCGAGGTGACGTAGCGCGCCGCGGCGGCTTGCCGGCGCAGGAAATCCAGCGTCCCGGAATCGCCCAGCAGGTCGACGATGCCGAAGCCGCCCGGCACGCACAGCACGTCGAGCTGCGGGCAGTCGTCGAAGGCAGTGGTCGGGTTGATGCTGAAGCCGGCGTCGGTCATGACCGGCGCCTTGGCCTTCCACAGCAGGTGGACGCAGGCGCCGGGTACCCGACTGAGGATCTGGACGGGACCGGTCAGGTCCAGCTGGGTCACTTGGGGGAACAGCAGCATGCCGATGTGGCAGGTTTCGCTCATGGTGGTCTCCATCAGGTAAGTCGAGCCGCCATTCTAGGGAGCGATCGCTTGGCAGAAATGCCATTCTCTGGTTAAATCCTGCCAATGCACCCACTCCGCCAGATTGCCCTGATTGCCTTCGATGGCGTCCAGGCCCTCGACGTCACCGGTCCTGCCAGCGTCTTCTCGGCGGCCAACGAGGCCGCAGGCCACCCCAGCTACCAGATTCACATTCTCTCGCCGTGCGGCGGTGCGGTCACCTCGGGCAGCGGCGTCAGGCTGTTGACCGAAGCGATTGGCGAACTAGACCCCGGCTCCTTCGACACGGTCCTGATCGCGGGCGGGAACAAGGCGGGTCTCTCCTCCCTGGCGCGCGATGCCGGCTTCGCCGACTGGATGGCGCGCGCCTGCGCCAGGTCACGCCGCTACGGTTCGGTGTGTACCGGCGCCTTCGCCCTCGCCCACCTGGGCCTGGTCACCCGCCAGCGCGTCGCCACCCACTGGGAGGGAACGGAACTGCTCGCCCGCGCCTACCCGGCCCTGACGGTGGATCCGGACGCGCTCTACGTGGAAGACGGCAAGGTATGGACCTCGGCCGGCATCACTACCGGCATCGACATGTGCATGGCGCTGGTGGCGCGCGACCTGGGCGAGGCGGTGGCCAATAGCGTGGCCAGGATGCTGGTGGTGTATGCGCGGCGGCCGGGCTATCAGTCGCAGTTCAGCCCAGTGCTGGGGGCACAGTCGAAGGCGTCTCATGGCTTCGCGGCGCTGCTGGACTGGATCGGCGAGCACCTGGACCAGCCGCTCGAAGTCAGCCTGCTGGCGGACCGCGCCAGCATGTCGGCGCGCAGTTTTCATCGCAAGTTCACGGACGCCACCGGGCAAACGCCGGCGCGTTTCATCGAGACCATGCGCCTGGACCGCGCCCGCGCGCTGCTGCCAAGCGTCGCTTCACTCAAGGAAATCGCGGCCAGGTGCGGCTATGCGACGGCCGGGCAGATGTCGAAGGCTTTCGTCCGCCGCTATGGCGTGAGCCCAGCCCTGTTTCGCGAGATGCACGGCCGGGATTGACGCGGCAGCTTATTTTTTCGGCTGCGGCGGGCCGAAGTCCGAGCCGCGGTCGAACACCACTTCCCACTGCCCCGGTGCCTTCAGGCGCCAGACCGAATTGAAGCGGCCGATGCGCTGTCCTTGCGCGTTGTAGATCGGACCGCCGCTATAGGCCAGCGTGCCCGAATCCACCACTTCGACCTCTTCCGGCTCCCACGAGAACGGCGCCTGCGGCTTGTCGTAGAACTGGCGCCAGCCCTTGGCGATCGCCCCTTTGCCGCGCAGCGGCCCCTCGGCCCCGAAGAAGATCGCTTCGTCCGCGATGTAGCGGGTGAAGCCGTCGAAATCGCGCGCCTTCATGGTGGCGGCGAATCCACGCTCGGCTTCGATGACCTGCTTTTTGAGCTCGGCGTTCGTTTCCCTGGCCGAACTGCCTGTGCTGGCCAGTGCCGCGACCAGCATGAGAGATGTGGAAAGCAAACCTTGGCGCATCCGAAAACCTCCCTAAGCCTTTTCTATATGGAAAGATTAACGATTCTGTCATGGGTCAACACGACTGACAACCGGTAGTTGCAATCGGTCCGAAATTGGAGTATAAAGGCTCCAATTACGGAGAACACCATGAGCCTAGCCTACTCCTACCCCAAGAGCCGCTTTGAGCCGGCGGTGCTGGTCGACCTGAATTCACGGTCCGAACGCGAGCGCTTGTCGCGTTCGGCCCTGCTGGGCTTTTTCAAGCTGGCGGCAAGCTGGCAGTTGCGCGACGACGATGCGCGCGAGCTGCTCGGCGGCCTCTCGTCCTCGTCCTGGTACGACTGGAAGAAGAATCCCGACCGCGTGCTCGAAGTCGACCGGATTACGCGCGTTTCCTACCTGCTGGGAATTTATAAAGCCCTGCACATCCTGTACGGCGACAAGCTCGCCGACGAATGGATCCACCTGCCGAACACCAACCAGGTCTTCGGCGGCCGCACGCCGCTGGCCTACATGCTGGGCGGCGGCCTGATCGCCATGCAAACAGTGCGCAAGCTCTTGGATGCACGCCGCGGAGGTCTCTGATCTTGCCGCTGCATAAACTCACCCAGCTGCGCCAGTACGACACCTGCCGCCTGATCCCCTCGCGCTTTGCCGATGTCGAGGATTCCGTGCTGGCGCCGCTGGCAGACAACGACCGCATCCTGCGCGACCTGTTCGACCTCGACAACGCCACCAATGAGCGCCTGCGCGGCGAATCCGGCCTGCTGCCCGGGATCGGGATGGACGAACTGGTGTTCGGCGTGCCCAACTTCCGCATCATCAATGCCGCCTTCACCTATGCGCGGCCGGAAGGTAGCCGCTTCAACGATGGCGAACGCGGCGCCTGGTATTGCGCCTTCGCGGCCGAGACCGCGCTGGCCGAAGTCATCTTCCACAAGACGGTCGAGTATGCAGAGATCGCCCGCTTCGACGACAGCGTCAGCTACCAGATGCTGCTGGCCGACTTTAGCGCGGGCTTCCACGACCTGCGCGGAAAGGACGCCTACCAAAGCTGCCTCGACCCAAGCAGCTACCTTGCGTCGCAAGCGCTGGCCGCCGAGCTACTCGAGCATGGCTCGATGGGCGTGATCTACCCGAGCGTGCGCGACCCGGGCGGCACCTGCCTCGCCTGCTTCCGGCCCGCACTGGTGGGCAATGTGCGCAAGGCGCAGACCTATCGGTTAACATGGGCGGGCTCGCCGCAACCGGCGGTCGAGATCATCTAGATTGTAGAAACGTATGAAGACGAATCCCGAGAAAGACACCGAACTGCACGACAAGATCAACCGCGAGACCGGCCGCATCCAGTGGAGCGAACTGTCCCGCCATTTCGCCAGCGGCTCGGTGATCTATGTGAGCGAAGAACTGGACCTGATCGACGTGGCCCTGCGCATCGCGCACGACGACAAGGAAAGCATCACGAAGTGGATGGCCGCAGGGAGCGTGGCCAAGGTCAGCGACCTGCAGGCGCAGACCTGGACGGAATCCGATGCCACGCTATGGGCGTCGGTGGTGAGCCCGTTCGTGCTGGTGCAGCCGGAGAAGAAGCAGCTGCACTAAAGTAGCGGCCTGGCTTTAGCGCTTGAGCTCCCCCCGGTGGGTGAGCGCATGCGCCGCCCTCCGGAAATACTGCCCCGCCTTCTCCGGATCCTTTTCCATCATCCCCAGCTGCTGCCAGGCCTCCGGATAATCCTGCTCGGTCGCCGCCGCGAGCCAGCGTCTGGCGGCCGCTTCGTCCTTCGGCACCCCATCCCCTTCCAGCAGCATGTTCGCCAGCAGGAACATCGCCTCGGGCATGCCGCGCGCCGCGGCGACGCCGAGCCAGTGCGCCGCCAGTCCGGGATTGCCGTTGTCGCGGTAAGTCATGGCGCGGCGCAGCGCCAGGTCGCCCTCCTCGCCATGCTGGGCCAGGGCCGGCTGGACCACCAGCAAAGCGGCCAGCGCCGCTGCCAGCAAGCGCTTCATTTCGACAGGTCGATCGCGTACAGCGCCATGCCCTTGCCGCGGCCGTCGTCGGTGGCCACCTGGCTGACGTTGTGCAGGCCCGCGTCGTGCGCGAGTTCGACCATGCCCGGCGCCGACGAGAACACCACCGGGCCGCTTGTCTTGACCGGCACGAAACGCCAGCTGCGGTTGGAAGCATTGGCGACACGGGTCAGGCGCTTGGCTTCGCGCACGTAGGCGATCATGACGTCGCGGTTGTTGTCGGGCGACGCAATCACGGTCTTGCTGCCGTCCAGGCCCGGGAAGTGGCCGCCGCCGCTGGCGCGGTAGTTATTGGTCGCGACCAGGAATTCCTGGCCTGGCTCCACCGGCTTGCCACGCCATGACAGGTTGCGGATACGCTCGCCCGGCGCGCGCGTCACGTCGATCTCGTAGCGCACGTCCGGCGAGGTAATCGTGTCGAAGTTATAGCTCGGCACGGCCAGGTTCACCAGCTGTTGCGGCTCCGCCTTTGCCGGGTCGATGGTGTTGAAACGCTGGGCCGCCTTTTCCAGCCAGGCTTTCAACTGGGCGCCGTTCACCTTCACGGCATACAGCGCATTCGGGTAGAGGTACAGGTCGGCCGCATTGTTCAGGGCCAGGTCGCCCGCCTTCACGTCGGTGTAGTCGCTCGGGCCGGCCACGCCGCTCTTGAAGGGCGCCGTCACGGACAGCACCGGCAGATCCTTGTACTGCGGCAGGTTGGTGGCAACAAAGGCGCGCACGTACTCGCTCTGCGCCTGGTTCACGGTCTGCAATGCCGAGATGTCGCCTACGTCGGCGAAGTAGCTCGACATGCGGAACTCGGTCGAGCCGACCGGAGTCTTCACATAACGGATGGTCGCTTCGTGCTCATCCTTCACCAAGGCCATGACGGCCGGATCGGCCTCGACGTACGCCTTGGCACCGGTCTGCGCCGCGCGCGCCTCGACGAGGGTCTTGTCGCGCTCCACCATCCAGCGCTTGCCGTCATGCTTCAGGTGCAGCTGAACAACGCCCAGGTGCTTGCCCCACAGGTTGGCCATCACGGTCGGCACACCGTGCACCAGGCCCCTGGCCTTGTCCACGCCCGGCAGGTTGAATTGCGGCGCGGTGCTGTCCTTGCTGGGGAAGAGCTGGTGCGAGTGGCCGAGCAGCATGGCGTCGATACTCGGCACCTGGGCGAGGTACCAGTTGGCGTTTTCCATGGCCGGCGTGTAGGGGCTGGCGTCCAGGCCGCCGTGCGAGATCGCGATCACCAGGTCGGCGCCCTTCCTGCGCATCTCGGGCACGTACTTCTGCGCCGCCTCGCGGATGCCGGTGGTGTACACGCGGCCCTCGAGCCAGCGCTTGTCCCATTCCATGATCGTAGGCGGGGTGAAGCCGATGATCCCGACGCGCACCACGGTTTTCACCGGCTTGCCCGCCGCGTCGAGCGCATCGACCTGTTTGTCGATGATGGCGTATGGACTGAACAGCGGCTGCTTCGTCTGCGCGCTGTAGACGTTGGCCAGCACCATCGGGAAGGCCGGACCGGCGCACTTCTTCGGCTGCTCGACACCCTTGACCTGGAAACGGTTGCCGGTCACTTGGTTTAGGTAGGCCAGGCCATAATTGAATTCGTGGTTACCGACGCCGGCGCCATCGAACTTCAAGCCGTTCATGATCTTGTAGATGCCAAGCGTTTCGCCGCAGCCCAACGGTTTTACCTGCGCCTGGTAATCCGCCAGCGCGTTGCCCTGGATGGTGTCGCCATTGTCGAGCAGGAGCGTGTTCGGGAATTCCTTGCGCGCCTGGTGGATCAGGGTGGCGGTGCGGTCCAGGCCATGCGAGGGCTCGGGCGCCAGCTTGTAGTAGTCATAGCCGACCACGTTCGAATGCAGGTCAGTCGTCTCCAGCACCGCCAGCAGGGCCGTGGTGCCGGCCCTGGGGGCCTTGGCCGCGAGGACGGGGCTGCTCATGAGCGCGGGGACGAGCGCGATGCAGAATTTGCAAGAAAAGCGAGGGGCCATGACGAATCCGGAGTACAAAACCGGTCGATGATAAGGCAGCAAGAAGGGGCGAAGCAAGCAGACAGCCCGCTCCAAGGGATTCCGATCGCGCCTTGGGGTATAATCTAGGGTTCGATTCAACCTATTCAGAAGACTGCCAAAGACCATGGAAGCTGAACGCATCAACGCCATTTCCGCCCTGCTGAACGACCTGACCAGCCGTGAAGCCGAACTTCGGAGGTATCTTTGACTTCGATCGCAAGTCAGAGAAACTAGAACAGGTCAACCAGGAGCTCGAGGACCCGACCATCTGGAATGACCAGAAACGGGCCCAGGACCTCGGCAAGGAAAAGAAGGCGCTCGAAGGCGTCGTGCTGACGCTCGAGAAAGCGAAGACCGACCTGGCCGACGCCACCGACCTGTTCGAGATGGCAAAGGAAGAAGGCGACCACGGCACGCTGGAATCGATCGGCAGCGACGCCGAAGAAATCCAGAAGACCATCGAAGCGATGGAATTCCGCCGCATGTTCAGCAACCCGATGGACCACGCCAACTGCTTCATCGACATCCAGGCCGGCGCCGGCGGTACCGAAGCCCAGGACTGGGCCTCGATGCTGCTGCGCCAGTACCTGCGCTACTGCGAACGCAAGGGTTTCAAGGCCGAGATCCTGGAACAGTCCGAGGGTGAAGTTGCGGGCATCAAGACCGCCACCATCAAGGTCGATGGCGAGTATGCCTATGGCCACCTGCGCACCGAGACCGGCGTGCACCGCCTGGTGCGCAAGTCGCCGTTCGACTCGGCCAACGGACGCCACACCTCGTTCACCTCGCTGTTCGTGTACCCGGAAGTCGACGATTCGATCGAAATCGAAATCAACCCGGCCGACGTGCGCATCGATACCTACCGCGCCTCGGGTGCGGGTGGTCAGCACATCAACAAGACCGACTCCGCGGTGCGCCTGACGCACGGCCCGTCAGGCATCGTGGTGCAGTGCCAGAACGACCGCTCGCAGCACCGCAACAAGGCCGAGGCCTGGGACATGCTGCGTGCGAAGCTGTACGAACTCGAACTGCGCAACCGCATGAGCGAGCAGCAGAAACTGGAAGACTCCAAGACCGACGTCGGCTGGGGCCACCAGATCCGCTCCTACGTGCTGGACCAGTCGCGCATCAAGGACCTGCGTACCGGTTTCGAGACCGGCAACACCAAGAACGTGCTGGACGGCGACCTGGACGACTTCATCTCGGCCTCGCTCAAGCAGGGCGTATAAGCGATGACGACAATCCCACGTGCCTTCCTGTTCGACATGGACGGCACCATCGTCGACAACATGGCCTTCCACACCGACTCGTGGATCACCTTCTTCGAGCGCCGTGGCCAGGCCATCGACCCGGACGAGTTCTTCCGGGCGACGGCCGGCCGCCAGGGCGGCGAGATCATCCGCAGCTACCTGGACGCGCACCTGCTCGATGACGAGGTCGCGGCGCTGAACCACGAGAAGGAATCGGTCTACCGCGAGCTGTATGCGCCGCATCGCAAGACGGTCGACGGCTTCGACAGGCTGATCGCGCAGGCGAAAGCGAACGGCGTCAAGCTGGCCGTCGGCACCGCGGCGCCACCCGCCAACGTCGAGTTCACGCTCGACGGCCTAGACCTGCGCAAGCACTTCAACGCCATCGTCGGCGCTACCGATGTTGCGCGCGGCAAGCCGCACCCGGACGTGTTCCTGAAAGCGGCCGAGCTGTGCGGCGTGGCGCCCGAACACTGCATCGTATTCGAAGACGCACCGCTGGGCGTGGAAGCGGCGCGCCGCGCCGGCATGCGCTGCGTGGTCCTGACAACCACCCTGCCGCGCGACGCGTTTACCGCGTTCGACAACGTCATCGCCATCGTGCGCGACTTCTCCGAACTGAAGGCCGAACTGCTGTTCGCCTGAACCAAACAAGAACTGCTATCCAATCATGACTACGGAAAACCAAGACCAGTCGCCCGTCGTGGCGCACGACGAAAACAAGATCATGGCCGAGCGCCGCGCCAAGCTGGCCGCGCTGCGCCAGCAGGGCAATCCCTTCCCGAACGACTTCGTCCCGCAGGACAAGGCGGCGGACCTGGTCGAGACCCATGGCGGCAAGAGCCGCGAAGAGCTGGAAGCCGAGCCGGTGGCAGTGACGCTGGCCGGCCGCATGATGCTGCGCCGCGAAGCGGGCAAGAAGGCCGCGTTCGCGACGCTGCAGGACAGCTCGGGCCCGATGGCGAGCGGCCGCATCCAGATCTACATCACCGTCGACAGCGCCGGCGAAGAAGCCATGGAAGCGCTGCGCAGCTACGACCTGGGCGACATCCTGGGCGTCGAGGGCACGCTGTTCAAGACCAAGGTCGAGGAGCTGACCATCAAGGTCACGAAGCTGCGCCTGATCTCCAAGGCCCTGCGCCCGCTGCCGGACAAGTTCCACGGCCTGGCCGACCAGGAGACCAAGTACCGCCAGCGCTACGTCGACCTGATCATGAACGAAGAGACGCGCCGCACCTTCAAGGCGCGTACCGCCGCGATGTCGTCGATGCGCCGCTTCATGGAAAAGCACGGTTTCATGGAAGTCGAGACCCCGATGCTGCACCCGATCCCGGGCGGCGCCGCGGCCAAGCCTTTCATCACCCACCACAACGCGCTCGACATGGAGATGTACCTGCGCATCGCGCCCGAACTGTACCTGAAGCGCCTGGTGGTGGGCGGTTTCGACCGCGTGTTCGAGATCAACCGCAACTTCCGTAACGAAGGCGTGTCGGTCCGTCACAACCCGGAATTCACGATGATGGAATTCTATGCGGCCTACACCGACTACAAGTGGATCATGGACTTCACCGAACAGGTGATCCGCCAGGCTGCGATCGATTCGAACGGCAGTGCCGTACTGACCTACGGCGGCCGCGAGCTGGACCTGTCCAAGCCCTTCCAACGCCTGACCATCGTCGAGGCGATCGACAAGTACGCGCCGGGATACACCTCGGTGCAGCTGAACGACGCCGAGTTCATCAAGCAGGAACTCAAAACAAAGTTCGGCGTGAAGCCTTTCGCCAACGCCGGCCTGGGCGCGCTGCAGCTGGCGCTGTTCGAAGAGACCGCCGAAGCCCTGCTGTGGGAGCCGACCTTCATCATCGACTATCCGGTCGAAGTGTCGCCGCTGGCGCGCGCATCGGACAGCCGCGAAGGCATCACCGAGCGCTTCGAGCTGTTCATGGTGGGCCGCGAGATCGCCAACGGTTTCTCGGAGCTGAACGATCCGGAAGACCAGGCCGCGCGCTTCCTGTCCCAGGTGGCCGCCAAGGAAGCCGGCGACGACGAAGCGATGTACTTCGACGCCGACTACATCCGCGCGCTGGAATACGGCATGCCGCCGGCCGGCGGCTGCGGCATCGGCATCGACCGCCTGATGATGCTGATCACCGATTCGCCGAATATCCGCGACGTGCTGCTGTTCCCGCACCTGCGCAAGGAAGACTGAGCATCAAGCATCGAATAAAAAAGGCAGCCTGCAAGGCTGCCTTTTTTTCGTCCGGACGGGTTTATTGAACCACGGTGTAGCAAGGCGTATAGGCCTTGCCCGGCAGTTTCATCCGGCTCTGTTCCACGAACGAGGCCAGCAGCGCATCCATCGGTCCCATGATGGCGCTTTCGCCGAAGATCTCGTACTTGCCGTGCTGCTCGATCGCGCGGATGCCCTCTTCCTTCACGTTGCCGGCCACGATGCCCGAGAATGCGCGGCGCAGGTTGGCCGCCAGCTCGTGCGATTCCTGGTTGCGGTGCAGTTTCAGGTTGCGCATGTTTTCGTGGGTCGGACGGAAGGGCTTCTGGAATTCCGGATCGATCTTCAGGCGCCAGTTGAAGTAATAGGCATCGCTGTGCGCCTTGCGGAATTCGCGCACCATCTTGATGCCGGCATACATTTCCTGCGCCACCGCGTCCGGATCGTCGATGATGATCTTGTAGCGCTTCTGCGCCTGGGCGCCGAGCGTCAGGCCGATGAACTGGTCGATCTGCTCGAAATACGCGCGCGCCGTCGCCGGACCGGTAAAGATCAGCGGGAAAGGCATTTCGGCGTTTTCCGGATGCAGCAGGAGACCGAGGATATACAGGATTTCCTCGGCGGTGCCGGCGCCGCCCGGGAACACAATGATGCCGTGACCGGTGCGCACAAACGCTTCGAGGCGCTTTTCGATATCCGGCATGATCACCAGGTCGTTCACGATCGGGTTCGGCGATTCGGCGGCGATGATGCCCGGTTCGGAAATGCCGAGATAGCGTCCACCCTTGATGCGCTGCTTCGAGTGGCCGATGGCCGCGCCCTTCATCGGGCCCTTCATGGCGCCCGGGCCGCAGCCGGTGCAGATATCGAGCTCGCGCAGACCGAGCGCATAGCCGACTTCCTTGGTGTAGTTGTATTCGACCCGGTTGATCGAATGGCCGCCCCAGCACACGACCATGTTCGGATTGCGCTGCGGCTGGAACACGTTGGCGTTGCGCAGGATATGGAACACCGCGTCGGTAATGCCTTCCGGGCGGTTCAGGTCGAATTTCGGATTGTCGGTGACTTCGAAATGGACGTAGACGATATCGCGCAGCACCGAGAACAGGTGCTCGTGGATACCGCGGATCATTTTGCCGTCAACGAAGGCGTGGGCCGGCGCGCTGCGGATGTCGAGCTTGATGCCGCGCTCGCGCTGGAGAATGCTGATATCGAAATCGCGGTAGCGTTCCAGCAGTTCCTTGCCATCGTCGATCGAGCTGCCGGAATTGAGCACGGCGAGCGCGCATTTGCGGAAGATATCGTACAAACCGCTCTTGCTGGTGTCGAGCAGCTTGGCGACTTCGGCTTTCGACAGGACTTCGAGGCGGCCTTCCGGAGAGATGAGTGCGTCGATTACTTCATGGGTCATGGTTTTGTTATCCCTTTCGAACGGTAAAACGGACTGGCCTGGTTGCCAATATACGCCAAAGCGCAAGCTTTTGCGCCCCGATTGGGACAAGGCTCATAGGCAAATCACCCCGTTTTCGGCCGTCAATACCACATCCAGAAAAAGTTCGCTTGCGATGACCGATTTACACTAAAATGCGTGCCAACTGGAATTTCCGTGCATATGGCGATTCCATACAAAACCACCAAGTCAGATAACTACATTTCGGGAGGAACCGCATGAGCGGTGCAGCTACTTCAGCCAAGGGACCGATCCCAGAATTCAAGCAGATCATGGGCCATCCAGCTCCGTTGTGGATGCTGTTCATGACCGAGTTCTGGGAACGCTTCGCGTTCTACGGCATCCGTTGGGCCCTGGTGCTCTACATCGTCGCCCAGTTCTACGGCGGCAATGCCGTCGGCCAGGCCGACGCCAACCTGACCTACGGTTCCTACCTGGCGCTGGTGTATGCCGGCGCCGTGTTCGGCGGCTTCATTGCCGACCGCGTCATCGGCTACCAGCGTTCGATCCTCGTCGGCGCGATCTTCATGGCAGCCGGCTTGTTCATGATCACCCTGCCGAACCAGGATATCTTCAAGCTCGGCCTGGCAACCATCATCGTCGGCAACGGCATGTTCAAGCCGAACATCTCGGCCATGGTTGGCCAGCTGTACGCGCTGAACGACACCCGTCGCGATTCGGGCTTCACCATCTTCTACATGGGCATCAATGCCGGCGCCTTCTTCGCACCGATCATTACTGGTGAACTGGCAGAACGTCTGAGCGATGGCGCCTTCCCGGCCTACAAGGCGGTGTTCTTCGCCTCGGGCGTGGGCATGCTGATCGCACTGGTCTGGTTCTACATCGGCCGCAAGCAGCTCAAGGGCATCGGCGCCCCGGTCGGCGAACTGGCCAGCCCGAAGCGCCTGATCGGTGTCATCGTCGGCTCGCTGGTGGTGATCCCGGGCGTCTATCTGCTGCTGCAGGCCGGCGCCGCCAACCTGCAGATCGTGCTGTCGATCCTGTTCATCATCCTGGCCCTGATGCTGATCGTCGAAGGCGTCCGCGAAGGCAAGGTGTCGCGCGACAAGACCATCGCCATGATGATCATCTTCTTCTTCAACATCCTGTTCTGGTGCTTCTTCGAACAGGCAGGCAGCTCCTTCACCTTCCTGGCCGACCAGATCGTCAACCGTAACTTCGGCGAGAAGATCTTCCCGGTGGCCTGGTTCCAGTCGGTGAACTCGGTGGCCATCATCGTATTTGCGCCGATCATCGCCGCGATCTGGGTCGCCATGGGCAAGCGCAACGTGAACCCGTCGATCCCGCGCAAGTTCGGCCTCGGCATCATCTTCAACGGCCTCGCCTTCGGCCTGCTGATGTACGCACTGACCCAGCTGATCGACGACCAGGGCAAGATCCCGTTCTGGACCCTGTTCATGGTCTACGTGATCCAGTCGATCGGTGAGCTGTGCCTGTCGCCAATCGGCCTGTCGATGGTGACCAAGCTGGCGCCGACCCGCCTGGTCGGCCTGGGCATGGGCGGCTGGTTCCTGTCGACCGGTATCGGCAACAACCTGTCGGGCATCTTCGCCTCGCACGTTTCGGGCGAGAGCGGCATGTCGGTGGCCTCGGCCCTGGACGGCTACACCTTCGGCTTCTGGATCCTGCTGGGCGGCGGCGTGCTGCTGTTCCTGCTCGCACCGCTCATCCAGAAACTGATGCACGGCGTGAAGTAATCAGGCAATCGTCCCAATGAAAACGGCAGCCCGCGGGCTGCCGTTTTTGTTTCGTCCGACAGAATCAGCGCCGGTCGAGGGTCGCCTCCATCTCGCGCATCTCGGCCACCATCCACTCCCGGAAGCGTTGCACCTTGAGCATGTGCTCCTTGTGCGGATTGACCAGGAAACGGTAGCCGCTCTCGAAGCGCGCGCTCCTGCACGGAATCTGGCGCAGCGCGCCCGACTTGATGTCCTCGAACGCGATCCCGTAGGGCACCAGGGCCACGCCCTGCCCCGCCACCGCGGCCTGCACCAGCACACCCCAATGCGTGTACACGCGCGAAAAATCGTACTTGCCCTTGAGCGCGCGGTTCTCGTTGAGCAGCTGCAGCCAGGCCTCGGGGGACTGCACCACCAGCAGGTGATGCTGCGGCAGGTCGGCCAGGCCCAAGGCCTCCTGGCCGGGCGCCAGCAGCTCGGGGCTGTACACCGGCACCAGGCGCTCCCGGAACAGCACCGTCGCATCGCCCTCGGTCACCTGGCCATAGCGGATCGCGACATCGGTGCTGTCGGCCTGCAGGTCGACCGGCGCATCGTTGGAATCGATCCGGATATCGAGCTCCGGATACAGTTTGGTGAAGCGGTGCATGCGCGGCACCAGCCACTTGATCGCGAACGAATGCGTGGTCGAGATGCGCAGCACGGCCTCTTCGTCGCCCCGCTGCAGCGCCGCAAGCTTGGCGCGCAGGTCGGCCAGCATGCGGCTGGTGGCGATCGCCAGTTCCTGGCCCTTCTCGGTCAGCGAGATGTGGCGCGGATGGCGCACGAACAGCGGGAAGCCGACGTTTTCTTCGAGCTGCTTCACCTGCAGGCTGACCGCCGCAGGGGTCTTGTGCAGCTCGCGCGCGGCCAGCTTGAAGCTGCCCCAGCGCGCGGCGCAGTCGAAGTCGATCAGGCCCGACAGGCTCCGCAAGGGCTTCATGCCGCCTCCATGCATAAGTTTTTCTTATTCAACGTCTGTACTTTTTCTCGGTTGAAGGTTTTTGCTGCTTTGCAGAAAATATACTCGATCCAATAAGGAAAAGTCATGCCAAAAAATATACTGGTGATCGGCGGTACCCGTTATTTCGGCAAACTCCTCGTCCAGCGCCTGCTGCGCGCGGGCCACAGCGTGACCATTGCCACCCGCGGCTACGCTCCGGACCCGTTCGGCAAGCGGATCGCGCGCATCCGCGTCGACCGCCGCAACGAACATGCGATGCGCAACGCCTTCCGCGACGCCCGTTTCGACATCGTCTACGACCAGATGTGCTATTCGCCGCTGGACGCCGCGATCTCGGTACGCGTCTTCGCCGGCAAGGTCGGACGCTATGTCATGACTTCCACCATCGACGCCTATCGCGAGGCCGCCCCGCGCGAGGCCTTCCGTGAAAGCGACCTGCCGGTACTGGCGCAGCCGATCGACACGACGTATCCATGGCACGACCCGGCGCGCGCGATCGAAAGCTACGTGGCCGGCAAGGTGCAGGCCGAGGCCTACCTGGTGCGCGACGGTAGCCTGCCGCTGGCGACCGTGCGCCTGGCCCACGTACTTGGCGGGCCGGAAGACTTCACCGGCCGCCTGGCCCACTATGTCGACCTGGTGCGCATGAAAGGCACCCTGCGCTACGCCGACGCTGCAGCCAGGGTCTCGTTCATGGAAGCCCAGGAAGCAGCCGATTTCCTTGCCTGGGCCGGCATGCAGGACTTCCGCGGTCCGGTCAATGCCGCGTCCGACGGCGCGCTGTCGGCCTGCGAACTGCATGCGCGGATCGCCGACGTGCTCGACGAGACGCCGCGCAGCCTGAAAGTGGCAGCGCAGGCGCCGGGACTGCTCTCGCCCTTCGATTTCGCCACGCCCCTGGTGCTCGACACCGCGCGCGCCAAGGCGCTCGGCTACCGTTTCGGCCATACCAAGGAATGGCTGGAGGACGTGATCCGGCATCACGACCTGGCCTTCATCTAAGGCAGCCTGGATACAAACATGGCCCGGATCGCTCCGGGCCATGTGCTTTTAGCGCTGCGCCTTTTCCCGCGCCACCCAGTACAGCAGCGCGATGATCAAAGCATACGGGATCAGGGTCAGCAGGTGCGAATCCGGCCCCGCAAAGAAGGGGTTCGAGGCTTCCGCCCACTTGGCCATGCGGCTGTCGAAGTCGGTGAGCACGCCTGCCGTGATCGCGATGATGATGCCGGCTAGCGCCCCGCCCGCGATATAGCCCGAGGCCAGCAAGGTGCCCGAGCTGCGGTCGCCGGCTGCCTGGCGCTCTTCCTCGTTCAGCTTTGCAAACTGCGGCAGCCTGTTGTTGCGGCGGTCCGCCACCCAGCGCACCAGGCCGCCGATCGCGATCGGCAGGGTCGAGACCAGCGGCAGGTAGACACCCACCGAGAAGGCCAGCGCGTGCACGCCCGCCATCTCCAGCACCACCGAGATCATCACGCCGAACAGCACCAGGGTCCAGGGCAGCTGCTGGTCGAGGATGCCCTTGATGATGTAGGACATGAGCACGGCCTTGGGCGCGTCGTACTTCTTCACTTCGGTGCCGTCCGGACGGACCTTGTGGGTGCCGTTGATGCCCGGGTCGACCAGGTAGGCCAGCTTGCCGTCGTCCGCCACCAGGTACTTGCCGGCCGGGCCACCCGCGGTATCGCTCTTCTGCCACACCTTGTAGGTCTTACTGTCCGTCGCCGCCTGCGGGCCCGCTAGCCTCGCAGTCTCGGTGAGCTTCGAGGCGTCCACGGTGAGGCCGGGCGCCACCTGGGCCGCCGGCACATAGACGGTGCCCGCTTCGTTCAGTTTCAGCAGGATCGGGCCCAGGATCAGGGCCGAGGCAAAGGCGCCGCACAGGATCGCGTACTGCTGCAGGCGCGGCGTCGAGCCGACCAGGAAGCCGGTCTTCAGGTCCTGCGAGGTGGTGCCGGCGTTGCTGGCGGCGATGCAGACGATGGCGCCGACCGACAAGGCCGTGACGTAGTAGCGACCGCCGGTCCAGCCCATCACCAGGAAGATCAGGCAGGTGAACAGCAGCGTGGCCACGGCCATGCCCGAGATCGGGTTCGAGGAAGAACCCACTTCACCGGTCAGGCGCGAGGACACGGTGGCGAACAGGAAGCCGAACACCAGGATCAGCAGCGCGCCCAGCAGGTTCATGTGCAGAGGGGTGGCGACCGTGATCACGGCGATGATGGCGAGGCAGCCGATGAACACCCACTTGAGCGGAATGTCCTGGTCGGTGCGCTTCGACTTGTCAGCCGCCGAACCTTTCCCGATGCCGGACAGGCCGCCAGTCAAGCCCTTCCAGATGGTCGGCATCGAGCGCACCAGCGAGATCAGGCCGCCGGCCGCCACGGCGCCCGCGCCGATGTACAGCACATAGGCGTTGCGGATGTCGTCCGGACCCATCTCGCGGATCAGGGTGGTAGCTGGCGCCAGCGGCACGGTGAGCAGGTCACCGAAAAACTTGATCATCGGGATCAGGAGCAGATAGGACAGCACGCCACCGGCCGCCATCGTCAGCGCAATGCGCGGGCCGATGATGTAGCCGACGCCCAGCAGCTCGGGCGAGACTTCGGCGCCGGCCGAGCCGCCCTTGAGCGGGTTGCCGAACTCGAAGTTGACATAGTCGCGCCAGCCCTTGAACGAGACGCTCAGGGTCTTGTAGGCCAGGCCGATGCCGAAGCCGCCGAAGATCAGCATGGCGCGGCGCTTGGCTTCGCGTGCGGCGTCGGAGCCGTCTTCGCGGGTTTCGCCGGCGGCGATGCGCGAGGTCTCGGTGGCGGCGGCCTTGAGCACCTCGGCGCAGGCGGTGCCTTCCGGGTACTTCAGTTCGCGGTGGGCGTCGACGATCATGGTGCGGCGCATCGGGATCATCATCAGGATCCCGAGCAAACCACCCAGCACGCCCACCAGCATGACGCGCGAGATCTCCAGGTCGAAGCCGAGGATCATGATCGCCGGCATGGTGACGCCCAGGCCGAAGGCGAGCGACTCTCCGGCGGAACCCGCGGTCTGGGTAATGCTGTTTTCCAGGATGGTCGATTCGCGTGCGCCGAACTTCTTCGCGGTGTGGAACAGGGTGATGGCGATCACCGCCACCGGGATCGAGGCGCTCACCGTCAGGCCCACCTTCAGCACCAGGTAGAGCGAGGAGGCGCCGAAGATCATCCCCAGCACGGTGCCCATGATCAGGGCGCGCAGCGTCATCTCCGGCAGCTGCGCGCTGGCCGGGATATAGGGCTTGAAGGCGCTCGGGGGCGAGCTTGGCGGCGAGTCGTAAGGCATGGACGGTCCCTTGGAATTCATACTTTGGTAAGACTTAAGGCGTGACTATCGCACATGGCGATATGGAAGAAAAGCGGTTTGAAGCCTTAGAATGCGCAAGATACAATGCGTCGTGCCGACCCGTACATACGGCCGATTTTGAAAGCTGCTAGTGACCAAGTCCGATACCAAGCCTCCCCAACGCCCCCGCCGCCTGCGCATGTTCCTGTTCTTCAGCCTTGCCGCCATGGTGGGGCTGGCCGCCGGCGTCGTGATCTACCTCATGACGGTGATCCTGCCGAACGTGCCGAAGATCGACGCGGTGCTCGATTACCAGCCGAAGATCCCGCTGCGGGTCTACACCGCGGACAATCACCTGATCGGGGAATTCGGCGTCGAGCGGCGCGACTTTGTCACCATCGACAAGATACCGAACCGCATGAAGCAGGCCTTGCTCGCGATCGAGGACGCCCATTTCTACCAGCACCAGGGCATCGACTGGCGCGGCGCCGCGCGTGCCGTCATCGCCAACCTGCGCGAAGGCTTCGGCGCCGGCGGCGCGTCGACCATCACGATGCAGGTGGCGCGCAACTTCTTCCTGTCGAAGGAAAAGGTCTTGTCGCGCAAGCTGACCGAGATCGCCCTCGCCTACCGCATCGAGGATGCGCTCACCAAGGACCAGATCCTCGAGCTGTACATGAACCAGATCTTCCTGGGCAACCGCTCCTACGGCTTTTCCAGCGCGGCGCGCAGCTACTTCGGGAAGTCGCTCGACCAGCTCACCCTGGCGGAGACCGCAATGCTGGCCGGCCTGCCGCAGAACCCGTCGCGCCATAACCCGATCGCCAACCCGAAACGCGCGCAGCAGCGCCAGCACGCGGTGCTCAAGCGCCTCTATGAACTAGGCCAGATCAGCGAACCCGAATACCGCCAGGCCCTGGCCGAACCGCTGCGCATCCGCCGCACCGGCCAGGTGTTCGATACCAGGGCCGACTACGTCGCGGAACTGGCGCGCCAGGCGGTGTTCGCCCAGTTCGGCGAAGAAGCCTACGAACGCGGCATCGTGGTCACCACCACCATCCTCAAGGCGGAACAGGACGCGGCCTACGAATCGGTGCGCCGCAACGTGCTGGACTACGACCAGCGCCACGGCTACCGCGGTCCGGAAGCGCGCATCGAGCTGCCGCAGGATCCGCTCGAGCGCGAGGAAGCGATCATCGACGCGCTGCAGAAGCGCCCGCAGAGCGACGGATTGACGCCGGCGGTGGTGCTCGCGGCTTCGCCGCAGCAGGTGCGGGTCGAGCTCTTATCCGGGGACGAAGTGACGATCGAAGGCGCCGGCCTGAAGTTCGCCGCGCGCGGCCTGGCTGCAAATGCCAAGGAGAGCCTGCGCATTGCGCCGGGCGCGGTGGTGCGCATCACCCAGCGCAAGGAAAAGGACAAGGACAGCTGGGCCATCGTCCAGGTACCGCAGGTCGCGGCCGCGTTCGTGGCGATCGACGCCGACACCGGCGCCTACCACGCGCTGGTCGGCGGCTTCGATTACAACCTGCAGAAGTTCAACCACGTCACCCAGGCCTGGCGCCAGCCCGGCTCCGCGATCAAGCCTTTCGTGTACGCCGCGGGCCTGGACAAGGGCTACTCGCCGGGCACGCGCATCCTCGACGAACCGCTCGACATGCCGGGCGAGAACGCCGGCGAGACCTGGTCGCCGCAGAACGACGACGGCGTCTTCGACGGCCCGATCACCATGCGCTATTCGCTGGCGCATTCGAAGAACGTGACCACCGTGCGCCTGATCCGCGCGCTCGGCGTCGACTACACCCACGAGTACCTGGGCCGCTTCGGCTTCGACCTGCCGCGCCACCCGAAGAACCTGACCCTGGCGCTGGGCACCGGTGCGGTGACGCCGCTGCAGATGGCCGGCGCCTACGCGGCGTTCGCCAACGGCGGCTACCGCGTCAAGCCCTACCTGATCGCCCAGATCCGCGACGGCAACGGGACCATCCTCCAGGAAAACAAGCCGCAGCAGCGCCAGGACAGCGACCGCGTGATCGATGCCCGCACTGCCTTCGTCACGGACAGCATGCTGCGCGACGTGACCCGCTACGGCACCGGCGCGGCGTCGGTGAAGCAGCTCGGACGTACGGATATCGCCGGCAAGACCGGCACCACCAGCGACGCCATCGACGGCTGGTTCGCCGGCTACGGAGGCAGGGTGGTGGCGGTGGCCTGGATGGGCTACGACGAACCGCGCTCGCTGGGCGGACGCGAGTTCGGCGCCACCCTGGCGCTGCCGATCTGGATCGACTACATGCGCGCGGCCCTGGCCAAGGTGCCGCCGCAGGAAGCACAGATCGAGCCGGAAGGCGTGGTGCGCGAGAACGACGACTGGGTGTTCGAGGAATTCGTCGAGCGTCCCGACCTGCGCGCAATCGATATCGATCCGGGGCTGGACAATCCGCCGGTCGAAGTCGACCCGGTCACCGGAGAGCCGCTGACGCCGCCCCCGCAACCCGCGGCTCCCGCAGCGCCGGCGGCGCCGGCCACGCCGCAGCCTCCGCCGCCACCGCCTTCCACGGTTTTCTGATGCTATGCTGATGTGCTTCCCGCCGCGTGCGGGAACAATGCGCGCTGTTCACAGGTCTGTTACTGGGCAGCGCGCATCCACAACCACTTGAGGAGAACAGCATGGCCTATGTCGATGGTTTCGTCCTTCCCCTTCCCAAAGCAAAGCTGGAGCAATACAAGGAGCTCGCCAACCTGTCGGCCACCGTGTGGCGCGAACACGGGGCGCTCGAGTACCGCGAATGCATCGCCGACGACGTCAAGCCGGGCAAGCTGACGTCCTTCCCGCAGAGCGTCAACCTGGAAGATGGCGAAACCGTGGTGCTGGCCTGGATCGTCTACGAATCGCGCGCGAAGCGCGACGAGGTCAACGACAAGGTCATGAAAGACCCGCGCCTGGCGCACATGATGTCGCCGGACGGCCTGCCCTTCGACGGCAAGCGCATGTTCTGGGGCGGCTTCGAGATGTTCATCGACCGCTAGCCGCCTTCAGTCGTCGGTATCGATGATCCAGTCGGCCAGCTTGCCGCTGGCCTGGCGCGGCAGCGCGGAACCGAACGTCCAGGCCGCGGGCCGCTCCGGCGTCGACAGGCGCTCGGCTATCCAGGCGTCCAGTTCCGCGCGCAGGCTCGCTGCCTGCGCGCCGTGGCGCGGCACCACGAAAGCTTTCAGGCGCTGGCCTTCGTCGGGACGCATGGCGCGCACGGTGGCGTCGTCCACGTGCGGATGCATGCGCAGCACGTCGGCCACGTAAGCCGGGAACACGTTGACGCCGCCCACCTGCACCGCGTGGTCGATGCGGCCGGACGGAAGGAAACGGCCCGGCGCGCTCCAGACCAGCTTGTCCTGCAGCGGGAAAACCGCCCGGCTGCCATCGCGCCGCAGGCGCGTCAGGACGCTTGGGTCGGCGCCGGCTTCCCAGTAGGGGAAGAGCTGGTAGTCGCGCTCGGGCCCGTCGCGCCAGCCGACGCCGGCCGTTTCCGAGCTGCCGTAGACCTGCACCAGGCGCGCCACACCCGCACTGGTCAGCGCCCGCGCTACCTCGTCCGGACAGGGCGCGGTGGAACTCACTCCCGTTACACCTTGCGGCAAGCTTGATTGCGCCACCGGCGCGAAGGCGCGCCAGAAATCCGGGAAGCCGACCACCAGGTCGTCCGCCTGCAGGCTGCGCGCCACCGCGCCGGGCGAGGCCCCGCGCAGATCCAGCACTGCGCCCGCTTCGAGCCCGAGCACGCGTGGCAGCAGCACGGTGAACAGGAAACCGTAAATATGGTGCGCAGGGACGAGGCCGACAATGCGGCGCGTGCCCGGGAACAGCGCGGCCAGCTCGCCGCCCTCCTGCCACAGGTCGGCCAGCAGGTGGGTGCAGGTCTTGGGCGCGCCCGAACTGCCGGAGGTGCGAAAACGCATGACGCGCGCCCCCTGCTCCAGCCCGCTGGCCGCCGCCTCCAGCCAGGCATCGAGGCGCGGCGCCGCCAGCACCCGCTCCTCGCCGATGCAGCCGATGCCCAACACCTGTTCCATTGCCGTGGCCAGCCCCAGCAGTTCGAGCGAATCGGCGCCAAGCTCGGCCATCAGGTCGAGTTCAGGCGGCCAGGGCAAGGGGCGGCGCTGGACGCCCGGCCGCATGGAGGCCAGTTCGCCGGCCAGCAGGTCGGACAGCACCCGCAGCAGGGTCGGCCGGTGGGTCCACCAGCGGTGTTCGGGAGCTGTCGTGACGGTCATGGGAGGCAGGGCAAATGGGAAGCGGTGATGGTGCCGAGCGGGCCAGGCGCTGTCAAGCCGGCGAAGAATGTCGGCTAAAAGTGATATTTGACAACGTTAACTGTCAAGCGAGGGTGCGCACAATTGACAAGCATCTGACGACATGCCAACATCAATTTCCGCAAATCAATTAATTCCTACCGGATACCACACCCGCCATGAATGCTTCCCCGCTGTCGTTTTCGACCACCGACCTGGCTTCGCAACTCGACAAGTTTACCGAGGAGCAGCTCGACCAGCTCGATTTCGGCGTGATCGGTTTTGACACCGACACCAATGTCCAACGTTACAACGCCTTTGAATCGCAGGCTGCCGGCCTGTCGCCGCAGCGGGTGATCGGCCAGCCGCTGTTCACCAATGTCGCGCCCTGCCTGAACAACTTCATGGTGGCCCAGCGCTTCGAGGATGCCATGGAACAGGGCAGCAGCCTGGACGATACCATCGACTACGTCCTGACCCTGCGCATGCGCCCGGTGAAGGTGGCCTTGCGCCTGCTGGCCAGCCCGGCCAGCGGCAACCGCTACGTGCTGGTCCAGCGCCAGCGCTGATCGGGTCGGCGCATCATGGACGATATCGCCCAGCTCCGTGCCGAGCACGAGGCACTGATCCAGTTCCTGTACCTCGCCCCCGTCGGCCTGGTGCAGGCGGACATCGACGGCAGTATCGTCATGATGAACCCGATCTCCGCCCAGCTCCTGATGCCGCTGTCGCGCGACGGCGGGCTCGATAACCTGTTCACGGCGCTGGAAGGCGTCGCACCCGAGCTGCGCCACCTGTGCGCGGCCTACGATCGCCCATCCGGCAAGATCTGCGACGGCCTGCACGTGCACCTGAACGCCGGCGGCGCGGGCAAGAAGCTGCCGCAGATCCTGGCGATCAGCCTGCTCAAGCTCGACGCGCGCCGCCTGATGGCGGTGATCGACGACGTCACCCTGCAGGTGCGGCGCGACCGCCAGCTGCGCCAGAACGACGCCTGGCTCAACGCCATCCTGACCGGCATCACCGACTACGCCCTGGTCGGCCTCGACGCGAACGGCGCCATCCTTGAGTGGAACCCGAGCATCGGCCGCGTTACCGGCTTCGGGCAGGACGCGGTGGGCCAAGCCTACTCGATCTTCTATCCGGCGGATGCGATGACGCCGGAACACCTGCTCGACCGCCTGCGCGACGCCGAGCGCGACGGCTGGAGCCTGGACGAGGGCAAGCGCGTGCGCGCCGACGGCAGCGCCTTCTGGGGCAGCGTCCTGATCGCGCCGCTGCCCGAGCGCGAGCCGCCCTGCGGGACCGAGCCGGAAGGCCCGGCCTTCTGCCTGATCCTGCGCGACATCACCGACAAGCGCGACGCCAGCGAACGGCGCCGCCGAGAAGCCTTCGGCGACTACCTCACCGGCCTGGCAAACCGCCGTGCGTTCTTCGAGGCGGCCGAGCAGGAGCTCACGCGCAGCAACACGGTGCCGCGCCCCACGGCCGTGATCGCGTTCGACGCCGACCATTTCAAGACCATCAACGACCGCTTCGGCCACCCGGGCGGCGACGCTGTGCTGCAGCACCTGGCCGCGATCCTCGGCGAGACCTTCCGCGAGGTCG
Organism: Massilia sp. IC2-476; assembly: GCF_020707295.1. NCBI lineage: Bacteria > Pseudomonadati > Pseudomonadota > Betaproteobacteria > Burkholderiales > Oxalobacteraceae > Massilia > Massilia sp. IC2-476. Next base: position 266,932 of record NZ_JAJFER010000009.1, read on the forward strand.
ACGTGGTGGCGCGTATCGGCGGCGAGGAATTCGCCGTGCTGCTGCCCTCCACCGATCTGCCGCGCGCGGCGGTGGTCGCCGAGCGCCTGCGCTCCGCCGTCGCTTCGCAGGTCGTGCACTTCGAAGGCCAGCGAATCCGCTACACTGTCAGCGCCGGCGTGGCCAGCCTGGACGACGGCGCCGGCGGGATCGACCTGCTGCTCAAGCGCGCCGACCAGGCCCTGTACGCGGCCAAGCGCGCGGGCCGCAACCGGGTCGAACGCTGGCGTGCCGAACTGGCCTGCGCGCCGGGCCACCAACCTGAAGGAGACCGCGATGCTGCCTGACCCGAGCACCGCCTACGAAGCCCTGGTGCAGTTCCTGTACCGCGCGCCGATCGGCCTGGCCCAGATCGCGCCGGACGGCACGGTGGACATGCTCAACCCGATGGCCTCGAGTCTCCTGATGCCGATCGCCCGCGACACGGGCCTGGACAACCTGTACGCCGTGCTGGCGCCGATCGCGCCCCAGCTGCCCCAGCTGGCAAGCGAGTTCGGCGAGCCGTCGGGCGTCATCTGCGAAGGCTTGCGCGCCCCGCTGCCGCTCGAACTGACGGCGCACGGCAGCCCGCAGGTGCTGGCGATCAGCCTGATGAAGCTCGACAGCGAGCGGCTGATGGCGGTCGTCAACGACGTCACCCTCGAAGTGCAACGCGAGCAGGACACCCTGGTACGGCGCCTGCGCAACGCCGCCCGCACCGACGCCCTGACGCGCATGCCGAACCGCGAAGCCGTGCGCGAGCAGCTCCAGCACCTGGTCGACCGCCCCCTGGCGGCGGCCCAGTCCGAATCGAATTTCGCGGTGCTGTTCATGAACTGCGACCGCTTCCGCCAGATCAACGATACCCTCGGCCAGGCCGCCGGCGACGAACTCCTGGTGCAGATCGCCGACCGCATCCGCGGCGCGCTGCGTCCTCCGAGCGACCGCATCGAGACCATCAACGGCACCGGCCAGCTGGCCGCGCGCGTGGGCGGCGACGAATTCGTCGTGGTGCTCGACGGGATGCGTTCGCGCGAAGATGCCGAGCGCGTCGCCGGCCGGATCCTCGATGCGCTGGCGCGCCCTTACCGGGTGCAGGGCCACGAGGTCGTGTGCGGCACCAGCCTGGGCCTGGCCTGGGGTGCCGATGTTGCACAAGGCGCGGCGCGCGACGCCGACGAAATCCTGCGCGACGCCGGCATCGCCATGGTCGAAGCCAAGCGCGCCGGCGGCGCCCGCCACCTGGTGTTCGAAACCGCGATGCGCGAACGGGCCGAACGGCGCGCCGACATCGAGGCCGAACTGCGCCAGGCCCTCGCCGAAGAACAGCTGTTCGTGGTCTACCAGCCGGTGGTCGGCCTGCTGCCGGACGGCGGCACCGACTACGCCGCCGGGGTCGAAGCCCTGGTGCGCTGGCGCCATCCGGTGCGCGGCATCGTGCCGCCGATCGAATTCATCACCGTGGCCGAGGAGTGCGGCCTGATTGGCGCGGTGGGCGACTTCGTGCTGGAGCGCTCCTGCCGCGACTTCATGGACTGGCAGGCGCGCCTGGGCGAAGCGGCCCCGCGCCTGATCGCCGTGAACCTGTCGCGCGCCCAGCTGGGCCAGCCCGGCTGGATCGACAGCGTGCGCCGCGTGCTGCAGGTCACCGGTATGCCGGCCGACCAGCTGCAGCTCGAAGTCACAGAGAGCCTGGCGGCCCAGGACCAGGGCATCGCCCAGCGCCTGCACGAACTCAAGGCGCTCGGCATCCAGCTCGCGCTCGACGACTTCGGCACCGGCTACTCGTCGCTCTCGAGCCTGCACCTGCTGCCGGTCGACACGGTCAAGATCGACCGCTCCTTCGTGAGCCAGGCCGACACCAGCCACCATCATCGCGTGCTGATCGAAGCCACGGTCAAGGTCGCACAGAGCCTTGGCATGAAGACTGTGGCCGAAGGCATCGAGACCGAGTCGCAGGCCGCGGTGGTGCGCGCCGAGTCCTGCGCCAAGGGCCAGGGCTACTTCTACAGCCGCCCGCTGGTGTCCAGCGACCTGCTGGCCTGGCTGGCCAGCCACGAGGCGCTCGCCGCCTGAGCCGGCCTGGCGGGCGCACGGCCGACGTATTGTCGGGTTTGTGCGCCCGATCCTACATCGATGAACGCCCTGTTCCTATTTCACGTGCAGCGGGCTGCTCGCATGATTGGCGAACCCAACCAAACGAGGAGTACACACATGAAAGCGATCCACAGCACCCTGCTGGGCGGCGTCCTGGCCCTGTCGCTGGCAGCCTGCAGCTCGACCGCCACCGACGCGACCTCGACCACCTCGGGCTCGACCACCCCGGGCGCCAGCACCGCCACCGGCATGGGCGGCACCAACAACGGCGTAACCCGCGACAGCACCACCGGCACCGGCGTCCCGTCCTCGGCAGGACAGGCCGGCACCAACAACTCGAACACCACGACCACCAGCAACAACACGGCCACCAGCACCACCAACCCTGGCCGCTGAGCTCGAGCGTTCCCGTTCTGCCAGCCCGGCTCGCCGGGCTGTTCTGTATTAAAGCTTGCGCACAGTATGTACGCTCGATCCTACAGTGCGTGACGCTTTGTTCCTATTTCACGCGCCGTGCCGTCCTCGCATGATGGTCTGACCCATCCACACCGAGGAGAATTCGAATGAACAAGTTCCACACAGCCCTGCTGGGCGGCATCATGGCCCTGTCCCTGGCTGCCTGCAGCACCACGGGCACCGATTCGGGCTCCGGCTCGAGCACCGGCTCGTCGATGGGCACGGGCGCCACCGGCACCAGCCCCTCGGGCCAGAGCGGCACCAACACCGGCACGACCAACGACGTGAACAGCGGCACCTCGTCGACCCCGGCTACCCAGACCCCGCCGGTCACCAACTCGTCGAGCTCCGGCACCAGTCGCTGAGCCAGCCTTGCGGGCCAGGCGCGCAAGCATCGCGACGACCCGCGCCCTTCGGCCGGATCCCCGGCCCCACAGCCCGGCCAACGCGCCGGGCTGTTGTCATGCCGGCCTGTATGACAGACGCGTCGGTTAGAATCGACCCATCCCGGCCTTGGCTTCCCATCATGAAAAATTGGCTCGCACGCCTATTCGGCGGCCCGGCGCGTCTGGAACGCGCTGCGGCTTCCGCGCAGCACGTTTCCGCCCCCTCCGGCGTGGTGGATTCACCACGCTTGTTCGAGCTCGACCTGGCGTTTTATCGCTGGCTTGCGGGCGGTACCGTGCATGCAGGTGAAGCCCCCGAGGGCGCTATCCTCGATGAACTGGCGCGGCTGGCGCGCGATCCGCAAGCCGCGGCCGGCCTGGTGCCACGTGTGCCGGCCGTGATTCCCCAGCTGCTGCGCAGCCTGCGTGACGAGGGGATGTCGGCTTCCGAGCTGGCGCGCCAGGTCGGGCAGGACGTGAGCCTGGTCGCTGAAGTGATCCGCGAAGTAAACAGCCCGTATTACCGGGCCGGGACGAAGATCGGCAATATCGAGGGCGCGCTGATGCTGCTGGGCCAGAACGGCCTGCGCATGCTGCTGGCGCGCGTGGCTTTCCGTCCCGTGATCGGCGCCCAGAGCGGGCGCCTGGCGCGCCAGGCGGCGCCCCTGGTCTGGAGCCAGTCGGAGAAATGCGCGCTGGCGGCCAGCATGGCGGCGCCGTCCCTGGGCGCCGATCCCTTCGAAGCCTACCTCGCCGGACTGACCCGCAACGTCGGCCTGATCGTGGCCTTCCGCCTGGCCGACCAGGTACTTGGACCCGCCGCGCTGCCGCAGTCGGACGTCTTTGCCCACGCGCTGCTGGACAGCGCACGCACCCTGTCGGCGCGTATCGCCACGCTGTGGGAGCTGCCGCCGCCGGTCGGCCAGGCGATCCTGCAGGCGGGTCAACACGACGCAACGCCACTCGCACAGGCGCTGCACGAGGGCGACCGGCTGGCCATGCTGCGCGTACTGTTCGACGCCGGCGTCGAGGGCGCCGAGGGAGCAGCGGCCGCGCTGCCGGGCGCGCAACAGCGCATCTTCGACAAGCTGCAATCTGCCGAAGAATGATGTGCGGCCGCCATCTACATTGAGCTTGTTGAACGCGCGGTCGGCATAGCCGACCACCCTACGCGTAGCCGATCCATCCGCGGAATACGCCGGCGGCGTAGAACAGGCTCACATCCTTGAAGCCTTCTTCGCGCAACAATGCCTCTTCCTGCTCCGGCGCCAGCACCGGCAGCACCCGCTCGATCACCTCGCGCCGGTGATGCGCTTCCTCGGGCGGCGCGCCAGAGGCCACCGCGTAGGCTTCGTCGCGCGCCAGCCACAGGGCGCGCTCGTCCTCGTCCTGTGCAAAGCTCATGTGCGCCACCACGAAGGGCGCGCCGCGTTTCAAGCGCTGGCGCAGGACCCGCAAGGCATGGCGGCGTTCGCACAGCGGCATGAAGTGCATGGTCATCAGGCAGGCCGCCGCATCGAAGGGGCCGGCGGGGGCGACGTCGACATAGCCCTCGTGCAGCCGCACGCGCCCAGCGTGCTCGCCCACGGTATCCAGCGCCAGTTCCAGCATCTCGTGCGATGGGTCGACGCCGTCGAAGGTCCATCCGGGCTGGGCGTCGGCAAAGGCTTTCAGTTCCAGACCGCCGCCGGCGCCCAGCACCAGGATCCGCGCGTCCGCCGGCGCCCGCTCGGCCAGCAGCACCTGCGCCAGCCGCTGCAGGTCGCAGAACCCGGGCACCAGCCGTGGCGGACCTTCATGGTAATGGGCCACCGCTCCCGGATCGGAAAAATGCCTCAATGCAGCTCTCATGCTTTACCTCGTTCTTCCAGCGGCGGACTGCACGCCGCCAGGCTTCCTGCCCGGCGTCAGGACTGCCATTCGTCTATAATGGTCAGCCACTGTTGCGAACGTCACTGCGCGCTCAATGCCCTTCGATCTCAAGAAAAATCTTCCCAAGCCAGGAACCCGTTTTGCCCTGCCGACCCTGCACGGTTCGAGCGATGCCTATGCGCTCGCCCTTGCCGCGCTGGCACTGAAAGCCAAGGACCAGATCCTTACCGTCATCGTGGCCAATGCCAGCGACGGCCAGCGCCTGCTCGACGAGATTCCCTGGTTTGCGGACGGCAAGCTCTCTTGCCACCTGCTGCCGGACTGGGAAACCCTGCCCTACGACGCGTTTTCGCCGCACCAGGACCTGGTCTCGGAGCGCCTCGCCACGCTGCACGAAATCCGCAACGGCCAGTGCGACGTGCTGGTGGTGCCCGCCACCACCGCGCTGGTGCGGCTGGCCCCGCCATCCTTCCTCGCAGCCTACACCTTCTTTTTCCGGCAAGGCGAACGCCTGGACGAGGCCAGGCTCAAGGCCCAGTTGACGCTGGCCGGCTACACCCACGTGTCGCAGGTGATGTCGCCCGGTGAATACTCGGTGCGCGGCGGCCTGATCGACCTGTTCCCGATGGGTTCCGCCCTGCCCTATCGTCTCGATCTGTTCGGCGACGAGATCGAGACCATCCGCACCTTCGACGCCGACACCCAGCGCTCGCTCTATCCGGTGAAGGAAGTGCGCCTGCTGCCGGGCCGCGAGTTCCCGATGGACGAAGCGGCCCGCACCGCCTTCCGCGGCCGCTGGCGCGAGCGCTTCGAGGGCGATCCTTCGCGCTCGCCGATCTACCGCGACATCGGCAACGGCATCGCCTCGGCCGGCATCGAGTACTACCTGCCGCTCTTCTTCGAAGAGACGGCGACCCTGTTCGACTACCTGCCGCAGGATGCGACCCTGGCGCTGGTCGGCGACATCGAAGCCGCAATCCAGCGCTTCTGGCTCGATACCGAGTCGCGCTACAAGTTCCTGAAGAGCGACCGCGAACGCCCGATCCTGGAGCCGCGCGAGCTGTTCCTGGGCGCCGAACAGTTCTTCACCTGCGCCAAGCCGCACGGCCGCTGGACCATCGCCAGGGACCCGTCCACACCTGCCTCCGAGCTGTCGGCGCCGATCCCGGACATCGCCGTCAACCGGCGCCTGGACGACCCACTGACCAACCTGCGCGCATATTTGCTGCGCCAGGATGCGCGCGTGATGATCGTCGCCGATTCGGCCGGCCGCCGCGAGACCCTACAGCAGTACTTCCACGAATACCAGCTCGAGCTGGCCCCGGTCGAAGGCTTCGAGGGCTTCCGCAGCACCGACGCCAAACTGGCGCTGGGCGTGGCGCCCCTGCAGGCCGGTTTCGAGCTGACCGAGGACCATGCCGGCCGCCTGGTCTTCATCACCGAGACCGAGCTGTATGCCGGTTCGGGCCGCCGCGCCGGCAAGAAGAAGCAGGAAGCGACCAGCCAGGTCGAATCGATGGTGCGCGACCTGTCCGAGCTGAAGGTGGGCGACCCGGTGGTGCATATCAACCATGGCATCGGCCGCTACATGGGCCTCATGAGCATGGACCTCGGCGAAGGCGAGACCGAGTTCCTGCACCTGGAATACGCGAAAGAGACCAAGCTGTATGTGCCGGTCTCGCAGCTGCACGTGATCTCGCGCTACTCCGGCACCTCGCCCGAGGACGCGCCGCTGCACACCCTCGGCTCCGGCCAGTGGGACAAGGCGAAGAGAAAAGCGGCCGAACAGGTACGCGACACCGCGGCGGAACTGCTCAACCTGTACGCGCGCCGCGCCGCGCGCCAGGGCCATGCCTTCGAGTATTCCGCCATCGACTACGAGAACTTCGCCGGCAGCTTCGGCTTCGACGAGACGCCGGACCAGGCCGAGGCGATTCACAACGTGATCAAGGATATGACCTCGGGCCGCCCGATGGACCGCCTGGTGTGCGGCGACGTCGGCTTCGGCAAGACCGAAGTGGCGCTGCGTGCGGCCTTCATCGCCGTCATGGGCGGCAAGCAGGTCGCGATCCTGGCGCCGACCACCCTGCTGGCCGAGCAGCATGCCCAGACCTTCGCCGACCGCTTCGCCGAATGGCCGGTGAAGATCGCCGAGCTGTCGCGCTTCCGCACCGGCAAGGAAATCAACAACGCGATCAAGGGCATGGCCGACGGCACCCTCGACATCGTGATCGGCACCCATAAGCTGCTGTCGCCGGACGTGAAATTCACCCGCCTGGGGCTGGTCATCATCGACGAGGAACACCGTTTCGGCGTGCGCCAGAAGGAAGCACTGAAGGCCCTGCGCGCCGAGGTCGACGTCCTGACCCTGACCGCGACGCCGATCCCGCGCACCCTCGGCATGGCGCTGGAAGGCCTGCGCGACTTCTCGATCATCGCCACTGCGCCGCAGAAGCGACTGGCGATCAAGACTTTCGTGCGCAGCGAGGACGGCTCCGTGATCCGCGAAGCCTGCCTGCGCGAACTGAAACGCGGCGGCCAGATCTACTTCCTCCACAACGAGGTCGAGACCATCGAGAACCGGCGCGCCATGTTGCAGGAACTGCTGCCGGAAGCGCGCATCGGCGTGGCCCACGGCCAGATGCACGAGCGCGACCTGGAAAAGGTGATGCGCGACTTCGTCTCGCAGCGCTTCAACATCCTGCTCTGCACCACCATCATCGAAACCGGCATCGACGTGCCGACCGCGAACACCATCATCATGCACCGCGCCGACCGCTTCGGCCTGGCCCAGCTGCACCAGCTGCGCGGGCGCGTGGGACGCTCGCACCACCAGGCCTATGCCTACCTCCTGGTCAGCGATGTTTCCGGCCTGACCAAGCAGGCGCAGCGCCGCCTGGATGCGATCCAGGCGATGGAAGAACTGGGCAGCGGCTTCTACCTGGCCATGCACGACCTGGAGATCCGCGGCGCCGGCGAAGTGCTGGGCGAGAACCAGTCCGGCGAGATGCTGGAAGTCGGCTTCCAGCTGTATTCGGACATGCTCAACGAAGCCGTGAAGTCGCTGAAGGCCGGCAAGGAGCCGGACCTGGCGGCGCCGCTGTCCTCGACCACCGAGATCAACCTGCACGTGCCGGCCCTGCTGCCCTCGGACTACTGCGGCGACGTCCACGAACGCCTGTCGATCTACAAGCGCCTGGCCAACTGCGAGACCCAGGACAAGATCGACGGCATGCAGGAAGAGCTGATCGACCGCTTCGGCAAGATGCCGGACCAGGTCAAGGCCTTGATCGAGACCCACCGCCTGCGCATCGCCGCAAAGTCGGTCGGCATCGTCAAGATCGACGCCCACGGCGAAGCGGCCAACCTGCAGTTCATGGAAAAGCCGCCGATCGACCCGATCAGGATCATCACGCTGATCCAGAAGAACCGCCACATCAAGCTGGCGGGCCAGGACAAGCTGCGCATCACGGCCAGCATGCCGGACCTGGCGGCCCGTGTGACGCAGGTAAAACAGACCATCAAACAGCTACTCGCCTAACTTATGTCCATGAACCTGGTGCTGCAGGGGCCGCAGGCCTCGCAAGAATCGCTCGACCAACTGGCCGCGCTCGCCGGAGCCGCACGCGTGGTGCGCCTCGGCGAACATGCGCTGCGCTGCGAGGACGTGCCGTTCACAACGGAGCTGAAAGAGCGTATCGACGCGGCCGCCTACGCGGCGCAGGTCGACGCCTGCTTCATCGAGACCGGGCGTACCCTTGACGACTTCAGGCTGGTCGCCATGGACATGGACTCGACCCTGATCACCATCGAGTGCATCGACGAGATCGCGGACATGCAGGGCCTGAAGCCCCAGGTGGCCGAGATCACCGAAGCGGCGATGCGCGGCGAACTCGATTTCGCGGCCAGCCTGACGCGCCGCGTCGCGCTGCTCGAAGGCCTCGACGCCACTGCGCTGCAGCGCGTCTATGAGGAGCGCCTGCGCATCTCGATGGGCGGCGAAACGATGCTGCGCGCGGTGCAGGCGGCCGGCCTGAAGACCCTGCTGGTGTCGGGCGGCTTCACCTTTTTCACCGACCGTCTCAAGGAGCGCCTGTCGCTCGACTTCACCCACGCCAACACGCTGGAAGTGGCGGACGGCAAGCTGACTGGCCGCGTGCTGGGCGGCATTGTCGACGCGGAAGAAAAGATGCGCACCGTCCAGCGTGTGTGCGCGCAACTCGGCATCGATCCGCGCCAGGCGATCGTGATGGGCGACGGCGCCAACGACCTCAGGATGATGGGCATTGCCGGCCTGTCGGTGGCCTTCCGCGCCAAGCCGGTGGTGCGCGCGCAGGCTTCGGTGGCACTGAATTTTTCCGGACTCGATGGCTTGCTGACGATCCTGCGCTGAAAGCTTTCCGGCTTGGCTCGGCGATTGTCAGCACGGCATCGTGCCTGGATTGACGGGCGAAATGCGAAATTTCATGCCCAGGTGAACCCTCGCATTTCTAGTAAGTTTCCACTGTTCAGATAGTTCGCTGAGCAAGCACGAGCCAGCGCAAAAGATGTGCCGCGCACGATTGGATGTGCTGTGCTACTGGTCTATGTTGACGATGCGGCCGCGCCGCGGCTGCACCTCATCGACAGGAGCATGCCATGCCCATCCCGGCTTTCCGCGCGTCGTTTCCCTCTCTTTCCAACTCCCACACTATCCCGTACCGCGCTGCAAGCACAGTCCGCGGCCGAAGGCATTTCCTGCTTGGTGTCCCGGCGCTCGCGGGCGCCCTCGGGCTGGCGCCGCGTTCCGCGTTCGCGCAGTCATGGCGCGGCGAGGGCTGGTCGGCGACCTGGGGCTGCGCGCCGGCCGGGCCGCCGCCCGCGGCCAGCACAACGAGTTTCAGTGGGCAAACGGTCCGCATGATCGTGCGGACCAGCATTGGCGGCAACAGGATCCGGGTGCGCCTGACCAACGAGATGGGCAACGCGCCCCTGACGATCGGCGCCGCCCAGGTCGGCCTGCGCGCGAGCGCCCAGGCGGTGGTGGCCGGTTCCAACCATCCACTGACCTTCGGCGGACGGACCTCGGTCACCATCCAGCCTGGCTCACCGCTTCTCTCCGACCCCGTGTATTTCCAGGTCGCGCCCTTCGCCGACCTGGCGATCAGCCTGTACTTCCCCGGCACCGCGTTGGGCACCACCATCCACCGCGACTCCTGGCAAACCAACTACGTCTCTACTCCCGGCAATTTCGCTGCGAGCAGCACCTTCACCGTCTCGCGCAGCTTCGCATCCTGGCCTTTCCTGTCCGAAGTGGATGTCGACGGCGGTGCTCCCTGCGTGGTTGCCATCGGCGATTCGATCACGGACGGCCAGGGCAGCACGGCGAACCAGAACCGGCGCTGGCCGGACTACCTGGCGCGCAGGCTGCAGTCGGAACTGGGGACGGCGGGACGGATCGGCGTCGTCAACCGCGGCATTGCCGGCAACCGCCTGTTGCTGGACGACCCGAACGCGCTGCTGGCGGGACGCGACGTGCTGGAACGCTTCGACCGCGACGTGCTGGCGACACCGGGAATCCGCGCTGTGATCGTGGCGATCGGCATCAACGACATCGTGTATGCATCCGGCACGGCGCTGGGTGAGATGCGCGACGACCTGGTCGCCGGCTACCGCCAGCTGATCGCACGGGCCCATGCGCGCGGCATCGCCATCCTGGGCGCGACCCTGCCGCCGATGGCGGGCTTCGTGTACTACACGGCGGCGCGCGAGGCGGTACGCCAGCAGGTCAACAGCTGGCTGCGCTCGGCGAACGAGTTCGATGCGCTGATCGACTGGGACACGGTGCTGCGCGACCCCAGCTCGCCGGCGCGTATCCGCCCCGACTACAACAGCCGCGACTGGCTGCATCCGAACGATGCCGGCTACGGGGCGCTGGCGAATGCCGTACCGCTGGGCGAGCTCATCAGCATGGTTGCTTGAATGGGTACGTTTCCGGGCCTATGGGAGTGTAACAAACGGTAATACCCGGAGGCATGAGGTCCGGAACTTCTTATCATGGCTGAATCAGGAGGACCGCCATGAAGAAACTCATCATTGTTACCGCATCGCTGGCCGTGCTGGCCGGTTGCGCCGCGCCCGGCCCGAACTACTACGGCAGCCAGGCTTATCCGCGTTCGGGCGACCCGAACGGGTGGCAAGTCGTGTCCGTGACCCCGGTACCGGTCGGCACCGGCGCGCGCGCCGCCGCCTCGGGCGGAACCAGCACCACGACCTACAGCAGCTCCCCGGTGTACACGCAGCAGCAACCGGTGTACGTGCAGCAGCAACCCGTGTACGTACCGCAACCGGTGTACGTGCCGGAACCGGTGTACCAGCCGCGCTACTACTATCCGCCGGTCTCGATCGGCCTCGGCTTCAATTTCGGCCGCGGCTGGGGGCACCACCGCGGCTGGGGCGGGCACGTCGGGACGCGCTTCCCCTACCACTGGCGTCGTTGAGACGGGCACCAGCAACGAGGCCGGCAGAAATGCCGGCCTTTTTTTCGTCCGGAATCCGGTCAATGACCGTGGTGCTGCTCCTCGTACTCGTCCGCTTCCGCCTTGGTGGCGTGGACGATGCCGTCCGGATGCTCCGGCGGAGTATACAGGGTGTACAGGCGCATCGGCTCGCTTTCCGAGGTATTGATCACGTTGTGCTCGGTGCCGGCGGGAATGACAACCGCGACGCCGTCTTCCAGCTTGTGCTCTTCGCCGTCCAGGATGGCGACGCCCTCGCCCGCTTCGACACGGATGAACTGATCATGGCCTTCGTGGTGCTCGAGGCCGATTTCCTCGCCCGGCTGCAGGGTCATGATGACGAGCTGGCTGCGCTCGGTGGTGTAAAGCACCTCACGGAAATTGTTGCCGTTGAGGGTTTTCTCTTCAATGTTGATGCTGTAGCCCGACATGGGGTGTTCTCCTGAAAACGTCACACTGGCGGCCGTTGCCGCCTCGTCCATATTGTATAAGAGCCAAGGCAAATGCGTGCGGAAGTGGCCTCTGTCAGGGTGAGCCGAACAGGTCGTGGGCGTCGAGCAGGGCGTAGGCAATCTCGGGCCGCTCGCTCAGGCAGCGCCGCACGGCCGCCGGCACCGACTGGCGCGCCTTCTTGCACAAGCCCGGCTTTTCTTCCAGCACGACGATGATGCCGCGCACGGTGCGCACCTCGTTCGGGCCCGGTTCGATGCGCAGCTCGGCGCCGAGGTTGTTCCTGATCAGTTGCTGGACGTGCTTCAGGTCCTCGTAGCTGCTGACTCGCTCGATGCGTTCGAGTAGTTTCTGCTCCTGCTGGCGTGTCAATGCGAGCGGCCGGTGGTCGGCCCCGGGATCGGCCATGACACGGTCGCGCTCGCACACGCAGGCGCCGGGCGGGCACTCCGTGCGAACAGGGAAAGGAAACGGCGAAACAGGATCGTTCACGCTGTCATGGATGCGAGTCAGGGGACGGCGGCAATTCTACATCAGCGAGCAAGGCGCACATGCGCGCATGGTGCGAACCCTTCCAGTACACCCGTGCGCAATGGTCGCAGGTGGTGAAGTCGTCGTGCAGCTCGGCCACGCGCGGCAGCAGGCGATCGCGCACCTCCGCCTTGTCCACCTGGCGGAGCAGCAGGTTGCAGTGCAGGCAGAGCGTGAACGGACGCATGTCCCCGCCCAGGCGCAGGCGCGCGAACAACTCGCGCAGCTGCTGCGCCGGATCGAGAGCATGCAGGTAGCAGCCGAATTCCACGCTGCGGCGCTTGAGCAGTTCGCGGTCGCGCGTGAGCATCACCCGCCCCTGCTCGCGTGCGAGGCGTTCGATCTCGTCGTCGTGGTAATGGTTGTCGTAGAGAGTGTCGTAGCCGGCCATGCGCAGCAGGCGCGCCAGGCCGCCGAGGTGGGCGTCGGCGACGAAGCGCGGGCGTTCGTCGGGCCAGCTGCGCAGGCGCTGCAGCTCGCGCACGTCGAGCCGGGCGAAGCCCGGGTAGACCGCCACCCCGTCGCCCTCGCGCAGCAGGTGGTCGAAGCCGGCCGATTCGCCATTCACCAGCAGCAGCTCGACCTCGGTGTGCGGCACGCCGAGGGCTTCGATCATGTGCTTGGCGGTAGCGTCGCGCGCACAGGGTGTGCTGAAGGTGCGGCCGCGCCGCTCGCGCGGCAGGAAGTCGCCGAGCCCGTCGTAGAAGCGGAAACTGGCGCTCACCATGGCGCGGCAGGCACCGTGGACTCGTCCAGCGCCTGCCCGTCCGGGCCGTGCAGGAGCTGGAGCGCATTCGGCACCGCCTCGAAGGCGGCGGTGTTATCGAAGATGCACCAGCAGGTCCGTCCGGCCGCCATTTGGAGCGAAAGCGCGCGCCGCACCGATTCGACGTATTCGGCCGAATAGCGCGAGTAATAGATGCGCGGCGTCCCGTGCAGGCGCACGTAGACGCTGTCCGTGCTGGTCGGCACGTGCGGACCGGGCTGGCCCGCGGCCGGGTCGGCGATCACGCGCGTGACGCCGCTTTCCACCAGCAGCTCGGTGGCTGCTTCCGAGAACCAGCTCGGGTGACGGGCTTCGAAGGCTACCGTGCATCCGAACAGATTGTGGAGCTGGCGGAAGAAGATGCGCGCCGGCTCGTCGATGAAGCCGAACTTCGGCGGCAGCTGCACCAGCAGGCAGCCGAGCTTCTCGCCCAGCTCGCCGGCCTCCGCGGCGAACTGCACCAGCTGCTGTTCCACGTCCGTCATGCGCGCGTCGTGGGTGATCGCGCGCGGCACCTTGACGGCAAAGCGGAAGTCGTCGGGCACGCAGGCAGCCCACTTGGCGTAGGTGGCGGGGCGGTGCGGACGGTAGAAGGACGAGTTGATTTCCACCGCCGGGAACACGGCGGCGTAGCGTTCCAGGTGGCTGCCCTCTTCCGGAAAGGCTGCCGCCTCGGCCTTCGGCAGGCTCCAGCCGGCGCAGCCGACCAGCAATCGGCCCGGTTCAAGCGTGAGGTCCTCGGTGCGATCGGTCATTGTTCTGGCAAAAATGGCAATAAGCCGATTCTACGGAATGCCCGCCTGCGGCGGCGCATGCCTGCGGCGCGGGGATGATCGGCTTACAATTAGCGCCAGCAAATCTTGAACGGAGGGAGAACCCGATGAGCGACCCGATCCATGTCGTGTGTCCGCAGTGCGAGGCGGTGAACCGCCTGGCGGCCGAGCGCCTGCGCGACGCCCCGGTCTGCGGCAAGTGTTCGCAAGCGCTGTTCAGCGGCCGGCCGCTGGACGTCGACAGCGCCCGCTTCACCAGGCACGTGACGCGCAACGACATCCCGGTACTGGTCGACTTCTGGGCCGAGTGGTGCGGCCCCTGCAAGATGATGGCGCCCCATTACGCCCAAGCGGCCCAGCGGCTGGAGCCGGCGCTGCGGCTCCTGAAAGTCGACACCGAGCGCAGCCAGGACCTGGCGGCGCAGTTCGCGATCCGCAGCATTCCGACGCTCGCGCTGTTTCGCGGCGGGCGCGAAATCGCGCGCCAGTCGGGCGCCATGGATGCGGGGCGGCTGGTGGCCTGGGTCGAATCCCAGCTGCGCCAGACTTGAAAAAAAGGCATCCCGGCCTCATGTTGGCAAAACGGCAGCACTGGCTGCTACAATCCCATCGCCTGCCGGGCGTTTCCGGCGACCACTGAGGAGAATACTGATGTCGCAAGACCTGGTAATGGATCGCGGAACCGAGGACGCCAAGCAGTTCGCGCGCATCCTGTATGTCGCACACGCCCTGACCTTCCTGTTTTCGGCCGGTCTGCTGTCGATCCTGGTACTGATCGTTAACTACGTCAAGCGTCCGGAAACGGCAGGCACGATCGTCTACTCGCACCACAGCTGGATGATCCGCACCTTCTGGTGGTACGTGGTCTGGTCCGCCGTCGCCTGGGTGTTCGCCGTGACCTTCATCGGCATCCCGGTGGCGCTGCTGATCTGGGGCATCAGCTGGCTGTGGGCCGCCTATCGCATCATCCGCGGCTTCCTCGACCTGAACAGCAACCGCGCACTGCCGGCCTGACCGCCCCGATACGAAAAAAAGGGACGTCCGCAGCGATGCGGTGAACTGACCCCCAAAAGTTGGACACAACTTTTGGGGTTTTTTCATGACCAAGTACAGCGAGCAATTCAAGCTCGCGGTTGTCCAAGACTATCTAGCCGACAGCTCTATTGGGTATCGTGGGATCG